>CAMVNA010000017.1 GCA_947168725.1 uncultured bacterium | reverse complement strand
TTTAATTATATAATACAACATAAATTTAAGTCTGATTTTACTAAGCTTGATTAATCTTAGCCAAAGCTTTTTCTAAGAATACAACTTTATCTGCGTGTAATACATCACGAGGATTAAGATAATCTACAAGGATATATTTTACTTTAGCTATATTTCTGAAAGATTTTTCGATTCATTCATTCTTTGAATCTAGAACCAAAAGAACTTTCTGATTTGATAACCCTATTTTTTCAATAATAGACGCAGCTTCTTTAGTTTTTGGCTCCATCTTCTCCAAAGCTAAACCACACAAAGCAGATTCCTGAGCTTTCATAGTAATAATACCATTCATAGCCTTCTTTCTAGCTTTCTTAGTCATAAACTTTTCGAAGTTTCTAGCAGATGTAGGTCCAAAAGCGATTCATCCATGTCTACGAAGTGGAGAATTTTTATCTCAAACTCTACCATTTCCAGTACCCTTCTGTCTGTATAATTTCTTTCCAGATCCAGAAACTTCTGAACGATCTTTTGTATCTGCAATTGCTACACGTCCGTTAGCCTGTTGAAGAAGTAAGTATTCTTGAATCAATGTCTTATTTACTTTCTCATCAGCAAACAATTCTGAATTTAGATCAACTTTTGATACTACCTTCCCTTCAGTATTATATACATCAACTGAATATCCCATTGCTACCATTAATACGTAGATAAAATTACTCTATAATGAACTTTAATTTTCCATTTCTAGCTCCTGGCAATGATCCTTTAACTAGAAGTATTTCTTCATTATCTCTTTTCATGCAATCAATAATCTCAACATGTTTTAATGTGATAGTTTCATCTCACATATGACCTGCATGAGGATGATTTTTCATAGTTCTTCTAGGTTTTCTGTTTCACATAGATCAAATATGTCTGTGGAATTTAGAACCGTGAGTCTCAGGACCTCATTGAAGATGAAATCTTTTCATTGCTCACTGATATCATTTTCACTTTGAAGTTCATTTTACTTCTACAGTTTTAACACCATCCATACTGCTTAAATCCAACACAGATCCAGCTTCATGAGATGATACATACGCGTCATCCACATCAAATTCTGCTTGCATATCATAAGCTAATTTTTGACCTTTCTCTTTCTTAGTCTCTACTTCATCAACTCCGATTACAGCAGCTTGATATCCATCTTTTTCTACAGTCTTATATCTTACGATTTTTTGAGGCAAAATTTCAACCATTGTAACTGGGACCATTTTACCATCAATCCATAACCTTGTCATTTCTTTTTTTGCAACAACAAGTCCTCATTTAGTATGCATGGTTTCACAAATTGAAATCAATTAAAAGTCTGAATTTCTACAAATTTATTTATTATTATATATTATGTATCGATTATTCTAATTAGAACATCTTAACATCTACCAAAATTCCTACAGGAATAGAAAGATTTTGTAAATATTCTACAGTTTTAGCTCACATTTCAGTAACATCAATTATTCTAGTATAAGAAATTCTTTCGAACTGCTCTCTAGAAGACTTGTATATAAAGTTAGATCTCAAAACTGTATAGACCTTTCTTTTTTTTGGCAAAGGAATAGGTCCTTTAACCTGAGCACCTGATTTAATCAAAAGACTTATTACTTTTCCAACAGCAGACTCCAACATCCTTACATCATAACTCTTTAATTTGATTCTAAGTTTTGGATTTTGATCTTTTTTTACAGCCATCTTTCTAAAACAAACAATAATAAATAAAGAACAACTTTAATAAAGAACATCTATTTTCTCTCAAAGGATTTCCCACCACAACGGATGAGAAACCCTAGAAAGAATAATATTTAATTTACTAAGTTTTTAATTATCCAAGAAGTTTTGTTACACTTCCTGCTCCAACAGTTCTACCTCCTTCACGGATAGCGAATCTTAATCCTTCTTCCATAGCAACTGGATAGATAAATTCAACTGTAATTTGAGCATTATCTCATGGCATAATCATTTCTACACCATTAGCTAATTCGATATTTCCAGTAACATCTGTAGTTCTTAAGAAGAACTGTGGTCTATAACCAGTCATGAATGGAGTATGTCTTCCTCCTTCTTCCTTCTTTAATACGTATACTTGAGCTTCGAATTTTTTGTAAGTCTTAACTGATCCTGGAACACAAAGAACTTGTCCTCTCTCGATTTGTTCTTTATCAACTCATCTAAGAAGAAGTCCAACATTCATTCCTGATTCAGCTTCAGGGAATTGTTTGTGGAACATTTCGATTCCAGTAACAACTGTCTTAAGTGGATCAGCTCCAAGTCCTAATAATTCAAGTTCGTCATTCATCTTAACAACTCCTCTTTCAATTCTACCTGTTGCAACAGTTCCTCTACCTTTAATAGAGAATACATCTTCAACTGGCATCAAGAAAGGTTTATCATTATCTCTTTCTGGAACTGGGATATATGTATCAAGAGCATCTAATAACTCCCAAATACATTTAGCAGCACCTTCTGCATCTGTAGGATTTTCTACAGCCTTTAAAGCAGATCCTCTAATAATTGGACAATCTTTATCAAATCCATTAGCTGCTAACAAATCTCTAATTTCTTCCTCAACTAGATCCAACATATCAGGATCATCAACCATATCACATTTGTTAAGGAAAACTAAGATTCTAGGAACATTAACCTGTTTAGCCAAAAGAACATGTTCTCTTGTCTGAGGCATAGGTCCATCAGTTCCTGCTACAACAAGAATAGCTC
>CAMVNA010000016.1 GCA_947168725.1 uncultured bacterium | reverse complement strand
TGTTTAATAAGATTCATATCTGCCATAATTATGTAAGATATACAAAATAAAATAATTTAACATAATTTTATATACAGAAACTCTAGTTATCAACCTGATTTTCCGGATTATTGATTTCATGCCCAGACAAATCAATTCAAATATTTTGATTACTTATAACATTTTGCTGGTTATTATCAAGAGTTTTTCATTCAGAAGTGATGTTGTTTTCCGTTTGATTCTGAGAATTTAAATCATTAAGATTCTGAGTTGTTGGTTGTTCGTTTTGTGTGGTTTCAATTTTCTCTTCTTTCTTGTTAGAATAAAACTGATTCTCTGCGCGATATCTTTCCTCATCAATAATCTGATAATGATTTGCATCAAAAAGATTTAACACCCAATTTCCAATCCCGGAGAAAAAGGCAAAGAATTTATTGGTAAATTCATTCTCCCAAATGTATTTTCATTTAGTTGCCTGATATATTCACATCCCTCCAACAACCAATATTGGAAGAGATATCAAGAAAGCAATGAAAGAAAAAAACGAAAACATCAATCAAGATATAGCTGCAAACATAAATCAGATTATTATCAAAACAACATCAGCAAAAATAACCAACATCAAAGAAACTAGCCAACCGAATGACTGCTTGATATGATGATGCGTAAATGGTGAGATTTCTCGCTTTCACATAGAAAGGATTAGTCATGCCACCATATACATCATTACTGCTTGTTTTTTCTCAGAACTATTTGGAAGATACGGTTCCAATTCGTTCAATTTAGAGTAGTCTGCCATATACAAAAAGGATTAAGATAATAGACTCTTAACAACAAAATCAATACTTGTGTGAGAAGCTACGTTTGTCATCACAATTTCATCTTCAGGTCGATATCTTGGGAAGTCTGTAGATGCAAGAACTACAGTTTCCAAATTCTGAACTTTTTTTGCTTCATCAAGGAAATTTCCTAGCATTGTTCCATCGATTACTACTACAATATCAGGTCTTTTAGTAAGCTTAGTTACTCATTTATAAACTTTATTTGCTCTAAGGAATTTTCTTTTGTAAACTAATTGTTCTTTTTTTGTAAGTGATTTAAATTCTTCACTTTCCAAGAAACCAGCCATCTCATTGATGTTATCGATTCTCTTTTTGAATGTATCGAAATTTGTAAGAAAACCTCCAGGAATTTTGTAATTTAAGAAAGCAAATCAAAGTTTCTTTGAAAGTTCCTCTAGATCTTGAGCGTACATTTTCTTTTCACATACAACCAAGATTTCTTTTCACTCTTTTTTAGCTTCAGCTAATTTATCATGCAAAGCATTGATTTGATTAGCTATGATCTCAGGATTGATTACAACTAATCCATTAGTTACCTCAGCCCAATATTGAGAAGTTTTTGGGTGAGATTCATTTTTGAGTGATCATAGATGTACTTGAGCATCCATCACTTGTTGAGCTGTTACCATACGGTTTAAATACAAAATATAAAATAAGTTTTGGAGAAAATTTAAATTTCATACATCATGTGCTTAAAAATTCAGATTTCTCCCAAAATTAGTTCAAATTTGATACTATTTGAAGTTTACAGTAGCTCCAGCTTCAGTCAATTTAACTTTAAGAGCTTCTGCTTCTTCAGTTTTAACATTTTCTTTTATAATCTTTGGAGCAGCTTCAACTAATTCTTTAGCAGCTTTAAGATCGATTCCTAATACTTCTTTAACTACTTTAATTACGGCGATTTTTTGTTGTCCAGCTTCAGTAAGTTCAACATTAACTGAATCAGAAGCGGCACCAGCATCTACAGCAGCAGCTCCACCAGCAGCTCCACCAGCTACAACCATAGCAGCAGCTGAAACACCAAACTCTTCTTCAAGAGCTTTTACAAGTCCGTTTAATTCAACGGCAGACATTTCTTTAACAAGATCAATAACTTGTTGTTGATTTTTAGTAAGATCCATGATAAATAATTAATAAGAAATATAAATACAATAAGACACTAAATTTGATAAGAAGTCATTAAATTTGAAATTAGATTTATGCTTCTTGTTTTTTTGCAATCTGATCAATAACACATGCAAATGATTGTACAGGGTAATTGAACAGGTAAGCCAATTTTGACAAAAGTTCTTCTCTTGAAGGGATGTTTGCAAGTTCTGTAACATACTCTCCATTATTCCATTTTTTGTCATACCATGCTCCCAAGAATTTGAAAGCAGATTTTGAAGCCTTGTCGCTTGCAAATTGTTTTGCATATTTGTTTACTACTTTAAGTGGTGCATATTCATCACCATTAGCGTATAGAACAACGACAGGTCCTTCTAGCTCATCTAAAGCAACTGTTTCGTATCCAGCCTGCTCAAGAGCTTTCATGAAAAGTCTCTTACGAACAACATTGAATTTTCATTCAGCACCAAGTACCTCTTTACGAACCTTTGTAGATTCTAGTACAGGTACAGCATTCTGCTGAACTACTACAACGTTGTTGGCAGCCTTGAGATCAGCAACATATTGCTCGATGAGCTGTTTCTTTTGGTCTCTAGAAATCGCCATACTCACGTAGATAAGAAATAAAAATAACCCGCTTTGAGGTGGGTCATATTATATATCTACAAAAATCTGATAATTGATTTTCGTTGAAAAGTAATAATATAACCTCGGTAGGATTTATGATTTTGCTACATTTCTGCATCAAAATTTACCTACTGTCTCAGGCAAAGCTAGCGTAAATAATATATAAAAGAAAGAAAAATGCAAGTAAAAATTTAGAAAATTATAAAATCAAATTAAATTTTAATTTATATTTACTCATCGCAGAAATCTCCTTTTTCACAATTTTCATCTTCTCGTTCAAATTCAATCACAGAGTGGTCAATTCATTCTTTTTTTAGTAATTCTTTCATATCTTTTTTCAGATTTATTATATCTTTAGTTTTCAAATTTTTATCAATCAAAGTATGGATAGTTAAGTAATTTTTTTCTCAATTTAAAGTCCAAACGTGCATATGATGAGCATCTTCAATTCATTCCAGCCTTTTAATCTGCTTTATTAATTTTTCATAAGATATTCATTTGGGAGTTTTTTCTAGGAAAATATCAGCAATTCATTTCATCAAAACACAAGCATTGAATAGTATGAAAACACAGATACAGATTGATAGAATTGAATCGATAAAATTCCAATGGAAGAAATAAATCAGAATGGCTCAAATCAATACAGCTACCCATCAGAGTACGTCTTCCAATAAATGTAGAGTTATAGCTTTTTCGTTCATTCATTTTCATTTTGCAGTTTTTCGTGCAGCGTAACCATTTATTATCAATCAAATTACGGCCAAAATTAGCATTCAGATTGAATTTATTTCCTTTGGTTCCGAAAATCTTTCAATTGCATTTTTTATTATAAAGAAACTTCAAAATACGAGAATCAAAACAGTTATCAAAGCTCATAAAATTGAATATCTAGCATATCCATAACTGTAATTTTCATTCGCTTTTTTCTTGGAAACTTTCTCAAAAATATATGCTAATCATATTGCTAAACTATCTCCCAAATCATGGATAGAATCAGAGATTATCGCAATACTATTTGTCAAACCTCCTCAAATAAATTCAATCGCAGCAAAAATTAAATTCAAAAAGAAAGCTGTTCAAATTCAATGCTCAGAATTATGTTTATGATGAGAGTGCTGATGCATGATTTTATAAAATGATTAAATAATTGCTGAGGAGGGGACTCGAACCCCCATGTATTGCTACATACGCACCTGAAACGTACGTGTCTACCAATTCCACCACCTCAGCATAATCACAGTTATGATATAATAATTTTACAAATAAAAAAAAGAGAAAACTCTGACTTGATTTTTTATTACAGTTTATTATTATGCTAAATGCCACGTTATTCGAAATGGGTGTGTAGCTCAGTGGTTAGAGCAGTCGGCTCATAACCGATTGGTCGC
>CAMVNA010000015.1 GCA_947168725.1 uncultured bacterium | reverse complement strand
CTGCACATGTGGATGTAGAAAAAGTAGCTCGTGATGTGATTCGCAGAATCGGTTACACGAAAGATGAATATTGATTTAATGCAGACACTTGCGATATTGAGGTACTTTTACATGAACAGTCGGCTGATATTTCTCGTGGAGTGGAAAGAGAAAATGCTGAAGATCAATGAGCAGGAGATCAAGGAATTATGTTTGGATATGCATGTAACGAAACTGATGATTTGATGCCTTTGACTTTGGATTTATCTCATAAATTACTAAGGACTTTGGCAGAAATTCGCAAAGAAAAAAAGGAAATGCTGTACCTTCGTCCAGATGCAAAATCTCAATTCACGATTGAATATTCAGATAATGATAAACCTTTGAAAATCAAGACAATTATTCTTCCTACTCAGCATGATGAATTCGCTTGAGATGATGAGATGCTGGCTAAAATTCGTGAAGATGTAAATAATATTTTATTACCTCGTTTTGTAGACTGACTAGAAGATAAAGTAAAAACTTTATTTAATGATCAGATTGATATTCAGATTAATCCTACTGGAAAGTTCGTAATCTGATGACCGAATGGAGATACATGAGTGACTGGAAGAAAGATAATTGTGGATACTTATGGTGGAAAATGAGCACATTGATGAGGAGCTTTTTCCGGTAAAGATCCAAGTAAAGTAGATCGCTCTGGTGCTTATATGGCTCGTTATATAGCCAAAAACTTAGTAGCTGCTGGAATAGCTGACAGAGTTTTGATTCAGGTTTCTTATGCTATTTGAATAGCTAGACCTCTCAGTGTGTATGTGGATACTTATTGAACTTCAAAAATTTCATTAACTGATGGAGAAATCGCAGAAAAAATCTGAACATTATTTGACTTAAGACCTTATGCAATAGAAAAGAGATTTAATCTACGCTCCCCTATTTATGAAGAAACTGCAGCTTATGGTCATTTTGGTCGTGAATGTAAAGTGGTAGAGAAATATGGAAAAAATGTTGAATTATTTCCGTGGGAGAAATTGGATTCGGTAGATTTATTGAAAAATGAGTTTGAAATAAATTAGTTATATACTTTACTTGGATCAACCATATCTTTTAAATCTTCACTTTTTCAGTATCAGTGTAATACATTTTTATTATCAAGATTATTCATTATTGTAAAGTGTAAATGTGGTTGCCAATGACCGTTTGTATCATATCCATCAATTTTTCAGATTTCCTGTCATTTTGTTATTTTTTGTCCTTCAGAAAAACTCTCATTTGTAATATGCACATATAGTGAGTAGAAAGTTTTTCATCAGATTTCGTGTTTTATTACTAATATATTTCATGTTCATCAATCAGCATCTTTTTTTCATACACTAGGAAATGCTGCTATTATTTTTTCATCTCAAAATACTCATTTATCAGTTTTTCATCCAACCACAACTCAGTCATATATCGATTTAACTGGAGTTCATTTTGGTAAATTATAATCAACTCACATATGATATCATCGACTCTCACTAGATCATCTATTTCATCTATCATTAGCTCATAGAATGAATGGTCATCAGATTTTATTTAAAATTTCTTCATAAAGCTGGGTATTATCTGATAATAATTTATATAAATATTGCCTAATTTGGGGAGTCGGTTCCTTTCATGTTTTAATTATATCTCACAATATAGAATTAACATTTTCTCGAGTTATGTTACCCAAAACAATTTCGTCCTTTCAGTTTTGACGCTTTTCTTCACTTATCTCGTATAATGACTTGAGAATTCACTCTAAAGCATCATTTTCAGATAGAATTTGCATAGAATTAGCACCTTCAATTGGTGGAATCGTTTCTGACTTCAAAAGATTAACATCTTCATTAAATAGTTCTCATGTTAATTGTTTTATTTTTTCCGATGATTTTTTGGATTCTTCGTCTTTTAATATGGAAATAGATTGTTCATGTTCTTTTTGTAATTTATCATACTTTTCAAAATCTACTTCTCATAAATGGGAAGTTCCAACTAAATTATTCAAACCATCTATCTTATTACGTTGTTCCATACTTTATCTGGTAATAAAATTTAACAAGATAATTATATCTTATTTTTAAAATAAATGCAAAAAATTTCAGACTTTTTAAATTATGTCTTCTAAACATTTTTATGTATCTGGTTTATTATGAAAAAATATTATTTTGAAATAGAATGGAACAATCTATCTTTATATTTTCATTCATTAGCAGATCACTCTTCTTTGAAATACTTTATTGTGTCTTTTATATTTTTAAATGTATCAACCATAAAATCAAAATATTGTATTCCTTGAATTCTTGAATCCCTATATTTATCTGCAAAGAGAACACATCTACGAAAAATATTTTCAAACGTTTCCTTCAATCATAATTGCTCAATAATTACACTATTGTTTCTTTCTTTTTCCTCATATATATTATTTGACCATCAAGAACAAAAATCTTTAAAATATGTAAGGATATCCTGTCATTTACGGTAGAATGTTTCATTAATTTGAGTTGTTGATACTCATGCAACAAGCATTTTGTGAATTAGATTATTACCTTCCTCTTGCATAGATTCAGCAAAACTTTTTAGATTTTCACAAATTATTAAATAGTCTGATTGTTTTTCAACTTTCCCTTCGCTTTGTTCTTCAGCTTCATAAGCTCTTTTTGCTCCTAAATAAGCAGAACGTAACTTTTGAGCTTGTTTATAATCTGGATTGCTTCTTAATTCTGTAGCTCTTTCTGAAAAGGCTTCAAAGATCTGTTTTTTAGCTCAAATTAATGGTTTATACATCAATCATGACCTCTCTAATTCTTTTATTTTTTTATCTCTTTCCTCCTTCAAATCTTTAAATTTTTGAATTTGGGTATCAAATGTTTCTTTGTGAGTTACCATTTTTAGGCAAATTATAATAAAGGGTCTTCACTATATATTATTATGATAGAAATTCAAATAAATCTTTTACTTGAATATATCAAAATGATATTGATTTATTAATTATTTTTTAGTATATTCTAGTGTTTTATAGTCCTATATAAATGCACATTATATTAAATATTTCGGATTCTGATAAACACTTTTCAATCGCTATTGAAGAATATCAAAAACGTCTGTGAAAAGATGTAGTTTTTGATACTTTGAAACCCTTTAAGGATGATAATCATAATTTGGTTATACAAAAAGAAACTGAATCGGTAATAAAAACCATAGAAAAAAAATATATGAATTATAAGAAAGTTTTACTCGCTAAAGAGTGAAAACTTTTAAGTACGGAGGTATTATGAAAAGAGATAAACTGACAGAATTGTGTATTTATAATTTGATGACCTTATGGATTAGATAGAGAAAGACTGAAAAACTGATTTTCTGATTTAAAAGAAATTTCATTTGGAGCGATTACAATGCCTCATTGATTAGCAAAGCTTGTGTTGATTGAACAATTATATAGGTGTAAAACTATTCAGATTTGAAAAAGTTATCATTACTAAATTTCTATTGAATTTGACATATTAAATATTATATATATGATATATGTTTATTTTTGATAATTTATGAAAAATTCGGCATGAAAAACTGCGAAAATGATGAATATTCGAAATGATTATGAGCGACTAAACGCATCACAGGACCTGATGAGTTTTGATTTATTTGTAAATTTTTTAAAACTAAAAAACTTATGCCACCTTTGGATGAACAAAGACGCATACTTGAAAAAAAGAAACAATATTTCTGAGAATATATTCCTGAAACTATTTTATGTGAGACCCTAGATGGAGGATATTTTATTAGACAAAAATTTATAAAGTGAAAAACATTATCAACTACTAATGTTTCTGATTTACCAGCGGAAACAATTTTTAAAATAATTGATTTAATTAAAAAATATTTGAAATTTCATAGAGAACAATGATGAATAATGGATTTAGTTTGATATCAGCATTACAAATCGGAACCCCGAGTTCTAGAAAGAAAATTTAGAAATTTTTTAAAAATTTATAGGAATTTTCTATCATCGACAAATATAATGGTTTCTGATAATTGAAATGTATACATGGTGGATGTGTGTGAAAGTACAGAAGTTCGCCTTCAGTGAAGAATTAAAAATTTTTGTGCAAAGCCTTTTATAAGGATGACGATTCATAATTTGGAAAAATTATTACAATCTAAAATTCAAGCAGAAAAAGAAAAAACAAGTAATGAGTTAACGGACGCTTTAAAATAGAAAATTTACATAGTATTTTGCAATAGTTTTTTAATCTGATTTATTTCTTTTCTTTTTTGTGTTAGAGAGACCGCTTTTAGTAAGTATGTTTTTGCCTTATCTAAATCCCCCTGTTGTATATAATAATCTCCTAATGCTTGGTATAAATATCATTGAGGATACTCTGAAACTAAATTGAGTAAGTATTGTTCGATTCCATCAAATTGTCATAATGCGATATTTCTACCAATAGTTCAGTATGTGCAAACTCATCTGTCATCTTTTGGAAGAGTCATGGTACATACACGTAGCATTTTGTTCGCCAACTCTGTATCCAGTGCAAAAAGTTTATATTCTGATCATTCCGAATATGGATGAAAAAATACCTCATAAAAATATGTATAAAAGTCTGAAGCTACCAAGTTTTTATATCACAGTAACTTATTCCAACTAGATATTAATTTATTACTTTGATTTAATTGTAAATAGTTATTAATTAAATACCTTTGGGCATCTAAGCGTAAATTATTATCTTTCACTAATGAAAGCATTACTACTGATTGTTCATATTTTTCGTTTCGATAAGAAGCAACTCACATTAGAAAACGATATTTCTCTGCATTATTTGAATCCAAATCTACAAGTTTTTTTAGATACTCAACGGAAGTATCCCATGAATTTGTTAGAAAGTTTGAATAAGCAAGAACTTGATATGGTAATATATAATTTGAATTTTGTTGTAACGAATAGAGTGCTAAAACTTTGGCGGGCTGAAACAATCATTGATTAAATAACTCCAATGATACTAGTGTATCAAAATAATATTCAGGCATTCACATCTGTTTAGAGATTTGATCCTTGTATCATTGCAGTTTTACTGCAAATGCTTTGTTTTTTGCCGATGTAAATCACTTAGATATTTCAAAAAACTTATCATAATTTTGATCCATTAATGCTAATATTCATAGATATCGATTCTGATCTTCTACTGGTATTTCGTTTTTTGAACTATATATTTTAATCAATGCTGATAAACTTTCGGTATTGGTTTTTGAACTAAGAGGGAAAGAATTAAAAGCCACACGTAAATTCAATGATGGTTTTAATTTATTGCTGTAGGATTCTGGAAGATTTTCTATGAATTTCTTTGCTTTCACAAATTGATACTCATTTAAGTAAGTTTCAACAATTAGATTCATCACATCTACATCTTTTGTTTTTTCAAAAATTTTCTGCAAAAATTCATCATTTTCACTTTCTAATGTATTTATGTCTATTTCTTCATTTTTTAGTAAATTCTCTATCATAGAATCTGATAATCAATTTTCACTGCTTTCCATTTCTTCAACTTCAAATTTATGTGTTATTGGTAATCACTTTTTTAAAGTTAATGGATGTTTTTTTAGTTCATATTTTTCGATTTTTATCAAATTATCTGATTTTTTTATCTCATTCACTCTTGTTGAATAATTTATTATTTTTTGTTCATCAATGCTAGTATACTCATCTGATAAAATATTATCATCCATAGAAGAAGCTTTTTCAGCTTTTTTGATATTAAGTATGTGAGGTGTGTGTGTATATTTTTCAACTTTATACAAAGCTTTATCCTCAATTTCAAACAATTCTCATGAATCGATTGTATCTATAATTTCTTCAACAATATCATTTGATGATACTCTCTGTGAATTATTATTTATTTCTTGATGTGCTTCAACCTCTGTATTTTTCTGATTTTCTTCATTTTTATAATTATCCTCACTTTCTTCTCACATTTTCAAATTTAAACTATGTTCGTTATGATAATATTTATCTACAGGATAATAGACGGTTTCTTCTTTTTCTTCTTCAATAATATTTTCCGTAACATTTCTATAATCTATATTTTCTTCTCTTTCTGTTTTATTCTTTGTTTTAACTTGGCGTTCTAGTCATTCTGAGATACTAGAGGTATCTGTTTCAGTATTCAATGCTATTTCGATTGGTTCTGTTGATTTCTTTTCTTGTTTCTTTGCTATCCTTTCTTCTATTCTTTTCTCCTCTTTTATTTGAGCCAAACGTTTTTTATCTATTCCTTCCGCATAACGTAATGTTTTTGGATTTTGGAATTCATAATTTATCTGGATCAAATCCGAGTTTTTACGAATCATGTCTTTCTTAATATCATCTCATATTTTTGTATTATCTTCAGCAATTAAAAAATCTGGTTTATTTTCTATTTTCTCTAGAACTACATGATTATTTTGCCACTGAATTTTATATCACTTTTCATCACAAATAATAAAAAATACGACTCAAAAGATAAATATCATTCATAGTAATTTTCTGACTCTATCCATTATTTATGATGTTTTTATTTATAAACTCAATATTTATTTTTAATAATATTAATATTAAATACAATAATTGAACTAATCTCAAGAAACTGAATCTCATTCAAATAAATCTTTCAGAATATCTTTTTCATCTTTTTTTGACTCCTTATCAGAAAGATAAGTTTCTAAATATGGTTTTTTCTTCAATAATTTATCTACACTTGCGAGTAAATGAACATAATCTCATGATTTAGGATAAACGTATGTAATGGGGTCTAATAGTCATGTAGGACGAATAATTTGCTCTACAACTTCATCTGATAGATTCAATTCATATTCTGCAGGAGTCGCAGATAGGAATATTGATTTTGCTCAAGTCTTAATCTTTGATGCCAAATTAGCACGTTGATTCTCTGCACGAGCTTTTTTATTTATCAATCATTGTGTTTTATCTTCTCATTTTTCAATTACTTGCAGATGTGTCGTAGAAACTAAATCCAAATTATCAGTAGCCTGATCTAGTTTAATTTCATCTAAAGATTTTCGTCATAATGTAGCTTCCAATTCCTCGAAACGTAAAGGACGATGGTCGATTGCTGATGGAAGACGGAATCAATATTTAATCAGATTATTCTTTCTAGCTCTATCTCA
>CAMVNA010000014.1 GCA_947168725.1 uncultured bacterium | reverse complement strand
GTATTTGAAATTGGTCAGGATTTTAGAAATGAATGATCTGATCCTTCACATATTCAAGAATTTACGCAGGTAGAGCACTATGCAGTATATTGGAATTACGAAGATAATATGAAATTCACTGAAAAGATGTTTGATTTCTTGTTCGATGAACTAAAGTTAGATAGAAAGCTGAAAGTAAAGGATAAGGAATGAGTAGAAAAAGAAGTAGATTTCACAACTCCATGGGATAGAATTGATTATACAAAGTGAATTCTTGAAGCAAGTGGAATAGATATTACTAAATATTGAGTTGATGATGCAGACAAATTAAGAGATGATATAAAATCAAAATGAATAACTTTTGAATGAATAGATGATATGTGAACGACTACATTGATTGATTATTTATTTAAGAAAGTTTTGCGCCCATCTATTATTGGACCTGCATTCATATACAACTACCCTGTTATTATGCAACCTCTTGCTAGGGTTTCTGATGAAGATCCAAATATAGTGGAACAGTTCCAATTATTAGTAAATGGATGGGAAATCTGTAAAGCTTATTCAGAATTGGTTGATCCTTTATTCCAGCAAGCTAATTTTGATAAACAGGCTGAAGCTGCTGCTAAATGAGATGATGAAGCTACTAGTGGAGATGACGCTTTCGTTGAAGCAATGGAGTATGGAATGCCTTCTCAATCATGATTTGGAATGTGATTAGAGAGAATATTAGCAATTCTTACCCAGCAAGAGAATATTCGTGATGTGGTTATGTTTCCGTTGATGAAACCTAGAAATTGAAACGAGGAATAGTTTTATAAATAATTGTAATTAGAATGAATAATAAACTTGATAATGAATATAGAGATTCGGAAATTTCTGTTAATAAAGAAGCATGAATTTGAGCTTTACCTGAAGATTTATATAAACCAGATACGATTGATTGGTTGCAAGATGAAGTTGATGCATATGATTTTCATAACGATGAAGAGTTTTTAGATTTTATAAAAAATTCTTGATTTGATAAAATATATTATATCTCTATTAACCCACATAATATAGATAAATATAAGGATATAAAGTCTGTTTATAGTTTGTTATCTCGTTGTAAGAATTCCGCATGACTTGAAAAGCTGCAGCTTGTTATTTTTGAAAAATGAAAAGATAAATATTTATCTAAGGATGAGGCTGACAAAATGATATCAGATTATGCAGATGAATATATAACCAGCACAGAGAAAGCTAGAAAACAAATGATTGATACACTAAAAGAAACACATGATGTATCTAATTTGTGAGATGAAAAATTGAGAAAAAAATTGATAGAAGTGTTGAATCAAGAGCCTTATTATTGAAGAATATTATCTAATTGATGAAAATATAAATATTTAATATGATGATGAAAATGAACTAAAGCTGAAACTTGAAAGTATTATATAAACGTATTAAAAGAAAACTGAATAAAAATGATAGATATAAAATAGTATATTATAAACAATAACAAAAATTTCTCAATTATGGCTGCAAAATTGTGGTTTTTTTATGGTGCTATGGGGTCATCAAAGACAGCCGACGCACTTATGAAGCGGTATAATTACCAAGAAAAAGGTATGAATGCTGCTCTGCTCAAGCCTAAGCTTGAAAACAGAGATGGCGAGAAAATCATCCGTTCTCGTATCGGCTTACAAGCTGAATGTGAATACGTGGAAGACTTCCTTAATTCTGTAAAAGAATTTGGTCAGCCTCCTTATGATGCTATCATTGTAGATGAGGCTCAGTTTCTTTCTAAAGACCAAATTGATGCACTATCAGATATCGTAGATAACTATGATATTCCTGTACTGTGCTACGGGCTAAGGACTGACTTTCAGAGTAATGCTTTTGAGGGTTCTGCCCGATTGCTTGAACTAGCTGACGAACTGATTGAAACATCAACGGTTTGTTGGTGTGGTCGTCGAGCTCGTTTCAATGCACGAGTATGTAATGGGCACATCGTTCGTGATGGAGCTCAAGTTCAGATGGGTGGAAATGAATCTTATGTTGCTTTGTGTCGCCGACATTTTAAGCAAGGTAAACTTAATCGTGAATAAAAATTCGGTCAGATTACTGGCCGAATTTTATCTATTATTAAAAATCTTTTAAGATATATTAATATTAGCAACCATAAAAATTTCTTGGATCACTTGGTGGAATAACAAATGTTCATTTTGATTTTTTTTCATCTCATTCTTTTTGATCTTTCTGTTCATAATCTGTTAAATTATCCACAAGATCTCATTTCTTTATATCTGTGATGTCTTGTATTTTTGATGAATCTTTTTGTGTGTTTTTTAAATTATTAATTTCTTCGTGTGACATTTTTATAGAATTATTAAGTTAAAACATGTATTATGTGTAGTATATTTATTCTTTATAATAAATCAATCAAAAGAAAAAAGCTGAATCAAATTAATGAATCAGTTTTTTTCAATATCAATAAAAAGCTATACGGATTCACTATTTTTTTTAACAAGTCATATTCAGTTGACTAAGCTAGAGAATCCGTTTTTTCTCGAATGATAAAAATTTTCATATTTTTTCGCCTCATTTTGTAATGTTTCAATGTCATAAATTCTTTTTTCTCGAGTTTCTTTATTTCTCTTTATATCAAAATCCCACATAATAACCTTTCAATTAACGATTTTATAATATCAATGAATTAATGCATTTCTTATATGAGCTAGCTCTTTTAATTTTGGAGTCCTACTATCAGGGATTTCTAGTATATTGACATAAAATGCTTTTAGTCATTGCAGCATCAACAAATCAGGTAGCATATCCAAACATAATTTTATGATTTTATCTCTATCATGAAATGTAAAAAGATTTCGCTCAGATCAAATAGTTTCAACTGCCAAATCATTAGATAATTCATTATATGTTATGTTCGGATTACTTAAAATTTTATTAAGCATACTTACTGATATTGCATTCAATAAATTATGCACATATGGTCTCTCATTATCACTTAACAATCAGAACAAAAGTCATGGTTCTTGATTTTTTTCCGAATCAATAATTTCCAATTCTTTTTCCCATTTTTGTTGGTTTAGATTTATCTTAACAGCGTTATATTTCTCATCCAAAACCGTAGTTAAACTTTCCTTGAAATTTTGTCATAGATAATTCACTAATTTTGGTATTTTTTCTCATTTATAAATATATTCATATATATTATCTTTCCAAGAATCTCTATTATTTCACCATAAAATAAAATCACAAGATATATCGGAAGCATATTGTCCTAAACAAAATCAATCATCAAAAAATGATGGATCTATAAAAGCTTCAAATCACTTTTTATCATTAATATAAATAGTAACTCATGAATCTTCCGTTAAATACATAAAATCTCAATGTGCTATACTATTTCTTATTCTTATCATACATTCTTCACATGTTATAGAACTTGGACTCATTAATTCTATTTTAGAAAAATCCATGACTCCTTGGATTGGAACGTTACTTTCTCATTCATCCGTTGAAACAACATCATTCGGATTAAATAACATTCATCTATAGAATCATTCTTGTTCACAAAAATTATCAAGACTTATATTTGAAATTGCGTTTACCAGATCATAATCAATAGATATTTTTTCTGATGATGAGGCATTGTTTTGATTTATAAATTTTGACAATGTAAATCATTGGCTACCTTTTCTATCAATTAAGTTAAATAAGCAATATTCTTTTTGTAATCGTACATTATTTTTAACATTTTCTAAAGACTTATCTCATGTAATATTCTTTGATTCACTATCTCATCATACATCATTATTTTTAAGATTTGAAGCTTCTGCACTATTTCATGATATATTTCATGTTTCGTCAACATTTCATACATCTGTATTTCTGAGATTTTGAGCTTCTCCACTATCTCATGATACTTCATCTCAGATGATTTTTTGATATTCTTCTCAAAATTTCGAATCAGGATTTTTCCTCCAATCGCTAAACAATTTAGACAACCTACCAAATTGTTCAAATCTTTCTCTCAAAACATCATATATCTCCACAGAAATTTCTTCTTTTATTTGTTCCAGCTTTTTCTTTAAATTTTCCCTTTTATCTATATATTCTCTCAATTCTTTTAGTTTCTTTCAATCTACTTTTCAAGTAAGTTTGCTTTCAATATCTCTTATTATATATTCAATGTTTTTTCAATTATATAATTTCTTTAAATATTTATGTAGTTCTCATAATTCAAGTATATCGAAAGCATTTTTAATTTTTTCATCAAATTGTTCTTTACTTCTCTCGCTATTCAACACATCAAATAAATCTTCAGATGTTTTTTTTGTCATCAATTCTATATTTTCCCTGTACTTGATATATTTTTTTAATAAATTTATTTTCCCTTTTTCTTCCTCTCATACTATTTTTTCTTCTATTTCCTTTACGAAACCATCGAGATCTTCTCAAATTTGCTTAAGATATCTATATAATTCCGATATTTCATTATTTTTTAAAAAATCTTTTACTTTTTCAATTATATATCCATGTAATTGATTTTCTTCTCTTTCCATTTATAGAATTCAATATATAATAAAGAAGCGTCAATTAAATATATATATATTTTTTATTAAATGTCAACTTTTAACGATTTTAATTTTTATTCTCACAAACATTTAAAAAAACTGACTCTATTTAATGAATCAGCTTTTATATATTATTTACTTGAAATTATTCAGGTTGATTGTTTTTTTGAGCAAATGTCTTAGCAGCATCACCAAATCATTTAACAGCATCAAGCAACTCCATAGGAATCATCCAAACTGTTGTATTAGACTGATCACTTGAAAGATCATTAATTGATTGTAATGTCCTCAAGTGTAAAGCTCCAGGAGCTGTTCAAAGCATAGTAGCAGCTTTAACTAGATTTTCAGCAGATGCCAATTCTCACTCTGAAGTAATAATCTTAGCTCTCTTTTCCCTTTCAGCCTCAGCTTGTTTTCCGATAGTTCTCTGAAGATCAGCAGGAATAATAATATCTTTCAATTCAACTGAAAGTACATCAACTCCCCAACTGTCAGATTTTTCATCAACGATTGCTTTAATCTTTTGACTAGCCTCTTCTCTTTTTGCAAGTAATTCATCAAGTTCAAATTGTCCAACTATATTTCTCATTGTAGTTTGAGCAAACTGAGTCATTGCATAATCAAGGTATTTAACGTTGATTACGGCTTTATTTACTTCGTTTTCTTTGACTTTGTAATAAAGTACAGCGTTAATAGAACAAGAGATATTATCTTTTGTCATTGCTTCTTGACTAGGAACATCTACAGCTTTTTCTCTAATATCTACATTTTGCGTAGTTTGTATAAATGGGATAATCACTCTAAGTCATGGATTCAATATTCCTGAATACCTTCAAAGTGTGAATAAAACTTTTCTCTCGTACTGGTTTACTACTCTTAGTCATGCTATAATAATAACAAGGGCAACAAACACTAAAAATCCGATTGCTCACATGTGTGTATGTAATAATAAAATAAAAGAACTTTAACACAGTCTCTATATAGAAATAATTTTATATTTTGCAAGAGATTCGAATAGAAAATATTGTAATTAAAATTTTTATTTTTATCTAATTTTTATGTTGTCAAATCTTTTAGTTAAAATCTCTTGATTTTTAAAATAAAAGTCTTAATTTAGAGCTATATAAAAATCTTAATTTAGTGCTTTATTCGATATTGAATGCTTACGGATCAGTGTGTTTCAGTAACAGATTTGAAGAAGAATATGAATGCTTATGTCAAAGATTTAAGAAGAGATAAAATAATCTTTGTAAATAATGCTCCTGTTGCAGTTTTAATGGATGTAAAAAAGTACGAAAAAATGATGAAAGAAAGCAATTTCCTGAACATATGAATTGAAACGACTACCCCATCCAGAAGAACTATCAAAAAAAACAGGATATAAAAATCTTTTTTATATTTATATGTAATACATCATGGAAAATTTCGCATCACTACAGGAAATCATGTGAATTTACTGCATATCTCGAAAATTAGTAAGAGATATATTGAGGAATTACAAAGTTGATAATTATAAAAAAGAAGATGAAATTTATATCAATCTGAAAGAATTTTATCAGATTTATACAAAAAAATACAATCCTGCTCTATTTACTATAGATGAGCAGCAAGAAACAAAGAAGCCTATTATCCAAAATAAACTAAACAGAACATTCTTTAATGTATTTTCTGAACCTATCAATTGCAGGCAGAGATTAAGAAATATGGTAATGGCTTATGCTGAATAAAAAGCATCTTCGTATACAAAAAAAGCTGACCTGAAAATGGTTGGCTTTTTAATTTTACTATAGAATTATTTACTTAATTGGGTATAATATATTTTGCTAAAATTTTTAGCACTTTCTTTTATTTCTTATTGTAACGCAAATGAAATCATCAACGCTAAAACGAGTGGCTCTATGTGTTCTATTACTCATCATTGGCGGAATTTGATGATACCTTTTGGCAAATCACCAGTTCCATAAAAGAGCGATAGAAGAAAGATTTCCACATAGACCTTTTTATGATTCTATGTTTTTTGATCCAATGGCTGATTTTAGACATAGAGAAAAACATATGGAAGATATGTTTGAAGATTTAGAAAAAGATTTCTATGATGAAGAAAAAGAAATCTTGGATAATTGGTCAGATTTAGAAGATTTAGATAAAAATTCAAAATCAAACTGAGCTTTTCGTTATTATCAGAAAACAAACGAAGATTGAAAAGAATCCTCATATAATGTAAATGGTAAATGGAATGATTGAAAAAATTGATGATCTATGACGATGAGTGGAACTAATACTCAGTGAAAAGATTTCTCATATTCAGGAACTATACATGATTGAAAATCTAAATGAACTTTAGTGGACGAGGATTGAAATAGTAAAGATCTAAATTTAAAAAACTTGGATTTGAAAGAGATTTATGAGGATTCCAATAGTTTGTCTGAATAGCAATTTACATTTTTAAAAAGACTGACTTCGTTTGGAGTCAGTTTTTTATTTTAGTGTAGATGTCATTCTGAGCGTTAGCGAAGAATCTTAGGTATATAACTAATAAGACACACAAGATTCTTCATTTCACTGCGTTTCATTCAGAATGACAGGAAAATTCTTAACCCAACTTTTGCATCTTCAATCGGGCTTTCATAAGTCGGCTATCTGGGAGGATACAGGTAAGAAAATGCATTCATTTGGAATACAAGCTATAAACTGAGATATCTTTTCATTTTTTAGCATCTGAAATCGCTTTTTGGACTACTTTCTCTGGAGGGACTGTTGGTTCGTAAACTGTAGGAGCTTTTTTGAGTCAGATATCTCCTACCTTCATAAAATTAGTTTTCATCCAGATTGGGCAGACGGCCGTGACGGAGATTCAGCTTTTTTTGAGTTCTTGATTTAAAGCTCTGGAATAACTTTTAACAAATGCTTTCGTAGCGGCATAATCATTCATATATGGGATAGGCTGAAAACTAGCCACAGAAGCGATATTGATAATATGGTCTCATTTCTGCATAAATGGAGTGCAGATATAGCACATACTCACCACGGCTTTGATATTCAAATCAATCATATTCAGAGAATCTTCAAGCGGAATTTCATCACTTGCTCAGAATTTTCCATATCAGGCATTATTCACTAGATATCTGATTGTGCATTTAGTTTCAGTCAGCTTTTTAGAAAATTTGATAATCTCATCATGAACTGAAAGATCTATAGTATATGGAACTATTTTATCTCAGTACTGAGTTTTGAGTTCATTTAATTTATCTTTACTTCTAGCTAGGACTCGGATTTGATCCAAATCTTTTTCTT
>CAMVNA010000013.1 GCA_947168725.1 uncultured bacterium | reverse complement strand
TTTAATTTATCTTTACTTCTAGCTAGGACTCGGATTTGATCCAAATCTTTTTCTTTGATAAGGTTATCTACAAAGATTTTTCATAATCCTGAACTAGCTCATGTAACGATAGCGATTTTCATTTTTGGTTTGTAGTTTTGGGGTAAAATTATTTTCCTAATTTTTCATTAATCCCTTTTAAATATTTCAATATTTTAGCTTCATATTCTTTTTTAGCTTTTTCTTCTTTTTCTATTTTTTCTTCAATTATTTTATCATAAGTTTTTAGGTTTTTATTTGTTATTCTATTATTTTTCTCTATGTCATTCAGTAATTTTCAAAGCCGAATTATAAATAATAAAGCAACCCAAGGGAAAATTTTTGCTAATACAGGATTAGTTACTTCTCATGAATTATATTTGCTTTGAACTGTAATATATACTGATACAACGATTCATAATCATGCAAAAAATATAGGAAGTTTTGAAACATAATAATCATTTTCATCTTCTTTTGCTATAAGCAAATATTGTAAAGGCTTATCTTTTAAATCAGTTTCTTTTACTTCTTTTTTTATTCAGATTGTGAAATGTTTAATCAATTTTTTTAACATAGTCTTTTTTAAAATTAAAATTATTCTTTTTCGATTTCATCTTCAACCATTTTTTTAGCTTGTTCTAATAACTCTTTACTTTCATTTCTAAGTTTAAAACTCTCTTTGATTTTATCTGAAATTTCTTTTTGAAGTTGCGGATTTATCAAAGGAATTTTAAATTTTCTTAGATTTTTTGCATAAATGTAAGGTTGTGCAACTCAACTTTTATCCCTGTCTGCTTGCATTCTTCATATCATTGAATTTAGAATAACTCACATCGCAATACTATCAAATTTAGATGTATCAGTTCTTATTATATTTATAAAGCTTCAAACTGCAATTTTTTCATCAGCCAAATATGTATGACAATATCATAAATTCGCTCAAACTGAGTAATATAGAATATCTCATTTAGAGACTAAAGATGGTTTATTCTTTTCTTCATCAAAAAATGAACTTTCCACCATCGGTTCTTCTGTACTTTCAAGGAAAGAATAATCAATTCATTTATCTTTAATCCATTTTTGAGAGAAAAATTTAATGTTTCAATTTTCAGAATATGGTGGTTGATTTCAATTATTTATATATGTCGTTAAATTGATAAGTTGCTCCCAACCTCATTTATAATTTTCTATTTTTTCAATGAGTTCATCATATTTAGGTTGAAAA
The DNA here is from genome assembly GCA_947168725.1 of uncultured bacterium. Classification (GTDB taxonomy): domain Bacteria; phylum Patescibacteriota; class Gracilibacteria; order Absconditabacterales; family Absconditicoccaceae; genus UBA3291. Next base: position 11,204 of record CAMVNA010000013.1, on the reverse strand, counting down.
TAATCGGCATCATATCTTCATGCTTCATCTACCGCCTTTTTAGTTGTAGAAAAAGTTAAAGTATGTGAAATAGTGTGTCCTTTTAGTCAAAGTTCTGTGAGAAGTAAGTCTTCAGCTTCTTGATAAAGTTGTTTTGATTTTTGTTTTTTATTATATGCGGTTTGCACTATTTCTGAAACTTCCTGTTGTATATCAGTATTTATGTTTGGAATTTTAATTTTATTAAATTTTGCTGGACTAAAGTTGGCTTGATTTGAAACCATTTTATATTTTAAAATTTCTTGTTTTCACGGTATAGTATTTAAATATACCAAAAGAGTTTCTGAATTTATTTTTTCATTTGGTTGTAATCTGAAAAGATAAGAAGCAAATCACATTTCTTGATCTTCCATTACAATTGCTGATCTTCCAACAAATTCTTTACTTCAATTTGTTCTACAAATTAAAACATCTCATTTTTTTAATTGTATTTCCTTATATTGTTTTTCGTTTATTAAATCACAATATTTACTAGGCTCTCAAATAAATAGTCAATCAAATTCGTTTAATCTTAAAATTGGATATCATATTTTTTCTTCATTCAACGAATCCGACGTTCAATATTGAATTTTTTTTATAATATCTTTTCAATAGATAAAATTAGAAGTTAATTTTGATGCCATACAGAAAAATTCTGCTTCCATTCTATCTTCATTTATTATATCTTTTATTGAAATGTATGATATTTGGGACATAGTTTTTTGTATAATTAAAATATATTCTTAATTGTTCGTTTAACTCAATTTATTAAATCTTCAATATCTTCTTTTTTTGGCTCAACTCCTTTTTTATGGTCGCATGTGTTTCTGATATCTGCTAAATGTTGTAATTTTCTCCACTCAAGTACTTGTATTATATTATTGCTTTTTAGAACTTCAGTTAAGTCATTCAACATTGGATTTTTTTTCTTAACTTCTAGATTATGATTTGTTATAATTTGTTGTAAATGAGATTCTAAAACAACTCATAAAACTGCTCAACTTGCACGATAAAATCATTTTTTACATAACTCTTCAGCAACATCTACTTCTGAATCAAATAAATCTGCTTGAACTAATTGCTTTATATTAAACAATGAAGATTCAAATCTTTTTTTTATCGATTTAATTATATATACTTGTTGTGCAAATTTTGGGATACACATATTACGTTCTACAATAGTTTTTCATCATCTTTGTACTTCTCGCCCTTCCAAATAATCTTCAATAGAAAAATTTTCTCATGTAATTTCTTTCCTTTTTCTATTTTTGTTAAATAAAAGTTTAAAATCCTCTAAACGATCAGGTAATAGCTGTTTTACTAATACTAAACTTTCAGAATACCAATATTGATATTTTTCTTCAAATTTTGGTAATTTTTTTAGTTCTTCTTTCGTGATTTTTCATTTATACATATCAGGAAAACATGCATTTTTTATTGATATTAACAACTTATCTCCTAGTAATATTAGATTATCTAAGTCACTTTCATAAATTTTTATATTTTTCATAATAATTTTGGTATATAAAAGTTTTTAAATTTTTAATAAATGAGAAATAGCAATTAATAATTGTCATACACTAGATACATTGCCTAATATTCATATAATTTTAGTTAATTTTTCTTTTTGTTTTTCTTCGTTCTTTTCATTTTTAACTTCTTTTAACAACATCTTTATTTGTTCTTTATCTGATACATTTTTATTTTCAATTAATGTTATAATTTTATCAATTTCTTCATTCACATTAATTTCTTGTTGAATATTATTTCAGATTGCAACATTTCCAGAATTATAATTTATAGAAATTTGTTGAGTAGTCTCTTTTATTTCTTTATCTAATTTATATCAATTTTCATAATAATGAATTCATAAATTTGTTAGCTTCACCATTATATAACCACAATTAGTTAATTCCAAACCTTTAATTAGATTTTTATTTTTTGATGGAGTATCCAATAGTTCTTGCAATTTTTCTTGATCAATGTTTTGAAAATCTCTACAAAACATCTTATTCCCTCTTGCATTATATAACTGTTTTACAATCTTATTTAACATTTATATTTATTCATCTGATAAAGTAATACTTATAATTGTATCACAATTATTACAATAAATTTGTCCCATTTCTTCCAGTTCATTTAATGAATATTCTCAACAATATAATTTGCATTTAGGACAATTCATTTCAAACTTAACTTTTTTAGCTTGTTTTTTTATTTCTTTTCCAAATTTTTTTGCATCAAATTTAAATTTCATTATTTTTAACAGTTTAATTAAAACACTTACTTCCAAAAACTTAATTTCTGTTCTTTTGCTCGTTTTTCAAAAGCTTTTGCGATTTCTTCTAAGTCGTGGTGCTGTATCAAATGTCCATGTTCATCTAATTTTCTTTCTCCATTATCGTATTTTTCATAAATTTCCTCTCATGAATTATCTTTTCCTGTACATTCACTTACTGCCATAAAGATTTCGTAGTCATCTAGTTTTGGATTATAAGTTGGAGAATCAGGATTTTCATCTCGTTTTTGAACGAATAATACACTTGTTTTTGTTCATGTATGAGGTTTAAATGTATTATTATCTAATCAAACAACTGCGATTAATCTTGCTCTTTCCATGATATATTTTCTGATTCTTTCATCACTACTATTATTAAATCTTCCTTGTGGTAATACAATAGCCATTCTTCCACCAGGTTTCAAGAAATCTAAGTTTCTCTCTATAAATAACACATCACGAGAAACTGCATTTGCTTTTTTACCTTTATCATCAAAAGATACTGAATATTCGGCTAATAACCTACTATCTTTTATATCTCATGCAAAAGGAGGATTCGCCATAATAATATCAAAATCAAATTCTTTTGGTTCTTTTGGATTTTTACAATGTTTCATAAGTCTGTAATATCATTCTCCGTAATTCTGGAATCGTGATTGATCTTTTAATTTTTCTTCTCGCCTTGTATAATCAAGAGTATTTAAATGTAGTACATTCGTTTTTCAATCTCATGCAATCATATTTAATGTTCTCGCAACTCTTACAGATTTTTCATCAAAATCTATTCCGAAAACATGGTCTACAAATTCTTTTTGTTCAGAAGTTAAAGCCTGATTTGAGAAGTTATGAAAATTTGCTTTTCATTGATTTACTAATTTATTCCATACATTAAATAGTGTGTGAACTGTGAATCAACAACTTCCACAAGCTGTATCTATCATGTATTCATGTGGTTGTGGATTTATCATATAAGCACACATATCAATTACATTTCTTGGTGTGAAAAATTGTCATTTTTCTCATTTAGCAGATTTATTTACAAGATATTCAAATGCTTCATCTATAACTTGTAGATTTGAATTGAATAATTTTACATTCTGTAAAGAAGCAACACAAATCTGAAGGTGATTTTCATCTGTAATTCTTAAAGGTTCTCAATCTTCAAATATTCAAGGTCGTTTCTTTTTTGCTTTTTTATAAAGTTCATTTATTACTTGTTTTGTATGAAAAGCATCTCCACGACTTCTAAATTCTAAAGCTCTAAAATCATCATTTGAAATGGTTGATAAGATTTCTCTATCTGTGAATTCTGGGTGCTGTTTCTTTTGTATATTTGCTGTCTTTTCAATAAAAATTCTATCATCAGCACTCTCCATTTCATCGTAAAGTTTTATGAAAATTAGCTTGAAAACTTCTTCAAAAACATCTACTCAAGCATTTGCCAAAACTTCATCTTCAAGGTCTTGAATTACTGATTTTAGAGATTTTCTTTCTTCTTGAAGTTTATCTTTTTGCATTAATTCTAAGTATGTGAATCTTTCATCTTTTACATCATCGATAGTTTCATTAAATGAAGGGATATCTGAAAGTGGCTCAAAATAATTCGGATTTAATCTCTCGTAGTAATTTATTTCCATTCAGTTTGTCCGGACTGCAAGTGGTGCTCATGTTGCATTAGTATAGGATTTTAATTGATCTTTTCAGTCTTTAGCATTTGCTTTTTTAATTTCCAAAACACAATAAACAGTTGTTTTATCTTGTTTATTCAAAATGACTATATCGGCAAATTTTTTTTCTCTACCAAAACTTACAGTATATTCTACATCTAGTAATTCTAGTGGATATCAATAATCGTGAATTAGTTTATCTAACATTAACTGTCTAATAATTTCTTCAGGTTTTACTTGAATATCTTTTTGTCTTTTGATACAGGTCAAAAAATATTTTCAATTTTTCTCAAAAATGGAATTTTCAACTCTTTCAATGCTATCTTTTGAAAATACAGATAAATCATATTTTCAAGTAGATTTTACTAATTCTGAAAAGTTTAGCATGAATTATTTTTATTTATAAATGATTTACTTTTAATGTTATAATTATATTTTTCAATATAAAAATTTCATAAAAATAAAATATTTCATTACTAATGAACGAATGTTTTATTTTTGTCAAAAAAACTTGCTATAAAATCTCACAAATTATGAATTTCAAAAAAAGCTACCCTTTCGGACAGCTTTTTATTTTATGATTTTTAAATTTTATTCTACCACCTCTACAAAGTCTGAATCGTCAAACTCCACTCTCCTACTTTTGTATTCAGATTTATTATTTCATTTTACATAATTTCTAAGGTATGCTATTCATTTGATTCCAAAGTATAGGACTGCGAAAAATAATAATATATAGAATCCACTCTTGATCACAAACCAGATAACTGATAATAAAAGAAAGAATAATAAAATTCTGAATAATCATCAGATTAGATTGATTCATGTAAGTGCTCAGAATAATAGTAATCCTAATATCAATAATAACATTCCTATAAACTGTGTAGAAAATAAAAATGTCATAACAATTTGATTGTAGAATATTGCTCCCGAAAGTCAAATCTAATCATTAAAATTTCAGACTTTTTCCATTTGCCTTTCAGACTTATTTTTCTATAGTCAAATAATGAATTTACATATCATATATTAAATGACTCTTTCAGAGCAGACACAACATCTACAAACTTTCATAAATACTCCAGATTTATCCAAGCTCCCTAATATTGGAGAGATTTATCAAGAATTGATAGATTGTATCACTGAACATAATCGCCGTTATTATCTCCAAAATGCTCCGATAATCTCTGATTTTGAATATGATCAGCTTTTTAATTTTCTCAAAAGAATTGAATCTGAATTCCCACAGTTAATTACTTCAAACTCCCCTACTCAAGCCTTAATTTGACAAGTAAGTGAATGATTTGAAAAAGCTGACCATAAAACCCCCCTACTCTCTTTGGAAAATAGTTATAACACCGAAGATTTGAAAGAGTTTGACGAAAGAATTCAGAAAGCTTTGACTAAGGAATGAATTTATAAATATTTCTACATCGTAGAGCCTAAATATGATGGTCTATCTGTAGAACTGATTTATAAGGATTGAAAATTTAAGCAGGCAATTACACGTGGAGATGGATATGTGTGAGATGATATTACCACTAATGTGAAAATGATAGATAACATCCCAAAAATTCTGAATCAAAATCTGAAGCTCCTTCGTGTCAGATGAGAGATTATGATGCCAAAATCAGTTTTGAAAGAGATTAATGAGCAGAGAGAATTAGATTGATTAGATCCATTTTCAAATACTAGAAATGCCGCAGCTTGAAGTATCAAATTACTTGATAGTGGAGAAGTGAAAAAAAGAAAATTAGTTTGTTTTGTGTATGATTTACTAGAAGCTGAAGATGAGAATTGAAATACAGTTGAACCTGAACTCAAGGAGTTATGATTTAGCCAAGTGGATTTATCATTTGGAAAACAGACGATTTGATGAATTCAAGAAATCTGTACTAGAAGTGAAACTAGAGCCGAATTAGACCAGTTGGATTATGATTTTGACGGATTAGTTATCAAACTCCAGGAAAATAAGCCTACCAAAGTTGAACTAACAAATGAAGAAAAAAATCAAACTCTTTTTGCTGTTGAGTGAGAAAGTGCTGAAAAGGTTGTTTCATTACGTAAGATTTTATGATCAACCCAACACCATCCAAGGCGAGCTATTGCGTACAAATTCCCTGCTCAGCAAGCTAGTACTCAGATTTTATCTGTAGATTTTCAGGTTTGAAGGACTGGGATTATCACTCCTGTTGCAAATTTACAACCTGTTCAATTAAGCTGAGTGGAGATTTCTAGGGTTAGTTTGCATAATTTTGATTTCATAAATGAGAAAGATATCAAGCTCCATGATTTCGTTTGGATTCAAAGAAGTGGAGAAGTAATTCCATATATCACAAGTGTGATAAAAGAGAGAAGGAGCTGAATTGAAGAAAAGATTTCTGCTCCATTATTTTGTCCTGCCTGTAATTCTCCGATTATAAATATCGAGATACATTATTACTGCACCAATCCTGAATGTCCTGCTCAGATTAAGGAAAAATTGATTCATTTCTGTAGCAAGGAAGCGATGGATATTCAATGAGTTGGTGATGCGATTGTGGATATTTTGATGCAGCAGCACTTGATTCATTCAGTCGCTGATATCTATAAATTATCAGAAATTCAGACTCAGATTTTTCTGAAAAAGATTCCATGAATCTGAGAGAAAATGCTTTATGAAATCGCTCAGCAACTAGAAGAATCTAAACATAAAGAACTGTGGAGGAAACTAAATGCATTAGGAATTCCTAATATATGAAAAAAAACTGCACAAGATATTGAAAAGTTTTTACAAGAAAAATGAGCTAAAAATCTGTCTGAAATTGAAGTCTTGCTGACAAATGAAGAATTGATGCTACAAATCGATTGAATTTGAGAAAAAACAATTATCGCTTTGAAAGAGTTTTTCGCGAATAAGCAGGTTAAAGCAATGCTCGAAAAGTTGGAATGATTTTGAATGGAGTTTAGTGCTGAAACAACCCCTCAGCCTTTGGCAGCTCCCCTTGAAAGAGGAGCACATTGAGAGGATGGTGATATGTTCCCCCTTTTTAAAGGGGGAGACGGCAATGCCGAGAGGGATTTACCTCAGAATGACAGTCTTGCCTTCTCTATCACCTGAACTTTCCAATTTCCTCGTGAAATGATAAAATCAGAGATGGAAAAGAATTGATTCATTTTTCACGACCAACCTAAAAAAGATACAGATTTCCTACTCTGTGGAGAAAAAGCTTGATCAAAAAGAGAAAAAGCTGAGACATTGGGAATTAAAATTTACGATTCACGAGATGAAATAGTGAAAGTTTTTCCATTTTTATGAAATTTGAAGGTGGAAGAAAAGAAAATTGAAACCTGAAAACCTAATCAACCTAGTCAGATGAGTTTATTTTAGCTCTAAGAATTCTTTAAACTGGTTTCGTGTAAAATCTTTATAACTCTGGATTACTTCATCCCTAGTTTTTGGGATTCAATAAAAATACTCATTTAAGAAAAACTTTTCTTTGAAATATCATGATTCAAACATATTAATAATATATTTTTTTCATCATTCAAAAAACTTTTCATTTAATTGTGAATAATCATAATCTCATATCAATACGATACAATTATCTTCATATTCATAAAAATATGGTTCTAAATAGTAATACTCCCCCTTTTGCCATCTCTGAGAATAAGCTCAATAAAAACACATAATTCGGAAGAAAAAATACATTTCCCAGTATCATGTTCAGCTTGTTTTCTTTCAGATAAATACCAAATATTTATCATCTTCAAAATTTAACGAATATTTTGATATTCTTTGAGCGGTATTATCTACATTTTTTTCTATCTTAAATCACTGTTTCAGTATCTTGAACTCATCATCCACTATAATCATATTTTCAGATTGATAATATTTTTTATGATAATTCTCTATATCTTCCCAAGATACTTTTGCATATTCATTCATAGAGAAATCTGAATCCAAATATTTTTTAACTACATATTCATAGATTCTTTGGTCATAACTTATATCTTCTAATTCCTGTTTTATTATATCTTTTTCATATAAAAAAGACTCTTTCGTTATTTCTTTAGTTATCTTCTTAACTGCATCTTCGTGGTTAATCCGTCTATCAAACTCAAAATAAGTATAATCTGTATTTATTACCCCATCCAATCAATATGAAAATTCAAAAAAATCATCCATATCTAATACAGAATGTCCTATACAGTGTTCCACTAAATGTGGAATCATTTTAGATTTATCGATTAATGGAGTTTTAATATAAATACGCATTTTATAAATTCAGATTAAACACTATACATATTCTAACAGAATATAATTCAAAATCAAATAGTTATTTTTCATTGCAACAAATATTCAAAATCATATAGTGAATTTATATTTATGCGAATATCATTTCGAAGTATGGAAATTCTATTTTTGCTTGATTACTACTCCCCTCATAGATGATGAATCGAGAATGTTTTTGAACATTTGATAAATTGATTACTAGAAAAATGATATAAAATCACATTGATAACCTCTCGCTTCCAAGATGATTTGAAAGAATTTGAAAAAGTCTGAAATCTAACGATTTATAGAGTTTGAAAATGAAGAAAATGATTTTTTTTCAAATGATTTGTGGAGGCTTGTGAAGTCCTGAGAAAGAATAAGAATATAAAAATAATTCATAGTTCTAGTTATACTTCCACGATTCCAGCCAGCATTTTAGCTAAACTTTTTCATAAAAAATCAGTAGCAACAATTCATGAAATATTTTGAAAATTATGGAAAGAACTCAAACCACGATATTCTCGCCGAATTTTTGAATTATTTGAATGGTTAATGATTAAATTTCCACACGATATTTATCACTGCGTATCACTATATACATTAAATTCTCTTCGTATCAAATGATGAATTAGCGATAAAAAATTACATCTGATTTATAACGGTGTGGATAATGATTTCTGGGATATGAAAAAAGTAAAAAAATCTGAAATAGATGAATGGAAGAATAAATACTGACGAAATGATTCGTATCTCATTTCCTACTACTGACATGCATGAAAAACTAAGTGAATTGATTTGTTGGTCGATGCTATTCCTCAGATCTTGGAAGAGAATCCAGATTCAAAGTTACTCTTTAATATAATTCCTTCAAAAAGGAGTGATTATATAGTCGAAAGAATTAATTCCATATCGAAGCAATTAAATGCTAAAGATAAAATTCAGATTTTTAGATGATTTTCTAAGGAAGATTTAAGAATATTTGTGGCATGTGCCGATGTAATTATTGCTCCTTCTTTAGCTGAATGATTTGGATCTGTACATTCAGAAGCATGCGCAATGTGAAAGAATCTGATTACTTCAAATCTTGCCGCAATCCCTGAAGTTGTGAGCGGAAATGTAATTTTGATGTCGCCACCAAGTGAAAAATGAATCTGTGAATCAATCCAGAAAATTAGAGATTGAAATATCGATAGAATCCCAGAGAAGAAGTTCAGTTGGAATAACATGATTAATAATGTAGAGTATCTATATAATTTTCTCTTGACATAATACAGTAAATATTTATATTGTATATACCAACGAAGGTTGGAAGAAAAATAAAAAAATTTATATTATGGAACATTTTAATCCGCAGAATACGACCAATATTGCCAATGCCTCGGAGGATGTGCCAGGCTTTAGGTTGTTCTGCACAAATCCAAGGGACAGGCCCCCTTACTAGTAATTATTTAACTTCATTTAATTTATGTTCACCGGCACCCTGCTGTATATGGCAAGGGTGCTTTTTTGATAAAGAATCCTATTGCAAAAATACTTGATAACTTTATTCTAAATCCTGGTTTTAATAATATCTTGGATGTAAATGGATTACGCACAAGAAGCAATAAATCAGCACAAAAAATATCGTTGAAAACTGACTACTGAGTCAAAAGTACCTTTGGAGACAAAAGATGACCTCGCTACATATTATACACCTTGAGTAGCTGCTCCATGCTTGGAAATTGCTCAGAATAAAGATTTGGCTTATGATTATACTTGGAAAAATAATTCAGTTGCTGTTGTCTCTGATGGATCTGCTGTTTTGGGGCTAGGAAATATCGGTCCTGAAGCATGACTTCCTGTAATGGAATGAAAAGCAATTCTTTTCAAAAAGTATGGGAATATCGATGCGATTCCTATTGTACTAAATACTCAGGATCCAGACGAAATTATCAAAGTAGTAGAGGCTATCGCTCCGACTTTTGGATGAATAAATTTGGAAGATATCGCTGCTCCAAATTGTTTTTACATTGAAGAAGAACTGAAAAAAAGATTGAATATTCCTGTATTTCACGATGATCAACATGGAACTGCGATTGTAGTTTTAGCTTGATTGATTAATGCTTTGAAATTAAAGAATGCTAATTTTTCATCTCAGAAAATTGTAATTTCTGGAGCATGAGCTGCTGCGATAGCGATTGGTAAACTATTAAAAAAAGCATGAGCTGAAAATATAATATTTCTCGATTCAAAGTGAATAATCCACGAATGAAGATCGGATTTAAATAAATATAAACAAGAAATTGCTCCTTGGAATATTGAGCAGATTTCATGAACTTTGGACGATGCCATCAAGTGAGCTGATATTTTTATTTGAGTAAGTAAACCTGGATTATTACACAAAGAGCATATCCAATCTATGAATTCAGATCCAATCATTTTTGCACTTGCAAATCCAACTCCTGAAATCATGCCAGATGAAGCAAGAGAAGCCTGAGCTTTTATCGTAGCTACATGAAGAAGCGATTTTCCTAATCAAGTAAATAATGTTTTAGCTTTCCCTGGAATTTTCCGTGGGGCTTTAGATGCAAGAATTCCTCAAATTACAGATAACCATAAAATTGCTGCTGCAAAAGCTTTAGCAGAATTTGTTGAAAATCCTGACAGAGAACATATAATTCCATCAGCTTTTGATGGTTGAGTAGCTGACGTGGTTGCAGATGCTGTTAAGAGTGTTTAAATTAAACTGTAAAATATATGAAAATTGCAGCTGTACATTGTCGATTATTCCCTGGTGGAGCTTTAGAAGTTTTTAAAGATTTGCTCCAGCAGGAACTGAGAAACGATCCGAATGCTGAGATCAAAATTTTTACAATGATATCTGATGAAAACTTAAAATCTTTAGAAATTCAAATTCCTGGAACTGAGAAATTCAAGAAAATTCATGTGGTGGAATCTTTACCAAAATGGTTGAGCAGATTTTTTCTTTTCTGCTGAAAAAAGCACA
>CAMVNA010000012.1 GCA_947168725.1 uncultured bacterium | reverse complement strand
TTTCAGTAGGTTTTTCAGTTTCAGTAGGTTTTTCAGTTTCAGTAGGTTTTTCAGTTTCAGTAGGTTTTTCAGTCTCAGTAGGTTTTTCAGTTTCAGTAGGTTTTTCAGTTTCAGTAGGTTTTTCAGGTTTTTTGGTTCCTTTTTTTGTTGGTTTGAATGGAATATTTAGTTGTCTGATATCATTAATTCAATTATTATTAATTTTTAACAGATTATTTAAATTCCACCGTCATTCTCATTTATGTCATTCAGCTGATAAAGATGGAGTTCCGTCGAATCTAACTTTTACTTTTCAGAATTTTTTATCAATAATTGTAATTGAATATCAGTCTTTGAAAGTAATTCTGTCTCATATACCGATAGTATTAAGTCTTACAATAATCTCATATTTATCGGTGAGTTCTATACTACTTCGTTTTTGTTCCAGTAACTTATGTTTTAAAGAATGTTCAGCATCCTTTAGCTTCTCTTTTTCATTTTTTGTATTTTTAGTTTTTGTGTTTTTTAGTTCTCCTTTAATTTGATTTTTTTTATTAGATTTTTTTTCATTTCATCATTTTACCTTAACGCTTCTTTTACTTTTTGTTTCTACTTCTTTTATTGCATAAAATCTTTCTCAATTATGGGTGATTTGTATGGCATCTGTTAAAATTCAAATTTTCTCTAGTCAGTCTTTACAATCTCTTAAGTTTTTAGATAATTCTCAATCTTTTTTATAATTATTATCCAAAGTGGGTAACAAGAGGTTGTTAATTTGGATTATGTATCATGCTTTTAAAATTAATAGTTCAGCTAATCTAGTGTCAATCTTTGCTTTTTCGTCGTCGTTTTCTGCTTTGTTATATTCTTGTTCGAAATCTTTTATTATTGCGGAAAATTTATCATCAGATAGATCGATATTAACTCAACTTCTTAGGTTGATGAATCAATTTAATGTTTTAGACTTTAATCTGATTTTTCGGATTTGTCTTGCTACTTCGTCACGAGAAGATAATTTAGATTTAAATTTTTCAATATTAAATTCTTCAATGTTTGTTTTTTTTCAGTTTATTATCATTTCACCTTCTGTATTTTGGACTTTATCTACCAAGAATAATATAAATTCAATTAGTTTGTTGTCAGCATAGCCATGAAATACGTTGGTAAGATCGGGCAATTTGTGTTCATCTTTATATTTTTGAGCGTCTTCGTAATTTTTTTTAAACACGTGATATTCACGATAAATTGAATCAATAGAAATATCTATGCCCTTAAATGAAATTATTCCTGTGGGGAAAGGGTTGTCTCCTTTTACGTGTTCTTCTAATTGCTTTTTTAATTTATTTATATCTTCTGGAGAATGGGAAGAGAGAACTTCTTCTATTTTGCGTTCAGTTTTATTGCTAAGTTCATTGACCTTCTTTTTTGTAACAGATTCATGGAGGACTTCATCTAAGCTTTTTTTTGGGAGATTTGTCATCTTTTGAGCTGGAAAAAATAAAATACTTGATGTTATTATAACCATAGATGTCAAAAAATGCAAAAAAAAATGGACTTTTTTGTTTTTTTAACTGAATTATAAATGTTTCGGTCTCTAATGAAAATATAAGTCTATCTAAATTTTTAATTTATCAACAATGTCTTTTAAATGACTATCTCACATGATTAAATTATTTTTAAATAATTTTTGTTTATTTATGAGTTCTTTTAGCTGGTTATTCCGATAATCTAATAAAGGAGATGGGTCTTTAAATTTATCATAAGATTCAATAAGACGTTTAAAACTAGCATAATCACATAATTCTCAATTCTTTCAATTTCTATTATAGATTGGATAAGAGTAAGCATAAATAAAAGCCTTCCACACATTATCTGTGTCCTCACTTTTATGTCTTGTAGACAGTGTTCCAATTGTTTTACGTTGACGTTTGTCCCAAATATAAATTGCATCCTTACAGAGAGTAAATTTATCTATATATGAATAAAGAGTAGGGGTATAAGCACTATCTTCATATAGCACAATACTATTTGGATATTTTACCGGAAAAGAAACTTGTTTAATGATTTCAGCTTTTATAATTTTATTCCAAACTGCAACAAAGTACATATTATTTTTGGAATGCATATTATGAATTACTTCATCATAAGTATAAACAATATAATTTTCATTTTTTTCAGGCATACTGAGGCAAGGCTCTGTATTTTTAATATCATTACGTATGATTACTGTTGATATTGCTATATCTGTTTTTGTTATCTTACAAGCATTATATAAATTTTCATACATGAATGGGTGTATAATGTCATCACTATCAACAAACGCGATATACTCACCACTAACAGCTTTTATTCATGTATTTCTAGCGACTGAAACTCATTGATTTGTTTGATGAATAACAGAAATACATGGAAAATTTTTAGCATACCACTGGCAAATATCTAGGCTGTTATCTCTAGAGCCATCATCAACTAAAACAATTTCGATATCAGTCATTGAAGAACTGAGTATGGAGTCTATTGTTCTTGGTAAAAATATTTCAGCATTATATACAGGTATGACAACTGAAATTTTATAATCTGATTTTTTTCTATCTGGTAATTTAACAAATCCATCCGACACTCCTCATAGCAAGTATCAGTCATCTTTTTTCGTATATCATTCGACTCTAAATTTGTTTAATTTAGATTCAGTAACTTTATATAATAATTCCACTATGGGATCTTCGGTCTCTGCAATTAATTGATCTTTATCATATACTTTATATAAATCATAAACTCATTTACTTCTAAATGCCAATGTTGTACCTCTAAATCCATTTAATACAGTAATCTTAAATTTTTCAATCTCTGAATAGGAGATATCTACTTCATTACTTTCAATTAATTTATTATTGTTAGCTGATTCTCCAATAACTTTAACTTTAATGTAAGAATTATGCTTATCAATAGGGATGTTATATGATAAAGCTATTGTTGTGTCGATAGTATAATAAGCAAATGTTTGAGACATTGCCATTATTCTATAATGATGTGCATCTGAGTGCTTATCCCATAGAAGATGTAGTATTCAATCATTTATTCTATAGTTAAGTTGCATGGTTGTTTGCATATTATAAATAATTTAATCATACACATAATTATACGATAAAACTCTAGATTTGTCAAAAAAAATCAGACTTTTTTGTCTCTAAAAAATTTTTATAAAAAATGTACCCATTTTGGTGAATAATAATACATTTTAACTACAAAATAAAAAAAAACTTAAAAATCACTTGAAAACCATCTAAATTTTTGTATATATACTTCACATGAAATATTCCGAGGTAGCTCAGCGGTAGAGCAGTTGGCTGTTAACCAATGGGTCGTGGGTTCGATCCCCACCCTCGGAGAATTCTGTAGTTTTAGTTGTCGATTTTTTCAAAATGCCAATCACTAAATCAGCAAAGAAGGCCATGAATAGAGCAGAGAAACTTGCGAAGAGGAATAAAGATTTTAAACTTAGAATGAAAATGGCAATGAAAAAATTCATCAAAGCGATTGAAAAGGGCGAGGAAGTAAAAGTTGAACAGTTGAGTAACATCTACAAAGCAATCGATAAATGTTTAAAAGTTGGAGTGCTAAAATCTAGAAACGCAGCTCGTAAAAAGGCTAGAATGTCAAAGATGTTTCATGCTTATCAATCCAAAAAATCAGCTTAATGCTGATTAAGATGCCAGCCTAGCTCAATTGGCAGAGCACCCGCCTTGTAAGCGGACGGTTGTCGGTTCGATTCCGACGGCTGGCTCCATTAAAAAATCCCAATCTAAGGAACTTCTTACCTGGGGTGGTAGTTCAGTAGGCTAGAACGCCTGCCTGTCACGCAGGAGGTCACGGGTTCGAGCCCCGTCCATCCCGCCACTTAAAAAGATGCTTCCTTCTGTGGTCCCATCGTCTAGTGGTTAGGACAGGAGACTTTCAATCTTCTAACTAGGGTCCGATTCCCTATGGGACCGCCATTAAAAATTCAAATGGGTGATTAGCTCAGTTGGCTAGAGCATCTGCCTTACAAGCAGGGGGTCATAGGTTCGAGTCCTATATCACCCACCATTAAAAGGTTTCACTTGAGTGAAATTTTTTTTAATTTTAAAAATTGCCACTTAAGTGGCAATTCAACAATTATGATTTTGCGATTACTTCCTTATCTTACCATGAGGAGTTCATTCCATAAATCCAGCGTTAGTTTGTACTCAGATTACAGCTTTTTCATAAAATTCTTCTAAATCTTTAGCTCACACATATGACATACTTGAACGAATTCCTGTAGTAAATGTGTCTATAATATCTCATACTCATTCCAATCATTCTCTTAAATAAATTTTTGATTTGCTGATTCATTCACGATACATTCATCTTTTTTCTATTTCAAAATTATCTAATTTATTACTTCTAAGTTCTACAGCTTTTTTACTTGCCATTCAATAGTTTTCTTTGTACATCAACCCATCTTCATCATATTTTATATCTCAAGTAGATTCATAAGTTCCAGCAAATGTTGTTCATAACATTACATGATTTGCTCCAGCAGCCAAAGCTAGAGCAACATCTCTTGGTTCTTTTACTCATCAATCAGCCCAAACAAATCCTCATAATTTTCTGGCTTCTAACGCACATTTATACACAGCAGTAAATTGGGGTCTTCATACTCACGTTTGCATTCTAGTAGTACACATCGCACCAGGTCAAACTCAGACTTTTACTCCATTTGCTCATGCTTCAATTAAATCTTTAGTAGCTTCAGGAGTAATAACGTTTCCTGCAATTACTATAGGTTTATCTCAGAAGGTCTCTCTAAATTTTTTGATAGATTCGATCATCCTTCTTTGGTATCCGTGTGCAGTATCCAATACAAAAATATTTATTCACATATCATATAGTAATTTAATTTTATCGAATCAGTGAATTCACACAGCCACGGCAACATTTAATCTTCATTTTTTATCTAAGGTTGGTTTGTACATTTCATGCCTTATGCAATCTTTTTTAGTTAATATCCCTATTAATTTACCATTATTGTTCACAATAGGTAAAGCAGATATTCAATTTTCATCCATTAAATTATATGCATCTTTATTTGAAATTCAGTCTTTTGCTGTAATGGGTTTTTTAGTTGTCAAATTCTCTAAAAGCGTGAATTGATCCAAATTTTTCATGTCATTTTCTGAAAAGATTCATATAGGTTCATTATTATCGTTTACCATTATAACACGGTTGTATGATCTTTTGTGGATTATTCATAGAGCATCCCTTATCGTATTATTTGGTTTAACCGTAATAGGGTTCCCATACTTTACACTAGCAGATCTGATTTTTTCAATAATTTCCTGTAGAGTATTAATATTCATATCTTGTGGCAAAACTCCTAGTCATCAATAACGAGCAATAGTTTCAGCCATTCTTCTTCATGTAACAGCATTCATATTAGAACTTACAATAGGAATCTGGGTTCAAAAATTATGTTTGGGTTGGATATTTACCTCAGATCTAGAATATCCATCAAAGTAATTCTGAAAGAGAAAAACGTCTTGATACGTAAGTTCTTCATTTTCGTAAATTGGATTATTGAATTTCATATTATAAAAATGTAAATATAAAACCAAAAAGATTTATAATAAAATAAAGAATAAAAACAAATTTTTTTAACAAAAATATTTAAACAAAAATTATATATATTTTTTATTCATTTTTTAAAATCACAAAAAAGAAAATAATAAATTAAAACTGATGTTTTAATGAGTACAAAAAACTAAATTTTAGCTTGACTTTAATTGGAAGGTGATTATATTTTCGGTAGGAAATTATTTTCATTTAGTGGTATAAATTGCTTTAATTTATAAAAGATCTTCGTTATGAACTTCAATGTAAAATTAGACGATAAAAAGCTACAAATCAGTGTAGAATCAACTAATCTAAAAGATATTCTTATCTATTGTAAACCAAAGGAGAGGCTCGTTCTTATGAAGAAGTTTTGACTCGGATGACAAAAGGGAGTTCCTTTACAAAGAATTGGTCAAGAATATAATCTTACAAGGGAAAGGATTAGACAAATCGAAACACAAGCTTTGATGAGATTTAGAAGATTGATAGTATGAAACGAAACATATATGAGTGTATTAAGTGAAGCAAAGAAGATTTTGGACGCTCATGGATGAATTTTAGGAGAAGATGTTTTGGTAGCTAAACTTATTAATAGAAATCTATTCAAATTTACGAAGGATGAGTTAAAATTAATTTTAATTTCAGATTTTGACGTTACTTACTTAAAGAGAAATAAATTACTTTACAAAGCTTTCTATATTGAGCCACTTTTTGAAGATTTACTCACAAAGATGGCATTGTATGTAAATAGTTATTTTGAAGAAAGAAAAAAATCTGAAGATATGTATGAGTTTATAGCAAAAATAAAGGAAGAATTTTCAAAGGAGTATAGAGATGTAATATATCTAAAAAATGACCTTTTTTATGTAAACTTTTTCAGTCTTATCAGAAATTTTTCAGTATTCGATTGAAAGGTTGGATTCGATGAATTCGCCGATGTAAATCCAAAAACTATGAAATTAAAGATTTACTATATTATGAAAAGAATCAATAAACCAGTTCATTATCAAGAATTGCCAGCAAAAATAATGGATTATTTTCCAAATAAAAGTTGTAAAATAAACACGATTCATAATGAATTAGTTAAAAACAATGATATATTCGTAAATTTATGACTTGGTCGTTACGGACTCAAAGAATGGTGATATGAAGGTGGAGTTGTAAAGGATATCCTTATTAGAATCTTCGAAAAGAATGATAGACCAATGACAGTTAAGGAGTTATGTAAGGAAGTTCTTAAAGAAAAGATGGTTTCACCAAATACAGTAATGTTGAATTTGCAGAAATATAAAGATGCCTTTGAAAGGGTTGATAAATGAGTTTACCAACTTAAGAAGTAATTATAAAATAAATTAAAGCTGAATCAAAGTGTTCAGCTTTTTTTACATCCTATTTTAATTATTATGGAAACAGCACGTAAGGTAATTAACCGAGATAACTATTTTATCAATATAGCAGACGAGGTAGCAACACGTTCAAAAGATCCATCTACTCAAGTTGGTGCTGTTATAGTAGATCAAAATCATCGCCCAGTTTCGTTTTGATATAATGGATTCCTTTGAGCAGGAGATGATCGTTATTTAACGTGGGAAAGACCCATGAAATACTATTTTTCCATTCATGCAGAAATGAATGCAATTCTTTTTTCAAAAACAGATTTAACATGATGCACATTGTATTGTAATTATGCATGTTGTGAAAACTGTTTGAAATTTATAATACAAAGCTGAATAAAAACAGTGATATATAAACAACTTCACGTGAAGAGTTATACAAATTCTAATTCGTGAACTATGGAACATTCAGAAGCATGGGAGGCAGCTACCCGTTTAATTTTATCTGCACAGTCGTTATGATTTCAAATGAAGAATTTAGACTGAACTCCATATCTTGAAGAACTTTGGTGATGAAAGGATAATATTCCTAATTTTTTGAAAAATAATTAATTTATATATAGATGGCTTAAAAAAGTCATCTTTTTTTTGCAAAATAAGACCATTATGATTATAATATGTATGTTCTTTTAACGTATATTAATTATCATGAATAGGGTACTATCGATAATATTATGTTGTTTGTTTGCTGTTTCTTTTTTATGAGGGACGATACGTGCTGATTATAATGATACTGATGTTTGAATAAATTTTTCCAATAATTGCTTAACTGGTATGTGAAAATGATGTTTTGATTATGAAAAAATGATATGAATTGATAAAGAGCAAAATCCAAATATTACAACCACAAGTATAGCACAAGATGTACTATTATCAGCTACATATATGGTATGAACGGTTTTAACGGTAGTAATAATCTATTGTTGACTAGGATATATATTTGCAGCAAAGTGATGAAAAGATCCTAAAGAATACAAGGATTGACTAGTTAAAGCGGCAATTTGAGCACTTTTGGTACGATGAGCATATGCAATTGTAAGGTTAATTCAATATATTGCTAAATGATAGCGAAAGTCATTAAAATAAAAAAGCTGATTATGATAATCAGCTTTTTTAATATTTTAAATATAATCCTAATATCAATGCATATTTCTGTAGTTCTCTCCAATTGGAAGCAATCTTCAGATAATAACATTTGCTTTTAAATCTGATAAAGTATCAATTGCCCCACGAAGTGAAGCTCATACCATTACTCTGATTGTTTCTTGGAATGATGCAGCAGAAAGCCAAGAATCGGTTTCTTTTGCAATTGTTGTAAGTCCAAGAGCCATTCTTTGTCCTTTTGCAAGTGTCTTTTTTTCACGTACAAGTTCTTCATTCTTTTTTAAGAAGTCTTCATATTTTACATAGGTTCCTGGGATGAAACTTGAGTCTCCTGAATCTTCGATAAATACCTTAGAGAATAATTGTTTTACTATAATTTCCATATGTTTGTCATTTAGACTCTGTCCTTGATCTAAATAAACTTTTTTAGCTTCACGTATGATATATCTCTGAGCCATTAAATCTCCAACGATTTTCTTATATTCTTGAATATCTACAGCACCAGCAGTAAGAATTTCTCAAGCATAAACTTTTTCTCCTGATTTGTTCTTTTTTGGCAACAATCAGAATAGCTTATGACTTACTTGTTGAACAACTCCTAGGATAATAGCATCTTTATCTACGGAAATAACTTGTCATTCTTCTTCAATCTTCAAAGCACTTTTTCATTTAACTGCATATGTTGCTCACTTAGGTAAGTTTTCTCATTTTTTAACAGTTATTTTATATCCATCTTTGATGATATATACTTTCTTTTGAGGTTCAGATGTGATTTTGATTAATCAGAATTTTCATCATTCTGGAGTTTCTTCGAAGTCAATTGTTCCATCAAATGGAGCAACAATTGCTGGATGTTTTGGAGTTCTAACTTCAAATAATTGCTTAATTCTATCGATACCACTTGCATCTGATTCAGATTCACCGGCTACTCATCACGTATGGAATGTATTCAAAGTAAGCTGAGTAGAAGGTTCTCAGATTGATTGTGCAGCTATAATTCCAACAGGAATTCAAATCTGAACTAATTGACGAGATGATAAGTCCATTCCGTAACATTTCTGACAAACTCCACTTGCACAGTGACAAGTAATAGGGCTACGAACTTTTACTTCATGAACAGCATCATTTCCTTCAATCAAAGCTACTTCTCATTTTCCTAGCATAATTCCAGCATCCAATATTTTTACACCATTTTCATCTATTACATCTTGAGCGAGAACTCTACCGTAGATTTGGGTGAAGAATTTCTCTCCACTAGCAGCAGCATTCTCCTTTGAGTAAGTAATATATTCTTCAGATCCACAATCTTCTTCACGAATAATTACTTCCTGACTAGCATCACATAACTTACGAGTTAAATATCCAGATTCAGCTGTTCTCAGAGCGGTATCAGCTTTTCATTTTCTTCATGAGTGAGCAGCAATAAAGTATTCAATAGGTCTTAGTCATTCAGCAAAAGATCCTTTAATAGGAAGTTCAATAATTTCTCACTGAGGGTTAACAACTAATCATTTCATTCCACAAATCTGGGTAACGTTATTCTGAGATCCACGAGCAGCAGAATCAATCATTGTATATAGATTATTTCATGCTCAAATAATTGGTTTTAAGCAAGCCTCAACTCTTTTTTTAATATCAGTCCAAACATCAATAATAAGTCTGTGTTTTTCATCTTCTGATAAATATCATTTGTAGAACAATTTATAAATTTCATCAGCTTGCTGATCTCATTCTTTCAAAATATTTTCTTTGTCTTGAGGAATTTTCATATCAAGAATACTAATAGATACTGCAGCGAGAGTAGAGTATTTAAATCAAAGGTCTTTGATATCATCAGAAAGTCTTACAGTTACAGGCATTCCATATTCATCAAAAACTTGTCCAAGTAATTGTTTAATATCCTTACTTTTCATATTCTTATTAATATACTTTAGTCATTCAGGCATTTTCATATTGAAAATTACTCTTCCAACAGTTGTATCAATTGCCTCTCAATTATGAAGAATTGTAATTTTATCCTTAATATGAATTTCTTTATTTTCATAAGCTTTGTATGCCTCTTTCATACTTGAATATCTAGCGAATACAGGAACTTTCTTTACCCATTCATCTTCCGAAGTTATTTCAGGTTTTCTAGTATCATAATAGTCCATTAGATAATAAACTCCAAGTACCATATCCTGAGATAATGATAAAGTAGGATCCCCAGAAGCAGGTTTCAATACATTTTTATCCGAAGCAATTAATTCTTTAGCTTCTTTTTGTGCTTCATCAGAAATTGGAAGATGGATAGCCATCTGATCTCAATCGAAGTCAGCATTAAAAGATCCACATACTAATGGATGAAGTCTGATAGTTTTTCAAGGAAATAGCTTAATCTTAAATGCTTCGATTCCAAGACGGTGTAATGTAGGAGCACGGTTTAAAAGAACGTATTTATCTTTAATTACATCTTCCAAGAATTTTAAAGCTATAGGATCTTCATCTTTAATTAGTTTTTCAGCTTGTTTTGGAGTATAAACTATCTTTTTCTCCATAAGTTTACCGATAATGAATGGAGTGAAAACCTTTACAGCGATGTAAATAGGTAATCCACATTCATCAAGTTTTAATCCAGGTCCAACAGTAATTACAGATCTTCCAGAGTAGTCTACACGTTTTCCAAGGAGATTCTTACGGAATATTCATTCTTTTCCTGAAAGCATATCAGAAAGAGATTTGAATACTTTATTTCCAGCACCAGATTTTCCAGCACCAGCTTTTTCTCAAACTAATAAATTATTTACAGATTCTTGTAAAAGTCTGATTTCATTCTTTTTCAATACATCAGGCATTCCAACTTGAACCATTTTCTTAAGTCTGATATTTCTCATCAAAACTCTTCTATAGAAAAGATTAACATCTGACGATGCGAATCTTCAACCATCTAACTGAACAACTGGTCTTAAATCAGGAGGAATAACAGGTAATTTTCTAAGAACCATATTCTCAGGTTTTACTCCAGAAACATATAAGTTAATCAACAACTTAATCAAAGACATTGATTTCTTTTTTGCATCAGCAGACTTGATATTAGGGAACTCTTTAACTCTTCTTTTTATTTCTTTTTCTACATCAATTTCTTTCAAAGCCTTCAATATTCCATCAGGTCATGAAGCCATTTCCATTTTGTCAGAAAACTTGTAGAAGAAAGATCTCCAATCAGATTCCATTACAGTTTTTCACCATTCAAGTTCAGATATTATTCAATTTAATCTCATTTGTTCATCTGCTAGTTCTTTTCTTTTTTCTTCATATAATTCCTTCAATTCAGCTTTTCTTTTTGCATTTTTTTCTTCTGCATCTTCTTCTCTATATATTTCATCAAGTTCGGATAATCTTATGTTAAAGTCTGATTTCAAAGTTTCTTTTATATAATCTTTTCATTTTTCATCAGGCCCCTTAACAACGATATATTTTACAAAACTTAAAATTTTATCAATTTCATAAGAAGATAATTGTAATAATTGGTGAATTCATCCAGAAGGAGAGTTCTTATACCAAGCATGAACTAATGGAGAAGCTAAATCAACATGTCACATTCTAGTTCTTCTGGTACGAGAACTTGTAACTTCTACATTACATTTTTCACAAACGATTCACTTATATCTAGGTCATTTATATTTTCCACAGCTACATTCAAAGTTTTTTACGGGTCCAAAGATGGATTCACAGAATAGTCCTCCAGCTTTTGGTTTACCTGTTCTATAGTTTACGGTATCTGGATTATCTACAGCTCCATGAGACCATGATTCTATATCTTCCATAGAAGCTAGAGTTACCATTAAACCATCAAATTTTTTGTTATACATGATAGGGTATCATAAGATGATAAAAGAAATTTCTACATAAATATTAAAGGAGTTCTATTCAGTCTGTCCAAAATCTTCCAATTCTTCGGTAACTTTATCCATAATCTCTTCCTTCTCTTCTTGAGAATCAACTTCTCATCCATTTTCTTCAGGAATAGCCATTTCACTCATCAATCCAGACAAACCAAGAGATTTAATCTTTTCAATTCTTTCATCTTGGATTCTTTCAATTTCATCAGCAGTCAAAGATTGAATATTTTGACCAATTCATCTGAACAAATAAGTCAATAAGTTGAAGGATTCAGGCAATCATCATATTTTAGGTTTCTGTCCTTTAATAATAGATTCATATAATTTATTTCTTCCAATTACATCATCTGATTTAACTGTAAGCATTTCTTGTAATGTATATACAGCAGAATAGGCTTCCAAAGCCCACACTTCCATCTCTCAGAATCTTTGTCCTCATTGCCTTGATTTTCATCCAAGAGGTTGCTGAGTGATAAGTGAGTATGGACCGACAGATCTTGCATGAATCTTATCTTCTACCATATGAACTAATTTGATTATATGCATGTATCAAACTGTAACTTTTTGTTCATATGGTTCTCAAGTTTGACCATCATACAAAGTAGTTTCTAATTTATCTTTGAATCAGATTTCATCAGCTAATTTTAGCATTTCATCAATACCAAAGTCTCAGAAAGTTGGAACGGCAAATTTTATTCCTAAATTTTTAGCAATAAAACCTAATTGTGTTTCAAAAAGCTGACCAAGATTCATACGAGAAATTACTCACAATGAATTAAGTACTATATCAATTGGTTGTCCATCTGCAGAATACGGCATATCTTCCTCAGGTACAACAATTGAAACAATACCTTTATTTCCATGTCTTCATGCCAATTTATCTCAAACTTCAATTTTTCTAGTCATAGCAACATATACTTTAATTTTTTTCTTTACACCAGCCATCAAATTGTCTCATTTTTTTGCATCTAGGATTACTACATCAATGACCTTTCCTTCACTTCCAGAAGGAAGATATAATGAGGTATCTTTAACATTTTTAGATTTGTCTCCAAAGATGGCTTGAATAAGTTTTTCTTCAGGAGTAAGTTCTCATTCAGACTTTGGTGTAATTTTTCCGATTAATATATCTCCACCTTTAACGATAGATCAAATTCTGATAATTCATTCATCATCCAAGTTGCTTAATTTAGCCAAAGAAACTCATGGAATATCGTTAGTAGTTTCTTCAGGTCCAAGTTTAGTTTCTGCAACTTCAATTTCATGTTCTTCAATATGCATAGATGTAAGAGTATCGTTTCTTACGAGTCTTTGAGAAACCACGATGGCATCCTCATAGTTATATCATTTCCATGGCATAAAAGCTATTCTGATATTTGTTCCTAGAGACATTTCTCCATTAACAGCAGAAGGTCCCTCTGCTAGCAACTCTCATTTTTTAACTTTTTGTCCTGGATGAACACAAGGACATTGAACTATAGCAGTTTTATTATTTGATTTTAAGAATGTAATAAGTTCATATTCTTTAGTTCCAGATTTATATTTTACTTTAACTCTTTTTCAATCCACATACAACACCTCTCCATCTTCTTCAGCAGTAATTACGGCATTAGTCATGGCCATAATTGCTTTTTCTTTTCCAGTTCCAACCAATGGAGCTTCATTTCTAAGTAAAGGTACAGCTTGTCTTTGCTGAGATGTCGAAATAGAGGCACGTACGGCATCGTTATGGTCTACAAATGGAATAACGGCAACGTTAGGGGAGAAAATCTGAGAAAGATTAACATCCATGTGTGTAACTTCATTAATATGGAATGTTGCCATTTCCGTAAAGTGTCTCGCAGCTACACGATTTGACTTAATATTTCACCATTCATCAACTGGACTAGTAGCATCGGCAATAACTGTTTTTTCATCCATTTCAGGAGAGATATATTCAATTTCATCAGTAAAGAAAGGTTTTACTCTGATAGGATTTCATAGTTTTCCATAGAATTTTTCAATAGTTTCAGCTTGTTTTTCATCAATATAAGAATCCTCAGAAACTATAATTTTCTTAGTTTCGTTTCATTTCCCATCTAATTCGCAAATATCACGATGAGCAATTCTATGAACTAATTCAGATTTCCTTGGACTTACTTGACGGAAGATCTTTAAAGCAGGAGTTTCAAGGAATCATTCTTCATTAATTCTACTATAAAGAGCTTGGTGAGTTACAAGTCAGATATTTTGTCATTCTGGAGTTTCAATAGGACAAATTCTTCAGTAGTGAGAAGGGTGAACATCTCTAACTTCGAATTTAGCAGTTTCTCTTTTTAAACCTCCAGGTCCAAGAGCGGTTATTCTTCTTTTATGTTCAATTTCTGAAAGAGGATTAATCTGGTCCAAGAACTGAGATAATTGAGATGTAGCGAAAAATGATTTAATTGAATTATCAATCATTTTAAAATTTACGAGATCTGTAATTTTTAATGAATTCTCAGTGTTTAATACCGATAACTTTCATCAAACACTTTTGACAAATTTTCTCATTACAGGTTGTAAATGAGAATACAAAACTTCTCACATAGTTCTAACTCTCTTATTTGATAGGTGATCAGAATCATCTATATAGTATCACTTTTTACGATTGCATAGATTTAATAAATATGTTATAGAAGCAACTAAATCTTCATCATCAAAAATATTAGCTAAATCTGATCCTAAAGGTTTTTTAAGTCAAAGTTTTGCATTAATCTTTCTTCTAGCGATTCTTCCAACTTTAATTCTGTTTGGATCCATAAATTGAGCTTTTACATAATCAAGAGCTGATTCAGCATCAATAATTTCTCCAGGTCTTAGTTTATTATATATGAATTCAGCAGCAGAAACTGCATCATGAGTGTCTTTATCTTTTTTCAAAGTTAAATCTATATAGTTAATATCTTCTTCATCAAAACAATCTTTAAAAAGTTCTCTGATAGATTCATCACTTTCATATCCAAATACTCTAAGTAGAGCTGTGATAGGAAATTTACGTGATTTATTAATTCTACCAACAATAGTTCCAGCTTTTTCTACATCTACTTCAAGCCAAGGTCCATTTTCAGGAATTACTTTGAAACTACATCTATTTACTTCTTTTGGAGAATAGAATATTCAATAAGATCTAACAATCTGAGAAATAACAACTCTCTCAACTCCATTTACGATATATGTAGCAGTTGGAGTCATCAAAGGTAGAGTTCCGACATTCGCACGCTTATTAAACAAAACTTTTTCTGATTCTTTCTTAGTTTTTTCATCAACTATTTTTTCAGATAGTTTAATTTTAGCAGTGATAATTCATCCATAAGTCTGTTCTTTCTTTTTACAAGTATCGATATCTACAGTTGGTTCAGAAACTTGAACATCAGTAATTGTGATATTTAATTTATTTCATCCAAGATCTCGAATAGGATTCATTTCCTCAAATAAAGTTGGAAGATAGTACTGTAAGAAGTCGTTGTAACCTTTCTTTTGTAAAGACAAAAGATCAGGTAGATTTCCATAAGTTTTTGGATTAGAAAGATAGATTCTTCCATTTAATTCTTGATATT
>CAMVNA010000011.1 GCA_947168725.1 uncultured bacterium | reverse complement strand
ATCTTTGCTCATGTTTCATCTGTCTCTTCATGATAATCTTTATCACATTCCCATTGAGCATATAACTTATTATCTCCACTATTATCTGCTGCATATCAAGTTGCATTTGCTTGATACGAAACACCTTCTCCATTTAGATTAGTATTCCAGGCAATAAATTTATATCATGTTTTTGTCAATTCATCTGCGATTTTGAATTCCTCATTAACATTTACTATTTCTGAATATACTTTCTCTTCTCCATCATAATATTCAACTACAGTTGTTTCTACTTCACTTACTGGTCCATATTCTGCACGAAGTTGAACTGTATATTTTTTATTAACATCTGGATTTTCTGTAGTAATATCTTCCTCCTTAGCATTTGCTTTTAATACTTCAAATGTTGCACCAGGATATACTGTTATATTTGTATCTTCGTATTCACTACCATTCCAAGTTTGAACTATCCAATATTTAAATTGAAGATTTGTATCGTTTGGTGTTGATGCTGCTCATGCTACGGCTTCTGCCTTATCTGCATAGAATCCATTATCACTTGGAGCATTATCTCAATCTCATGCTTCATAGTTTATCTCAATACCTTTAGCTCAATCTAATTTACTTCTCCATTTTGCGTAAAGATCTAATTTTTTAGTAATTCGGAATCTATCTACGTCTGCATTCGTATTTGCTGTTGGATTTCAATATTGATCTAATTCTGTAGGCTCTGTTTTGTCGTAAGGTGTTGTTACTGTTGTATCATTCAATTCAAAAGCCTCTAGGTTAAATGGCTCTGTGAATGCTTCATCCTTAAACCATCCTACCATTTCATAATCATCTCTTGTCCCATCCTTACTGAGATTAATACTTTCTCCAAAACCTACACGGAATGACATACCTTGATCTCAAAAATCTAATGAGCTATCTCAACTAGCATTTGGATGTAAGAATACACGATATTCAACTTGTCTCCATTTAGCATAAACAGTTATTCATCATTCTGGAAGTGATGTGAACGTATATGGCTGTGTACATGCATCATCTATATACCATCCTTCAAATACAAATCCTACAGGAGTTTTATCTTCTGAAGGTTTATATGCATTATAAGAAGATATATCAGATCCAAACACTATATTCTTTTCTACATTAAGTTGTCACTGATCATCTCTATCCAACTCATTACCATTACCGTCTACATACTTTCAATCCATAAAATTGATTGGATAAACTTTACGTGTATAATAGAACTTTATAGTATAATTATTACTACCGTCTAAACTAACTCTTCATTCACTATCATATTCTGGATTTGTTTTATATTGTGTGAATCCTGCAATATCATAAAAATCTTCAGCCTTAGTAGACGTTATTCCTCTGTCAGATGATATTTCTGCATGTTGATGTTCCTCAAAATGTTTGTTATCGTATACTTCTTCTCAAGAATTATCAATCGTCTCTGTATAATAATACATATGAATTGTTATTCTGTTTCAATATTGTTTTGCATGGAATGTAGTACTTTCTGCAGGCATAACATCTAAAGTCGGAACATCTCATCATGTAAATACATTACTATTTTGTGGCTCCCATACGTAACCTGCATAACCGTTTATAGGAAAATTAGATGAAATATCTTGTTGATATAAAGCTGTAATTGTTTTTATTGTTGACCATCACCATCGTTGTCTCTCTTGAAATGTTAATGTATATTCATTTCTATCATAATATACATTTACTACAGTACTACCTTCAGTTATGACCGTTTTGCTTGCTTGATCTGTACTTTTAAATGAAAAACCATTTTCACCTTTATATGTAGCTCCTTGCACTATTCCATTTTCTGGATTTACTGCACTTGGAGTTGATCAAACTTGAGCATTTTCAACAGTAACAGATTCAACAAAATCATAATCATCTCCAGCTATATTTTGTTTCCATATTAATACAGTGTAATTCGCTTTTTCGTTTGAATACCACTTTGCATATATTGTAGTTCTTTCAGTTAATTCCTCACCAAATGTAAATTCATTACCTGTAGTACATAATTCATCAGCATACCATCATCCAAATGTATAACCGAATCTTGTTGGATTTGATGGTTTAATTGTTGTTTCATTAGTTTTTATAAACTGTGGAGCTGTATAACTAGCACCTTTACCATTTTCTTTGAAAACTAACCAATATCATGCAGGAGCATATGCTCTCAATGTTAAATCTCACTCTATGTCAACTGTTGTTCAATTTGTTATAGGTTCACCTACCATATTACCATCAACAACCTTTTTCCATCATTCAAAATTTTGATCCTGAGTCTTTGGAGTATATGGAGCATTAACTTTATATGGAGGAACTGGATCTCATTCTTTGAATAAAACCTCATCTGTCTGAATTACCGCTCCATTTTCATCGAGATATGTAATTGTATATTTGTTGAATATCATTGCGTAAAAGCTCATCTCAGAGTCTTCTTCTGGAAAGTTGTTTTCTATATAATCCTTTACATCTTCAATACTTTTTCACTCTGTTTCTGATGTGTAATTTTCTTCTGTTGTCCATCCGCGGAAAACTTTTCATTCGCTAAGTTCTCCAACTCCTGGATCAAAAATTAAGCTTTCAACTTCATCTACTGCTTTAACATACATTCATGTTATTACTCCAGTTCAATTGTAGAAATTAACTAATAATCTAGCAGTGTCTACGATAGCATATATAGAAAATGATTTTGCCTCAAATTCTACAACTTTACCTTTTATATCTGTTTCTATTTCTTCTACATCAGCTTCTCATACATTAATTTTTTCTTCATTATAGTTAGTATCTATATGAACTACCGTTTGGGGTTCAGTCGTATCTAATGCTCTAATTGTCACATTAATTGGCTGACTTGGTTGTACTTCTTCTCCATCATATCGGAATGTAATATCTACAGCTTTGACTTTGGTTACGTTAGCTTCAATAGCTTTATTAACTAAATCAAACACATCATCTTCCTCTACTGGAGTAACTACCATTTGAGTTCCTTGTGGGAATGCTCATAATGAATCCTCAGCAGTTACTACCAATCCATTAGTAGATATATCTCTCCATGATTGAGATAATATTGATGAAAAAGATTTTCCATAAGAAACTTGTGTTTCTTCGTTAGATTCTTCATCACTTTCTGCTACCGTCTCTTCTGTATTTACAGTGTTTACTGGCTCTACATTTTCAATTTCTTCTACTATTTGTGTGTCTTCATCAACAACAGTAGTAGCAATAGAATCATTTAAATCTGTAACAACTTCATCGCCATTACTTTCATCAGTTTCTTCGTCTGCAACTACAGTCTCCACTACAGGCGCAGAATCAGATTCCTCATTTTCACTAGCTATGTCTGTAGCATATACTGCTGACGTTGCCACGCTCTGCAATACTAATACAGCCATCGCTAACATTGATAAAAATCTCTTCATGTTTATTGAAATATAAGAATAAAAAATGAAAGGATATAAACTAGAGTCAACATTTTTCTACCTAAGCCAACAAACAGACAATATAAAATTACAAATTTATTGACTTTTTGGAAAAATGATACTATCTTTTGTATACAAAAATGAAATTTAAATTCAAGACTTTTTATGAGAAAATCAGCATTAAATCCGACTTCTAAAAAAAGTATGGTAAAATTTGACATTTTTGAGTTTTTTGTGTAAAATAGATATAGATTTATTAAACAAAATCTTGAAAAAATATGAAAAAAATCTGGTTGTTAATTAGTTTGTTAAGTTTAACTCCTCTTTATGCTCTTGCTGTGGGCGTAAATGATATCCATAATATTTTTGATGCAGTAGAATTTATCAAAAAGGCTGTAAGATTTGATAGTATAACAATTAAATCAGACGTCCCTTACGATTTAGTACAATGAGCTATTAAAAAATATTGTCCACAATCAGCTGTAGACCAAGCTGCCAAAGAATTAGAACCTCTGAGAGAAGTGTGGGTTGCTTCGATAACTAAACCAGGTATCAATAAATCTCTTTCTGACAGGTTTGATATGGTTAAGTGATTGATATTAGAACAAAAAAAAGATAATCAATACAGGTATTGTAAGGATAGTTATTTATTATTCTCCATCCTAAAAACTACTCAAGAATTATACACATGAGAAAAAGATCCTAAAAAAACAAATACAAAAACTAACAATACACAAAATAAATCACAAGAAACTAAAGCAAATTCTGAATCTCACAATTCTGCATCAACTAAGAAATTAAATTTTACGTTTACTCATGATACCAGCTGATTGCCAAATGATGCTAAAAAGTCTTTTTCTGAGACAACTGAAAATTATTTACAGGAAATCATGGCAGATTTAGTAGATATTAACATTTTGGATAAAAATGATTTAAAAACTCTTAATAATAAAATAGAGGTAACTTATCAACAAAGCTGTAATGTTACGGAGTGAACTTTTCGCGTGATTAGGAATAAGCAAACTGGAGCTTACACATTCAAGGAAATCAAATTGATTATAGCATATTGTGATAAAAATAATACCCCAGAAAGACAAAAAAGACATGTGCAACAGATTTTAGCACATGAATTATGACATTATATCTATTTCTTTAAAGATAAAAATCCTTCAAAATTTTCGGAAATTTGCTGGGATAATGGTAAAATGAATTGTCTACCAGAAGAATTTGTAAGTAATTATGCAAAAAAATCAAAAGAGGAAGATTATGCAGAAAGTTTTGCTTATTGGTACTTATATAATACAAATGGAAGTTCTGATAATGAACACTGAGCTGCACCAGATAATCCTATAAATAGGAGAGCCAGATATTTTGAAGAATTATTTGAAGAAGAGGAAGACGATGATGACGATGAAAAATAGTTAATCTCCTAAATAATTATTCTCAGTTCCACTTCGGTATTCTTTATCAAAATTGTCTTGAAAGACTATTTCTTCATATTCATCCTCATTATTTTGAGAGTCTGAATTTTCATTATTTGCTCCTGATAAATCATTTTCACTTAATCATGAATTAGTTTGGTTAGATTTTTCTGTATTTTGGGGTTTTATGGTTTTGACTTTAATTATCTGATTTTCTTCTACTTGATTAATCTGTATTGGTTGAGTTTTTTCTATGAATAGAGAACTTAATGATAATATTGAGAGTATATATATTAAGACCATGATTATTTAATGATTAATAAATTTCATTGTAGTATTATGGATAAAAAGTCAAAAATCAAAAGAAAAAACTAAATATTATATTTGCAATTTTTCAAAAAATGTCTATACTAAAGTTAATGTAAGGTTTTTACTTACTGGTAAACATAAAACTAATGACAGAACAGGCAGAAAAGGCTGTATCAGCCACACCAGCAAAAGTGCCTACAACAATCACCTTTCAGATTAAACCGTTTAAAGATAATGAAAGAACTGTTGCTCACTGGCAAAAGATTATGGAAAATCTGATTTCTTTGAAATCAAGGATGATTTCATTTTTAATCAGCGGAAATAGTCAATGAATCAAATTTTATGTGAAAATGCCTATAAAATTTAAGGCTTATTTTTGTAATACTTTTTATAGTTCATTTCCGACTTCAGACTTAGTAGAAACCTCATATCCAAAAGTTTCTAAAGAACGTAATTGGGTAAGCATTGATAATGATGCTCGTTTTAAAAATTTACCAGATTTTCAAAAAGAATGAAATTATTTGGATCCAATGAATGACCTACTTTCCTTATTCCAAAATGTTCCTAGCGATTCTACGTTAACTTTATTTTTTGATTATACATTTAAATTAGAAGAATCAGCCTGGAAGCAAGCATGGGATGTTTTTGCAAAAGTAGTAAAATGGGCACGAGCTCCAAACATAAAAAAAGAAGAAAAATCTGAAGAAAATGATGAAATAGAGAATCAAATTTTCTTTTCGCTATCATATTCATTAATTACAAGTAATTCATCAACTGCAGATGCTGTGCAAATGAATCTACTTTCTGTGTTAGCACCCATGATTACCAAATGATCTTGTGAATTTAAGGAAAGAAGGATTTGGCATTATTGTCGCTTTTCTGAAATTGTAAATTTATTCCATATTCCTACTCAAAATAATTTTGTTAAATGATTAGATTATACATTATATCGTAAGTTACCCTATCCTACAAACATTCCCGCATTGAATACTTTTTCCAATCCTAAAAAATTAACATTATTATGAGATACAGATTATAGATGAGACAAGATTCGTTTTTGAATTAAAGAAGAAGATAAATTCCGTCATATATACATCGTTTGAAAAACATGAACCTGAAAATCTACGATTATTTCAAATATGATCATTTCTGATATGAATGCAGGAAATGGTTTATGTTTACTTGACCCTCACGGAGAGCTTGTGGATACAATTATTGAATCTATTCCCTCAAACAGAATCAATGATGTGATTTTATTTGATTTAGCAGATACAGAATATCCAATCTGATTTAACTTATTACAAGCTGATAATGAAGATGAAAAGAATAGGATTGCTTCCTGAGTAGTTTCTACATTCCAAAAATTGTTTGATAATTCGTGGGGACCAAGATTAGAATACATTCTGCGTAATGTTGTACTTTCTGTGATCGATTATCCTAATGCAACTTTGATGCATATTCTACGTATTTTGACAGATAAAGATTTTCGTGAAGAAGTTATTTCTCATGTTCATGATGCTGTTTTATTAAAATTCTGGAATTCTGAATTCAATAAATGGCAGGACAGACAAAGAGAGGAAGCTATTGCTCCGATAACGAATAAAGTATGACAGTTTCTTTCATCTCGCTTAGTTAGAAATGTGTTTGGTCAGCCTCGTTCAAAGTTGAGTATGAGAAAAGCTATGGATGAGGGTAAGATTATATTGGTAAATTTATCGAAAGGTAAAATCTGAGAAGATAATGCTAATATGATTTGATCATTGCTTGTAACAAAAATTCAAATTGATGCGATGTCGAGAGCAGACATTGCTGCAAGCAAACGCCGCCCTTTCTATCTATATATCGATGAATTTCAGAATTTTGCTACTAAATCTTTTGCAACCATTTTATCAGAAGCTAGAAAATATAAATTATCTTTGATTTTAGCAAACCAGTATACTTCACAGTTAGATGAAGATATCAAAAATGCCATTTTTGGTAATGTATGAAGTATCGTATCATTCACGCTTGGGTATGATGATGCTGCAATTATGACATCGCAATTCAAGGAATTAGTTTGAGTTAATGATTTGATTTCTCTGCCTAAGTATACTACTTATACGAGGTTGATGATAGATGGAATTTCATCTGATCCTTTTAGTACAAAGACTTTACCACCATTCTCACCTACTGATGTAGATGATATTGAAGAGCATATAGAAAAAATTAGACGTCAATCACGTCAAAGATATGCAATGGAACGTACACAACTTGAATCTCTCCTGAATGCATGGTGAAAAAAGAAGTTTTCTGCTCAAGAAAAAGTAGCAGAAAAGGCAAAACTTGAAGCACTATGATTAGATGATGAAGATAGTAAAACTTTACAAGATTTTGTAGTTGAACAATCAATTTGAGAGTTTGATAATTTCATGGTAAATGGAGAACAAGCTGATGCTATGGTCATGGACAAGGATGCAAAAACTTTTAAATACGTGTGGTATAAAAAACCTGAAAAATTAGAGGAAGTTGCGAAACTTCAATTTGCAAAATGAAAGACTTTAACATTCCCAACATGAAAGAAAATTAAGCTTTGAGTTGATTCTTATGTGTCTATAGAAGATAAAAATCGTATATTCATTTGGATATGAAAAAAAGACGAAATCAAAAAACTAATTCAAGATATGAAAGTTGCATCAGGATTGGATAAAGATGCAGATTCTCCTCTTGTATTTATTCCAAATGTAGAGAAAATACAGAAATCTCTACAGAAAAAAAATGATCAACAAAAGAAAAAATCTGATTGAAAATGAAAATGAAATTCAAAATCATGAGAAAATAAACAACTAGAGTTTTCGTGAGAATTTTCTGTAAATGATATTAAATTATGACAGCAATATGAATGATATGTAAAATTGATGTATAATTATGGAATGTTTATTACAGTAAAATGAGTAGAATGATTATTACATAAAAATTGGATTGCTCCAATATGAGACTGAATTGAATGGAAAAAATATTATAATATTTGAGATAAAATAAAAGTAACAGCCAAAGAATTTAAAGACATTGATTGAGAAAAAAGGGTTGTTTGGACTCAGAAATAAACTATTAAATCATAATTTTATCTCTAATTTTTCGTAAATCAACTTTTTGTTTTCAACTGTATTTTTCCATTTTTGGCCACAAATCCATTTTATCATCTTTGAAACGTGGTATTAAATGAAAATGAAGATGAAAAACTGTTTGCTGAGCATCTTTTCAATTAGCATTCAGTATATTTATTCATGTTGCTCACAAATATTTTTTATATTTTATAGCTAGATCCCTCATAAAATTAGATACAGAATTTAAACAATCATCACTTATATCGAATATGTTTTCATAATGTTTTTTAGGTATTATTAAAGTGTGTCAAAAACATTCCATGTCTTTTGGTAAAATTGCCATAACTTCATTATTTTCGTCTATTATATAAGAGGGTGTTTTATGTGATATAATGTCACAGAATATACAAGATGTCATATATAAAAAAACAATTAAACACTAATGTATATAACATTTTGCTATAAAATCAACATTTTCATACATTAGTTATAGATCCTCTATTTTTTATAATTCATCTCTAATGGTATTGAATCTACAACTGGAATTGGTAATTCGTAAACATCATCTGTTTCATTTTTTTCACGTTCATTATTTTTACTCTTGTATGAGACAAGTTTTTTTATCGTTAAATATCATCACAATCCAAGTAAACACAGTCATATAATTATAAATCATTTCTGTAATCAGATTATTGCTACTAATATTCAAAATCATAAAGATCAAATAATATCTCAAAATCTAGATACAAAATCTTGTACTCATGTAATTGATCCTTTATCTTTTGGTTTTGTATAACTAATTACTAATGCAGAAGTGATTGGGAATAATATTGCGACTCATAAAGAAATAAGAAAAGTTAGAATTAATATTGCATAAAAATTCTCTGAATATCAAAGTGCGATATATAACAAAGATACTAAAACCAAAATAATAGATATTAACAATTTTTTACTATATTTATCTCAAAATCTTCAAGTAAAAATATTCACAACATATGGTAATTTCATTGCAGCAAAAACTAATGCAATTTCTGAAAGTGAGAGATTGTTCTCTGCTGCTATTATAGGAATAAATAAGAATCCAGTATAATTTAAAAAATTAGTTAACATACAACTTCCGAGAGCTACATACATTTTTCAATTATATTTACGTAATATATTCCATATTTCTTTCCGACTTTCCAATGATAAACAACCATTAATAAATGAGCGAACAAATCATTTCTTTCCGAAAAATTCTTGATCATAATTTTCTTTTATCCTATCGATATGCTTTGACTCTTTTTTTACTCTTTTATAAAATCTTTTCCGTGTTTTGTTATAAGTTTTTGAAATTGCTGTTTTTATTTTTTCATCTTGAATTAAAGAAACTAAAGCAAAAATGACTACAAAAAAATACATATATGGCAGTTCTAGATAATTAACCAAAACTGCTGCAATTAGAGATCATATAACTTCTGTGATATACATAGCTGAGAAATAAATTCCAGAAAGCTTTGTGTTATCTGCTTTTGTTGCTTTTTTTGCATAGTAACTACGATATGTAGTAAATGTTGTCGCATTTGCAATTCAGTTCAGAACAGATGCTATTGTCAGTAATATTCGAGATTGATAAATTCATGCTAAAAAGAATAATAATCAGCATAGAACGTATAAAATCTTTCATATAAGTAAGATGTATTTTACATTCACCTTATCATTCATTCTTCATATCGGAACAACGAAGAGGAGCTTAACAAACGCTAATAAAGCTCACATTGCTGTCACTCATCGGGCATTCCCTACAATTTCTTTAATATATATGGAAAAATATGTATCTGTTCCTAGTCACCATCCTAGCATAAAAAGAGCTAAAGATAATGAAATAGACCTAATCTTTACTGGAATAGTGTTTTTAATTCTTTTTGCTATTTTCCTTATTTTTTTTGGCATAGGTAGTTCATTTTAATGTTATATTATGACTATATTATAGTTACAGCGTGCTAAAATGCAAATTTTGAGTGAGATTTTGCTGTTTTTCTTCTATCTTGAATTTATATTGTACTTTCATAATCTATATTATACTTTTTTTATATTTTTTTAATATATTGAATATGGTAGTTAATCTCGTTGACTTAGTATCAAACAAAACATGATTAGAAAAAAAAGTTATTCGTAACATTATCACTCTTTTGGATGAGTGAAATACTATTCCATTTATTGCTCGTTATCGTAAAGAACTTACTCAATGAGCCACAGATGAACAACTTCGTGATTTCAATGATGTATATACATACACAAAAAATTTAGAAGCTAGGAAAGAAGATGTAATAAGATTGATTGATGAAAAGTGATTATTAACTGATGAACTTAGACAACAAATTATGGAAGCTGAAACTTTAGCTAGAGTGGAAGATTTATATAGACCATTTAAAGAAAAGAAAAATACTCGTGCTACAATTGCAAAGGCGAAGTGACTAGAACCTCTTGCTGAAATTTTGAGAAAAGCTGAATTAAATAAAGAGGACTTTGAAGCGGAAGCTGAGAAATTTGTGAAAAATACTTGAGATGTAAAAACTACAGTGAAAAATAAAGAAGAAGCTATTGCTTGAGCTCAAGATATTATCGCTGAAGATGTATCTGATCATGCAAATCTCAGAGAAGACATCAAAAATCATGAAGAAAATAATGCAAAGATTTCTACAAAACCTACAAAAACTTTTGAAGAAAATTGAGTTTATAAAATATATGCAGACTATTCTAAAAAATGGAACGAAATTCCATCTTATGCATTTTTGGCATTACTTAGAGCAGAGAAAGAAAAACAATTAAATCTGATTATCGATTTTTCACGAGAACACACTTTCGAATCTGCTAAAAAGTTTTTCATTCCTAATGGATGAAAATGATTATGAACTAGTGTAGAATATCTAAATTGAGCAATTGAGGATGGATTGAAAAGATTACTTATTCCTTCAATTGAAAGAGAATTAAGAGCTGACAAAAAGAGATGGGCTGATGAAGCTGCAATTAAAGTTTTTGGAGAGAATTTGAAAAATCTATTGTTAACTCCACCTATTCAATGAAAAACTGTGCTTGGATTCGATCCAGCATTTAGAACTGGTTGTAAATTAGCTATTGTAGATCCAACTGGAAAATTTTTGTTCAATACTGTAATTTACCCTACCGCCCCACAAAACGACACAGAAAAAGCTGAAGCAATTTTGATGTGATTAATTGAACAATATCATATAGATTTGATTTCACTCTGAAATGGAACAGCCAGCCGTGAGTCTGAGCAATTTTTGGCAAATGTAATAAAGAAACATAAATTGAAAGTACAATATATTATCACAAGTGAAGCTTGAGCATCCGTATATTCTGCCAGTAAATTAGCACAAGATGAATATCCATCTCTCGATGTAACAGTTAGATGAGCAATTAGTATTGCTCACAGAGTGCAAGATCCTTTGGCAGAATTAACTAAAATCGATCCAAAATCTATATGAGTATGACAATACCAACACGATGTAGACCAGAAATTTTTAAAAGAGAAATTGGATGAAAAAGTGGAAGATACTGTGAACTCTGTATGAGTAGATGTAAATACTGCGAGTTATACACTACTGCAATATGTAGCAGGTTTGAGTGAAAAAGTCTGAAAATCTATAGTGGAATATAGGGATGAAAATTGAGCTTTTGAAAGTAAAGCCGAAGTTAAGAAAGTTAAATGACTCTGACCAAAAGCCTATGAACAAGCTATCTGATTTTTGAGAATTAAAAACTGAAAAGAACCACTAGATCAAACATGAATCCATCCAGAGAATTTTAAACAAGTTTATGAAATACTGAGAAATGAATTCTGAATTGATAAGAAAAAGTTAGTTTTACCTATGAAAGATTTGGATGTAAATGAAAGACAAATTAATGAATGGAGCGAAAAATATAACATCTGAAAAGAGACTTTGGAAGATTGTATTAAGGAACTTCAAAGACCATGATTAGATCCAAGAGATGAATGAGATGCTCCATGTTTCAAATCTGATGTATTAGATATCAAAGATTTGAAAATTTGAATGCAACTCGAATGAGTAGTCAGAAATGTAACAGATTTTGGTGCTTTTGTGGATATTGGACTGCATAATGACTGATTAGTTCATAAATCACAAATGGCTAACCATTACGTTTCTAATCCTATTGAAGTGGTAAGTGTATGACAAAAAGTAAGTGTCAGAGTTTTGGATATAGACGAAGAAAGAGAAAAAGTTAGTTTAACTATGAAAGATCAATCCAGTATGGAAAGTAAAACTGAACATGATTTCAAGAAAAACAAAAAAGAAGATGTAGTTCGCTCAAGAGATGAAAACGACGCATCTTCCAGTCTAAAAAGTAATATTACATTTACTAAAGTATAATTTTTTATCCAAAGAAATTTGGATTAATTAGTCTAAGTATAGCTCACGAGAATCACAATAATAGTATGACTATCGCTACTTTTTTAAGTATTCACTTTGCTTTTGTTACTTGACTATTATCTTCTCACGATCATGCCCACATAATACCAGCAACTATTATAAAAATGAAACATACTACCAAAATAAGAGACATGATAATCTTAGTTAATGCTCATACCATTTTAGGGAATGCTGTTGTTGGATTTGTTTCACTATCTTTACTTGTTCATATACAATTTCATATGATTGGGAAATTTGTATTAAGTTTTATTCAATCACACCCTGATACTGAAGAAGGAATTTGCGCACCATTTGAATCTGAAGAAGGATTTTTCACGCCATTTACTGAAACTTCTGGATGATTTACTATATTTGTTATTTGCCCACCCTCATAATTAACCATCCCCGCTTGAATCCTGGATTCTTCGCTAAATGTCCATGTGAATGGATTAAAAAGTAATCATAGGATTAGGCAGCTAAATAAAAGTTTTCTCATTAACCTATGAATAAATTATAAAATTCCTATTTGTAGTATAATCCAAAATATATAAAAATGCAAAAAAAATCAGACTTTTTTAAAAAATTATCTCCTCCCAAGTTTTCATTTTAATACTATTAGTTCCTTTTTTTCTTCGTCTGTTAAATTTTTGCTTTTTGTGGCGAGTTTAAAAAGTTCCTGAATTACTGGAGTTATTGTGGTCACAATTATCCGACGTTTAGCTTTTTCATCAGAGAGCTCTGAAAGTTCTTTTTCTCGTCGAAGCTGGAATTCATCAAGTGTAGATTTTTCTTCATCAGAGTATGTACTATTTAACGTATGCGATAGTAATCAATCTGCATCTACACGAGCAACTTCATTAGCAAATTTAGTTAGGTCTGAAATAAATTCAGATTCTTCTTTTAATTGTGAATTGATAAATCAGTTATGAAAAAGTGAAATAAACAATTTTTCACGATCTAATTGGTATTGTGATTCACTTTTTTCTTCGTTTCTTCTCTGCTGTTGAATAAAGATTTTACCAGCTCCTTGTACGTATTTTTTGAATTGTAAATCTACCGTCTCAAAAGGAAATCATAATTTTTCTGCAAAAGATCTTTTATAACTTTCTTGAATGAGAACATTATTTACGGCAAGAATTAATTCGAACATTGTATTAATTAATTTAGTCTTGTCTACTGGAGAATTCATATCAAATGAATTTCTCAAACGATCGAATATTTCAAGGAATCAGTCTGTTGCTTTATCAATGCATTCCTGAAAAATCTGGCTTCAATTTCCATGGTTTGCTATTTCATCTGCATCTTTAAATCACTCTGGGAGAGAAATTATTTTTGGGAAAACGTCCTGTGCATAGCATAGTTTGAGAGCACGAAAAGTAGCTTGACGTCAGGCTTGGTCGTTATCAAAAAGTAAATACAAATTTTCTGTATGACGTTTAAGAATTTTTACGTGCTGTTCTGTGAGTGCAGTCCCAGAAGTAGCGACTCAAATGGGGAATCACAGGCGTGCTAATCATATTACGTCCATCTGTCATT
The DNA here is from genome assembly GCA_947168725.1 of uncultured bacterium. Classification (GTDB taxonomy): domain Bacteria; phylum Patescibacteriota; class Gracilibacteria; order Absconditabacterales; family Absconditicoccaceae; genus UBA3291. The sequence goes on along the minus strand of CAMVNA010000011.1, from coordinate 12,703 downwards.
CTACTACGATTAGTTTTTGCTGTTTATTTATAAATTGTTTAGCGTGGGAAAGTCAGTAAAGAATTTTTGATTTTTCAAATGCCTTATGTTCGGCTGAATTAATGTATTTTGGAGCATCTTCTGGGTTTAAAACTCTAGCACTAAATCCGACCACATTTTTCATCAAATCATAAATTGGAAATGTGATTCTATTTCTGAAAAATGCATAAATTTCTCCGTTTGCATTTCTTTTGGCAAGTGATGCTTCGAGTAAATCATCATCATTGAATCATTTACTCCTTAACATGTTTAGAAGTTCGTAATGTTTATCGTTTGCATATCCTATTCAGAATTCTGAGATTAATTTATCGTCCAAATGTCTTTTATTGTGAAGATAATCTAATGCAGTTTGACTATTTTTTAGGGATTCAACAAAAAATTCTTGGGTTAGTTTGTGCATTCTTTTTAGTTTCTCTTTATCATCTTGAGATTTTTGTGCGTAAGTAGAAACTTGCTGATATTGTGAAATATCAATATGCTCTTGTTCTGCTAATACTTTTACAGCATCTCGAAAATCTATTCTCTCTATTTCCTGAACAAATTTAAAAACATCTCATCATTTTCAGCATCCAAAACATTTAAAAATCTGCTTTGTAGGAGATACCATAAATGATGGTGTTTTCTCTCAATGAAATGGGCAGCATGCAGAAAAATTACTTCCTGCTCTTTTGAGAGGAACGTATTTAGAAATCACATCAACAATATCGACACGACCTAATACTTCATCTATGAGAGAATTAGCCATCCAATTTTTTAGAGTAATCTGAAAAACTTGTCTATTTAAATTATATTGATTTTCTATTTATTTTTCAAGTGAGAGAAATTTTTATCATTCTCTAATTTTTGTTGTATCCCAAACTCTATATGAATTTGCCCAATCTTCATATTTGGCTTCAGAATCATTTATATATTTTCATCCATACAAGTTGGACATGAAATTGTATTTATTCTTTACTGTAGGGTTATTCATTGCTAGTTGGCGGAAGTAATCGTGATGATTTAAGTAAAGATTGTGACATTCTGCGAAATCTTCAAACGGATCACTCATTCCATATCATGAACAAAAATCTTCTTTTGTCATTCAACTTTTTCTGACTGTTTCTGAAGCTCGAGAATACTTATAATATTCTAAACTTGGATCATCTAATGCAAAAACTGATTTGTTAAATTCTGTAAAATTTTGTGATTTTTGATTGCTAGTTCATTGAAGTCATCATAAATCAACTATATGTCACATTTCGTGTGAAATAACTTGAAAAAATTCATTATCATATTTCATTCATCATAAATTTATTGTTACTGTAGTCCAATTCGCACTTCATCTACGAGCTCAATTTTTCTCATTAATCAGCATTGCTAAAAGAGCTTTTGATGGGGTGTTTCCGCGAGTAATATTTGTATCAAGTTTTTTGAGTAAATATGTAACATATGCAAATTTTGTAGACTTGTCTTTGTCTGTAAAATTTCATGCTCGAGATATTTTCTCGCATATATTTTTGTATTTTGAACAAAGATTAAAAAAAACTGAACTTGTTCAATGGTCTTCTATTTCATCAAGATTAGCTAATTCATCATCAGATTGAGACTCTGTTTCTAAGTAATCAAATTGTGAAACTTCATCGGTTTCTCATGTAAGTCAAATTTTTATAGTCAATGCTAAATATACAGCGATAGCGACGCCTAAAACCTTTATTACATTCCAGAATTGTTTACCTAATCGTGTATTTTCTAGCATAAAAAAGGAACTCATACAATAAAATCTAGTCTAATTATATTCAAAACTATTAAATTTTGCAAATTTTTAAACAAAATTTTATTAATTTTTTGGAGAATATCGTTGCATATCAGTCAAAATTAAATCAGACTGAGCTCATCTAACATTTCGAACAATTAATTCATCAAATTTAACTTTCTGAGCATAACACATCATTAGAAAATTGTATCATCAAACTACTATCTTTTTAGCTTTTCTCTGAGCTTTATAGATATTTTTTCATGCTCATCATGTGATGTTTTCAACTAAAAGTTCATAATCTTCTAATTCTGGAATTGTCTGTAAATATTCAAATATCTCACGAGATTCATCTTTTACTGTAGAAATAATGAAAAAAGATTCTTCAGATTTTGAGATAAATTTAGATAGCATTGGCTCTAAATCAACGACAGCCTTTAAATGCGGAAGTTTCTTTTCTTCAAAATCATTAATATTTGGTAATAATTCAGGATAAGCCGTTTCGTGATTTGATAAGAATAATGTATGATGATTTCAGAAAATATCTAGAAATTCATCTCGATTTGTAAACTTCGTATCTTCGCTAAATAAGAAATAGAAATCTGATTGGTTGTACATTTTTCTCTGAACTTTGGCGACAGTTTCTGTGATAGAGAAGAAATGCTCAATCTGAAGTCGTAATGTCTTAAAATCTCAGGGCTGTAATGCTGATTCAAGTTTTGGTCAGAATTCTTTAAACCTTTCGAGTAATAATTTCGTTTGATAGAATTCTATACTTGAAACGATAGGATTGATTTGAATTTCATCATCCGGAATATTTATAAATAATTTTTTGGTTTCAGTTCGGAGAATTCAGATAAACATCGTGAAAAATGTATCAAACTCTTGAAGTGTAGTCAAAGATTCAGCAGAAATCAGATTTTTTTCTTGTAAAAGTTCGTATTTATACAGTAGCATATCCACGAAATTCTGGATATAATACAAATCGCAAGTACGAAAAAGATACAGGTTGTAAAAACGATATCGCCATTCGGTATCAAAGAATACAATTTGAAAATCTTGGTAAGTTTCGATATTTTTTTCAAGAAGTGAATATAATCACTGATGTGTAGTCAAAACAAGTGGATATTTGACTATTTCACGTGAATCTTTGATAAATCCATAAACTTTATAATCTCACTTCGAATTTAGATCGAGAACTCCATATCAGTAAAATAAGTGGACACAATATTTGATAATGAAAAGAATTTCAAAATCTGAAAATTCTGACTTTGATAGAAATGTTTGGAATAATTTTGGAGAGATTGTCTGCTCCTCACGAGCAAATCCAATATTTTTGATTCACATATCGTTGAGGAGATTTTTTGCGATATCTAATTTGGGTTTTGAAGAAAATACGAGAAGAATCTTTTTATTGGCGAAAAGAGATTGGAGCAATAATTTAAATTTTAGATTTCATATATAGTACCTTTTTTTGGATTCATAGTTTGAAGTCTGAATATCATATGGAAATGAAGTGAAAGATGTGTCAGCTGGTGCAATTTTTTTGAGAGCTGGAATATTTATATCCCCAATCGATGGTGAGGGTTTGTATTCATATGAAGGAAAAACTTGAAGAAATTCAGCGTTTGATTTATTGATTAATTGACTAAGAGCTGGCGTCTTTTCTTGAACGTCTCAGAGAAAATCTATTAAATAGCAAAATAAAGCTAAAGTAGCTTTGGTATCAAAAAATGCATCATGAAAAGTACTCTGCTGAGATGAATCATTTGTAAAAGTAAGTCAGAATTTAGATTTTCGTTGCAAAAATAATGGTTTTTCTTCGAGATGACTTGATAAAATTTCCAATGCATAACTTGGTGCATATGGAACCATCGCTTGAGAGAGCTGGAATGTATCGATAGAGAATGCGTACTGAAGAGATGGGAAAAAACGATTTAAAAATGATAAATCGAATGCAATATTATGTCAGACTACTACTGTATTTTTTCAGAAAAAATGAGAAATTTCTTTTTCAACTTCTGATGGAGTTGGAGCTGAAAGAAGATCTTTAGGATCAATATTTGTAATAAAGCTAACTATATTTTTTAACTCTTTTAATTCCTTTTCAGGACGTAAAAGTGTCTGATATTGGTCGATAATATTTCCATCAACATCAATCTCCACAATTCATAATTGAATTGGTTCATCTTTGAGCAAATCTAATCCTGTCGTTTCAAAATCTAATCAAATATATCTAAACTTTGGAGATAGCACTTTTGTGAATTGTGAAATATAAAACGGTGATTTTATAAACAAATCTGATTTTTAATCAAGATAATAAGTTTTTCTATAACTAAATTTAAAAAAAGATTCTCCTAATGGAGAATCTTTTGTGTATTTATTGTTCAATATTAGTATCCCATAGTTAATATTTTCCATTCTCAACCTTTAGTTCTTCCAAGATACCATTGATATCCTGTAAGAGTTTTATTTGATTCGAATGCTCAAGCCATTTGTGCATCTTGTTCTGGGATAAAGAATTCGCTTTCATATACTACACATTCATCGATTGTTAATCATTCTTTTTCTTCAAATGTTTTACAATATTCTAATTCTGAAGTAGATTTTTCATCTCCCATGTATGTTAATTTAACGTTTTCTACTTTAACTGTCATTTTACCGAAACCTTCATCATTAATCACTTTTTCTGCGGCTTTAAGATCTTCTTCTGTATAAAGAGATTCTACAGCTCCTGTATTGTTCGCTCTATAATACTCCCATTCATCTACTTCAGTTCCATCTGCTAATTTACACATTCCTGATTCATTTCCTTCAGCATCCTTTACAATATTGATAGTTCCTCATTGAGCTACACAATATTCTGATGCAGGATTAGCAATTTGTGCTACTTTTCCAGTTCATTCTTCTGCTGGAGTTTCAGGTTTTACACTTGTAGATCTATACATCATCAACATAACCCAACCTCTAACTTCTTGGATAGTTGGTGTATCATTTGTCAAAATTCCAGCCTCTTTTAAAGCTTTTATATGATCTTCATAATAATTTCATTCAGATTTATTGTATTTATCACCAAACAAAACTCTTGAGAAAACTGTAGCATATTCTGCTCTTGTAACTTTTCCATTTGGATTAAAGTTTTTCAATGGAGTTCCATCTGCATTAATTCACATAATTTTGTAAGCATATGCAGTCTGAATGAAATCTGCTAAATCTCCTAATGATTCATCAACATCTGCATAGTTAGCTTTTTCCTCTGTTACTGCAGGAGTTTGTCATAAAACTTTTGTCATATATTGAGACATCATTTTTGCAAGTTCAGCTCTTGTTAATCAGTCTGCTAATCTAGCTTTTTCTATGTCGTTGATTGTAGTGATTCCATTTTTTAAAGCCCATTCATAAGCTTTAACTTGTTCTTCATTGTATTTAGATTGAGCTGTTGTTCATGTTGCAGCTTCTGCTGTTGTTCACGTTGTAGCTTCTGCTGTTGCTCATGTTGTAGCTTCTGCTGTTGCTCATGTTGTAGCTTCTGCTGTTGCTCATGTTGTAGCTTCTGCTGTTGCTCATGTTGTAGCTTCTGCTGTTGCTCATGTTGTAGCTTCTGCTGTTGCTCATGTTGTAGCTTCTACATCTTTAGTTTCTTCAGCTAAAGCAAAAGAAATAGTTCATAATAAAAACGCTCCAATTAGAAGAAAAGAAAATTTTTTCATTTTGTGTAAAATAAAATATAAAAACCAAATATCTTCCTTGTTTAAAGGATTATCCATTAAATATAGATTTTAATCTTATTCTCCAATAAGTAATCAAATAATTAACAGATTATGGTTGTAGTATATGAAAATAGAGTCAAAATAAAAGAGTAAATAAACTTGATATTGAAATTATAAATTATAAAATATTGTTTGCGTAAACTAAAATTATAAACAATATGGAACGTTCTTATGTATCTGCCATTGATGGCATTCCTGGAATAATGCCAGGAACCAAGAGTTTGCTTCCTCCTCCACCTTTTAAGCCAGAGGAAAAACAAAAGATTTTGGGAGATAGACAATACGGTGAAAAATGTGTCGAACTACTGAAACAAAAGAGCTGTATTATCAAACAGCCCAAAAAATCTGAGTAAAATTATTTCTCTGTAAAAATGGAGTCTTGTATCAAGATTCCATTTTTTATTTTTATATGCATTAAATCTATTTTATTTCAGATTTCTCTTGCATTCTATTTTAAAAATAATAAATTTTTTGTTGGTTTATTATTTTGGTAAGCAAATTATGAACGTAATAACAGCGACAACAACCACTACCACATGCCATATTTGGTAGGAGTTTTCTGTTGTTATAAATTCAAGAGCTCCTACTAAAAAAGTAGGATTTTTTATTAGGTTATGAATACAAAGATGTCAAATCATGAAGACACGCTTTTATTTAGACAACGTCACACACTAGCACACGTATTAGCAGAAGCTATTCAAAGAGTACAACAATGGGATGTAGAAGTAGCAATCTGACCAGCAATCGATAATGGATTGTACTATGATTTTTTATTCAGTAAAGATAAACAGATTACTGAGAATGACTTGAAAAAAGTTCAAGATCAGATGGTAAAAATCGTAAAAGAATGACAGGACGTAATCCGTATTGATGTAAATGCCGATGATTCAGATTTCCTTGTAAACACATTGATGAAACAGAAATACAAGGATGAAATGAGAAGAGAATTCCTAGCTGACGGAGAAAATATTTCATTCTATATAAACACCATTGCAGAGGCCGCTAAAGATAGGATTCTAGAGTGAATTGATGAAAATTATATTAAGTACTATGAATGAATTACTAAATTTTTGCAAGAAAAATTCCCAGAGAAATTCACAGGAAAATTTGCCACATTCCTAGATATGTGTGAAGGACCTCATGTAGAGAATACTAAAGAAATTGATCCAAAAGCTTTCCAGATAGATAAATTAGCCTGAGCTTATTGGAGAGGAAACTCTAACAATGTAATGATGACTAGAATTTACGTTTGGGCCTTTGAAGATAAAGAACATCTAAAAGCTTATGCTGAAGAAGTAGAAGAAGCTAAAAGAAGAGATCACAGAAAATTATGAAAAGATTTATCAATATTCATGTCTCACGACTTGGTTGGTAAAGGTATGCCTCTTTGGTTGCCAAATGGTGCTGTAATTAGAAAACAGCTTGAAAACTACATCTACGAAAAAGAGAGAAATATGGGTTATATGCACGTATATACTCCATGTGTGGGAACTGTAGATTTGTATAAAACTTCATGACACTGGGATCATTACCAAGAAAATATGTTCCCTTCAATGAAAGTTGATGAAGAAGAGTTTGTACTTAGACCAATGAACTGTCCTCATCATATGTTAATTTATGCAAATGATTTGAGATCTTATAGAGATTTGCCTATCAGAATTTGAGAATTTGCTACTGATTTCAGATATGAAGCAAGTGGTGTGGTAAAATGACTAGAAAGAGTTAGATGTATGTGTCAGAATGATGCTCATCTATTCGTTAGGCCTGATCAAATTTGAGAAGAATTTAAGAAGGTTGTAACTTTGATTCTTGATGTATATAAAGATTTTGGATTAACTAATTATAAATTCAGACTCTCATTAAGAGATCCTGCAGACAAAGAAAAATACTTCGATGATGATCAAATGTGGAATGAAGCAGAGAATAAACTTAGAGAAGTATTGAATGAATTTGGATGTCCTTATACTGAAGCTATTGGAGAAGCTGCTTTCTATGGACCTAAACTAGATGTAGAAGTAAAACCTGCAGTTGGTCCAGAAGTAACTTTATCTACATGTCAGCTTGATTTCTTATTGCCTAGAAGATTCAACCTTGAATATACGGACAAAGATGGAGAAAAGAAAACTCCAGTAGTAATTCATAGAGCTATATTTGGAACATTTGATAGATTTACTGCGTTCTTATTAGAAGAAACTAAATGAGTATTCCCATTCTGGTTAGCTCCTCAACAAGTTAGGATTCTTCCAGTAGCTGATCCATTTACTGATTATGCGAATAAAGTTTGTGAAGATTTGAGAAAAGAAAATATCAGAGTAAGTGTAGATACAAGTGCAGATAGTTTGAATAAAAAAATTAGAAATGCTGAGCTTATGAAAGTGCCTTATATACTTATTGTAGGAGAAAAAGAAGTAAACTCTAACTGAGTTTCGGTGAGGGTATTCAAGACGAAAGAACAATACGAACAAAGTGAAGCAGAATTCATAAAGGCTGCCGTTGAAAAAAGAGATACAAGAGCGTTATAATTTACAGATAGAGGAAAGACTGGTTTTGAAAGAATCAGTCTTTTTTTATTAATTTTAAAATGGTAAGAACTATTGTTTCTCGTAATTCTGAGTGCATTGAAGAATGTAAAAAAATCCCCTCTCTTTTTCAAGAGGGGGTTAGGGGGAGATTTGATTACATAGCACTTCTCATAAGCATTAACATTACGTATCATCTCAATTCTTTCAAATCTGGATTATCATTATTTATTATTCATTCTTCTTTTAGTTTAGCTAAATGAGTTGAGTAGTATTTATCAATTCCATCAGCTAATCAATATAACATTCTTGATAGAGCGGTACCAAACTCATCCCTCGTTACAGGATCATTAGGTCTAAATTTTTCAACTCAAATTCACATGATTCATAATTGATACGCGAAGGTTACAGCTCAACCATAATCATTATTTAATTGTTCAGTAACATCGGAAAATTTTGGAACAATTGAGTTATTTGGAACTTTTCAGAGTACATTTATGGCATAATTTGATAACATTTTTGCCATTGCAATCCTTGTTAATCAGTCATTCATATTTGCCTTATTTATATCATCCATTGTTGTTATTCAATAATTGAATGCAAATCTATAAGCGTTATTAAATTCTCTAGAGAATCAATTCGATAATACTTCTGATTGTTCTCATTCTAAATATCGTGAAGTATCTATGCTATCTTCTTCGGTATTTTCTGATATATTGATGTCTTGGTTAGTAATTTTTGTGTTGTCTCATGTATCAATTGATGTTTCATTATCTCCTGTATTAACATCAGCATTTTCTGGTTCTGTAACTACCTCGTCCTTAACACAAATATTATTTTCTAAATGATTTCAATCTTCACATAAACACTTATCTTCTTTTTCATCATAATATCACTTCATAGATTGATAACATTGATTATCTAATATTGCTCGTGTTGAGACTGTTTCCTCATTCTCTACATATCCGTAGATTTTAAATTCTTCATCTGTCATTCAATTCGCTATATCTTCACAATACACATCTATTTCTTCTTGACTATATCAACATATTCATTTTTCACGTAAATTTCAGGTATATTCCATAGGCAAGCAACGTTCATTCATATCCATATTTGCTAGTTTACTATTTCTTTCACATGTATATTTAGCATTGCTATGTCTACTAATATAATCTTCATTCTGATATATTTGTTGTAGTTGGTTATAATACTCTCATCACTCTTTAATTGCTTGATATTTATCAGTTCTATATCAAGCGAAACTAAATGATATAAAACATGTTAACGATAATATAACCAATAAACTTTTTTTCATAACAAAATTAATAATAAATAAAATTTATATAATTTTTCTAGTAATAATAAATAATATTGCAAGAAATAATTTATACATTCTTTACTATCAGATTTTTTCAAATTTGTGTGATAAATCCACCACCACAAGCGGTCCCCCTCTTTTATCAAGGAGGAAAAATAAAAGCCCCTCTTGATAAAGAAGGGTTTGGGGAGATTTAAAAAAACGTCCTTCCGAAGAAGAACGTTTCATATATAAGATAATAATTACCTCTTTGACCATGTAGGAGCTTTTCTGGCTTTCTTCAAACCTGGCTTTTTCCTTTCCTTTACTCTTGGATCTCTCTTGAGTAATCCATAAGGTTTCAAAGTTGGTCTTAGATCAGAATTCCATTCAATTAATGCTCTTGCAAATCCTAATTTAATAGCATCAGAATGTCCTGCAATACCTCCTCCTAATACACGAATGTGTGCATCAAATTTTTTGTATGCTTCAGGAGCGATAACGCTGAATGGAGCGATTGCATTTTCATATAAATGTGTATTTCCTCCGAAATATTCTTTCAATGGTATTTCTTTACCACTAGCTGTCTTAACTACGAAAGTTCCTCCTCCTTGAGAATATAACTTTACAACAGCTGTTGTACATTTTCTACGACCAATTGCGTAATTGTATTCCTTGTTTGCCATTATTTATAAAGATTTACAGGTTTAAAATTATCATATTTTGTAGTTGTTCCTTTGATGAGCTTGAGTCTCTTCATTCTAGCATCTCTAAGCTTATTTTTTGGAAGCATTCCACGTACAGCAAATCGAAGAGCTTTAGATGGATTTTTCTTTAATAATTCTCCTAATGTGATACTTTTAACGTTTCCTTTGTATCCACTGTAAGAATAATAAACTTTGTCTGATAGTTTCTTTCCTGAAACTGCGATTTGCTCTACATTTTCAACGATTACGAAACTTCCAGCATCCCAAAAATCTGAATAATACGATTTGTCTTTACCAGCTAATTTCTTAGCTACATCTACAGCTAATCTTCCTAAAGTCTTACCTGTAGCATCAGCTCTATACCAAACCCTATTCTTTTCTTGGTCAGTTTGTTTTACCCAGATCGTCTTATTTAGATCTTTCTTTGTAAACTCCATCTTAATCAAATAACAATAAATTAAAATAAATCTGAATCCTTAATTATGCTAATTTAACCAAAATCTTTTCTGCTCCATCTCCTAGTCTGTATCCTAATTTGTAATTACATACGAACCCAGACATTTTACCAGACTCTACAAATTTTGGAAGCAAATCATTCAATAATTTCTTTCCTTCAGCTTCAGAGTAGATAACTGATTTAATTAAACGAATATTTTCTCTTTTAGCATCAGCTTCTGAATAATTCTTAGTATTTGAGATTAATCTACCTATCAAAGCATCAGCTTCAGCCTTTAGAACTGCAGCTCTCTTTGATGTTGTAGTAACTTTACCATTTCTAACTAAGTTAGTCAACATCTGTCTGATATAAACTCATTTACTTTTCACTCCTGTATTGATTTCTAGAAGTGCATTCTTTCTGTGTTGCATCGTATAAACAAATTATAAATTATAAATCTGAATCTTTTTTGATTATGAGATTAATGGTTTTCCTAATTGTTTGAAAGAATCATTAATTTCATCGATAGCTTTCTTTCATACTCCTTTCATAAGTAATAATTCAGCTTTCTTTTTCTTTTCTAAATCTTCAACGTAAAGAATCTGATTCTTGATTAATGCGTTTCTTGTTCTCTCGCTAAGTGGAAGAGCATCAATTGGCATTGTCTTGATATTTGTTTCATCAACTACAGTTGAAATACTTTCAACGTTAAGGTCATCCATTTCAACGAATACTGATTTATCAATGTATAAGTCATCAAATACAAATAGTTTTGCATATGAAGCTAATACCTCACCAGCAAACTGTAACATTTGCTTTGGAGATACTTCTCCGAATTGAGTTTTAACCTCGATTACTAATGTATCTTTTGTACTTCCGTTGAAGTCCTCAATAACTTCTTGAACATCGTATTTAACGTAATCAACTAATTTGAAGTCATTATCTATCAATAATACATTAACATCTTTTCATTCTGATTTCTTATCACGATTTCTAAGGTAATCTAGTGAATAATATCCATATCATTTTTCGATACGTAATTCCATATTAATCTCAGTTGCAGCATCTGTAATTTCGAATAATGGTTCTTCTGGGTTTAATAATGTAATTCATGAAGGCAATTTAAGATCTGCTGCTTTATATTCTCCTAACCCCTTGAATCTCTGAGAAATCCATTGAGTTGGTTCTATCTTTTCATCTAGTGTAAATCTTAATTTTTTGAAGTTTAATAGTATATTTACCACATTTTCTTTTACTCCATCAATAACATAGTATTCATGAGGCACTCATTTAATCTTTAATCATGTAACTGCTCCACCTAAGTTGTAAGCAAGTATTATTCTTCTCATTGCATTTCCTAATGTGTGTCCGAATCCTCTTGGAAGGTTTTTTAACTCGAATTTTGTAGTACAATCATCTATCTCTGTCGCCATAATTGAAGGCGCTCCTATGAAATTTTGGATGTCTAGCATAGAGTGTAGAAAAGCAAATAAAATTTTGTTTATTTATATAACTGAACCTCAATTTAGTAACCAGAACAATAAACTAAGCTCTGGCATAGAATTCGATAACTTTCAATAGATCAGCTTGTGTTTCGATTTCACCTTTCTGTGGTAGGCTTAATACATCTATTGTATATGCATTTTTATCAACTTTAATCCATGAAGGAACTTTTACAGCATTTTTTGCATTTGAAGCATATAATGGTGATTTTTTAAGTCCTTCACGAAGAGCTATCTTGTCTCCTGGTTTAAGGAATGTAGATGGAACATTGTGCTTTACTCCATTTAGAGTGAAATGTCCATGTACAACCATTTGTCTAGCTTGCATAATTGTCTGAGCTAATCCTGAACGAAGAACGATTACATCCATTCTTCTCTCTAAGAACTGAAATAATGCAAAGTCGTGACTAATATTTTGGTTTTTAGCATATTGAGATGCTGTAACTTTAACGATTTTAGCAAACTGTTTCTCTGAAAGAAGGTATGATCTCTTGAGAAGTTGTTTATTTCTCAAAAGCTTTCCATATTCAGAGTTCCTTTGCATAGATGAACCATGCTGTCCTGGTGTAGTTTTTCTCTGTTTCAAGTTGTATTTTGCAGAACCAAAGATATTTACACCTTCTCTTCTACATAATCTCAATTTTGCTCAAGTATATTTCATTTTTACAAGCAAATAATAATAAAGAATATTTTAAATTTTC
>CAMVNA010000010.1 GCA_947168725.1 uncultured bacterium | reverse complement strand
CGACCTCTTGGTCCCAAACCAAGCGCTCTAGCCATCTGAGCTAATCCCCGATTGCTTCTACAAGCAGATGATTTTATAACAATCTGTCATCCAAAATCAAGACATTTTATTATATTAAAAAAATGTCTTTAATTTTATTTATATAAAAAAATTTTAACCTTTCTATCAAGAAAGTTTTTACGATAAAACATACAAAACTTCAAACAAAAAAACTCCACGTGATTGTGGAGCCAATTTCATGTAATTACTTACACATGCCAAACTATTAAAACTTTAGTTAACACTTATCATAAGTAAACTAGCATCATAATCTTCTTCATCACTACAATAGAAACATCCATCACCATCACTAGCATCATCACAATCTAGCCTCGAACGTAAGTTTTTATTGCCTGATGTCTTATCATCTCCCGTAGCCAGCCAATATGACCCATCCATTCATGTTAAATACATAAACATCGCTACTTGATCCATTTCATTAGTCAATCATACTGTCTTTCAGAGCTCTTCCAATAAAGTTTTCATTTCTTCAATTTTTGGTATATGTAATCATTCCTTCTGCTTTTTCTTTACATATTGTTTTAATTTTTGATTTTTCCACTCATTTACATTATCTCACATCATTCATCTCAACGTAACAAAATATTTATCAATTTGAGTAATTGAATCATACTTTGCATGAATTCCATATCCATCATCCGTATGATTATTTAATTTCGGATCTAAAATTTTATATGTCTTATTATTTAATTGGAATTCTACCAACCTACTTCCATCGCTATCTACATCCAACCTTACTGGAATTTTTTCCACCTCATTCTTTATTCTATCTTTCTTATTTTGATCAAGATCCATGTTTTCCTCCCATGCTCGACGGTATTCTTTTAACCCTTGTGGAAGCTCTTTAGCTTTTTCCGGATTATTTTTAGAAACTGTTGTATTTCATCATCAATCTACCGTTTTTTTCTTTGGAGAAACATAATACATTTTACCCATTTCTTCCGTCTCTTTCCTCAACTTATCAAGAGAAGACCTAAATCTTTTTAAAGAATCATTTCCCTCTAAAACACCATTAAACTCTACATCATCTTTTATTCCACTCATTTTTATATGACTGTTAATATATTAAAAAACTACATACTCAATTATAATAAAAAAGATAAATTTGTCAAAATTTTAGTAACTTTTTTATCTAAAAAAATTAAAACATAAAAAAACAAACACAAAATTACAAAAAATACCACATATGTGGTATTTTTAATACAATAATATAACTCAAATTCTAGTAACTAAATGTATACAATGTTGTCGCAGTTGGTGTACTAAGCGATGCTCCCAAATATTCCAATGTATCTGGATCAATTATATATAATATAGAATAAGACTCTCAATTTTTCAATGTAACATCAACCAACGTATTAATTCTATCATGGCTCATTACTGAACTAATTACTTTTCTGTCCACCATAGTTTCTTCTATAGGCAATAATATATTGTGATCTACATTTTCTGGATATATATATTCTCAAGTTTCAACCACACTTTCTCCATCATACACACTATATGTATAAGATACTGGAAATCTGTTTCTATTAATTCTATCCAAATCCTCAAGACTTAAAGGAGTTTTTTCAACAAGATCCTCTAATGTATCTTCATTCACTTGATTATTACTACTCGTTCACAAATTATCTCCATTATTTACATTTTTTCAACAACCCGCCAAAAAAGATAAAAGCATAAAGCTGATTAATACCAATGATAATTTTCTCATTTATATTGTATTAAACAATAAAAAAATGGTGCCAAGGGGCAGAATCGGACTGCCGACACAGAGATTTTCAGTCTCCTGCTCTACCACTGAGCTACCTTGGCATATGGTGGGCGTGGATGGACTCGAACCATCGACCTCACCCTTATCAGAGGTGCGCTCTAACCAGCTGAGCTACACACCCATATACAAGAAAAACTTTCTTGCAAAATCCCTTATAAATATTCAATCCATAAAATCAAGTCTTTTTCAAAAAACATATTTTCTATACAATTCTATCTTGAATTTTTTCATTTTTTTCCTACATAAAAGCAATGTCTTTTATTTCGTACCAAAATTTAGAATGAGAAATGTATGAACTGTCGTAAGAGGCATTAGAACTCCTATCATCAAACAATGAGATGATTTAACTAACATCGTTATTGAAAGTTTAATGAGAGTTAAAGAGAGTGAGAATTTCACATTCCATGACCACGATATCGTAGCCATCACTGAAGCTGTTGTGTGAATTTCTAGCGGAAATTACGCCACAGTCGACCAAATCGCACAAGATATACAAAACAAATTTCAGACTAAACACATTTGAGTGCTGTTCCCCATCTTATCACGTAATCGTTTTGCCGTGCTTTTATCAGCCATGGCTAGAGCTATGGATAAAATCACATTACAAATTAGTTTCCCTTCAGACGAAGTTGGTAATGACATAATGGATAGAGAAAAATTAAAACAAAGTTGAATTAACCCATATACAGACATTATAACTGAAGAAATATACCACGAAAAGTTTGGAGACTGGAAACACATTTTTACATGAGTAAATATGGTAGATTTTTACAAAGATTTGATAGAAAAAGAAAATTGTGAAGCTGAAATAATTTTAGCCAATGATCCAAAAGCTATACTAAACTACATTCAAGACGTTTTAGTTTGTGATATTCACACTAGATTTGAAACCAAAGAAATCCTAAAATCCGCTAGTCAATGAAAAATTATATGAATGGATGAAATCATGACTTCATCAGTCGACTGAAGCGGATTTAATAGTAAATACTGACTTCTCTGATCAAATAGAGCTACAGAAGAAAAAGTAAAATTATTTCCAGAAAACTGAGAAGAGTTGGTCAATAAAATTCAGGAAAAACTAAAGGAACTTACCGGAAAAACTATCGAAGTGATGATTTATTGAGATTGAGCTTTCAAAGATCCTGTATGAAAAATTCGAGAATTAGCAGACCCTGTAGTTTCTCCAGCATATACATCATGATTAGAATGAAGCCCCAATGAACTAAAATTAAAATATTTATCAGATAATAAATTTTCTCACTTAAAATGAAGTGAATTAAATAATGCAATTAGAAGTGAAATCAAGACTAAAGAATCTAATTTGAAATGAAAAATCGAGACACAATGAACAACTCCTAGAAGATACACGGATTTAATCTGATCTCTTTGCGATTTAACTTCTGGATCTGGAGATAAATGAACTCCTGTAATATTCATACAATGATATTTTGATAATTATTCTCATGAATAATATTTAGTGATAATAAAAAATTAAATGGACATAGCTTGTTGTGTGATTTGAATAATATTATGTTTAGTTGCTATTGCTGGTTCAATTTTACCATGACTTCCATGACCACAACTGTGATATATAGCTATATTGTTAGCACAGTTCTTTATGAACAAACCATTTTCTTGGTGATTCGTGATAATCCGATGAATTTTAATGATTTTATTAATATTAGCTGATTACTATTTACCAATACTATGAACTAAAAAATTCTGATGAACTAAACGATGAAATCGATGATGTATCTTAGGAATGATTATATGAATATTTTTTTGACCTTTTGGATTAATTTTATGACCTTTTGTCTGAGCTTTAATTGGAGAATATATACATAAATTAGATATACAGAAATCTACAAAACCAGCTTTTTGAGCTTTTATAGGTTTTGTATCATGAATTGTGTTGAAATTCGTAGTCAGTATAATATTATTCATATATTTCTGTATAGGTTGCTACAACCATTTCACAATTTTAAATTCTTCTCTCACTTAAACAAATGGCATTATTTCATAGTTATAAACAACTGAAGACAATTTTACCAATATTATTGATTTGAATTTTTTCACTATTAATAAACACCAGCGAATCATATTATTTCTGATTAAAATCATCTGACAATACCCCAGAAAACATTGAAACTATCGAAAAATCATTAGGTGTAAACCTACCTGTAGTATCATTTATATTTGATCCACGAAGTGAAAACAATGTTTTGAATTCAATTGATAATATAGTTGAAAAGCTCTGAACTGATAGAATATATCATTTTACACTTTCTCCAGACAAATATTCTGCCAATGAGGTTGTTCTATGAAAATTTGACGCTCAATATTCCGCATTTTTCAAAAAAATCAAAGAAAAAGATATACATGTAATTTTTCGTACTATGCACGAAATGAACGGAGGACGATATCCCTGGTGAAGTAATCCAGAAAAATTTAAAGCTGCTTGGATTCATGTTTGGACATTATCAAGATTAGCATGATTAAACGAAGAAAATATATTATTTGATTTTTCAGTGAATCATCGAGACATGCCAACAAATTGAACTCCTTCTCAAACCGCACCACTAATCCAATGTAATCAATCAAGAACAGATTGCTACCATTTGGAAGACTATTACCCATGAGACGAGTTTGTAGATGTCGTATGATTTACATTTTACAACCGATGAAAAGCTAACTCAAATCGTCTTCGACTCTCTCCTGAACAAATTCTTTATGACCCAAATTGGAATACATATGAACGTATAAAAGCTTTCAACAAGCCAATAATCATAGATGAAGTAGCTACAACAAGTGTTCGATATGAATGAAATTATAGTTTTGAAAAATCCAGAAGTGAATACCTAAACCATGATGAACGTAAAGACCATTGGATACACCAATTACGGGAATTTTTGGTAAATCACCCTGAAATCACGGCAGCTATATATTTCAATACAGACTATACTCATGGCCTAAGTTTTAAGATAATATGAGAAGCTGATCGAGCATTAGTTAATTTAGATGACCATAAAGTTTATGGTTGATTCCAAGAATTAGAAGCTTTCTCTGAAAAAAAATTAGACAATATCTTGAGTTCATTGTTCCACTTAAATAAGTTCACAGTTGAATGAGAAAATATTTTCCTATCTTCAAAATGTAATAAAGAATTTTCAATGATACTATCCATGATAGACAAAAAGACAAAAGAAGAGAAACTTGATATAATAAACAAAATCAAGGAAAAAAACATAAAATCAGATTGTATTCCTAAATCATTAAGTTTCTTATCAAACATATATAATAAATAATTTTTAAATTATATTTTCAAAAAACATGAAAAAAGACATTTTATTTTTCTGAGTGCAATGATGCTGAAAATGAACTCAAGCAAACTTTTTCTTAGGAAACAACCCAGACTATAAATACTTTGAAGCCTGAAATATTTTCAGAGCCTTAAGCTCAAATAAAAATATCTTTTCAGACTATGTCTCATCTCGCATACAAGCATGATTATTGGTAGAGGATAAATTAGTATTCTGACTTTTCGACTGTGGAACTAATTTACTAAATGAATGAGAATATATGCTTTTGGATGGATTTCCTCGTAACTTAGATCAAAAGAATTATTTCACTCAGCATCGAGCTAAAATTTGAAGAGATTATGTTTGTGTAAACTTTGACTTATCTCGTGAAAAAGCTATTGAAAGAATCCAAAAAAGAGCAATTGACCAATGACGTGCAGACGATGCAAAAGAAGAAGTCATCAACAAAAGATTGGAAACTTTCTACTCTGAAACTTTGCCTGTAATTCAAGCATTTGAATCAGAATGAAAAGTCATTACAATCAATGCAGACCAAAGCATCGAAGAAATTCAAAATGAATTGATTTCAAAATTAAACTAACTTGAAAAATGAAAAAGATTATATGAATTTTTACACTAACATTGATAATATTTACAGCATCTTTTTCTTTTGCTCAAAATCAAAAAAGCTGATACAAATTTTATAGAGTTTCAAAATTCGATTTATCATCATTTTTAGCAAAAATTGATCACTCAAAACTTCCAGATAATGATATCCAAAAATTTGTCGGAGTAAATAAACCATTTCATAATATAAGTTATGAACCATCAGACTTAGTTCCATTACAATGACGTTCACATATTTCAGCACAAACTAGACACACACTAAGAAAAGAATCTGCAGATAATCTTGAAAAAATGGCTAATGCCTTCTATGCAAAATTTTGAAAAAATATAGTCATTGCAAGTGCATATAGGAGTTATGAATATCAAAAGAATTCAATTTCAGAAAACTGTAAAAGAAGTGGACGATGTGCTAGAGAATGAGAATCTGAACACCAATTATGATTGGCAATAGACTTGCGAGAAGCTACAAACGAAAAAAAATTCCTATCCAAATATCAAAAATATTACGACCGATTACATGACAATGCACATCTATACTGATTTCATCAAAGTTACCAAAATTGAAGAGAATTTGATGGATATTATATAGAACCTCGACATTGGAGATATTTATGAACTTGATTAGCTACTAAACTTCATGATAAAAATATCACTTTCACTCAATATGTAGTTCTTTCCACGAAAAACTAACAACAAAGTACTACTCAATATGATAAGTATAACAATTATCTAAGCTCAACATACTAGAAAGCTGATTTACATGATTTAAAGTCAGCTTTTTATACTTATCTAAAATTTCATCTAATGTATCTATTTTATTATACACCAAATACTGAGATCCAAGAAATAATGCCATTTCTTCTGGAGTATCTATTCACATTTGAGTTTGTCACTGTAAATATCAAATACACTTCTCAAACTCCTCCTGTGTTGCTCATTTCTTTACATATTTGTCTACTTCTTCTCTAATTCTTTTTAGTCAAAACTCAAATCTACTTTTGTCCATTCATGCTCTTATTCCGAATGTTCATACATCAGGACCTGCTACATGATATGCAGAAATATAATAACAAAGTCATTCTTTCGTTCTAATATTTTGGAACAAACGAGAGGACATATTTCATCCTAAAATTGAAGCCAAAACTTTTGCGGCATATCTTCTTTCATCATTCCCATCAAATCAAGGAGCAGTAATAATCAAATGATTCTGCTCTGTTCATTTTTTGAAAAAAGATTCATGTTCTTTTGGTAATTTTCATGGAAATTTTGGTTTTTTAACTGTCCTTTTTTCTCCCATAGATCAAAAATAATTTCAAATCAGCTTTTTTAATTTTTCATCTTCTACTCATTTACCTGCTACCACAATTATCAAATTATCTTTCGTATAGAGAGAATTTTTATAATCATGCAAATCCTGAGATGTGAAGGAAGATACAGTCTTTTCATTTCAAATCACAGGACGACCAAAACTATTATTTCCAAAGTACCACAATCTCTGTTTTTCTGAAACCAAACTCATTGGATCATCCTCGTACATTTTCATTTCCTGAATTATTACTCATTTTTCTTTTTCTAATTCTTTTTCATCAAATTTTGCATTCATCATCATATCAGCCAAAACATCCAATGACTGCCCTACAAAATTTGGAGCACATTTTACAAAATAATCAACTGTATTATTGCTAGTAAATGCATTATAAGCTGCTCATATTCAGTCCAAAGTTTCAGCCACATCTTTCTGTGTCTTGTAACGTTTTCATCATTTGAAAAACATATGTTCTAGACAATGAGCAATTCAACCTTGCTTCAATGTTTCATTATTACTTCAAGCTTTACACATAATTCGAATCGAAATTGAATGAACATCATTCATTGGAGCAAATATACAATCAATTCAAGCAACATTTTCTATGGAATATTTCATAATAATTACAATAATATAAATCCTTACTTATTCATTCTATACCCAAATCATTTAACCGTTTCTATTATATCTTTACCTAGTTTACTTCTAATAGTGGAAATATAGACATCCAATTTACCATCATCATCAAATAACGAATCTCCTCACCAAACTTCTTGAATAATATCTGTTCTGGATAATGGAATTCATATATTTTTTACCAAACATTCCAGAATATTGTATTCTTTCACAGTTAGTTTAATTTCTTTATCTCATTTCATAATTTTTCTATTCTGAATATCAATAGAGATATTTCACTTTTTAATAGGTTTACTTTCATTTTGCTTTCTTCTTGTTAATGCCTTAATTCTTGCTTCTAATTCTTCTAAATCAAAAGGTTTAACAAGATAATCATCAGCTCATAATTCAAATCATTCTAATTTATCTTCCAATTGTCATTTTGCAGTAGTCATGATAATTGGAATATCTTTTTCAGCCTTTATCTTTTTACATATTTCTTCTCCACTCATTCATGGAAGCATGAGATCAAGCAAGATTATATCAAAATCATTATGTCTAGCCACTTCGAGTCAGAATAATCCATTTTCACAAATTGATACCTCAAAGTCACTTAGTTCCAAATATTTTTTTATGTTATTTGCTATAGTTTTATTGTCTTCTATAAGTAGAACTTTCATGTGTTTCTATTATGTAGTAAATGTGCTATAGCCTCCCTTTGGCAAGGGAGGTGGCGAACAAAGTGAGCCGGAGGGATTAAATCCCCCTGTCGCTACGCTCCTTCCCCCTTATCAAAAGGGGATCTAATTCTTAAAACATAATCTTAAATTCACTTCATTTTCATTGATTAGATTTTACTTCAATATTCCATCAGTGCTTTTTTACTAATAATTTCACTAAATATAATCATAACCCAAAGCTTGTAACATCTGTCTTTGAACTATCTTCCTGCCAAAATCTATCCCAAATTTTCTCTAAATTCTCTTTTTTGATTCATTTTCATGTATCTTTTACACTAAATTCTTTATCATTTAATGTAATTTTTATTTTTCATTCATCTGTATATTTAAAAGCATTTTCAATCAGATTTTTTGCAATAATTTCAAAGCTACTATTATGCACCATTTTTTCTACATTATCATCACATTTCAATTCTAATTTTAATCATTTATCCTTATACTTCTTTTCTACCATTTTTGATACAGATGAAACGACTTCTGAAATATTTTTATTGGATTTTTTAAATTCTGAATCAGCATCTAATTTACTAATCAAAACCAACTCATCCAATAAATTATTTAGATTTAAAATTTCTCACTTTATATTTTCCATTCACTCTTTATATTCTTTTGATTTTAATGAATAATCTATTTCTGAATTTATACTCATCAATGGAGTTCTTAGTTCATGAGATGCATTAGAAATAAAATCTTTCAAAGCTAAAGTCTGCTTATTAATTTTATCTGTAGCAGAATTTATTTTCATTGCTAACACGTTGATTTCATCATTCTCTGGTCAGATTATTCCATATTTCTTTTCCAAATTATTCAAATCTAATCATTTCACATAATCTACTAAATCATTCAATTTTCGTAAAGAAGTTTTTACGAAATATAGTGAAACAATATAAGCCAAAATCGCTGAAAATATTAGTAAATATATTGAAGTTGTAAGTAGATTTTTTTGAGATAAGATTTGAGGAGTGATATCTCTTACAATAACGGTATCATTTACTCTATGATAGTAAAAATAAGAATCTCAAAGTTTGCTTATTCCATATCATTTCAAGATTTCATTATCTTGTAACTCCTGATATTCCTCTGAATTTAATGTTATAGAAAGATGATTTATAAATCTTTTCTTAAACTCTGGTTCAGTTTGTCATTGTGGAGGAGTTTGTCTAGGTTCTTTCATCATTCTTTCTTTCGTCATCATTTTGTCTCATTGAACTTCAATATTCAATGTTCTCCACCGCATTCTAAAGAATAATAAATTTGCAAGCACTCCAAAAATCAGAACTATCACTATAGTAAATAGTGTGAATTTTAAACTAATCTTTGATGAAGTTTTCAGATTTTTTAGCATCTTTAAATTAATGGTAAATTATTAAATACAGATTAAGAATTTATAAATTGTTTTCAAATCTTACTCTCTATAAAGAAAGAGCGAAAGACTCATTCAGAACTTCCGCTCAATCTCTGGTTAATTTAATATTTTTTATTCTTCATCTGAAGTAGTTTTTGGTTTTTGAATATCCTTTGTAGGTTTTTCTCATCTCATCTTATGATTTCATTTCCCTTGTTTCATTCATTTCATATTTTCATGGTTAGCAACAAAATTCTCATAATCTTCCAATTTTTCTTCTGAAATAAATTTTTCTAATTTATCAAAGAATTCATCGTTAATCTTTTTGATAGCTTCATCCCTTTCTTCTTGAAGCTTCTCAATTTCAGATTTCTGAGCATCTGTTAAAGATTTTTCATCAATAAAAGCAAATCAGAATCGTCCTCACTTTCATTCTTTTTGAATCTGATTACCTGAACCAAGTCAGTCTTTTTTTGGATGTTTCATTACATCTCCAGATCCAATTTGTCTCATCTCCATTTGAGGTCTTTGATTGTTTAAAGCTCACTCAATAGGAGTTTCATTTTTTGCTGCATATACTCATGTGACTAATACTACACTTGAGAGTCATAAAACTGCAGCTAATCTTGTTCATTTTGTGTTCATGTTTGTAATATTAAAGATTAAAATATTCTCTTAGAGAATGTTTCCTCATGGAAACGATGGCATTATAATCATTGACCTTAAAATAAACTTAAACTCATTTTCTAATTAGTTACTTGTGTTTCTTGAATGTTAGAATCTCATCTCATTCTTCATCTACCTCCTCTCATTTCTCAATTTGGCATTCATCTCATATCTCAGCTTCACATTCATTGTGGTATTTCTCAATTAGGCATTTCTCATCATCTTGGTCACATTCATCCACCCATTCATCATCTACCTCATCACATCATTTGATTAGGAACAGTATCATATTCTTCACCATCTATGATTAACTTTCATCATTCAAATACTACGACTCCATCATAATCAGTTGGTGATCTTGCTTCTATATCCAAAGTTCATCAGTAAATATATAAGTTTCCATTTGAATCTATTCCGTCAGTATCTCATGCTCACATTACAATTTTGATATATCCATCATTTATTGTAAAAGAAACTTCATAAGAATCTGACTTATTTGCTGCATTTATTCAGTCATCAGATGCTGTAATATCAATATTTCATCCATTCACTTGAATCATAGTTCATTCAATTCATTCAGCTCAATTTATAACAATATTTCCATCATCAATCTGAACTACACTCGTTCCATGAATCGCATCATCTAATGCATCTATTGTAAAATCTCATCATCAAATATAAATATATCATAGACTATTGTCATCATTATTTTCTGCATGTAGTCAGTCAGTTCATGCATTAAGTACAAAAGTTCCATCCATAATTCTGATTGAATCATTTGCATCTATTGTCTTTTTAGAAGCTGTGATATTGTAAGTTCCACCTGTGATTTTTAAATCATCTTTTGATACTATTCAGTTTTTTGTAGAATTGATGGTTAAAGTTCCTACTCCGTTTAGAGTAATATCCTCTTTGGAAAAGATTACACCATTCGTATTAGTTTCTCCATCATCCACAAATTCACCAGTCACTTCTAATGTATTTTCACTATCAGTAGTAGTTACAAAAACTTTATCAGCGGTCTTTACATATATACATGGTGAATCTGTATTAGTAATACTTACACCATCAAGTACAATCTGAACTTTATCTTGGTCTCAGGCTTCTACATGTACAGTTACATTTTTAGCAGCTCATTGAAGGACATAAACTCATTCACTCGTTATAGTAATATCATTTCAGTCTGATACTGTATAATATTCAGCATTAGTTAAATCTGCAGTTTTCTCTAAATCCCTATCAGTAAACAAATCTGACTGAGAGAAAATTGCTTTTTTTGAATCTGTGGTAATTGCTGAAACGGTGTTTGAAGTAGAATTGTTCATTTGCACAGGATTTTGATTTTCCATCGCTACATATTGCTGAGATGTTTTACTATTTGTGCATCATGCAATGATTGAAGCAAATCAAAAAGTAAACACGGTGCACATTAATAATCTTTTTAGAATCAGTTTTGTCATGGTTGTATAGATTAAGATATAAATGTTATTTATTTAGACGATGGGCATTATACATATCAATCTTAAAATAATCTTAAATCTGAAATGATAGGTATAATATGAAAATTTTATAAAAATCAAAAAATATACAAACCACTTCATCCTAATTGTAGATGTGATATGATACCAATTTTGGAGTAAGTTAAAAGAGCTTGATAAAATCCAATATAATGCTATATTCAACATATAAAATTCTCTGTGAATTTAATTTTTTATGATTAGTAATAAATCATCATGAAAAAAATCAGTTTTGTCCTGCTTTTAACCGTATTTATGTTATTATGATACACTAATGCGGAAGAATTTTCTCAAGAAATGAGAGAAGCCTATCAGTATTCCTATGAAAAGAATATAACAACAATCAATGACATCAATAAAGCTGATATGAATTGATGATTAACAAGAATAGCAATGGCTAAAATGCTATCAAATTATGCAATTAATAGTCTAGATAGGAAGCCAGATACTTCCAGATCCCCTAATTTTGAAGATGTTTCATCTAAATTAGATGCGGATTATAATAATTGAGTAACTCTTGCTTTTCAATTATGAATTATGTGAATTTGAATAGATAAATTCAGACCATACGATAAGGTAACAAGAGCTGAATTTGGTACAGCGCTTTCAAGAGTCTTATTTTGAGATATATATAATCAAGAGTGAAGTAATTATTATTCAAAGCATTTGCTTGCATTACAAATTGCATGAATAATGACAAAAATTGATAATCCATCTCAATGAGAAGTGAGGGGATATGTAATGATTATGTTGATGAGATCCGATAAAAAATGACTTGGACATTGAAACTGAAATAGTAATAGCAATAATAAACCAAATGATAATTCTATTATAACTCCAAATCAGAATAACAATAAAACATGAGATAATAAACCTAATACTTGAAACAATCAAACAACAACATGAAATAATGCATCTAGTTGATGAGGTGGTTGATGATGAGGATGATGAGGTGGTTGATGATGAGGATGATGAGGTGGTTGATGATGAGGATGATGAGGTGGTTGATGATGAGGATGATGAGGTGGTTGATGATGAGGATGATGAGGTGGTTGATGATGAGGATGATGAGGTGGTTGATGATGAGGATGATGATGAGGATGATGAGGTGGTAGTTCATCAACAAATACAACAACATGATATACTGTAACATGGCTTAGTTGGGACTGAACTATACTTGAGATTGATAAAAATGTGAAAAAGGGATCTTATCCAGAATATAATTGAGTATCCCCTACATTTGAAGAAAATTGAGTGACGTATGATTTTATTTGATGGGAGCCAGAATTATCGACTGTAAATTGAGATATTACCTATCAAGCAAAACCATCAAATTTATTGAAAGATAAAGAAGATATATTAAATATTGTTTTGATTTGATATTGATGAGATAATTATGAGTGATATTTTTTAATACCCGATTCCATAACTGTAGCTTCCTGGGATTTGAATACAAATGATGTTACTCTAATTTCGTTACCATATGATGGATATTATGAAAATTACAAACAAAACATTTCTGGGTATTTTGATTATTCCCACAAGGATAAACAAACGGTGGAATTTTTGGCGGACGATATAAAAAGATGGACATCAAAAATTTTGTGAGTAGATATACAGCATTATGCCACAATGAATTTTGATGTCTTTAGAGAGGTTATTGATATACTCGGATGAATTGATGTTGTAGTTGATAATTCTATAGTTGATCCAAATTATCCAAATAGTTCATTGAATTGATATGAAACTTTTTCTATAAGTAATTGAACGCAGCACTTGGATTGAGAAACAGCATTGAAATATGTCAGATCTGTTAATACTACTTCAGATTCAGACCGTGCTTATCGTCAACAAAAGATTATTTTAGCAATAAAAGAAAAATTTAAAAATTCATCAATAGATTTTTCACAAATTTATAATTTGTATAAAATTTATGATAAAAAAATAGAATCAGATATTTGATTATTTGATTTCATTTGGATTGTACGTAATGTGAATAAAATAAATAAAATATCTTCTTACGAATACAATTCTAAAGTAATATATGATAAA
Source organism: uncultured bacterium (assembly GCA_947168725.1). Taxonomy (GTDB): domain Bacteria; phylum Patescibacteriota; class Gracilibacteria; order Absconditabacterales; family Absconditicoccaceae; genus UBA3291. Next base: position 17,910 of record CAMVNA010000010.1, on the reverse strand, counting down.
TTTGAGTGAATTATAAACGATATTAATAATAATATAAACTTAATTTCATTTAAAATTACATGAGAATCATCATATTGGAAAAACTTTTCTAATAAATCTGAGACCGAAGTGGTACCTTTTGAACTAATAATATGAAATGAAAGAATAGTATGAAATATGTGATGCAAAATTGAGACTAATTGAACTATTTCATGTAACACATCTGATTATGATTTATCAAATATAAGTTTAAAAGCATGAGATACAGTAAAAATATGATTGATTACAACTCGTTCACCCCTAATTAAACGTAATTTAACGAGCAATTATGTTGTAGAATTAAAATGAAAATACTTGGACTGAACATTAGATAACTTCAATATTCATTTGTCTGAAGTAAATGATGGAGAACCTATATGATTTTCGATTTTACATAGTTGCAGTAGATACGAATCTTATGTGACTTTAAATTTAGAAAAAGAAAGTGATTTAGTCTGATTAAAATCAGTCTTGTTTGATGTGTATGATCCAAATTGAAAGAAAATAGAAGAGTTTTATTTATATGATAAAAATTGAAATATAATAACTTCTTCCTTTGATATGTATGACGAGAACTGACAATATATATGAAACTCTATGAAAAATTATGCACGAAATATTGCCTGGACATCTAGATTGTTTACAACAATTTGACGAAATATTTTCCCTAGTGCAGAATGATTCATCTTTAATAATTATCAAATAAAGCCCATTCCAGATAGTTGATTAGGTTTTGATATAATGGTACATAGATATTTCACCCCATCAAATCTTGGAGAAACTGAGTGATATAAGATCGTTGTTAAAGAAATTAATTGAACTAAACTTGATAGTTATTATACGTATGATTCTTGCAGTAATGAGTGTAATTTTGAGTGTAGATTTTTTGATGGTTGTAATGGAGCATGTTACAGTATTCCATCGCAGAATATTTGAGTTTTAAATACATCTTCTAACCTAAAAATTTATTGAAGTAATGAAAATACAGACTTAAACAAACAGGTTAATATTGCATTAAAAGAAACAAAATATGTTTGAAGAATCAATTTTCATGTCAGTTATAAAAAATTCGATGATGATTGGATTGATTTGTCTTTGAATGATTATTCTACATATTTTTCAGAACAATCTTCTACTCGAATAAATTGATATTACGATATGACTTCTCAAGATAGTGGGCAAGTCTTATTGTATAATTTATTTAAATTTAAAGAGAACTGACATTATAAAATCTATGTAATAGACAGTAATAATAATGAAAATTATTTAGATTTTACTGTATGAACTGAAAATACATGAACTGAAAATACGTGAACAGGGAATGTATCTATTAGAGCAACTGCAAATAGTGATAGAAAAGTTATAGCATGATGAACTAATGATTTTGATAGTTTAAGATTTACACTAAGTGAAGATGATATTGCAATTACTAAAATAACATTGGAAAGATACTGATATTCAAACAATTCAGTAGTAGAAAATATTTGGATAGAGGATGAAGATTGACAAAAAATTTCAAATGAAGTAACTCTAAATTCTAATAGTCAAGCAATACTGACAATAAAAAAAGATTATAGAGTTAATTTGACAAATGCAACTATTGTAGCTACATTAAGTGAAGACGACAATAGTCAAACAATATGATTTAAAGTTATTAATATTGAATCAACAGCAAGAAATATAGATTTAACTTCTTATAATGTAAATATATATGATATAGTTAGATACGATGCAAATGAAGCTATAATCTATATTCCTAGTGGCAACATAAAACATGCTTATAATTCAAATGAAGAATTTGATTTAGCAACATTTGATTTAAAATGTAATACGAGATGTATTATAAATTGATTCAGTTTGACAAACAATTGAAATATTAATCTATCGGATTTAGATTGATTTAAAGTATTTATTTGAAATACTCAAGTTTCTGGTTTACATTACAATATTAAATCAGATAATAACCTAACTTTAAGTTTTGATGATAATAATATAGACACAAGTAAAATTACTACTATCAGAGTTGTTGGTAAAGTTAATAATTTGAATGAATATTGAAAATACTTACAGTTATGAAGTACAACGGTTTCTGATTTTCACCTTATAGAATATAAGACATCAGCAAGAATGTCTGTTAAATTTGAAGGAACAACTTGGCCTAAGGTATATTTTGTAGATTCAGTACCTTCAATTTCTTTGGAGTTGACTAATAATGTAAACAGTGAAGTCTATTCATATATCTGAAAAAGTATGACAAATACTGTCTTAGAATGAGAATTTTCGGTACAATGATGAACAGCTTATATTGATCAAATAAGAATAACATGAAGAAATCCTAATAATGATGTAACTTTTCATGTTTATGCAAATAATAATTTAATTGGAGATATAGATAATGATCTACTATATAAGAATATAAAATTGCCAATTATCAAAGTTAATAATTGAGTATCAGTACCAGTAAAGGTTACAGCTGAAATTACCTGAGTTCAGCAAGAGACACTAGAATGATATTCATTAACATTAACATTAATCGATGATGATGACTGTATTATAAGTAGAGTTGAAAGAGAATTTACAGATATAATAGTTAGAGAAGAATGATATCCTCAAATTTTTGATATTACAACTACGCAAAATGATGTAGTTTTAAATAAAGATAATCCTTTAATAGCACAATTTAGAATCAAACCAGTTGTATGGTGAACAACAAATCCAATTGAATGAATTAAGCTCAATGAATTAGTATTTTCTTCAATATGAAATAATTCTTTATCAAAAAATGATATTATAGTTAATATCAATTGAATTACTCAGAATTCGAATTCATTAACATATAAACCTGGCTATGAATTACCTACGGAGTGACTACCTGTAGAAGTGTATTTAAAAACTCCTATGAGGTGAACATTCCAGTTAAAATTAAATAGTATCAATAATAAAAATGAAGAAAACATACAAAGAAGGGAATTTCCTAAAATATATTCTGAAGATGCTTTAGTGAAGGTATCAAATCAAGAAAAATTATGAGAGTATACTAAATATACATTAGCAGTTTCAAAGATTAGCGATGATATAACAGTATCTGATGTAAAACTACGATGAAATTGAATATTGTTTGCTTCACATACCGGAGAAGTCGATACTTCAGATACACTTGAAGCTGTAAATATGTCTACAATAAAATATATTGATAAAATTACATATACAGTTAATTTTCCAAATAATTATATAAATGATATTACAATAAATAAAACTGATTTTCCAAACCATTTTATGATTTGAAATTATGAATTAATAGTATTCCAAGATAGTAATAGTTGATGAAATGATACTTGATGAAATGATACTTGATGAAATGACACTTGATGAAATGACACTTGATGAGATAGTAATTGATGAAATGATACCTGATGAAATGATACTTGATGAAATGATCAAAATATTCCTGAAAATTGTGTTAATTTCGACGTTGATGATTGAAACTCTTACTTAGTTTGTTTGACAAAATATGCCGATTCTAATTATGTAATTGAATCAACTAATGCTGAAGCTTGAGAGTTAAATTCTTGTAGTATGTCTAAAGGAGGTCAATCATGGGATTCTAGTGGTTGTAGACAAACAACAATTCATATCATATGAGCATCATGAACATCCAATCTACGATTAAGTATTACTTATAAAAATAAAGAATATACTAAACAAGTAGATTATAATTTCAATGATTGAGTATTCGTAAATTAAAAAACTCTATTCAAATTGGAGTGAAATGAAGGAGAAATTTAAACCTTTCTCCTTTTTTTTGAATAAAATTCAGACTTTTTCAAAATTTAAGATTAATTTAAGGTGTATAATTATACTCCCCATCGTTTTTATATAAACAAAATTCAAAATGGCATGAAATGAAAAGCTATCAGCGATTAGGAAGTTCAATCGTTTTGAATTGAAATATTTGATATCATATGATACAGCTCAAAAGCTTCAACAAGATTTGAAAAAATATGTGATACCTGATTCTTATAGCCAAAAAGATAACTGATTATATGCTCTTTCAAGTCTTTACTATGATACTGATGATTATCGCTTTTATTGGGAAAAAGTGGATTGACTAAAATATCGCCGTAAACTTAGAGTTAGACAGTATGAGACAGAAAAACCTTTAACAGATGATTCAACAGTGTATGTAGAAATCAAGCAAAGAGTAGATCGTGTAACCCAGAAAAGAAGAGTTCCGATGACTTATAAAGAAGCAATGGATTTCTGTAATGACGGCATCATTCCACCACATGAAAAAAGAGATGAACCTGTGATATTTGAGTTATATCAATTCATAAAGCAGAATAACTTAAAACCAAGCTGTATAACTAGCTATATGAGAAATGCTTATTTCGGAACAGATTATGATACATGACTTCGTATAACATTTGATACGAATATTCGCTACAGGAAGAAAAATCTGAATTTAGCTGATAAAGAGATAGGTGAATTCATGGTCTCTCCTAATAAAGTGATTATGGAAGTGAAAGCTAATGACCGTGTGCCTTACCGACTAACTGAAATGATAGCAAGTTATAACTTTCGTTTAATTCGTGTAAGTAAATATTGTCAATGATTAGAAACTTCAGATGCAGTACCTCGCACGATATTCTATATCGCTGATGATGTAATGGTATAAAATATTGTCCTCCTTTTTGAAAGGAGGGGGACCGCTTGCGGTGGAGGATTTTTAAGCGAGATGTATAAAAATCCCCAGTCCTTCGGACAGCCCCTTTCAATAAAGGGGCACAGAAAAACAGTCCTTTTTATTCTTTAAATATAAATAACAATGGAAGCCTTTATTCAACAATTTACAGATTCTTTATGATCTATCCAAGATCTTACATGAACATTCTCTGTAATGGATCTTACCATGTGAATGTTACTAAGTTTTATTCTTACTGCATTCTTATGACGAGTTTATAAAAAAACTCACCGTGGTACATCCTATACACAAAGTTATGTATTTACTTTGGTTATGATGTGAATGACTGTGTGTGTAATTATGCTTATTGTATGATCTAATATCGCCCGTGCTTTCTCATTGGTTTGAGCATTATCAATTATCAGATTTAGAAATGCTATGAAAGAAACTCGTGATATTGGATTTATGTTTGCAGCTATGGCGATATGAATGGCTACGGGAACTAAATTCTATGTCCTAGCTATTATCTTCACATTGGCAATCAGCCTTGTAATGTTCATTATGAATCGTTTCAATTGGTTTGCTCGTGAAGCAACCAGTCAGATTTTGAAAATTCAGGTAAAAAACACAGTAGATTTTGACCATATGTTTGATGATGTATTTGTAAAATTCACTAATGTTTCAGATTTAATTAGTATTGATTCAGTTCGTGGATGAGCTTTAACTGAATTAGTTTATAATGTAGGATTAAAGAATTCTAATAAAAAACAAGAATTCTTATGAGAAATTAAAAAGCTGAATGATAATCTGAACGTAACTTTGATTACATGATATAATACTACAGATTTATAAAAAAGCCTCCCTTTGGTAAGGGAGGTGGCGAGTAAAACGAGCCGGAGGGATTAAATCCCCCTGTCGCTACGCTCCTTCCCCCTTACCGAAGGGGGACCAAGAAAAAATAGTTTAATTCTATAAAAACATCCCATGTCATTAACAATGAAAAGATATCGATACCTAATATTACTTAGCATTCTATTTTTATGAGTTTTGGTATATTACGGTACATATAGGGTAATTTCCATAAATATCATGGATTCATGAAAAGTTACAGTTAATCACCCTATACATAAATCACATATGAAGAATGAATAATTATCGTTAGAAAATGAAAATACATTTCATCACTAAACAATAGTCCAATTTTACCTGTTGTTATTATTATTGTTATTGTTGTTATTGTTATTATTGTTGTTATTATTACTGCTCCTACTAAATCCAGATCATCTTCCAAATCTAGAACTACTCCTTGGAACATAATGAGGAATTATACTAAAAATGTCATTAGATAATTTTATTCAATCAATACTTTTATCTATACAATTAGCATTAATTATTTCTTTTGGTACTGATTGATCTATTTCTTCTAAAACCAATCCAGTTTTATTACCTACAATATTAGCCCCTTGATAAGAAGATAAAAAATTAAAAATTTTATCTATTTCATCTTGTGATAATTCATAATATTTCGTTAAATCGACACATTTTTTAAATCTAATTAGTTCTTCATATGTCTCTGGATTTTTCATCATTTTAATTCATTTATTTTAAATAATAAAACTCAATATTTTGAAAGGGCAAATTTATTGCCTGAATATGATAATAAGCATTATTTTTTTGCTTCAAATAATGATAATCTCTTAATGAACTCGTCGTAAAAAGTATATTATTCGGTTTATCAGTAGAATATTCATCAACATACTGTTTTATCATATTTGTTATATCATATATGTAATAATCTTTATTATTTTTACAATTATCCAATACTCATTTATAAACTTGATGCGTCGCTATATGTCTCTGCTTTGTTCTCTTTTCATCTCCATACGTAACCAAATTACCACTTAATAACATAATATACAAAGAATTATTTTCCGGATAATCACAAAGTTCATTAATAATATTTTTTTTCATATAAATTTGAACTTTACTTTCAGGGGTAATATAAATTATATCTCTTTTATATTTTAATATTTGAGATTTTAATTGAATCTTTGTTTTATCAACTTTTAATAAAAAACTATCAGAGTCATAAATGTATTTTAAATTCTCATCTTGATTTATGATTTCAACTAATGATGAATTATCCGAAGAATTATCTTTTGGAATATAATCTTCATTATCTTCTAACCTCATCTTATTTACATATTCATAAACAAAGTTATCATTAAACTGATCTTTCTGAAAATTTCTATCTTGATATATTTTTTGCTGTAATTTACATGTATAACTCTTATCACTCTTATAAACATTTTTTACAAAAGGACAACCAGTTTTACACAAATACAAGTAACCACACTTCGTACATTCTTCATTTAAAGGCTTTTTATTATGATTTAGGAAAATTTTATTTCTTGCTTCCTGTAATATTTCATCTACAGAATTTGTATAGATATTTCCATAATAATAATCCGGATTTTTTTGTCATCTTACACAAGAATAAATATCTCCATTTCTTTCTAATAAAAAGAATTTTTCTCAACAATTATCACAATTGCTACAATATTCTGGACCAAATTCAGCAAACCATGCCCCATTAACACCAGCATCTAAATCTGTACCATCAAATTCTTTATGCATAACATCATAAAGTTTAAGCTGTTCTTCCTCAGAAATATGATGCAAAATCCCATTCGAATTATAATCAAAACCTATCATAAAATTAAAATCATTCATATCAAGACACGTATTTTTATGCAAATATTTTATATCCTCTACTATATTATCTATATATTCAAAATGTTCTTTAAATATCGTCGCAGAAACCTTCTTTTTGTTCGGTATATCTCTTAATAATTCAATATTTTTTAGAATTTTATCTAATGTTTTATTATTTCACCTTGCTACTCTATATTCATCATGTAAAAACAGTGGCAAATCCAAACTTCCAGATATAGAAACATTATATTCCTTTATTGTCTCAATATGATTCTCCAAATTATACAAATTTGTCTTAATATGTGGAGCTCCTAATTTAAAACCACCATCTAAAATAATCTTTTTATTTTTTTTATAATAATCAAAAATATACTTAATTAAATCATGAAAATCATCTTTTGATAATGTTGTTACCTCACCTCAATGCAAAGAAATATTAAATGATATTACCTTTTCTTTTCTTAATTTTTTTACAGCAAAATCTAGTGTATCCAAAACTTTTTTATCTGTTTTATCTGCAACAGTATTATCTTCCAAATAACAGTACTTACAGCACATATTGCATGCCATTGTAGGTACATATAATAAATGTATATATCTATAATCCATTATATCCAACTCTAAGAAACGATATAAAGCTGTTTTTATTCAAATTAATATCTATTAACCACTGTTGGACTTTCCTTAAACGCCCTTTCATTCACACTCGTCGAACGAGGAATAGTAATAGTATATAAACTAGAACACTGCCTAAATGCCGAAGATCATATTTCTTTTAATTGACTATTTTCTCCTATAATAACTTCTGACAAATTACTATCACCATAAAAAGCATGACCTCAAATTCTTGTCACACTATCCGGAATTTCAATTCTCTTTAAAGAAGAACAATATTCAAAACTATCTCATCTTATTTCTGGTAAATTCGCTGGCAAAATAACATTCTCTAATGAACTAGCTCAATAAAAAGACTCTCAACCTAAACGATTTATAGTATCTGGCAATACTATACTTTTAAGCGAAATTGCATTATAAAAAGCTCATCAACCTATTTCCTCTAACTTACTATCCTCTCCAAAAACAACTTCAGATAATCTAGTAGCACCATTAAAAGCATTTCATCAAATTCTTATCACACTATCCGGAATTTCAATTCTCTTTAAAGAAGAACAATTTCAAAAAGTATTTCACCTTATTTCCGTTAAGTTTTTTGATAAAACAATATTTTCCAAAGAAGACGCTCAATAAAAAGATTCTCAACCCAAATATGTTAATGTATCAGGTAATTCTATACTTTTAATCGAAGTTGCATTATAAAAAGCTCATCCTCCCAGATATTCAAGATTTTTTGGAATGTTTATTTCCGATAAACTTATACAATTTTTAAAAGCCTGCCCCCTTATTTCTGTAATTGTATCCGGTAATTTAACACTTTTCAAAAATGGCATATCCGAAAAAGCATTTCATCTCAAAGTTACAACTTTTTTACCATCATGATATTCAGGGATTTCTGCTGTTCTAAAATTCAACGCTCAAAATGTATACAATCTAACACCATATCATCCATCGACTTCTTCATAAAATATTCTTGGTTTTATAAAGATAACTAGAGCCAGCACAATAGGAATTATTATATACAACCACGTTTTTGAATTATTATATTTAGAATTAATATCATTTTTGGCAGTCATTACTATACTTGATATTTTCTCTTTAGGGCTTTCTTTTACTTTTTTTATTAAATATTTCATAAAGCTAAATTTCGTAAAAAAAGCATACACCAAAATATATACAAACAAAACAACAAATTCTATAATATAGACATTAATTGAGAAATGAAAAAAAATTGAAGAAACAAAAGCAAAAACCAAAATAGAAAAAATAGAAATCATAACATTTTTCCTTTTTATAATATATTCAGGAACTAATGATAAACTATCTGATATTCCAACTTTATCCAATTCTTTATTAATAATCACTTCTAACATTTTATCCTCCGACAGGCTATAAATAACATCAAAATCTTTAGGAGAAATTGTTGTTTTAGAAGGAATTAATACAGGAACCTCATTTTCAAGTTTATCCATATTTATTCTATTAATCTAATTAAAAAAAATAACCTCGGAAGGTCAGGGATTCGAACCCTGGTTACACAGAGTGCAAACACGTACTCCAAACGTGCGCCTTCAACCGCTCGGCCAACCTTCCATATCGCAAGTCCAAAATAAGAATTCCTACGTAAAATTCAATCAGAATTATCACAAAATTTTTATACTTTTTTTAATCAAAAAAGTTCTCAAAAATTTGACAAAATTGACTATTTTATTTATAATAAATGCAGTTTTATAATTATTTATGATTATAATAAACATAGCCATGGCAAATGATACAAATAAAGCAAAAATTGAAAATAAACAAATTTCAGAATCAGATAACATGACGTCTGATGAATTATTAGAACTAAAAAAAGAGTTAGCAGAAGAAATTGTTGATAAATTATTGCAAAAAGATTCAAGCTTATTCTGATTTCTCTTAAAAAAACCAATGTTAACAAATTACTTAGTTGAGGATGGATCTTTGGGAGATATGTTATTTGATGAGCTGTTTGGAAGTCTTTGAGAAGAAATATGATTAATAAGCAAAACTCTTAAAGACTGCAGAGGGTTGCTTAATGAAATTCATAGGAAAAGTGATTTTGAGAACATAAAAACAAAAATTTTTAATAAAATAGACTGAGTAAAACAAACACCTTCTGAATCTCAAGAATCAACAAACTCCCCAACACCCACAGGACAAAGCGCATCATCAAATACAACAGACAAAACCTGAGAGCATAATAACGAACCAGAAAAATCTGACAATAAACCAACTGAAAAATCTAGTAGTAAACCAGCAGAAGAATCTAAAAACTCTCACAAAACAAATACAACAAAAACAGATAAATCTGACAAAAACGAAGATTTATCAACAAATGAAAAATCAAAAGAGAGTCAAGGAGAAAGTCACGAAATTGACCATTTTAATATTACAGTATCCACTGAAAAAAAGAACATTTGGGAAAATTTAAAATGAAAAGAAAAACCAGCCCTAGAACCATTCGCCTGTGGATTAAAAGTATATGAATCATTAAAATCATCTTGAAAAGTAAAGAATACCAAATATTTAACAGTTGTAGATTTTTCTAAGAAAAGATGAACAAACCGTTTTTTTGTTATAAATATGGATACAAATACGGTAGAATACTCAACAGTAGTTTGACATGGAAAATGATCAGGATGAACTATTGCTACAAAATTTTCAAATACACCTAATACCAATCAATCATCTCTTTGATGATATATAACACCAGATGAAATAAGAAAATCTTCAACTAAACCATGGTCATGACTCAAAATGAAATGACAAGAAAATGGAATAAACAATAATGCTAGCGATCGTTGAATCTATATGCACCCATGAACAGAAGCATGAAGCTTATGATGCTTTACATTACCAAAAAGTATAGCTCACGAAATTATGAACAAATTAAAATGATGATCAGTACTTTTTGCTTTCGCAAGAACTAAAGACTATTTCAAAAAATCTGATTACTTTCAGCCAGATTCAAACGGAAATATAAATGTTTAACAGAGAATCCTTGAAAAAAAAATAGTTTTGCATATTATTTACAAAACTATTTTTATAAAATAAAATAATGATATGGATTTCTCAATTCTACTAAATAAAAAAATCTGAATTCTCTGATTTTGAAAAGAATGAAAATCAACTCTAAATTTTCTACTACGTCATAACATAAAACCTGAAAATATCACAGTCTTAGATTGAAAAACTATCGACAAGCTTCCAGAATGAATTCAATCTCAAACATGAGAAAACTATCTAAAAAATCTGAACGATTTTGACTTAATCTTCAAATCCGCCGGAATTCCTTACTATCCAGAAATCCAAGCAGTTCAAGATAAAACCGTAACACAAGTTCAATTCTTCTTCGACCATTACGAATGAAAAGTTATTGCATTAACTGCATCAAAATGAAAAACTACTATGACTGCTTTGACAAATCATTTACTACAAACTGCGTGATACGACACAAAACTTGTATGAAATATCGGAACTGCAGTTTTGGATGAAATAGATTTTGAGACTAAACATGATTTCGTAGTAATCGAACTTTCCAGTTTTATGCTAGAGACATTGAAAAAGAAAAATTTCTGCTCAATTTTATGAGCCATCTTCCCAGTACATCTTGATTGGCACTGAAATATGGAGAATTATACCAAAGCTAAATTTAATATTATCAACTGAAGTGAACATACAATCATCTACGAAAAAACTCTAAATGACTATAATTTAAAAGAAAGATTCCCGAATTCACAACTCATTCCATATTGAGCAGAATCTGATTTCACTCGAGATTGAGTTTGTTTCTACAGCAAATGAAGACCTGTATTTCCACTATCAGATATAAATCTAATCTGAGAACATAATTTACAAAACATTTCTGCAATTGTAGCTTTGGCTGATTTACTTCAGATTCCTGCTACAACACTACAAAAAGCTATCCAAACTTTCGAAGCAGTTCGCCATAGATTACAGTTAGTTGGAAACTTCAAGTGAATAGATTTTTACGACGATGCTATCGCTACTACTCCAGATTCCACAATGGCTGCTATGAATGCAATTTGAGATAAACTTGAAACAATATTTTTATGATGAATCGAATGATTTTGGTTTGATTTTCCTGCTCTAGTAGAAAGAATCAAAAAAAGTCAGATTAAAAATATCGTATTTTTCCCAGATTCATGAGAAAAAATCGCAGAAATGTTATGAGAAGAATGATATACAACGCTGCATACTCGCGATATGAAAGAAGCCGTAAAATTTGCCTACGAACACACTAGCAAATGAAAAGTTTGTCTACTTTCAACAGCATCTCCTTCATTCTCATGCTGGAAAAATTTTGAAGAAAAATGAGATTTATTCCAACAGTATGTAATAGAAATGTGAAAAGAGTAATTGCATTTTCTTAGAAGAACTATATTTTTATATCAGATTTATTTAAAATATTTTATTATGACAGAACTAAAGACACCAAGCATTCCATACGATATGTACGAATCACCACAAGAAGTAGTAATAATTATACCTCTCGGATGAGTAAAAAAAGAATCTGTAGAAGTAAAAATCGAAAATTACAGAATTCTGGTTCGCTGATTTAGATTAGCTCCACAGCTCAAAGAATCTTGCATTCCAATCCAGGAAGAATGCTATCGATGACCTATTGAATTAGAAATCGACATTCCTCCTCAGGTATATTTCGATAAGATTCATAGTAAACTAACATTAGATAACACTCTTCAAATAATTGTCCCTAAGGCTTTAGTCCCTGATAAAATCCAATTAGAAGTAGAATATGAAGACAAAAAATAAATAGAAAAAAACTTGCATACACACCTCAAAAATATAAACATACTAAATATAGTACATTTTATATACTTTATACAAGCCATGAAAAAATTCTGAGTTCTATCTCTATTATGAGTCATTTTAATCTTTTGAACACTAGCATGATGTTGAAACAAGCAAGAAAACACTGATACATCAGATGTTGTAATTGAGGATATTAGTTGAGAAACTGATGCTATAATAAATTACAATGATACATTAGTAGAATTAGCTTCCAAATGTGTCATGTCAGAAGACAATATACGAGATGCCTATGATAGCGAATCTTCTCTTGAGGATATCCAATCATCTATAAGTGACATTATCAATGAGTGTACTAATGTATGAGAAAGTATCAAAAATCTTGGGGACTGGGAATGAGACTCATCTCTCAAAGATTGAGTTATAGCAGTTATTGAAAAAGAAATTGCATACTATTCTAAGTTTAGTGAAGTACTTCCTTACCTACAGAAGGAAGAACTTACAGAAGACGAAAAATGAATATATGATAAAATCTTCGCTGAAGTTGAAGTTCTAGATAAAGAATTATCAGAAGCCAGTCAAAATCTTACAGCAATACAAGAAGAATTCTCAAAAAATCACTGATATAAATTAGAAGATGAAGAGGTAAATGCAGAATAATATAAAAACTTCTAAAAAAGTGGGATAAACAAAACAATTCCACTTTTTTTATATAAAAAAACTTAAATTTTCAAACAAAACAAATAATTAAATTGATTTTTTAAGATAATTATAAAGCGAACAGAAATTCTGTTCGCTTCTTTTCGCCAACAAAACATCATGCAGTAATAAGACTCTGCATAGCAAGAAATCTATTATGTGAAATTCCATTAGCTTTAACAAGAGAAAGGTGACCTTTTAATGGCGATACCACGGCTCTACGTTTATCATCAATTCTGAATGAAAAATAGTTATACCACCTAGAATCTGAGCATTCACGATCGACATATACTTTTGATTCTCCATCCAATGGTGTAATTACAGGGCATCCCAATGTATTTACACTAAAATCAACGTTTCCTACAAGAATAACCACAAGAAATGCACATATTGAATGTTCATCTCCATTAAATTCAAAAATCAACTCTACCATATAACATTTTATTTTTATTGGTTATTAATTAATATTAAGCAAGAGTAAATTATAAACATTTACACAAAAAAATCAATTCTTTCTAGAAAGAAACTTACATATACACTAGATTTTATGCTTTTATTATTTCATATTCAATTCTATTGGACAATGATCTGATCATAAAATATTAGTTTGATGCTTCATTGACTGTATATCGTTAAACACATTTGAACTAATCCAAAAATAATCTAACCTCCGGCCAACATTTCTTTGTCTTGCTCATCCACGATAACTCCACCAAGTATATTGATCTCTTAAATCAGGATTTAATTTACGAAATACATCTATCAACCCATCTTTCTCTAGTTTATCCATTTCTGCACGTTCAATTGGAAGGAATCAAATTGAATTCTCATTTTCTTTAGGTCTCGCAATATCAATCTCCGTATGACAAATATTAAAGTCTCCACAAATTATAATCTCATCTCATTTATCACGAATTCACTGAACATATTGCCTCATCTTTTCATAAAAATCTAATTTATATGACAACATTTCAGTTCCATCTGCACGCTCTCATCCATTTGGAAAATATACATTCAACAAATTAACTACGTTTTCTCAATACTTAAAACCTATTTCAGTCACTCTACCCTCATCACTAAACTCATGAAAAAGAAATTCTGATTTTTTTTCTACTATTTCTACTCATTTTTTAAAAAATATTGCTGTTCAAGCATATCATGGCCTAGTTCACTTATGCCACAAATAATCATATTCAGATAAATGGAATCTAAGTTCTGCTGGAATCTGATTTTCAAAAGCCTTCACTTCTTGCAAACAAATTACATCTGCATCATTCTCTTTCACCCAATCAAAAAATCATTTTTGAATTACCGCACGAATTCAGTTTACATTCCAAGATAATATTTTCATACATTACTTATTTAATTAAATTATATATTATCCACTTCCCAATCTAATACTTTTAACAAAGCTGGGAATAGTCCATATTTTTTCGCATTTGAATAATTCTCTCCATATCCGTCAAATACATATTTAGGAGCATTTGGTTGCACCATTCCACCAGTTCTAGTTCATCAATTATAAAGTGCCGCGAAACTAACCACACCTGTATAATCAAATCAAGTATAACTAATTTTTATTTCTGGAAAATCTTCATCAGCTTTTTTATTGTAACTATCTATCTTTGATTTAGAAAAATCTATAAAATCTTGAACAGTTTGTTTAAAAATTTCTTCCGTTATTTCACCATTTCCATAATTTTTACTCACAATCTGGAATGGTCCATCTCCATTGGCTGGCAAATAATATCCACAATTGCTTTCTTTATACCAAACTGCTATAGTAAGAGCTGTTGGAAAATCATTCGCAAAACTAATATTATCTAATGTATTATATCGTCAAACACAATTATCCATGGGAAATTCACTGTTGATTGAAATATCTCATTCATATTCATCCAAAAATTTAGATTTCTCTCAAACATATTGTTGCTTTGCTAATTTCTTTTTTGAATCAAAAAGCGAATATGTATAATCCCTAAGACCACTAGAAATTGTAGCTAACCTCTCATCATTTTTTAAAAGATCATACCACTTTCATAACTGTGTGTAATAACTCCACAATCCATAATTTGAAGCCTTACTAATTGTAGCCTTTTGAGAATTAAATTGTTTTAACTCATCTCCTGATAATGTATAAGATGCGTTTGAAATTCAAACAAATCAAATAATAGCAACTAAATATAAAACCAAAATCTGAATTTTATTTTTCATCTTAAAAATGAATAAAGAATAAAATCTCAACGAGATGGTATACATATTATATCTGAATGCAAGATTTTTATAACAAACACTCAACAGTTCTCATTCAAACTGAAA
This sequence comes from uncultured bacterium, assembly GCA_947168725.1. Classification (GTDB taxonomy): domain Bacteria; phylum Patescibacteriota; class Gracilibacteria; order Absconditabacterales; family Absconditicoccaceae; genus UBA3291. Next base: position 2,051 of record CAMVNA010000010.1, on the reverse strand, counting down.
ATAGCTGAAGTTTATCAAAATCTTGATTTTTACTCTTACAATAAAGACTATCCCCACAAATTGGATATCAAATACTTGATAAATGTGCACGAATTTGATGACGAATTCATTTATGAATTTTTACTACAATTATAGAACAATTCTTTTTCTCATTATATTCCATTTCACAGATTTCCGTCTGCACATTATGAATATTTCATTTTCACTTAGCTTTATCTTTTTCTCAACGAATTACCACCATACGATCATCATTAAATTTATGGTGCATAATAGAATAATTTATTACATTTCAATTTTCATCTATTCGTTTTTGAATATCTCCATAAACTTCCGCTACATAAAATTTATCTATCATTCATTCTTTTTGTATTTCACGAAACTTATTATAAACTTTAGGATTTTTTGCAAAATAAAGTAATCCTGTAGTCGCTCAATCCAATCTATTTAAAAGTCAGAGTTCTTTCTCCTTACCAAAAAATTCTAACTGGGATTGAACAATATTTTTAATCATTCCATTATATTTTTCATCACACATCAAATCCAAAAAGCTGACAGATTTTCATCGTGACGATGCTAAACCTGCCGGCTTCCAAAAATAATAAAAATTTTTATCTTGATAATATACAAACTGAAAATTTTTATCTCAATACATTATTTAGAACTTTCACTTTTCTTTATTAAACTTTCATATCAATAAGTAAGCCAAAGGAGCTCATAAGAATATAGATGATAATGTAGCAAACACTATTCACATTCCAACTGTAAATGAGAACTGTTGTAGTACAGCACTATTTCACAAGAAGAACATTGCTGCAAGTACAATTAATGTAGAAATTGAAGTTCAAATAGACCTTCTAATAGACTGCCATATACTATCTTCAAATAGCTTTCAATAAACAACATTTTTATCTTTATTTTTACTCATATTTTCTCTAATTCTATCAAAAATAACGATTACATCATTAATTCAATATGCCACAACAGTAAGAACAGATATAATAAATATTGTATCTACTTGCAATGTATCGTTAAAAAGCATCCACACACCATAAGATCAAATAGTAGTCAGCACATCAAACAACATTACACAAAGGACTACCCCAGACAAAACAGCCGGAGAAATATATTTCCTAATTTCCTTAAATGCCAAAAGCATATATACAATCATCAAGATTATACCTATAATCAACGCCTGTATTGCTGTAGTTTTCATATAATCTCAAACACTAGGTCATGTCAATGTTTGTCAAATAATATCTTCTGTTGTTTCTACATATCACCTATCAATCAAAAAACTAGAAACACCCGTAGAAAGCTGCGCAACCACATCATCGTTTTTCAAATCAGCATTAATTTTAATCTGAGTTTCTTCATCTGTGGTATTTACATGAACAGTTGTTTTTCAATAATCATTTTCATCTAAATAATTTTTCAAATTATTCTGAATTTCTTCCGCATTTGTCTTTGTATTTATAGAAATACTCACTCATCCTGTAAATTCTTCTGAATAATTTGCCGTCATTAAAAATACGATACCTCATCATACAGCCACACAAAGAGCTAAAATTATCCAAAGATAAGCCCTCTTAATAATACCAAACCTTTTCATTTCTTAAAAACCGATATAAAACATTAACTTGACTGTGCAAGAATATAATTATTTTTAATTCATTTGCAATTACAAGTTTTATAAAATTTCCATTAAAAAACACTAATAAAACGATTTACAAACACTTGGTCTGAATATCTATAAAAGACTGATAATTTTTTATCCCATAATTTCGCACGAACAGTATCTCCTTGTACAAAATCTGAAAGAAAATCCACATATTCACACGGACAAATATTACAATTATCATTTTCTATATGCCATCAAGAATTATATGGAACAATAACAGGAATATCTGGTTCACAATTTCATACGTCTTTTGGACAATTTCTACAATTTTCTCGTGATTGAATCATTCAATCTCCACAAAACCAATCCACAATAACAATACAAGGATCTTTTATATCTCCTGGACATTTCTGACAATCTTCTCATATTTCAA
>CAMVNA010000009.1 GCA_947168725.1 uncultured bacterium | reverse complement strand
AAAGTCTTTCACGTTCATGTAGCTCAGAGTAATGTGATATTTTTCTTTCAATTTTTAAAAGCCTCCACAATCTGATTAATTGCTTTTGGCTGGTCTCATGCTGGTTTATAATCTGATTTTAATTCAAATGGCATTATTTGGTTTAGATATAATTTTTAATTAGAAAAACTTGACTGAATGATAGTTTTTCATATCGAAAATTCAAGGAAATAAATTTATTCTTCATTATATCTAACATTCTTTATTTTATTATATTACTTCTTGAATTTTAGTAACATTTTCTGTATATATATACACATATGTGAAACAAAAATACAATAATTATGAAGATTTTTTTTATTTGGTTAATGATCGTTTGCTGTGGTGTGGTGAATGGTCTGCTGTATTCAATGCTAGAGTCACCAAAAAATTTTATTTTCATGTCCCTAGTTTCTGTGATTTGTGTTGTATTCCTCTTGTTGCACAGAAGGATTACAAAGAACTGGAAAACTCCTTCAAAAAAATTACCTAACAACTGGTCAGAATTCCATTTGCCCGTTTTTAGGATTACTATGTTGTTGAGCTTTTTTTTCTTGGTTTTGCTAATATTTAGATATCAGTACTATGAAGTACAGATTGTTGCATCCATCACAATATTGGTAGCATCATTTATAGCATACAAGAGGGAACTGAATTATACGCATGGTTGGTTGTAAGGAAAGATCCATAATATTTTAAAGAAAAAGTAGCTGAATCTGCTACTTTTTTTTATAATTGATTTGTATAATATTATAAACCTTCCAACAATAAATCTGCGTCTTCTCATGCTCTTTCTTGAGCCTCTCTTTCTCTAAGTTTTTGCGTATAGTCTTTTGATTTATCAAATTGTGCCAATTCTCACTGTAACTTTTCTTGTTGAATACGTTCCACAGAATCACAAAAGTCTTTGTAAATTGAGTCTACTAAATTTTCTGGTATTTTATCCATTTTTGATATAATATCAAAAATCTCTTGTGCCTGAATATTTCAACGGTCCTTAAGATTCGTTATAATATTCATAGATATTTTCAATCTTTCATCGTATGATTTTGACTGAAATTCTTTCATCTTTTGTTCAACGCTAGACATTCATCTTTTGTAAAAAAGATAAAATTTTATTCAGATTTTTTGTTGATACTTAATCCTAAATCTTTTAATAATTGGTCATCAATTTCTGATGGAGATCAAAACATTGGATCACGATATTTCTGATTCTTAGGGAACGCGATTACTTCACGAATATTTTCTTTTCCTGTGAATACCATAACCATCCTATCTAGTCAGAATGCACATCATCCGTGAGGTGGTACTCAGAATGTGAAACATTTCAAAATATGACCAAACCTAAATTGAATATCTTTTTCTTCTAATCAAAGGATGGTAAATATTGCATGTTGAAGTCTTTGATCATGGATTCTGATACTTCCTCATCCAATTTCATATCAACATGCCACAATATCATAAGAATCAGACTCCATAGTAGTAAGTTTTTCTATATCTTCATCAGTTAATTTATATCAATCTCTCATTTTATCTGCTAGTTCTATTAAGTATGGAATATGTTCATCCTTTGGTTTAGTGAATGGATGGTGAGTAGATCCAAGTTGTCCATCACTTCAAACTTCAAACATTGGTGCATCTACCACAAATGCAAAATCTAATAAATCTTCTAATCATTCAGTCAGCTTTAATTCTTTGAGTAATTTGATTCTTAATGCTCATAATAATTCAACTACATCAATCCACTCTCCTACTTGAAAGAAAATTGTTTCTCAATTTTTAGCTCATGTAAGAGATAATAATTCTGAATGTAATTCTGGAGTAAGATATTTAGATAATGAACCTTTTGGTCATTCTGCTTCATCTAGAATTAAGTATAGTAATCATTTTCCTCAGTTTTCTTTAATAACTGGCTCTAATTGTTTCTCTATTTCTCAACGAGTAAACTGTTTTGGAGCAACTAAAGCTTTTACACATTTTGCTCAATTTAGTAATGAGAAATCTACTTTTTTAGCCCACTGGGTTACATCTACGAAAGCTAATCATTCATAACGAAGATCAGGTTTATCGCTTCCATATTTATCCATAGCTTCTTTCCATTTTATGATTGGGAATTTCTGATTTTTAATTTTCTTATTTGGGAATTGTTTAGTCATTTCTATGAAATATTCTTCCATAATTTGAAGAACATCTGGCTCTTCTACAAATGACATTTCAAAATCAACCTGAGTAAATTCTGGCTGACGATCTCATCTAGGATCTTCATCACGGAAACATCTAGCGATTTGGATATATCTATCATATCATGCTACCATAAGCATTTGTTTATATTGCTGTGGAGACTGCGGAAGAACGAAAAATTTTCATTGATCAAATCTAGCTGGAACTACAAATTCACGAGATCATTCTGGAGTATTCTTGGTAAAGCATGGAGTTTCAAAGTACGCAAAATTTCTATCATGAAAAAACGACACAGTATTGCAGAATAAAGCGTCTCTAACCATCATAGTATCGCGAAGTGATTTTCTCCTAAGGTCTAGGTAACGATATTCCAATCTCAAATCCTCTCCTACTGCATTTTCATTATCAATAGTAAATGGTAATTCTGCACATGTAGAAAGGATTTTTACTTTGCTTGGATTAATTTCTACTTCTCATGTAGCCATATCTTTATTTACCATATTATCTGGTCTAGCTACCACTTTTCATGTTATCTGCAAAACATATTCAGATTTTATATCTTCCAAATTTCATCATTCACAGCTAAAATCTGATTGAGGGTCAATTGTAATTTGTGTAATTCAGTAACGATCACGAAGATCTATGAAAGTTAGTCATCATAAATTTCTTACTCTATTAGTCCATCAAGCTATAGTAACTTCCTGTCCTACTGAGGATTTATTCAATTCTCCACAAGTGTGTGTACGATACATGATTATATTAGTTAAATACTAAAGTCTCTTTTTACTTTTCTGTCCTCCTTTATTGAAAGGAGGTGGCTGAAAGCCGGAGGATTTTTATCTGATAATATTTGCTCCTTTTAGAGTGAAACTTACCACCTCTAAGCGAGGGCAATTTTTCAACAAAGGAGTTTAAATCCCCAGTCACTCCGTGACAGCCCCTTTCTTAAAGAGGCACAAAAATAGCTAATTTAGATTAATATTTTTATTCAAAGTTTCAAGTATAAAATTCCCTTTTTCTTTCTATGAAAATTTCATTCTTCAAAATTTGACTTTTTTGAAATTTTATGTAATATATAGATATATTTAATTAGTAATGTAAACAAAATGGCAAAAAGAAAAATCAATGTCGTATCTAACGAACTAGATCAAGCTCCAAAAACTAGAGCTGCTGGTTATGGAAAAGTAGTGGATTCCATGAGAAAAGAAATGACTGAAGCGATGAATTGAGTAAATGTGCCAAATATAATGTCCAACGATTCCGACCAAGCTCCAAAAACTAGAGCTGCTGGTTATGGAAAAGTAGTGGATTCCATGAGAAAAGAAATGACTGAAGCGATGAATTGAGTAAATGTGCCAAATATAATGTCCAACGATTCCGACCAAGCTCCAAAAACTAGAGCTGCTGGTTATAAAGAAAATGTATTGAAACCACTACAACAAGAAATCGATAGTAGAATGAATATGCTTTTTATGAATTGAAGTGATACAATTTGTAATTATGTAAATAATTTTTTAAATAGAGAAGAAAATGAATTTATAAGCAATTGTATTGTGGATTTAAAACCGTGAGATTCTTTGGCTTTTGAAATCAAAAGAGAAAAAATTAAAGGTAGTGGAGGCTTTCAAAAAGCCGTATGACATCCTGCTTTCTTTTGAGATTTTAATGATTTTTTGCATAATTTTTATTACAATTCTGAGGTTTGACAGTTAAGGCCATGAGAAATATCAACAGCTATTATTGTTAAAAAAGATGAGAGTGATCCATACTTACTAAATATTCATGCAGAACAATTAGAATATCCTGGAGAATGAAGTTTATTAATGGATTGATTATTCTTTCATAATTCAAATGTAAATGATGAAGAATTTAATGAAATAATCTGAAATACTGAAAATACAGAAAAAAAAGAGGAGATTAAAGAACAAATTAAAGAAAATATTAGTGAAGAAATCGAGATTGAAGAAAAAGAAGAGAAGGGAACCGAAAAAGAATCAAAAAAAGACAAAAAATCATTAGGTGATACTATTAAATGATGGTTTGGTAAATAATATTTAAATGTATAGAAAAAGGAGAATAAACTCTCCTTTTCTATTTTTTAATTGATTTCTATTCTTTTTAAATGGATGAATTTACTTTATGATTTAGTTAGAAATTAGAAATTAAAGTTTAAAAAATGCGAATCTGTGTTCAGATTCGCAACGAAATATGCAGTGTAGCTCAGTAGTAAAGAATTCTCTCTATGGCGCGAGCATCATCACCGTCCACATACTTTTCAGGAATCCCCGGAATATTCCTAATTTCTCTTGTAAACTGATGAATCTCCGCATTTTGGACAGTAGGTTCCTCGCGTCTTTGGGTGCTGTATGCAGCAACCCAGAGCATACAATCAGCAAAATCATTTTGGAGGAAATCCTCCCACATCGAGAGTTTCGTATATACTATTGGCTTAACACCATATTCCTTTTCACAAAGGGATATGAAGTTTCTCAGTCCATTCTTCAATGCTTCCATTGACTGAACTGACGAAGCCTCCTCGATGTCAACCACTGGTAGAATATCACCCTTCGCAAGGTGAAGTGTGGCCTTAAAATTCTCGAACTGCATACTTGAGTTCTCGTTGGGACGGTAATAGTGGTAAGAGCCCACAATGAAGCCATTCTCCTTGGCTTCCTTGTAGTTCTTATCGTACTGTACGTCCTTGTAGACACCTGCCGAAGACCTGATAATCACGAACTTAATCGGATCTTTCGTCTTGGTTTGGACTTTGACCGTTGGCCAATCGATGTCCCCATTGTATTCGGAGACGTCAATGCCGAAGGCGGGACCTTCTTGCCTATCGCATGAGAAGAAGACAAGAACAATCATAAAGAAGAGATAATTTTTCATTCCTTCTTAGATTTTTCTCTTCAGACCCCTGTCGCCGGTTGTCCCAATCATTGGAACGATGATAATATAACAATATTCTCAGAAAAGTCAAGTTTTTTTTAAAAAGGGGATAAAAAATCCCATATTTCTACATTTGTAATTTAAATCTAATTTCCGATATACTAAGAATGATAATTATTCTTCTCCGATTGCTGAATTTACTTGAATTGCATGATTTACTTGACGCTCTGGAATTACATTAGTTTCCACTAAATCTAATCAGTCAAAATCTTTCTGGTCTGTAAAACATGTAATTGGCTCATCATCTTCTACATCTATATCTCACTCAGGAAGTGGAAAAGATGCAAAATCATCAAACATAGCTTTCATAGAATTAAAATAATCTAGAAAAGCTGGTTTTTGGTCTTTTGGTAATTCGATTGCTGTAAGTTTAAGTAATTTTTGTAACTGTTCTGGAGTCATTTCGTTTTGAGAAATATTAAATTCTGATTCTAAGAATAATATTTTTAGTTCATCTTTCAAGTATAACTTAAAGAAAAAGGATGGTATTTCTACCATCCTTTATATGAGAATTTACATTCAAACTAAGCTTCAACTACAGTTTCTTCTTTTCCTTCGTATTTGTAGTTTCCAAATCCAAGAATTAATATGCAAATTGGATAGAAAAGAACGAATAATACTGAAGTAAACACTCCCCATCCATATTTTCTAGCAAATTTGAATAACATAACGATATATATAATTCATGTAATTGCACTTCCTATGTTAGTAATTAGTTCTTGTTGATCTGGGATACATGCAGCAACAATTCACGCTATAACTGCTATGAGTAAACCATACCAGAACCAATTTTTCATTCCTGATAATTTATATTGAATATAACTACAATAAATAGGTACAAGAGCTTTCCATCCTGGTTCACCAGCTCTTTCAAATGCTTTCCATAATGCAATTATACGAAGAATTCGAAGTATTATCCCAACTATTGCAAGTGGAATCAACAATATTCCAAGTCCTGCAAATAATCAAATAAGTCATGCAGCTTCTTCGTTACTTAAATCTAATTCTCCAAGTGCATTTTTAACTTCTTCATTTTCGAATAAAGAATTAAAATCCTCAATTCATTCTAGATTTGTAACTTCATCCACAGCATCTTCAACTTCATTCACAACTTCATCTTCAGCAGCTTCCAAAGTGTTTCACATTTCGTCTACTCCATAATTAAAGTCTTCTTCTGCTTGTAATACAATAGCATCAACTGTATCAACATCATCTTCTACATCCTGAGCATAGATAGGTGTAACAAAAAATGCTAGCAATCCAGCCAATCAAAATAGACTAAATAGTGATAGTTTTTTCATGAAAAAATGTATTAAGATGTAAAAATAGTTATACATGATTTGATTATGTAACATAATGAACCGTAATTTCAATAGAAAATTAGTTAATATTATGATTTTAAGTAACTTTTTATTCAAGATAAGAAAAAAGCTGAATGATGATTACCAATCAGCTTCTTTTTTCATTTTTCTCCTAAAAATGGAGAAATGAATGAAATAAGAAGAGTAAATTATACACCCACGATTTTTTTATTGAACGAATGTTCTTTATCGTGACCTGAGAAATCTTACCAGGCTACCCTGGAATAATCTCTGGAGTAAATTATTTTTCCCAGCTTTTCAATTTCACAATTTACTTTTGAAAAGTATAACCAATCCCTTTATATTTTTCCATAGCTATCGATGTCGAAAAAATGGTAATTTGGTGGGCAAATAACCGAACAATAGGCAAAAGCATTATTCAGATTGGAACGAATTATTCAGATCCCCATAAAAAGCACAACTCTTGTGAAAGGGATGATAGCGTTTTGTTTTTATTTCGTGTACTTTTTTTATCATTTACTATCTCTAGTAAAGATTCAGATTTTTTCGAATCTGACACGGAATAAAAATAACACCTCCAATAGAATAATTTCTTTGATTTTCTATAACAAGAAATGTCATAAAAACCACCTATTATTCTGTATAATTTAAAGATCTTCTACCGATTAAACATTTGATTTAAAAATCGAATTAATGTTGTCTCGGCGATGTAAGTATAATCCAAACTATATTTTTTGTCAAATTTTTAAGGACTTTTTTGTTTTATGTGTCTTTATGCTATTTAACTGCATAAATTCAATTTTGTTTGCATTTATTGTTAAACAAACTTGTATTTTTATTATTTGCTTTTTGTAGAAAAATTAATAGTATTTGGTTTTGTCAGATTTTATGATAAATTTTTGAATCTTTATGAAAAAATGTAAAATGATATTAAGACGGATTTTCTGGATATTGATGATTATATTGGTTTGTTGTATAGCTTTTTACAGGTGTTATTTTTTGCGTCAACCTTATCGTAATGTCCCAAATAATGAAAATCTTTTTGTTAGCCCAGCCAACTGAAAAATCATCGCAATAATCAAAAATCCTACGGACCATACTGTTATTTACAAGGATAATAATGCTGTTTTAGACCACTTCATTGATGGAATTGGTAGCTGAGCGACTATGGTATCAATTATGATGACTCCTATGAATGTTCATTACCAACGTTCTCCAAACAATGCGACATTAATCGAAGAAAAATACGTTCGTGGAAGAAAACGTAATGCTATGAAAAAAGATCCTACCATGAAATCTACTCTACAAAATGAGTATAATGCAATGCTATTTGAGGCTGATAACTGAGTACGTTATAGAATAATCCAAATAGCGTGAGCTATGGCTAGAAGGATTGTTTCTTTCGTGGATATAGATGATGAAGTTGACCAGTGAGAAGTAATATGACTTATTAGGTTTTGATCTCAAGTGACAATTATATTTGATAACAATGTAGAAGTTATAGCTAAAGTATGAGATAAAGTGGTAGATGGTGAGACTGTATTAGCTAGAATGAAAAACGTGATACAGCAAGATAAAACGTAAAATCTTCAGGAAGAAATATGATGTTGTTTATTATATTTCACGTGATGTAAAATCCGACAAAAAAAGTCGGGGTTTTTTTGCAAAATTTAATGATTGTGTGTATAATAATGAACACTGTACAATTTAGTTAATTTGTTAATGTAATATAGTATGGGTTTTCTTGAACGATGAGATAATGTTTCGTGATCATCAAAAAATGGATGATTTTTTAATAAAGATAATGCAAGTGTTGTCGGTTCTATTACCGCAGTATCTGCTCAACTTTGAGTAGCTCCTTTAACTTCATTTGCTAGTGTAGCAATGTGAATGAAAAGTGGCGAACGTAGTGTAAGTAATTCCGAAATGAGGAATAGTTCTGAACGAAATAAGCTAAAACATATAGTTACTAATAATTATGAAAACGCAAAAGAGAATATTATTGAAGAACTTAACATTTCTGACAGCGAAAAACAAATATACGATAATTTCTATTTTGAATATCTAAATATTAGAGAAAAAATTTATAGCTTCAGTTATAATGGTCCTGTTGACTTAAATTATTGTCAAAATTTAGGAGATTTTATAGCAAAAGATTTCATTGGGTTTAAGTTTGAATACACTAATTTGCCAAGTAGGCCAAGTAAAAGCACAATTCGTAATGATGCAATTAAAAGTGCTATAAAATACTTATTGAATAAGGAAAAATATAATCACTTGGATGAAAATAAAGTTAAAAATTTTATTAATAAATCAGAGGACTATTTTGTTATTGCATCTAATTTTTTTAACAAAAAATTGGATACTAATTTACAAATTGGAGACACCCAGAATTCTATATTATCACATTTTGGAATTTTAGATAACTTATATAGCAATATTGACGATGAAGATATAGACTTCAAGAATCCCTCAATAATAAACGAACTCAAACAAAAATTTTCTGATTTAGGGGAAGTTGAATTGAAAAATATACGTGATATGATCATAAATGAGTATAATCTTAAGGGAGATATAGCTGATAAAAAATACTACATTTTGGCTTTCACAATGGGAATAAACCTTGGCTCAAAAGATGAACTAGAAATTTTTAAGAGAACACTAAATACTGATGAACCTACAAAGTATAGGAAACAAGTAGATGAACTATTTGAAGCACATAATAATATGATGATAGAAATACACGAAGAATTTGTTATGCCATATTTAACAGAAAGATATAAAGTAGCTCAAGAATTAGCAGAAACAAGAAAAATGTATGGAGATGAATATATCAAATTATTATCAACCAAGTCTGATAATTCATCAACTGAAATAGCAGCTAATTTAGTACAATGAAATCAAACAGAATTAAAATGATACAAGCTTTCTAAATCTGAAATAAATGAACAGGAAGATGCCACACTAAGATATACAGCATTTGATATAACATTTAATAAAATATTTAATACAAGCGAACACATAGTACAAAGATTGATAAACTTGAAAATAGACTTGCGCTCCGAGTTATCTAATTACTGAATATATAATCCTGGAAATAACTTTATTAATCAAGATGCACGAAATAGATTTATTTCAGAAAAATTGCAAAATAGTTGATTAACAAAGGATGAAATTAATGGTTTATGAGAAATTATTAGATGATTTACTCGTGAAGTTAATAAAAATTATGAAATCTTATGTAATAATTTTTATTGTGATCAAAAAGATTTTGAGAAAATTTCAAAAATTTATGCTTTGGGTGAAATTATCGAAAACATAAAGAAGCTTTTTTCTAGGGTAAATACCGAAAAACTTGAAGAACATATGTGACTAGAATTGGATAAAGATAAACCTGCAGATATTATAGGCGATTGTTTATTCTTAAAATGAAAAATCAAGTGAACAGAGACAAATATTAAGTTTGATTTACGTACAGGGAAACTTTTTATGAATTCTTTTTTGCAACAAACTTTTAATCCTGATAAAATTACTATTTGAAATAAAACACCTGACACTGAGATTTGAAATCTTAATTCTTTTGAGAATTTATTAGATGGATATAATTCCATCTCCGTTTTTCAACCTGCAGAATCTGAAGGTGAGCCACAAGATGAATATACTCAATCTAATAATGAGGAAGAAGCTTGAAATTCTCGTGAAACGACCCAAAAAAAACTTGAATGATTAACAAAAAATAAATTATTAGATGATTTGAAATTAATATGAAAAATTGTAAGTGAAAAAGCTGGAGAAAAACAAATGGAAAATAGTACAATCTCCGACTTATTAAAAACGTTCAATATTTTACCAGATAACTGAGATTCTGATTCCATTGAATTTATATGATGATCTAAATTATTTATACTACTAGAATCTATAAAAAATACTGATAATGAGGATGATTTGAACAAATTTTCAAAACTAATGTGAAAGCTATTGCCTATTTGTGGATTTGATCGATGAAAGAATAATATTGAACCAAAATCTGCTTCAATATTTGACATTAATGAAAAAACCTCTGATGTAATTTCTCTTCAAGAATCTTATCAAAATTATTTCAATGATAGATGAGAAAATAAAGAAATAATGGGAAAAAAACATTTTGATTCTTCCACTCCCCTATCTTTCGTAAATATTATCGTGGAAAAATGCTGTATAAATACTCCTAGTGGTCGAAAAATTTCTGGAAATAAAACTGAAGATTTTATAAATTCTATTCTTAACGGAATTGTTAAACAAAGAGATGAAGAAGATCTTGCAAAACTTGATGCCATAATTGATGATAACAATAATTGATTGTGGGGATAATTAAATAAAAGTATTAAAAAAGTCCTCTGTTTTTTGCTTTTTTTATGTTTTTAAGTATTATTGGTATGTAGTGTTTTATATGTTCTTTGAAAAATATGTTTGATGAATTTGGGTGACATTATGATGATATCAAAGCACCCATAGAAGGAACACAAGTATCAAACTCACAAGAAAGTGATAATGATTTTGACGAAATGAAAAAAAAAGACGAAATGAAAAAAAAAGTTTATCAGGATTTAAATTTATGATATAAGACACCTCTTGTTACAAAAAAAATAGGTGAATCTTTTGATAGTAATTCGTTAGAGTGAATATTATTTAGCAACACTCAGATTCAGAGTCTTTTAAATTCAGCTCTAAATGATCGACAAAAAGACTGGATTGAAATTAACAAAATACATCAACAAAAAAAAATTGAAGAAAATGTGGATAAGATTGAAGAAAATGAAGAGGATGAAAATCTTGATGATGATATTGATGAAGACGATGAAGATCTTGATGATGAAGAGCTTGAGAGCTGGGAAGATTACTCATTGCGTGAATCTTCTCCAGAAAAATTTGAACAATTCCTATCAAGTGAAGAATGAATAAATATACTAAAAAAAGAAATTGATGACCACACGGATTCAAATTGAAATATTTATCAAAACTATCCAATTTCACAGAAAGTTTTACTTTTAAAATTGAAAAAAGCTTGGTTTAACTCCATTCGCGAAGAATATAATAGCAAATATGAAGAAATTGCTGATGATGATAATAAAAATAATATTAAGAAATATTGAGAACTTGTTGCTCAGGGTATTGATAACCTTGTTTGAGAATTTCTAAAGTGATGAGGAGATAAAGATGGAGATTGAATATTAAAACAGTTAGAATTACTATTCAATGATAAAAATGACCATTTTGTTTTGGATATGAAAGAGAATTCCATAGATATGGATAATTTTATAGTATCTTTAAAAGAAAGTATTAACAAGTATGCAAATATAGTTTTAAAAGCAAAAGCCGGAGATAGGATTAGCTTATCTACATGAGAAACTCAATTAGATCTACAGTTTAAATTATATTTGTTTATTTACGGTAAACTTTCATATCCAAATGATTTTACTGGAAAATGAGAACTTGTAAATTATGAAGAAAATCTTTTGGAATTGCTTGAGGCTATTTTGTATCATGATGGACAACTTGAAACAGTGAAAAACAACAAGTATATGCTGAAAGAAAAAAAAGCGAAAGAAGAAAGAGATGAAAGGGATAGAAAAAGAAGAGAAATGATATCCAAAAGAAATAGGGAAAGAAATAGTAGGAATTGACGTTCTATGAAAAAGTGAAAAATTGATAATCGAAAGTTAAAATCTTCAAATTCAAGTAATGCTACATGAGCAGAAATTGCAGCTAGTGCCAATTTATGAGGAGATTTAGAAGATTATGATTTAAATATTGATGAATCAGAACACAAAAAACAACGAATAAAAGAAGTTGTATTTCGCGAAGCATGGAAAACTTTTATACAGTCTCATGATAGTATTAAAGATATTATCACAAAATGGGATATGCGTATACTTTTTGATATCAATAACGGACGCATTGATAAAGCAAAGCGGGAAGATTTTAGTAAAAATAATTTTCTTCTTAAATGAAAAGCTCCTAGTGAAATCGAACAAATATATAAAACTTTATCGGAATTCTCACTAATTTTTGCTGATGCTGAGAAAAAATTATGAGGTAATGCCATTTCGATGAAGAAAAAAGTTGGCGAATATGTTAAAACCTATGCTATTGGTGCCGTAATAGATAACATAAGGGATGCTTTTTCTGTGATTAGTGATAAAAAAAGTTTAGAAGAAAAAAATTGAAATTTTCAATGACTTCAGATTGATTCTGTACAAAAAATTTGAGATAAAATTGTTATTGCTGGCTCTTTTAATAATTCTAATGTAAAAGTTCGCTATGATTTAAAGACTGGTAAATTGTTTATGAATTCACTTATACATAAAGATGAGGTAGATCCAAACAAAATAAGCATTTGAGATACATCTTCTATTTCTAATCCTGATTCAATTAATTTCCCTATATGAGAAATAAAACCATTCAATGATGTTCTTAATGATTACTATAGACTTCCGCCACACAAATCAAAGGACGATACAAACAATAAAATGTTTTTTGAAAAAAATTTTTGAGAATTCAATTGAGGATGAAGAAAAGATAAAGAAGATAAAGAAGATAAAGAAGATAAAGAAGGTGAAAAAGCTCAAATGACCGTATGAATACCTATAAGGCCCAAAGTCCCAAGAAATGTTGATGAAAGGAAACAAAATACTGAAAATATATTACATTCTCAAATAAAGTTAATCGGTAAGATCGTAAGAGAAAAAACTGAAGCTCAAGCTCAAAAAAATTCTACAATAATAAACTTAATGACAACTTTTAACATAATACCTGATCAAAAAATTTTCAATAGTTTAAACTTTTATAAAGGATCAAACCTTTTTGATGTAATACAAATATTCGATAATTCAGATTCTTCGGATTTAGAATATTTCAATAATATATTTATGCCAGAATTAGGGGAAAAATACCTTTGATTGGAGTGGTGAAAAAAAAATCTAACAAGACAAAAAACCAAAAATGAAGAAAAAGTAGCTGAAATCCTTGACTATAATGGTACAGATAAGATGATTATGTGATTGAAAGATAATATTAAAAATTTTGATCCAAATCAATTCTCTGCGTGAATAGCTGAATTCAAAGAATCTCATCAACTTTGATTTATAAATCTTATTAAACAATTCTTAGTCGATGAATCTTCTCAATTGGATAAAGAAAAAATGAAATTCTTCATTAAACATATAAAAGAACGAAATCAGGATATAGAACTAGCAGAACGTTTAAACGATATATAATTTTATATCTTTTTATATTAATATTATGTCAAACATGCAAATAAAAATGGAAAATTCTAAAGAGATATTTAGTGCAAAAGTGGTTTCTTTTGATATTGAAAATGGAAACGGACATATTGTAATGCTCAATGCTGAACAAGCTGATAAATATTGAATTAAAAATGGTGATAAAATTTCTCTAATAAGAAAAAGAGAAGAATTCGTTGTTGATGTTGCGCTCACAGATAAGTATGTTCAAGCTAATGAAATTTGAGTAACTAATGATTTTTTGGAAGAATATCCTATCATGCATGGAGATACAGTGTTGGTAAGTTTTGTAAAAAACAATCCTCTTTCTATGCAAGCTATTAGAAAGAAACTTCTTTGAAAAAAAATAACCGATGAAGAAATTGATGCTATTATCGAAGACATAAAAGATAATAAAATCCATGAACTTGTCCTTGCCTATTATGTAGCCACAAGTTTCTTCTATAAATCTGACATGCATGAATTAGCATATACCACAAAAGCAACAGCATATACGGGAGATATGTATCGTTTTCCTGGATTGGTTGCTGGTAAATATTGTATTTGATGAGTACCAGGAAATGAAACGACAATGATTGTGATTCCAATTTTAGCATCACTGGGAATTACTGTTCCAAAAACATTTTCGAAAGCTATCACCTCTCCTGCTGCAACTGGAGAATGTGTAAATGTTTTGATGGATATTGAATTTGATAAACAGGAAGTAATCAGACTTACTGATAAAGTTTGAGCTTGTTTAGTATGGAATGAAAAATTAAATTTAGCTCCAGTAAACGATAGAATCATCAAAGTTTCATCTCCTCTAGGAATGGAACCTTATGCCAGAATGATTTCATCAATTATGGCAAAGAATTATGCGATGGGAATTAATCACTGTTTAATTGATATTCCTATGTGACCTACTGCGAAAGTAGCCTCAATGAAAGATGCAAAAAGGGTGGCAAATCGCTTTAAAGAGATTTGAGAATATCTATGAATTAAAATGGATGTTCAAATTACAGATGGTAGTCAACCCATCGGTAGGTGAATCTGAGCATGTTTGCAAGCGAGAGAAGCTCTCAGAATTTTACAGCAATATAAAGTAAGATCAGAAGATTTAGAGAAGAAGGCTATATTCCTTGCTTCCAGAATTCTTGTTTTATGCTGAAAAGCTCCAAACATGGGAAATGCTAAAAAATTAGTTAATAACCAATTGTCCAGCTGAGAAGCACGAAAAAAAATGCAAGAAATCATCAAAGCTCAAAACTGAGACCCAAATATCAAATCTGAAGATATTCAGCTCGGAAAATTCTCTCACGATGTGATTGCAGAAAAAGATTGTATAATTACTAAAGTTGATATGAGACATCTCAATACTATGGTTAGATGACTATGAGCCCCTAAAGAATATCAAGCTGGTATTTATTTACACAAAAAGCTATGAGATAAAATCAAAAAGTGAGAAGTAATATATACTATGTACTCACCTTCTGCTAACAAACTAAATCTAGTAAAGGAAGTACAATTACAAAAAGATTTCTACACATATTCCACAAAGATTAAGGATAAGATTAAAAATGTAATAAAAAAGCTGACTTAGTTGGTCAGCTTTCTTTTTCTAGAAAATAGACGTAAAGTAGGCAACAATTGAATCTCGGTAATAGACGTAAAAATCTTTGATAGCTATTATAATTCATAGTCACAACAATAGATACATAAACACCATATCTACATAAGCTTCTCATACGAAGAATTTTTTAGGATTTATCCTAGTTATTTTTTGTAGTATCATTCAAATTGCTCTTCATCAATCTAGAACAGGGATTGGTAATACATTAAATATTGCTAATGCTAGAGATAATATCGCAGCAAATCATAAGTATGATAGCCATCATCACATTTCATATATAACTCTACCTATTTCTACTGCTCAAACTGGTCAAGCTAATGAATTCAGAGCATCTTTCATTCCTGCTTTATTGAACGATACCAATGCTTTACCTATTGTTCATAATGCATCCATTGTTAAATCCCATTCTGCTCAAATTTCATGGAATGTCGCCAATATTGCTCATCAGAATGAAAATTTTATATCATTTATTTGTATATTTCAATTTGTAGATATTTGGATATCAAATTTACAAGTTCACTCACATTTAAACTCCTCTGTAACAATTTCTATTTCTCATCTTTTCAAAGTAAAAACATGAGTTGCGTCTGCTCATGAAGCCATCAACGCAAAGAATGTGCTATATTCTAAATCTTCTCAATCAAATTTTAATAGGACATCATTCTGCTTTAAATCTATCTTTTCTCATAGTCATCATTTAAATACTTCTTTAATTAATATTCAATCATTCACTTCTCACGTTAAAAATCATTGTTCTCTTAAAAAACTTGGGGCTGCCATCAGATAACTCGTTGATCATTTATCTTCCATAACTTGTGATACTGAAATTGGTTGTATTCCGTGTCGGAAAAGGAATGTGAACAATACAAATGCTGTTAAAAAATTCATAGTCACTCATGCAAATATCACGATCAACCTTTTCCAAAGTGGTGCTGTAAAAAGTGTATTTGGATTTTTATATGTTTTATCATCTGTTGGATCATCTCATTCAAATGAACAAAATCATCATAGTGGAATCCAATTTAATGTGTATTGTGTTCATTGTTTATCCTTTCGTAAATTACAAATTTTTGGAGGTAATCATATTCAAAATTCTGTCACTTTCATTCAGCATTTTCTTCATGCTATAAAATGACCAAATTCATGCAAGATTACCAGTACCATAAATACGATAATTCAAATTACAACGAACAACAACATAATTATTTGGATTTTAGAATATAAATTAATTATTTTCAGCTCACTCTTTAATAACTGCTTTAATATCAGCTAACTGATATCATCTTCTCATTAATTTCTGAATAATATCAAATCAGTCTACTCATTTTTTCTTATATGCTTCTATTTCTTTTTTTATTGCTTTACGCATTCACTGTGATAATTCTTCCTGCTGCTCTGATATCTTTTTTGCTAGTAGTCATTTATCGATTCAGCGTTGGATAAGCTTTTGCTTGATAATAAATAATGGACGTCCTTTCTTTTCTACTTCTGAATATAAGAAACTATCAGCAAACTTTTCATCATTGATAAAATCATTCTTTTTAAGAATATCCATACAATGCTGAATGTCTTCAGAATTATATCATTTTTTATAAAGAATTATACGTATTTCCTGCTCTGTCTTTGGGTAACGAGATAGATATCATATTGCATAATCGATAGCTGATTGAGCCATTTATTGGAGTAATTTTCAAAAATAAACTAAGAAAAGATATACAAAAACTTACGTTAAAAGCAAGAATAAAAATTTTTTCTTAGCTAAAATTTGACAAAATAAGAAGAAAAAAGTATAATTAGGTGTTTATTTAACATAAATAACCATGGATAAACAAAAAGTTCTCAAAATTCTAAATGACTTAAAACCTCATCGAGAATTAGCGGAATGAATGATTGCATTGATTGATGCCTGATTTATGGATAAAGAGACATATCAAAATATGTTATTCATGATTGCATCAGCCATCAAAAAAATTTCAGATTGAGAAAAAAAAGAGAAATTAAAAAAGGATTTTGAAGAACTAAAAAATAGCGAGAAAAGAGAAAAAATTGGAGAATAGTCAAATTAAGTCTACTTTTTAGAATTAATTTAAAAAAATATTTTTCTCCACCAAAATTTGCATTTTAAGGTATTTCTGAGTATAATTAGACTGTGCTAGGTCTAATTTTATTTTTTGATAATTATCTATTTTATGCCAAATCAATTGATAAATACGATATTAGAGGTAGATGATATAAAGGCACTACAAGTAGATTTTTCTCAATTAAAAAAAATTCCTCGTGAAAATGCTGCTTCTATGCAGGTTATTATTTATTACAAAGATGAAGAAAATTGAGTGTACGTTTTAACAACAAACAATCACCCAGAAGACCTTAAGAAGATAGAAAAACAACTGGAAAATAAATGATTAAAGATGAAAGTTTACTATACTTCTCTTGAATGATTTAATGAATGAATGAAGTGGTATGATAAATTGGAAGCAGAGGAACAACTTGCGAAAGAAGAAAAAGAAAAAAGAGAAAAGGCTGAATGAGACTCTGCAATTTCACTAATGAAACAGTTTTTTGAAAAAAGGGCATCTCTTGACCCAGGAGAATTTATTCTAGAAATGGTTAGACTTTGATTTCAGTCTGGAGCATCAGATATGCACTTTCAGCCAGAATGAAAAAACATCACTCTTCGTTTACGTTTGGATGGAATTTTGCAAGATGTTGTTGATTTTGATGCCAATGATTTTTGGAAATATTTACAAAAACTAAAATTCATATCTTGAGTGAAAATGAATGTGGATTATATTCCTCAGGATGGTAGATTTTCATTTGAAGCAATGAATCATGAATGAGAAAAGAAAAAGGTAGATGCCAGAGTTAATTTCATGCCATGAATGCTATCAGAATCTACTGTAATCAGATTCTTAGATTCCCAAAAATGAATTGCTACTTTTGAAGAAATCGGATTTACTGATAGAAACTATGATATACTTAAAAAGCATATTTCAAAAAATACCTGAATAATAGTAGTTACTTGACCTACGTGATCATGAAAAACTACGACTCTATATTCAATTTTGAATTATTTAAACACATGAACAAATAAAATTATCACATTAGAAGATCCAATTGAATATGAAATGCCATGAATACAGCAATCTCAGATAAATTATGCAAAGAACTATGACTATGAAACTGGATTAAAAGCCATTCTTCGTCATGATCCCGATGTTATATTGGTTTGAGAAACTAGATCCAAAGAAACTGCAGATATCGCTGTAAATGCAGCCCTAACATGACATTTAGTTTTTACTACATTACATACAAATTCAGCAATCGCATCTGTTCCCCGTTTACTTTCAATGTGAGTTGAGCCATATTTATTAGCGCCAGCGATTCAATTGGTATTAGGTCAACGTTTGGTTCGTAAAATTTGCCCAAATTGTAGCGATAGAAGACCCGCAACTTATGCTGAACAAGCGGAAATTGAGAAAACTATAAAAAGTTTAAGTGATTTGGATATGAGTAATATTCCTGCTTTTGATGGGACTGTAGTAGAATCTCATGGTTGTGCTAAATGTAATGAAACGTGATATCAATGAAGATTAGCTATTCTTGAAGCTTTAGAAATTACAGAAGATATGAGAAATCTCATTATAGATAAAGAAAATGAATCATCAATTTTAACAAAGGCTCGTGAAAACTGATTTGTAACTTTGTTAGAAGATTGAATTGTTAAAGTTTTGAGATGAGAAACAACTTTAGATGAAATCCATAGAGTAATATAATTTTGGTGTATTCTATGGAGAAAATAAGGTGAATTTATCTTGTTTTTTTGTTGTAATTAATTAGTTTGTGTAATTATGAAAAAACAAACTTTTACAGTGTATTTTGATGAGGCTGGAAGATGACCTCTTGCAGGTCCAGTTTTTGTATGACTCGTCTGCCCTATTAAAAAGTTATCAAAAGAAGAATTATTTAGTTTTTGCGATAGTAAACAAATTTCTGAACAAAAAAGAGAAAATCTTTTTACGCACATAGAAAAATTGAAGTTTGAATGAAAAATTATTGCCTATCCTGCTCGAATGACGGCTGCCGAGATTGATAAATATGGAATGAGTAACTCTTTGCATCTTGCAATTCTCAGATGAATGATTAAGATTTTTAACCAATTATTGCCCAAATTTGAGATTGGAAATAAATTACCAAATCCATTAGCTACGAAAATTAAAACAAATCTGAAATATACTGATGTTTTGAATTATTTTTCTGAGTTAAATTCTAAATGAATCAAAATAAAACTTATTATGGATGGAAATCGTGATTTTTGATTAAAAAAAATGTTTCCTTTTTGGGAGATAAAAACGATTGTTTCTGGAGATGCAAAAGTAAAAGAAATTTGAATATCTTCGATTGTAGCCAAGGTTTCGCGTGACCGCATTATGGAAAAATTACCAAAAAAATATGCTAAATATAATTTTGATAAGCATAAATGATATGGGACAAAAGAACATAAAGAATTACTTGAAAAGTATGGACCTTCTCATATTCATCGTAAATTATTTTTGAAATGGATTTTCCCTAGCCATACGTTCTCCAAGAATTTACCTGAAAATTTTTAGTATCTTATGACATAAGAGATACATTTAATCACTCTTTTGATTTTTCGATAAAATCATTTAATTTTTTAGTTAAAGCATTTGGTTTAGGCACAAAGAATAATTCAATCGCTTTTGAGTCGGCTGATAAATTTCACTCTGGATGTATAGAAACCTTTCAGTAATTAAACAAAGATCACCAAAATCAGCTTTTTGAATCTTTTACTATTTTAATTGTAGATGTTGCTATATTCATACTTTCTATCTTAAAAAATCAATGCTGACGAAATATCATAAATTGGTCTACTGTGAAGATATTAAAATCCATTTCATAATCAATAATTCTATCTAATACTTTATACAAAAGAAACAAGAAACTTATATTTACGACGATTCAAACGATATTTAGTACAATATTTGATGTGGCATCAGTTTCTGCGAAGAAAGATACTAAGGAATTTATTATCATCAGTATTACTTGCAAGCCTCCTGATATAAATGTATGTTTCAAAAATATTTCATATTTTCAATCTTTTAGGTCAGCTTCACCAATCTTATCTATGTATCCGTTCTTGTTATTAATTTGAGATTGCATATCATACATAATCATCATTAAGCTATGCACACATCGTGTAAGCGTTACTGCTGAATAAAGAATTGTCATAGCCCGGAAAAGTAGCACATATTCTGGATTATAAAATTGCTCATAAGCAAACCAAATCAAAAGTCAGAATGTTATAAAAGCAAACAACATCCATATCATTGGGCGAATCAAAAATATTCGATGTTTTTTTGTCATTATTGCATTTCATTGTCAATTCTCCTGTATCGCGTCGTATAATTCATGTTCATCAAGTTTTGTATTAAAACTTCATAGTATTTTCATCTATTATGAATTATTAGGTAAATATATGGCTACCTCACTAATAATAAAAAAATTTATCATAATGTCAAATGTTTTAATTTTTAATTACTTATTCTAAATTAATTCATTTATTTGCATTTTATGCGAAAATATTTATTATGTTTTCGTATTTAATTTAAACCAAAATTACTATGAAAATCTTGAATAAAATCTGATTTTTTTCTTTAATTGCATTTTGAATGATTATTTGAAATATTAACCATGCTGCTAATTGGAATCTCCCCTGAGTAAAAATAATTTCTCGTGCAGAATGGGGAGCCGATGAATCTATCAGATTTCGTAGTACACCTAGACCTACCAACAATTCTTCTAAAGGAGGAAAAACTGAAGCTCAAATAAAGGCTGAGAACATTTCAAAGATTCGTAATGTTTGGATGGCTAAAAATTTTCCACTAGAACGAAAATATGAATGATCTAACACTATGTTTTGAAATCATTATTTAATTTATCCAGATTATTTTAATCATCATAAAAACAAGATAATAATTCATCATACTGCATGAAACTACAATCCCAATCGAACAATTAGTAATGTAAAAAAAGAAATTCAAGATATTTATAAATATCATACTATAAATCGTAATTTTGGAGATATTTGATATAATTTTTTAATTGATCAAATGTGAAATATCTATGAATGACGTGCTTGATGAGAATGAGCTGTATGAATGCACGCATCTAATAATAATGTATCTTCCGTTTGAATTGCTTTGATGTGAAACTTTGAAAATGATAAACCAACTGTTGAACAAATGTCTGCATTGGTTAATTTGACTACGGCTATAGCAAAATATTATCACATAGACCCTCATGGATATACTCATACATTTTCAACAAATTCAACAAAAGAACCATATGTTACCGCAGTCAAAAACCCAAATATAATGTGACATAAAAATGTAAAAGCAACAGCTTGCCCCGGTAAGAACTTATATATATTTTTACCTAAAATAAGAGATGAAGTTTTAAGTAGGATGAAAAAATGAACAGTATGAAATGTTGCATTACCAACAAGCTGGGTTAAAGATTTAAAAAGCAGTGCAAAATCGCAGCCAGTAAATATGGCTAATACTGCTACAGCGAGTAATACAGTTTCAAAAACTTCGGATTTTCCTAAACGTTTAGCTCAACTACAAAAATCCAATCCCCAAATATTTAAAAATGCTGCCAATGTTGCTAAGAAAAATTATAAATGAAATCTGAAAAAAACCACCAATCAAATGTCAAAAATTGTAACAAAATACACAGTTAATGATGTTAGAAGTTTGGTAAACCAGAATATTTCTGTTTTGTTGTATGAACTTTCTACAAAGTATGATAGTTTTGAGATTATATGTGATGTTAGCTGTGTGTTTAATATCGATGGTGTGAATTATACTCGAACCTGAGCAAACTTAACCTTTTTGTCTAATAAGATTCAGGTTAATTCTGACATGATTTTATCTGCAAATGATGTTTCGGTAAAATCTTCTATGTCTAATGGTGTAGTTAAAATCTCAAATTATAATCGTAAATCTTATGCTTGAATACCATGGAATAGTTTTAAAGGTAGTTTATATTTTGAGAGATGAGTCTATCCAACATTAAACTGAGAACAAAGATCTGATTTTGTTGTCATCAATAGGTTGCCATTCTATGAATATATGAAATGAATTGTAGAAACCAATGATACTGAAACATTAGAAAAAAATAAAGTAATGGCTATGATTTCAAAGAATTATGCTCTATTTTATATGAATGGAGAGAACATACATCCTAGTATTTCACCTGATGCAAACTATACCGCGATAGATGATCCTAATTTCTTTCAAAAGTATGTTTGAGCATGATTAGAAAAAACTGTAAATAAACGATATCAAGCATTGGAATCTACAAAAAACAAAATTGTGATGTATAATGGATATGTGCCTATTTTGCCTTATTTTAACTGCTCTGCTGGATTCACTTTGTCCGCAGAAGAGAAGCGATGATGGAATGACACACCTTATCTTAAATCTGTTTATGATTTTGGAGCTTGTAGTGATTTCGTATGACATGGAGTTTGATTAGCGTGAAAATGAGCAGAACGGTTTGCTCAGCAGTGACTTACTTACGATCAAATTTTGAAATATTATTATGATGGAATTGAGATTTTGAATTTTTAATTATTGTTAAGTTTGTAAAAAGTTTCTAAATATTTGACATGACTGTTTGTTTTGAGTATAATTACATATGTTTTTGTGTTTTATAAATTTTTGTAGTGGTTGTTAAAAAAACAATAAATTATTTATATCGGTATCTAATACAATGTCTTGAAATAGTATTGAAAAAAATATTAAAAATGATTCTCTTCCTGTAGAAGCTTTTGAATTTTCTAAAGAAAACAAGGAACTACAAAATAAAATTCAATATTTTGAGTATAAAAATAAGAGTAGAAATTGAGAATATTATGTGTTTTCATATAATGCAGTTACTTGAGAAAATGTAGATGATATCAGAAGAAAATATGTACAACAGTATTGATGAAAAACTAATTGAATTCTAATAACAAATGATATATGAGAAGAGCTTCCTGAGCGTGAATTCTCACAACAAAAAAAAATTTACTTAAAAATTAAAATAAGCGATAATCCAAAACCTATCAGATTTATTGAAGCTAAGAAATTATCTAATAGTACACAATATGATTGTCATATCAAAACTATGTGACGAACTCCTGTTAACATAAGACAAATATATCAAGATGAAAATAACATGGTAATAGAAAAAGATAAATTCATTATTTCTGATGGAAATGGAAATATTTATAGTGATTCAAAAAGATTTGAACCTTGAGATGTTATTAAAATTGAAATTAAAAAATCGGATTCAAACGGTAATAATAAGAATACACCTGATATAACAAAACAAAATTCTACTAAAAAACGTGAAAATTTACAAAAAAATGCAGTTAAAAAAAATGCAGTAAACAAGTCTGATAAAGAAATGAGTGATACAATAAAGTGAAAAACTAATTATAAAGGAATGATTGAAAATCAAAAAAGCCCGATTACCATCTGAAATAGAAATAGACCAGAAATTTCGATAACATTTGATGATGGATACTGAATTGACTGTATTAAACATATTCTTGATACACTTAAATGATCAGGTATAAAAGCCACTTTTTTTATTCTGTGAGATTGTTTAAGGAACACTCCCGAACTTTGGAAGAAAGCAGCAAAAGAATGACACCAGATTTGTTGCCATACTTTTAGTCATATTTATTTGAGTGATAGTAGCGATATAACAAATTTAACATCTGGGCTAAATAGAGGAATTAATATAAAGTCGCGAGAAAATAATGTAAAATCACTATTATGAACCAATTATTATAACAAAATAAAATCTGGTTCGTGAACGTGATTTCCAAACAAAATCAAATCAACTATATTATTGAGGACTGAAATATTAATGTGGGAAGCTCAAATTAAAAAAACTTTGTGAGAATCTTACCTCAAGAATTTAAAACAAAACTATCCCTTTTTCCGTTTCCCATGATGATGCTGAGCTTCTCGTTCACAGAATATTGCAGTGCTAAAAAGTTTGTGATACCTTTCTATCTGATGGAGTGAAGACTTTTATAAATGAAGTGGTAGTAATCGTAGACACCTAACACCATCAGAAATGCAAAGTATGAATATATCTAATTGAAATATCCCATTATTTCATTTCAAAAAAGATGATTATAAATATATTGATGCTTACATACAAAACATGAAAAGGAAGTGAAAATCTTCTAAAGTCGTGTCTAGGGTAATAAGTAAATAATAAATTAAATTTTTGGAAAGTGATACTTTATTTTTTATCTTGAAAACAAACTACACATTTGTATAAATGAATGCGAGATTTTTATTATCTTTAAATTTTAAAACTATGGCAGACATTACTCCTCTCGAAAAAGTGAGAAACCTAGGTATCATGGCGCACATCGATGCCTGAAAAACTACTGTAACTGAAAGAATTCTTTTCTATACAGGAAGAACACATAAAATCTGAGAAACTCATGACTGAGAATCTCAAATGGACTGGATGGACCAGGAAAAAGAAAGATGAATTACTATTACATCAGCTACTACTGTATGTTTCTGGAAAGGTCATCATATTAATATTATCGATACTCCAGGGCACGTTGACTTTACAATTGAAGTAGAAAGATCTTTACGTGTACTTGACGGTGCTGTTGCATTACTTGATGGACAGGCTTGAGTAGAACCTCAAACTGAAACTGTATGGAGACAAGCTGACAAATACAATGTTCCTAGAATGATCTTTGTTAACAAAATGGATAAAATGGGAGCTGACTTTTATGCATCAGTTGAATCAATCAAAGAGAGATTAACTGATAAAGCAATTCCTATCGAATTACCAAATGGTGCTTCTGATACTTTTGCTGGAGTTGTTAGCTTGGTTAACATGAAATACTACACTTTCGAAGGAGAAAAATGAGTAAATGTAGTGGAACACGAAATTCCTGAAGAATTAAAAGCTAAAGCTGAAGAATATAGAGAAACTTTGATAGATAGAGTTTCACTTTACGATGATGAATTAGCTGAAAAATACTTGGAATGAGAAGAGATTCCTGTAGAACTTTTGAAAAAAGCTATTAGAGTTGGAACATGTAGTGGAGATTTATTCCCAGTTATGTGTGGATCTGCTCTTGGAAATAAAGGAGTTCAATTAATGATTGATGCCGTTGTTGATTTCTTACCTTCTCCATTAGATAGAGGTGAAATCGTTGGAACTGATCCAGATGATCCAGAAAAACAAATAACTAGAAAATCTGATGTAAATCAACCAGCTTCTGCTATCGCTTTCAAGATTATGACTGATCCTTTCGTAGGTACTTTAACTTATGTTAGAGTTTATTCAGGAGTTATCAAATCTGGAGATATGCTTTTGAATCCTATCACAGGACAAAAGGAAAGAGTTGGAAGACTTTTGATGATGCACGCAAACAAGAGGGAAGAAATTACTGAAATATCTGCTGGACACATTTGTGCTTTCCTATGACTAAAAGATACTAGAACTGGAAATACATTATGTGATATGAAAAATCCTATAGTTTTGGAAAGTATGACATTCCCTGAGCCAGTTATCTCTATCGCCGTTGAACCAAAGTCAAAAGGTGATCAAGAAAAGATGTGACTTGCTCTTGCAAAACTATCATACGAAGATCCTACTTTCACATACCATTCAGATGAAGAAAGTGGTCAAACTATTATCTCTGGAATGGGAGAATTACATCTAGAGGTACTTATCGAAAGAATGAGAAGAGAACATAAAGTAGAAGTTAATACTGGAGCTCCTCAGGTAGCTTACAGAGAAACTATTACTCAAAATGTGGAATGAGAATGATTATTCAAGAAACAGTCATGAGGACGTGGACAGTACGGACATGTTGTATTGAAACTCGAGAAAAATGACGAAAAAGTTTACGATTTCGAATCTCAGATTAAAGGTTGAGTTATTCCTAACGAATTCATACCTGCTATTGATAAGGGAGCTAGAGAAGTGGTTGCTCAAGGACTTTTGGCTGGATATCCTATCATCAATGTTAAAGTTATTCCTTTCTTCGGATCTTATCATGATGTGGACTCTTCAGAAGTATCATTTAAAGTTGCAACTCACAAGGCTATGAAAGATGCATTCTTCAAGGCTGGTCCTGTTCTTTTAGAACCTATAATGTCAGTAGAAGTAGTTACACCTGAGGAATATGTAGGTACAGTTATGGGAGATATTAGTTCTCGTAGATGACTTATCCTTGGACAAACTCCAAGAGGAAATGCTACTGCTATCGAAGCAAAAGTTCCATTAGCTGAGATGTTTGGATACTCTACAGATCTTAGATCTAATACTCAAGGTAGAGCTCAATATACAATGCAAATGTCTAATTACGAAAAAGTACCTGATGCTCTTGCAAAGAAAATTATTGCTGAGAGATCTGGAAGTGTAAAAGGAATGGATGATGAAGATTAATTAAATTTTACATAAGATAAAATGCTGATTCGTGACTGAATCAGCTTTTTTAATTTTAATGTATTGCGAACAAAAAAGTTTATATAATTCTCAATTTAACTATTTTTTGGAGTTTTTCTTTGTGGTTTTTGTAGATTTGATAGTTTTTTTCTTAGTTGATGTTGTGTTTTTTGCTTAGTTGATGTTGTGTTTTTTGCTTTATCGATTGCTTTCTTTCATTTTTCATAAAGTTTTTTTCAGTCTTCTAATAATTCTTTTCATTCTTTGATAAGCTTCTTTTTGTCTGCTGATGTTTTTTTCTTCTTTTTAGCGGTTGCCAAAGTTTTTTTTGATTTTTCATAAAAATCTTTTCCATCAGAGATTAGACTTTCGTTACCGCTGATCAGAGTTTTACATTTTTTTACAAAATCGGATAATAGAGATGCTGCCATGCCAGTATTATTATGATAGTAAAATGTATATATTTGATACATTATAACAATAATTATAAAAATCAAGATAAAAATTTTAATAAATATTTAAAATCTGTGGTAAAATTTGCATTATAATTAATTTCGTTTATAATTAATTCAGATTTTATTTTATACAAAAACAAATGACAAAAGAAGAATTATTAAAATCATTAAATGATCATCAAAGAGCTTATGTTAATTTAGATTTAGGAGACAAAGCCACAAATGGTGATTATATGTTAGCTTCTTACCATCTTGTACCAAATGGAAAGAGAAATATTCTACAAGCTGCTTGTGAAGTAGCTAGTGAATCTAGCACAGGAACAAATTTCCCAGTGAAGACTGAAACTCCTTATGCTAGACTTTTAAATGCTCTAGTTTATGAAGTAGACCAAGAATCTGAAATTGTAAAGCTTGCTTTCCCTTGGAGATTATTTGATAGAAATGGTAATATTCAGAATATTATGACTTATATTGCTGGAAATATCTTTGGAATGGGGGATGTAAAAGCTTTGAAACTAATCGATGTATGGTTTCCTCCTGTAATGCTTGAGCAATACGATGGACCAAGTTATACACTCGATGATATGAGAAGATACTTAAATGCTTATGATAGACCAATCCTTGGAACTATTGTAAAACCTAAAATGGGACTTAGCAGTGCCGAATATGCAGAAGTTTGTTATGATTTTTGGGTAGGAGGTGGAGACTTTGTAAAAAATGATGAACCGCAGGCTGATCAGGATTTCTGTCCTTATGAAAAGATGGTAGCTCATGTGAAAGAAGCTATGGATAAAGCTGTAAAAGAAACATGACATAAGAAGGTGCATTCTTTCAATGTTTCTGCCGCAGACTTTGATACTATGCTGCAAAGATGTGAAATAATTAGAAATAGTGGAATGGAACCAGGAAGTTATGCATTCTTAATCGATGGAACAACTGCTGGATGGATGGCTGTTCAAACTCTTAGAAGACACTATCCTGATGTATTCATTCATTTCCACAGAGCTGGACATGGAGCATATACTAGACCAGAGAATCCTATTGGATATTCCGTTTTAGTTCTTTCTAAATTTGCTAGATTGGCTGGAGCTAGTGGAATTCATACAGGAACTGCTGGAGTAGGTAAAATGGCTGGAACTCCAGGAGAAGATGTAACAGCTGCTCACGAAATTAGATACTTCACAGATATGGGACATACTTTTGAGCAATCTTGGACTAAAATTCCTCCACAAGATGAAGACTTGATAAAAATCAATGAAGTTGATAAGAAAAATATGGAAATTCTGATTGATGATAGTTGGAGATGAATCAAAAAATGCTGCCCTATCGTATCTGGAGGTTTAAATCCAGTACTATTGAAACCATTTATGGATCTGATGTGAAATCCTGATTTCATAACTACAATGGGGGCTGGAACTCATGCACATCCAGATGGAACTAAAGCTGGAGCTACTGCTATGGTTCAAGCCTGTGAAGCCTATCAAAAATGAATTGATATTCATGAATATGCAAAAGATCATAAAGAACTGGCTAGAGCTATCGAATTCTTTGAGAAAAAATAATTCAATTATTATTTTTATAATTTAATTTATTAGCCATGTCTGATTTAACACCTACTATTTCAAAAGCTGTTGAAACATGAGCTGCAAAATTATTAAACCACTTTAAAGAAGGGTATTGAAAAGTGATTTTTGCTCCTTTGGGAGTTAATGATCAAACTGCTAAAAAGATTGCTCCAATGGTTACACCAACTATTGAAGAACAAACATTAGTTATTCAAGATAATCAGGTAACTATCAATATAATTGATGATAAGATTGGAATTGTTTTTAATACTTTTGTCGATTGATTTTACAACTCTCTTTCTTTCTTTGGGAAATGATTAATGAAAGGTTTTGATTTAAAGATGAGTCGGGGTGATTTTGTATCAGGATTAAATAAACGTAAATCTGAAAATCCTAAAAATTATGAAACATGGAAAAATAATCTAAATCAAATTTTACAGGTTGTCTTTGATGAGATTATTATTGCATTTAATGGTTTAGGCAAAACTGTTTATATTTCAAATGGAGAGAAGTTCTTCAGCTCTTCAAAAGAGGCTATAGAAGCTATGAAAATCTATCAATAAAATTAAAAGCACATAAAAACATATTTTGTTCATAATATAATTATAATAGGTATGAATAGCGTAAATGAATTCAATCAAATGAAACAAACTCTCCAAACAATATTGGATAATCATTTACCATATGATAAAAAAGTTTCTGTTGAAAATTTCGATAAAGAACAAGTATGGTATCTTTGCAAACTTCTTTTAGAGAAAGATGACAAAAAAAGAGATTTGATTCGAAAAGACTTAGATGCTGTAGTAAAAAACATGATGGATAATTTTAAAAATGATTTAAATGAAATAGAGAGAAAAAAGTCAGAATTGGATAATTATATATGAACTCGTGAGGATGCTGATGAATTAGTAAATGATGTTATCCGTGACTGTGATTTTGATACGGATATCAAAGATATTTAGTTTTATATTTTATAAAATTCAAATGTGATGAAATGCGCCATGAGATAAATATATAAATAGATCTGAGGGACGAATTGCCAAAGATATAAAAACAGAATTTAATAAGATTGATAAGTTAATTTATAGAGATGATCAAGAGGTTTATCAGGCGTGAATTAATATGGCAAAATTATACCAAAAACAAATGTTAAGTGCTAAATATTTATTAACAAAAAAGGAAAAATATATAGTAAAAGACTGAAAAGCTGTCCTTTTCCAGTACGGTAATGATTATTGGAGAGCTGCTAAAAGATTTTTAGATAATGCTATAAACAGTTTTATTAGTAAATATAAAAATGTAAAAGGTCGAATTAAGTTTACAAGTGAGAGAGAAAGAACAATTTTGATTTCAAATGTTGCAAGAGATCTAAACAAAGCTGAAGATAGGGCATTACAAGAAATCGAAAGATATTGCAATCCTAGGCAAGAACAAGATAATACTCAAGAACATAGCGAAGTAGTAAGAGATCGTCAATGAAAAGTAAAAGTTGAAAATTGAGAAATCGTGAGACAAAAACCCCTTTTCAATCAATCACCAGATTGAACTATTATATTTACAGACAGAGTCAACCCTATAAAGATTAACCAAGCATTGGGTAATTTATTTAGAAATAAAAATGCAATATATAGAATAAATTATTCTAACTGTAAAAATCCAAAAATAAAATCAAAAATGAAAAGTCTCATTTGATGATTATCGTGTTGGGTAAAATACGACGATAAACAAAAAACATATGTACTTACTGATCAAATGTGAAGAATTCTCAGTAATAGAGCTCTTGTATGGGAATGAGTTACAATGAAAAGAGATTCTATAATAGAATCTCAAAGCAAAGATAATAAAATAACTGGAAATGAAGGTGAATCTCTAGAAAACGTACGTTCAACACTCAAAACTTTTACTTACGATGCAAATAATTATACATTTTATCCACAGTATAGAAATACTCTTGGTGATATAAATATTTGTTCTGCTTATGCTTATTGATGCGTCTCTGATATTTTAGCAAAACAAAATCTCTGTTTTGCTGCAACAGAAGTTAATGCCTGGGATATTTCCAGTAGTGGACCTATTAAAAAAAATTTTTCTATAAATCAAATTAATAGTAATAATCCAAAACAACAAATAATAAGTGCTCCTGCTGGATCTTTCCTTACTGTTAGATATAACAAATCACATGCTAGAGAACAATGAGTAACCCATGTTATGGTTTCCTTGGGAAATGGTGTATACACTGATCTTTTTGGGGCTAATATAAGAAGAATTGATTTTAAATCTGAAGTTTCTTTCTCCTGAAGAGGATTTACCTATAGATGATCTTCTTTTTCTTTTACTCAAGATGCTCGTTTAATGACTCCTAAATTATGAACTTTGCCTGTTTGAAAAGAACAAACAATATCACTTGGAAAAGTTTGAACTCCAGAGGAGCTTGTTGAAAAAGTACATTGAGAGACAGGAGCTGATAAAAATTATATTAGAATGTTAATTTCAAGACAACATAATATACCTCCTTCAAAGTTCAATATTAGATACAAAAATCTTTCTGTTAAAATTGTATTAAAAGAAGTTGAGGAAATGAATATTAGTAATAGGGAGTGAAGTAATGATGTATCACAAATATTTTTAGCATCTATAAGGATTAACAAAACTAAACTGATGCAACATTACCATTGACTTACTAATAATGAATATGACGAAATAGCAAAAAGAGCAATGTGAATCCTATATCAAGAAACTAAAGCTTGAGATAGTATAGAATATAAATGAAAAGAACTAGCTCATAATATTGGTGTAACAAAATTATCATCTCGTGATTGGTCTCGTTGATATACGCAAATAAAATTTGATCAAATTTTTAATGATAGTGATAAAAAATTTTTAAGGAATTTTTGAATTAATAGTGAAAACGATCTTGATGATCCTGCTAAATCTGCTATCGCAACAATGGTTTGACTTATAAATAATTATTACAATACCATTCTTCCTATGAAATTAGATAATTTCCGAACTAATGATGCAAAAATTATAAGGGTAACCTTTAAAGATGGGAAACATGAAGACATTGCCATTTGAAAAACTATCATGATAGATGGAGTAAAAAGAGCTAGAACCCCAGAAGAGATTGAGAGTAAAATAAATGAATGGAGTGAAAAACATTGATGAGTTGCAAGTAGAGAAACAATTACCAGAAAATGATTAGGAGATAAGGCTTTTTTTGATATGGTTTATTATGCTTGGAATAGTCCGTCTGAAATAAAATACTGAACTGCGACATGAGAAAAAGGATCTTATGCATATAAAGCAGATAATTTTGCTAATGAACATGTAGCCTAAATATAATTCCTGTTGAACTCTTATATAACTTATAGAAATAAAAATCTGATTTTTCTTGCAATTAAAAGGGAGAAAACTATCATTTAGATTAGTTTTTACTATTTGATTAAAAAATCGATGGAACAGTTATCAGAAAGAGATGTTCGTATTCAAAAAATTAATAGAATGAAAAAAATGGGAGTTGTGCCATTTGCTCAGCATTTTGATAAACAGCAATCTATTGAAAAGATAATAACAGAATACGGAAATAAAGAAATGAGAGAGATTGAAAGTATTATTCCTGCTCCTGAGAAACAGGTAAAGACTGCTGGAAGGTTGATACTTTATCGTAGTTTTGGTAAATTATCTTTTTGAACTATTATAGATTCTACAAACAAGATACAAGTAATGTTTCATAGAGATAACTGTAAAATAGATATTTCTACATCTGCAAATGAACCTAAGCTTATTGAGACTCTGTGAGAATGAGAAGATGAAATGACTGCATATAAATTTATGGAAAAAATGGTAGATGTGGGGGATTTTATTTGAGTATCTGGAGAAGTATTCAAAACTCATAAATGAGAATTAACTATTTTTGTATCAGAATTTAAATTTCTTTCTAAATCTGTTCGTGGATTACCTGAAAAATATCATGGAATAAATGATCCTGAAGAATTGTATAGAAAAAGATACTTAGATATGATTATGAATCCTGAAACATATGAAAGATTTTTGTTTAAATCAAGATTTTATCAAAAATTAAGAGAATTCTATACTAAAGAGTGATTTATTGAGATTCAAACTCCAATATTAGATAATGCAGCATCATGAGCTGCTGCTAGACCATTCATAACACACCATAATGATTTTGATGTTGATGTATATTTAAGAATTGCATTCGAAACTTCACTCAAAAAAGCAACTGTGTGAAGATTTGAGAAGGTATTTGAAATTGGTCAGGATTTTAGAAATGAATGATCTGATCCTTCACATATTC
>CAMVNA010000008.1 GCA_947168725.1 uncultured bacterium | reverse complement strand
ATTCATGTAAATCTTTCTCAAGTTTTTTCATACCAATCAAATTCACAGAAATATAGCATCTTATACAAAACTGTTTTTCAAACATTTGGTAGCTGAGAAGTTTTACTGATTATGTACAAAATTAATTCTTTAGACTTTTCATAAATATCATCATCTAGTGATTTTTGTTTTTTAATGTTATTGTTTTCAAGTGCAGAAAAAGATACATCAAAAATATCCTGAAATTGTTCAATATATGGATCTCGCGGAGTTTTTCAGTTTTCAATTAAATTGTAAGTAACTCTACTTACTCAAAGCATTTCTGCGACTTGGTCTTGCGTCCATTTATGTTCTTGTCTAAGTTTTTTAATGATTTTGTAATCCATAATATCTTATTACATAAGATAAAACTTGTACAGTAAGATTATTTTAATAATATTAAAATTTATTTCAAGTTTTTTTAAACTTTTTTTATAAAATTGATTAACAAAATAATGTTAAATTATAATGTTTTTAAAAAGCGAATTTAAAAATTAAATTTTCTTGAAAATATTTCGGTATAAATTATTATAATAATGTATTTATATTTAAAATTCTCTTAAATGAAGCAACGAGAAGCTGTCGTACAAGTCTTAGAAAAGCATTGATGATATGCAAAATTATCAACATTAAGAGATGAATTAGTATGAAATCCTATTTTTGTAACAAAAGCTAAAGAGCCTTTTGCTAATATTAGAGGTATTGTTCAAACAAAACCGAAAGAGATTTACATTATTAGACCGTGATTATATTGATTAGTTAAAGAAAAAGAAAGATTAGAACAGTTATGATTAACTCAAATAACTGATAAAAACAAAGATTCTCCAGAAGTACAACAAGCCAATCACTCCTATTATCAATGATTATTAGTTGAAATATGAAATTTAAAGCATTTTTTTACATATGTACCACACCAAGACCAAAATAAAATATGTTTTAGTGATAAATGAATGCATTTGAAAGATATAATTAGCGAAAAAAGTTTGGAAGGTCCTATTACATTGTTTAAAAGGACAGATACTATAGATGTTATTCGACTAAATGAAGATAATACTCCTTCGAATGTTTTTGAAGTTGAGCATAGTACAGATATTATAAACTCTTTAAATAAGTTTTGAGAATTAAAGAATCTAAAAACTTGATGCTATATAGTAGCAGATGAAACAAGACATAAAGAATTTGATAAAAAAGTTTCTCAAACAGTTTATAAGGATATATGTCCAAGATTTTTAAGTTATGAAAATCTCGAGAATTATTATGATAAAATAACTGAATATTACAGCCTTAAAAAATTAACATGATTTTAATATTTTAATGATGAATATAAAAACTGCCCTTTCGGACAGTTCTTTATTTATGATTGTTATTAATTATTCAGCTTTCTTTTCTTCTGGTTTTTCTACTACATCTTGTAATTCATAGAATTCAAGGATGTCGTGTTCTTGAATCTTCTTTCATGTCTTAACTTTCATTCCACAGTCTTCTCATTCAATTACTTCTTTTACTTGATCCTTATTTCTCTGGAGTGATAGGATTTCTCAGTTACAAATAATATCTTCTCATCTGTGAACACGGAATCTAAGTTTATTCTTCACTCTTCATTCAATAACCATTCAACCGATAGTCATTTCTTTGCTCTGAGTAAAGAATATTCCAAGTACATCAAGTTTTCCAACTGTAACTTCTTGTTTCTCCACTTCAACCATTCATTGAAGTAGGTTTAGTAAGTAGTCAGTCAATTCATATATGATATCAAATGATTTAATTTCTACTTTTTGCTGTTCTGCTTTCTTTTTGAGAATTGCATTGATTGAAACATTAAATCAGATTAACAAAGCTTTAGAAACCTGACCTAATGAAACATCAGATTCAGAGAATTGTCATACATCAGCATGAATTACTTTTATTGTAACATTTTTTGGTAATTCTAATCACTGAACAGCTTGCTGTAAAGCCTCAAGACTTGATGCTCATTCAGCTTTAAGAATAAGTCTAAGTTCTGAAACTTTATTATTAGCTCATCATGCTTTAAGTTGTGCAAGGAATTCTTGAACAGCTCATTCATTTTTGTGTGAAGCTTCTTGTTCTTGGATAACTGAAACTTTGTGCTGAGCTTCTTTTTCGTTATTAACTATTTCTACGATTCTTCATGCTTCTGGTAATTCAGTAAATCAAAGAATCTGAACTGGTTCTCATCATGTAGCTTTTTGAATTGGAGCTCATTTCCAGTTCTGCATTCTTTTGATTTTTCCATAAGTATTATATGCCATGATAATATTTCCAACCTGTAATGTACCAGTCAGAACGATTATACTTGCGATTACTCATTGTTTTGCATCCTTGTATGAATCCAAAACTACTCAAACTGCACTACGGTTTGGATTGTATTTCAATTCAAGCATTTCTGCCTGTAATAGAATATTCTCTAATAATTTATCAATTCACTCCCCTGTCTTCGAAGAAACTCAGATTACAGGAACATCTCCTCACCATTCTTCTGGTGTAAGTCATTGAGCAGCAATATCTGCTATAATCTGATCTCTTTTATGTCCAGGTTTATCTATCTTTGTAATAGCTATAATGATAGGTACTCATGCAGCTTTTGCATGGTTGATTGATTCAATAGTCTGAGGCATCACAGAGTCGTCAGCAGCTACTACGATTACAGCGATATTTGTAAGTTTAGCTCATCTAGCTCTAAGAGATGTAAATAATTCATGTCCTGGAGTATCGATGAATGTAATTTTCTTTCCGTTATATTCTACTACTGAAGCTCAGATAGACTGAGTAATTCATCCAGCTTCTCATTCAGCCATAGATGTTTTACGAAGATAGTCTAGTAATGATGTCTTTCAGTGATCTACATGTCCCATTACTGTAACAACTGGAGCTCTTTCCAAACGAACTGGAGCTTCTTTATCTAGGTCAAGAATCTTTTGAAGATCTCCAGACATAAAGCTCTCCATATCTAGTTCAGCTTCTTTCTTTTTTACTTCCACTCCAAATTCAGCTCATATTAATGATGCAGTATCAAAATCTAGTGAAGAATTGATTCATGTCATGATTTTATTTTCCATAAGTTTCTTCATAATCTCGATAAGAGAAACTCACATCTTTTCAGAAAACTCTTTAACAGAGATTTTATCATCCATAAATAATTCTGATTTTTTAACCAAGTTTGCAGAAGTAGTGGCTTCGTGATGTTCTTTTGAAGCTTGAATTACTTGCACTGCCCTTTCGTTTGTTGGCTTTTCATTTCAGCGATGTTTTTTATCTGATTTTGATTTATTATTTTTCTTAGCTATTGATTGTACTGGTCGTTTTCATTCTCTTTGTGCTTTTTCAGTATTTTGGCGACGAATAGATTCAAAGAAATCCGAACCTGATTCTGTATTCTTTTCTTTAGCAACATATTCAGCATGCTCAATCTGGATATTTCACTTTGGCTTTGAATTTTTGTGTGAATCTTTCTTTTCTTTGTCGAATGATTTCTTTTCAGGTTTATCAAAAGATTTTTTCTTTTTCTGTCCTGATGAGTGTGAGGCGAAATTGAATATATCACTTGCAGTTGCAACTGGTTGTTCTGCTTCCTTTGTTCAGAAATAATCATCTAAATCAATTTTTTCTTTTTCAGGTTTAGATGTTTCTTTTTTGGTAGCTGTTTCAGTAGCTCAAAATCACATTCCAGAAAGGAATCCTCCCCCACCGAATCCCCCAAGTTCTCATGCCTTAAGGACTTTTCATTCAGATTTGTCTTGCTGTTTTTTATCAGCCATGCACAATTTTTCATAAAATTAAAAATATTTCTGCCTTTGAATGTACGAAAATGTATTGCTTTTTCAAGTCTGAATGAGATTTTTATCTATTTTTGTCTTTAATAGAATCTGTCATTCTGAGGAGTTTGTGACGAAGAATCTTGTGTGTTAAGCTTAAGATTCTTCACTTCGTTCAGAATGACATTGATATTATTTTGGCTTGTGTACATTGATATATTCTGATTCGAATAAGTCTAATTGTTCTGGTAGTTTTTTATTTAATCTTTCGCTTGATTGAAAAGTATTATCAAATCACCATTTATCGCTGAATGGTTCTTCTGTTTCCTTTATCAAAAAATGTATCTTATTTCACAGCATGTCATAACGATGTTCGTAGTCCTTTGGATTTTCATTTATCAAAATATCTAGAAGTCTATTTGAAATCTTTAGTCAGACTTTTTCATCGGTGCGTATAAATTTTGTTTCTCATCGATTTTTTCTACGCTCTTCTTCTGATAATAAAGTTATAAATAACTTTTTCTGTATCATCTTTTTATTCTGTTCATAATCATAGGAAGAATATACAATTTTTGATTTTATGATATTTCATTCTTTGATTTTTTCTAAAGTTCCTTCATTTAGAGAGACATAGTAATCATAATGATCTACATCATAAAATGCTCATTGAATATGAGATTCCTTTTCCATGATAAAATAAATCTAAGTAAAATCAGATTTATTTTTGATTTTTATTTTTCCATCTTTCGAGAATAAGCATTGCACTAATCGTATCAGTTGTTTCATTTTTCTTGAAATTTGAAACTATTTCTCAGCTCTCCACGCTTGTATAATCTTCTTCGATAGTTTCGATGGTTATTTCATCTTTCTCGATAATATAATTTAATGATGTCATGAATTTAGTAATCTTTTCCTGAATATCCTTTTGTTTAGAAGGCCATCAAAGCACAATAGTTTTTACGTGATATCTTTGGATTAAATCAGCAATATGGAAGTATATCATTTGATCGTTGATTAGATACCCAACTGGAAAAATTATATCATTCGATTCATGAGCATAAGCTAATCCGATATATTTACTTCATCGATCTATTCATAAAATTGCTGGTTCTACTCTTGGCATTTATTTTATGAAAAATAATTAAAAAATCTGATTTATTTATATTTTTTGTTATATTTATTGACTACGAATTTTCAACTAGATGTTCTAAATGCAACTGGGAAATTTTGTTATAGATATTTTCAATCTGCGAAATAAAATAGTCTACATTATATCATTGCATGTGCAGATTTCATAGAATTAAGCGGTATGATGATTCATAATCTTTGTGAACTAATCATTTGATTTTAATCCAGTCAGTATCTTTTACCATTTCAAGGATTGGTTCTTCATATTTTAATTTTCATATTTTCAGCAAAAAAGCTATCGCTGGGTATCAAAGGAATCCTTGATTCATCGATCAGCTATCATTTGAAGAAATCTGATTTTCTTTTTCATTGTAAATAATTTTATAAACTTTTCACGGTGTACTTGAAGAAATACACTTTCATTCTTTGGAAAGTAAGTCTTCGATAGTAATCCTTTCATCAGCCACTACACTTAGTGCTTCAATGATTTTTACTTTTGGTGGAAGTTTCCGCTCTTTCATCTGTATTATATCATTGATATAAAATGCTGATTTTTGTTATAGCCTCCCTTTGGTAAGGGAGGTGGCGAGTGAAACGAGCCGGAGGGATTAAATCCCCCTGTCGCTGCGCTCCTTCCCCCTTACCGAAGGGGGACTATTTATTCTACTATCTCTTGGAATACGTATTTAGGTCATCTGTAGTTTTCTACTTTAGCGTCAGTTTCTCATTTGATGGCTGGTACGTAATATGTGATTCCGTTTTCATATTTTGGGATATAAACTATTTGCATATTATCAAACAATATTATAGTTGAATTTTCGTGTAAAGCTCATTGGTCAAAGAATTCTCATCATTTTTCAATTTCACTTTCAATGTTGGATTTATCTATTGTTGGATAATTTGAAACATCATATGTTGCAATATCAATTCTATCAATTGAAACAACCCTTTGCAAATTCAAATCATATGCAATTCGCATTCAGATTCTTTCTTCTGTATCTGGATTCCATACTTCTTTTCACTGAATTATAAATGGGTAGAAAACGTTTATTATTCACATATTTTCATCATAATGATCAAAATCTACTTCAGCATTTCAGTAATTTTTAGTTCAGACTCATAATTGTTTCAAATCTTTTTCAACGGCTTTAGTAATCTGTTTTTTTGATGGAAGTTTTCCATCGAATTTTTGGGCTTGCCATGTGTCATTTGGATAAAAATTCAAAGTTTGACCGTCTCCATCAAATGAGATATAATATCAATTTTCAATATTCTGTTGTATGTTAAGTCATACTATTTCTAAATCCTGAAATTTTTTGAAGGATACATCTCAGATTTTTAGATTTTTTAGTACTTGATTAGGAGTGCTTGATCACATTAAAATTCAGCTAACTTTGTATACTGGATATTCTATTGCTAATTTAGGAAATTGTTTATCTTTGTATGCAAAACGATAAGTCTGATTGTAGAGGAAATTTCTATTTGGACTTAGTAGGTAGTTTGGTGAATAAATGCCATCTTCACTTCAAGCATCGGCTGTTGTCATAAATTTTTCAGTGGCACTTATGCTAGTTCATAAAGCTTGAGTTTCTGCTACCTTTGCGAATGAATTCATTGATGCTCATCTTACAGTATCTACTGTAGATTCTTCAGTTTCAACTGCGTCCTCTTCATAGTCGTCAAAGTCAGAATCGTATGTAAAATTACTTGCTCTATCAGTATCGTAACTATATGCTAATGTTAAGTTATCTAAACTTCAGAAAGCTTTACTCTCCTGTAAATATGTATATTTGCTTGGGATATTTAATTTTCATGTAAAAATATTTGTACAGAATCATATCAAGAAAAGCGCTATAAAACTCACTATAGCATATCCATATCCAGTGAGATAAAATCTCCATTTTAATTTTCTTGGAACTGCATCCATTGCTGCTTGGTCAGCTTTTTGTTCCTTTGTGATTCTAATTTTATCCTGAATTTTAGCATCAAGTTTTTTTTTAAATTCTTCTCTAGCCGAGAATTCTGACATTTTTTCATCAGCTAATTTTTCGATGAGCTTTTTTTCATCTCATTTAAATTCTGATGCTATTGATTTGATTTGATCTTTGTATGTCATTTAGATTTGGTAAATTTATATAAAAATCTGAATTATTTGATATTAATCTTCAATCCAATATTTGAAATGATTTGCAACTTTCTTTATTAATTTAGAAAAATCTTTTCTGCATGTGGAACTACGTTTTCATAAAACTTCGGCAATTTCGTCATATGTTAAATTTTCTCGAATTCTGAGTATGAATAAGTCTTTTTTATCTTTTCAGAGTTCTCATAGATATGCGAGAATTTGTTCTGTTTGGACGTGCTTCTGGAAATAATCTACGAAATCAGAATCATTTGAAATATTATTTTCATCATCAATGCTGTCAGATTCTTTTCTTTTTAGAATATCAAGTAATGAGTGATATGCTATATTGTATAACCATGCTGCAAAGCTACTCCCCTCTTTTTCTACAGAAAATTTATTTATATTTTCAAAAACTTTCATAAAGGTTGTTGCTGTAACATCTTCTGCAACTTGAACATTTCAATTAGATTTCAATAAAGCGAATGAATAAACTTTTTGAAAATACTTCTCATAAAGTGGGGTAAAGCTATCAAGATTTCACTGTTGCACTTGCAAAATTAATTCAATTTCATCTTTTGTCATAATTTTGTTATTTGAAGTAAAGTCTAAAATATACTTTTACATTATTAAAAATGATCACATTATCAAGTAGATTATATTAATATAACGAATTAATTATGAAATTTGTGGCAAGTTTCAAACGAAGAAGTATTTTATTAAAAAAATCAAGATTGCTATAATAATTATCATATATATAATATATATTATTCATTTGCTGAGTTCTTTGACTTTTTCTTTCGGTTTACTTTCACTATTAATTCTAGAGATCATCACTTCAAGATCAGCGTCTTTATAATCATTACTAGGTCTTTTGCTTTTTCTTTCTAAAATTTCTTGAGACGTTTTTTCCCAGTTTTTATCAACATATTTTTCCACTTTTTTCAAAATTTTATCCTCTTTTGCGTAAGATAAATCTATGTCACTTGGCTTATTTCTAGTTTTTGGATTCTTTTTAATTTCTTTTTTGCTTATCTTTCTTATCTTATTCGTTTTCTTGGGCATTGCTTCTATGGTTGATTTAAATTACTTTGATTAATATTATTTTTGAATTAATTTTCAATATTTTCGTTGAAAATAATGAATTTTTCCATAAAAAATTTTCAGGTTTTTATTTTTCCATTTTGAAATGAAAATTCTAGTTGTAGCTGCTATGCCTAGTGAATTAAAAGCGATTAAAGAATGAATTAAATCTGCAAAATTGAAAACAAATTTGAATATAGAATATTTATGTTGTGGAATAGGAAATTATGAAACAATATCTTCATTAGAACATTATTTAGCTCAGAATTCTGAACCTACTTTTATTTGGAATATTTGAGTGTGTGGCTATCGAAATCAAAATAAAGAAAAAAAATCTGACCCATTTCAAGTTGCTACTGTAGTAAACATTCATACTCAAAAAGAGATGGTAATCCCTCCATTTCTGCAAATTGCACCAATGAAAAACTGCTTTTGTGGTGAGAATGTAGTTTTAGAAAAATCCGATATTCAAAATAAGATATGATCAATAAGTGATGAAATGTATTTTGATATGGAAAGTCGAGGAATTGAATTCGTTGCCTTGAAATATAAATTACCTTGTTTAATTTTGAAAATTCCTTTTGATTTTATATGAGAGGAAAAAGTTGTAAAAGAAAAGTGTTATAAAGAAATGTCAGATAA
Source organism: uncultured bacterium (assembly GCA_947168725.1). Classification (GTDB taxonomy): domain Bacteria; phylum Patescibacteriota; class Gracilibacteria; order Absconditabacterales; family Absconditicoccaceae; genus UBA3291. Next base: position 39,409 of record CAMVNA010000008.1, on the reverse strand, counting down.
AATATCTGAAATCTTAAAAAATCTGCCATATCATAATTATTTGAAACAAATTCTTAAATGGATTGATGTGTAATAAAATTTTTAAAAATTTATTTGTAATCTTTATTTAAATCCCTATACAAAAGTTGTTGAATTTATTTTTTGTGTCTTTATGAAAAAATTTGTTTTCTTTTGAGCTATATTTTTATTAATTTTATCTTTAGTTGTATTCATATCATTTAAAAATGATGACGAAAATGATGTTGAAATAGATGTTAGAGATACTGGTTTTGAGTATAATGTGGCTGTTTGTGATAAGTATTTTGAACTAGTTGAATGTATTATAGATAGAGATACTAATGAAAATCGAACTCAAGAGATGAGAAAAGAGTTTAAAAACGATGTAAAAAAGATTCAAGAAGAATGGAAACAACTGACTGAGGAAGAATTAACTAAAAAATGTACAGAAGTGTTAAGAGACTTTGAAGAAGGATTAAAGCATGATAATTTAAATTCGTTCGGTTGTTTTACAGGTGGTATTTAATTAGATTTTATACTTATAATTGTTTAGTAATTACAAGATGGACCCGTTTTCGATAATTAGTCTCGTTATTTTAATTCTGCTTTCTATGTTCTTTTCAGGGAGTGAAACTGCCCTAACATCAATTCCACAGCATAAAGTAGACACATTTTCAAAGCAGCACAAACGCTGAGCAAAGTACTTAAAGTACTGCAAGAAAGAGAGTGATAAAGTTTTAATGGCGATTCTGATTGGAAATAATATTGTAAATATTGGATCAGCATCATTAGCTACTGCTATTTCTATTGGTATAGCAAAATGAATAAATTTTAATCAATGATTAGTAGTCTGAATTGCTACTGCAATTGTAACTATACTTATTTTGATTTTTTGAGAAATTGTACCGAAAACATATGCCCAACAAAATTGTGAAAAATTGTCTCTGAAGATAGCACCTTTCTATTTTTATTTAACTAAAATATTAACTCCAATTATTTGGTGTTTAAGTTTGTTAACTAAAAAAATAAACAAAAAATCTGATGATGAACATGAAATTTCCCAAGAAGAAATAGAAGCTTTTATTGAAAGAGCTATGGAATCAGATGCTGTGGAAGAAGATACCTACGAAAACATTAAAAAGATGCTAAATTTCAGCGATATTACGGTTTGAGAGGCTATGACTCCAAGAGTTGGGATTTGTGCCGTGAATGATGAGCTTACAATAGATCAAGCAATAGAAAAATTATTAACTTTTCACTATACGCGTATCCCTGTATATCATGAAAGAATTGATGATACTGATAGAGTGGTTACTTTGAAAGAGTTATTAAATTTATCAAAAAAATATTCATGAGATGTGAAGTTAAAGGATTTGATTTTATATCCAATTCATAAAATTCCATCTCCTACTCCAGTTAATGTTGCTTTAGAAAAATTTAAAATGTCTCACAAACATATCGCACTTGTAATGGATGAATATGGATGAGTAGATTGAATTATTTCTCTCGAAGATATAATTGAGGAAATATTTGGAAATATTCAGGATGAAAGTGATGTAGAAATTAGTCCGATTAGAAAAGTTTGAAAAAATTCTTGGGTAGTTTCTCCGTTTATTAGAATTGATGAATTTTTGGAAGAAAGTAAACTAACATTTGAAGAACTTTGATTAGATGAAGATGAGTTTGATGGAGAAACTCTTAGTTATTTAATTACTTCATTATTGGAAGATTTCCCTAGTGAATGAGAGGAAATTGAAATTCCTCTAAAAAATATTAATGATGATGAGATAAAATTTTTAAAGAAGGATGAAGAAAATGAATTACCTGAAAGGATGTTAGTTATTAAGGTAAAACAAGTGGAGGACAATACGATATGAGATTTAAAAATTTCCATCATTTAAATTAGATTTTAGAGTATGGTTACTGAAAGGAATTTATATAACTTACTTTCTAATACTCCAAATAAAGTTTCTTTGGATGATTTTTTTGTTATTTCAGACACACCTCCAGAATGATTCCTTTTAAGAGATAGAAAAATTTGATGATGTGCACATTATTCATTAAAAGCTGTGATTGAATGAAAGAGTAAAAATGAAAAACCCATTGAAGATTATGCTGCTGATTGGCGATCTAGAACTACTTATTTAATGACTCCTTGGTGAATTACAAAAGTACTTAAAAAGTACAAACTAAAGTATTCTATAATAAAAGCTAGAACATTGAGTGATGAAGAAAAATTATATTTACTTAAATATAATTTAAGAAAATGACCGATAATTCTTTTGGTTGCTAACTGACAAACTAAGAAAAAACGATTCTCCCGGGGAAGAGCATTAACTCATCGACATTATATTACCTTATGGTGATATGATGAAAGAAAAAAAATGTTCTATGTGTATGATTCAAATACAAAGAGGAAAACTGAAAATGAAACTATGAAATGAACTATCAAGGTTCCTTATAAATACATTTTAAAGGAATGGTGAATTTGAGCATCTAAAATTATATATAATAATTATGCTATAGCTGTAAAATATTAATATTTTTACTTTGTTAACGGGTAAAATGAAAAAATTAATTTTCTTGTGATTGCTTTTATTTTGTTTTATTTTCACATGATGCGGCAAAAATTTATGAAAAAATGAGAGTATCTATGAATGAGAATTAATTATTGCCTGAGTTTGATCTGAAATTAGTTTTGAACCCACTGTTGAGAAAGGAACTTTAGTGTTAAGAAATGGTTTTGAGGACCATACTGATCATGTATTCTTGAGTAGGTGAATTTGGGAAAAATATTTAAGAGAAGAATCTGATTATCTACCATGAAATACGGTGAAGTTAAAGTGAGTAGTTAAAGCTTTAGATTGAGCTGCAGGAAATCATTATTATGAAGTTGTAAGTATTGATAAATTAAGATTTTTAAATTCCCCAGATGCAGCATCTGTAAAAGATTTGCTCAAGACTTATAGTTATTGTGAATCAGATTCAGATTGTTGATATATCATGTGAGAATGTCCGTTATGATGTTACATTCCATTAAATACAAAATATATCGATATTGCTTCAAATATAGTTTCAAATTTTGTAAATCATTTAGATGAGCGTTGTGTATATGGATGTATAGTTATGAATAAAGTTAAATGTGAAAATTATAAATGTGAGATGTATGATGCTGGTGCTGAAGAAGATGTTCATTGATGTTGACCTTTATATAAAGATCCGGATTTTGAAAAAAAACATCCTGAATTAGCTTGCGATAACAGTTCGTATGACCCTGTTTGTGCTAACGATGGGAAAACTTACCAAAATGGCTGTTATGCGTGTACTTCTCCATTAGTTGAGACTTATACTTTTTGAAAATGTGAAAATAGTGCTCTTGTAGTTGAGTGAGATTCTGAATATTTAAATGAAGCGATGAACATTTTGGAAAAAGATTGAGCCGTATCTTGTAATTTATTTTACACTAATCAATGAAGGCAAATTCATGCACTTTTTATGGCTGATAAAAGCAGATTTTATAGTGAAAGGGATGACTATTCAGATAATTATAGGAAAAATCAGGTTTATACAATGGTTAGAGATTGAAAAACCTATTATTGGTCTACATTTCCAGATTCTGATAATATAATTGAAAACTCTATCGTCGATATAGAGAGTGAAATTGCAAGTATTTTAATGGATACTTGAAAATATCCAGATTTTAAAATGGATTGTTCTGGATGAATAGAGAATGAGAGCTTATTTACTATTGCTGAATGAAAATTCTAGTTGAAAAATGATAAATATGTGCAATTAGATTTTATCTCTTATCAATTGGAGGTTGTGTACTTATTATTCTTTCATAATCGTTATGAGAGCATATTTTAAACATTTCTCAATTTGGATAAAGAACTATTCTCCAATTATCGCATGAGCGACTAAATTTATATGCTAAATACCCATATTTTTCAGTTTTAATAGGATATAGATCTTCTTTTATAATACTTGTTAGAATTTTTTGGATTTCTTTTTCGATTTGTACATGTGTATATGTTGTGATAGCATCGTTTAAATTTGCTGCAAAATCATCTTTGTTAGAAAATTTACATCAAATTTGTTCGAATAATTCCAAATACCCGTCAATCCTTAGTTCTAAATCTTCTATGTTTCATAATATGAATAAATTTTTTAACAATTTATCTTTTTTTATTCTTTCATCTCTAATTTCTTGAGGTTCTGATGATATAGAAGAAATTAGTTTATCACGTTTGGATTGTGTAGAAGTTGTTGTTGCTTTATTCTCAATGGCGTCAATTATTGAAAATTCTGGATAATTGATTATTAATCTCCTTATATATTGATAAGCTTGATTTTCTTTTCATTTAAATGTGTTTTTGATATGTGAAAGCTTAATTTCTCATGAATTCTTTTTTAGTTCTTTTTTTAGAAAAGATTCTATTTCTTGTGAAGTAAGCTCTTTGTTTCATGTAAGTTCTTCTTTTATTTGTTCTGACATTCATTCTGGTAATGCTATTGTTTTTCTAGTAATCTGCTTTTCTTCTTTATTAAACACTGATTTAAATGTATCTTGATACATTTTTACCATATATTTCTCATAATCAAATTCTGTCAATTTTCTGGTCTCGATAAGATTTATCAATTCTTTATTATCAATTTTTTTTGCATATTGATAAAGTGGGTCATCTCATAAAGTTTCAGCGATTCATTCTTCAGTGTCTCTATATAGAGGAATATTTTTTACTCTTTCTTTTCTTTTTTGGTAAAAAGATATTCTATTATCAATATTTTCTAAAAAGTCTGAATTGTTTTCAATTTTTTGATCTATTTCCTTAATCTTTCTGAAATATTCTTTCGCTTTATATAAATCGTGAGCTGCGTTGTTTTCATCTCATTCATTATCTGATTTTTCTAAAATTTTGCATAATTTTCCATTATATTCTTTTTTTTGATTTTGTAAAAAATCTAAATCTAGTTCAGATTTTTCCATTTCTAATTCAGCTAACTTTGAATCAAAAGTTTTAATCATTTTTGAATATTAATGGATAAATGATAATCCCTAAAAATTTTCAAAAATATTTTATGGTTATATACATATTTCTTAATTAAAGTCAATATTAATGTTGTTGTTTTTTGTTGCAAGTGGTTTTATATTGATTTTTCTTTTTTTATTTGTATAATATATTTTAAGCTAGTTTAAAGACCCCATGATAAGGCATGGAAAACGAAGTATTATTCGTCTAGCTATTTATACGATGAAAAGATCTAATAAAAAGAGTAAAACCGGTGAGCGCAGAGAAAACAAGAAAAATTTTGAGAAGGCTAAGGCTCATAGAAGAGAATCTAGGAACTGGAAAAGAATAAAAAAAGATTTGGAAGGATAAATCGGGGTTACCTTATAAGGGTTCGTATGATAACAAGTCTCACGTTTCGTGGGGCTTGTTTTTTTCTCTTTATTTTCAAATTGAAATCAGTATCAAGAAGTCAGATTTATATTTTAACGTTTTGTATGGGATCACTTACTTTAAAATCTTATATTCAACAAGTTGAAGAATGAAAATTAAATCCTACTGAAGTAATAAATTCTTATCTTGATAAGGCTACGAAAGATTCAGATAACTTACATGCTTTTGCCAGATTACATCCAGATTATGTAGAAAAAAATATAAATAATTTCAAGGATTTACCCTTACACTGAGCACCGATATGAATCAAAGATAATATCATGACTAAGTGATATATTTCATCATGTGGTTCTAAAATGCTTGAAAATTATGTGGCTCCATATTCTGCTACATGTTTTGAGAATTTAGAAAAAAAATGATGACTCATGATATGAAAAGCAAATATGGATGAATTTGCTATGTGATCATCAACAGAATATTCAGCATTCTGAAATACAAGGAATCCATATTGAACAGATCGTATTCCTTGAGGATCTAGTGGTGGAAGTGCTGTCGCTGTTGCTGATGATTTGTGTCTGGCGGCTTTATGAACAGATACATGAGGGTCTATTCGTCAGCCTGCTGCTCTATGTGGTATTGTATGACTAAAACCGACATATGGAAGAGTTTCTAGGTATGGAGTTCAATCTATGGCATCATCCTTTGATCAGGTTTGAATCCTAAGTAAAACTGTGGCTGATGCTAGAATTATGCTTGATGCGATTTGTTGATATGATGAAAATGATAGTCAATCAAATAAAAAAGCTGATAAAAAAGATTTTGATAACTTAAATTTGAAAGAAAGTGATATAAAGATTGCAGTGCCTAATGAAGCTTTTACTGAAGCATTAGACCCAAAAGTAAAAGAGTTATTCTTAGCCAAAATTGACGAATTAAAATCACTTTGATATACGGTAGATTATGTTGATTTTCCATTATTGAAGCATGTATGAGCAATGTATTATATGCTAATTTCTGCTGAAGTAACAAGTAATCTTGGACGTTTTGATGGAATTCGTTATGGATTACAACATGATATGAAATGAATCAAAGATCTTCATGAGTATTATACAAAGATTAGAATGGAATGATTTTGAAATGAAGTTAAAAAGAGAATCTTGCTTGGAAATTATGTAGTGACTAAAGAGAATTATGAAAAATATTACTTGCGTGGATATAAGGCTAGAAAAGTTTTACAATCAGAATTCTCTAAATTCTTCAAAAATTACCATGCTGTACTTACTCCAACTACTCCGACTCCTGCAAGTAAATTTTGAGAAAAAACGAATAATTCATTATTAATGTATTTGGAAGATTTGTACACAGTCCCAGCAAATTTAGCATGATTACCAGCAATATCTATTCCAATGTGAAAAGTAGAAGATCGCGGAGAACTTCTACCTGTTTGAATACAGCTTATGGGTGCTAAATGGCAAGAATGATTATTACTATCTGTTGCAGAAAAAATTGAAGAGAGAGATAGAAGCTATTTGTGTTAAAAGATGATGGTGAATGCAAACTATTACATATTAATATACTCTTCTAATCGTTTTTTATATCTATTTAATACATCTTCAATCTCAAAGTAATGTTCGTTTATTTTCTCATTTGTGGCTAATTCCTTATCTGTATCTATGAATTTCTCACAGAACAATTTTAAGCTATTTAATGTATCGTCTAGTTGATACCCATCAATGTGTGTATGATTATTAAGATTATATTCTTTCATATGTTCAAACTCTTCTAAAAAACAATCCAAAATATGTGTATAAAAATCTATCCTTGATTGTATTTTATTCCTTTTAAAATACTCTTTTTTTTGGTTTATATCAAATTTTTTTAACTCGGAAAATTCATTACCATAATCAATATAATCACCATAAGTAGGATTAATCTGGCGTATTTTTTCTGTTAAATCTATAATAGCATCAATTTCCTCATTTGAAATCTCAATAGTTTCTCATAATTTTTCTTCATCCTCTGTCGATTTCAAAGAATCAATTGCCGATTTTAATTTTTCTTCCTTTTGTATTTCATTGGTCTTTTTTTCATCTTCTATTTCTTTCATCTTTTCTTCTTGTCTTAGTTTTTCGTCGTTACTTTCTGTTCATTCTTTGTTTTTCATCTTTCTTCTTTCTTGTTCCTGCTTTATTTCTTTTGCTTTATCATAATCTTCATCTAAAATTGCTTGAGTTTTTATATCATCTAGTTGTTCGTCGGATAGATTTTCTAAAAAGTTTTTGTATTTCTCGCCAATTCCATTTATATTTTTCATGATTTAATTTTTAAAAAATAAAACTTGTATATTTAATTATATTTATCCCTCCACAATTTGTCAAAAATTTTTCGATTTTTTTCTGAATTCTTGAAATTGATAATTAAAATGATAAAATAGATGTATATGATTTTAATTATATGTAAGATTTTATTATGTTCCAACTCTCCTACTCTCCTAACTTGAAATGAGAAGTAAAAATTTCATGATCAAAAAATGCAGCCTTACCAATCGTTGCTGCAAATTATTTATTAGACTTCCCTGTGGAATTATTGAATAAACCAAATATTTCAGATATTAGAAACATGGAGGCTTTGGCAATAACGGCCTTAAAAACTTCTAAGGATTATTTTGATTTAACAAATGATTTAGCAAAGAAGTTTCGTGCATCAATTTTACTTATTCCTTTATGATTGATTAAATACTGAAAGGTAAAATTCGTATGAAGTGGAGGGTGTAATATTGGTAAAAGACCGTTGGATACTTTTGATAATGCTTTGATGAAGGCGTGAATTTCTATCAATTATGATGAAAATTTTAAGATTTATGAGGTAACTTGAAAACCAAAGAGAAATATAATGCTGCAGCAATTTTCTGTAACGGCAGCTGAAGCTTTGATAACTTATCTCGCATTCTGTAAGGATGTAGATTATGAAATCACTGTATATCAGGTTGCTACTGAACCTCATGTAAAAAATTTAATAGCATTTTTAAATAATGCATGAGCTGATATTACTATGTGAATTGATCATACAGTAACCATAAAACCTGTTAAAAAAATGCAGGTAAAGGAACCTACATTTAGTATTGTAAGTGATTATATCGAGGCGTGAACATATTTTGTTATTTGAGCATGTGCTGATCAGTCGGAATTAACAATCTCAAATATGGATGTTGATGATCTTTCTGCGATGTATAATGTGGCAGAGCAGATTTGAATTAATTTCCGTATTTTGGATAAGCATACTATTAAAGTAGATTCTTATAATAAAGAGAATTATAAAGCTTTAAAGAGATTAGAAATCAGAATTTTTCCATGATTTCCTAGTGATTTGCAATCTATATTTTGAACGTTATTTACGCAATGTAATGGAATTACTAAGATATTTGAAACTTTATATGAATGAAGATTTGGATATTTGGCCGAACTTGAAAACTTTGGAGCTAAAATTGAGATTCTCAATCCACATGAAGCATTGATTCTATGAAGAACTAGGTTAAAATGATCTTATGTGTCTAGCACTGATCTCAGGTGATGAAGTGCTATGGTTTTGGCATGAATTATTGCTGAATGAACAACTCATATCACAAATGAGGCAATTATAGAAAGATGATACGATAATATAATTGAAAAGTTGAATAATATAGGAGTCGATATTAAACAAGTTGATAATAATTAATATAAGTTATTTTTCTTAACAACTCATTTCACTTGACTCACTTTTTTTTGTAAATCTATCAAATGTGCTATATCGTTATCATCAATTTTAGTTCTATTTTGTTTAAGTAGGGTCTGTTTTTTACTTTTGAGAAGTTTTTTATATTGATTTAATTTAATTTTAGCATCATGCATAAATTTTTTCAAGCTACTGATCGGCATTTTTTTTGAAATTATCTCTTCGGTGTCTTCGATTTCTTCTAATAAGTTATCTAAAATAGATAAGTATCACACTAATGTGTGTATATCTGTCTTATCATTTTCATTATTTCTTGATAGTTTTTCATGTCTCCAAGAACTTTGATTATATAGTATATACTTAATTCAATTTGGAGAAACATATACATTATTATCCTTATTTTGAACATCTCCTTTGTTAGTATTTTTGTGTTTGTTAGCCAAATCAATTGTTTCTTGCCTGAACATAGCATTATCAGCTTCAATTTCATTACCTGTATAAGGCTCTCATACTTTTCTATCCTCTGCATTATTAATATCTACCATATTTTATAAAATTAATAAATAAAAATTTGGCATATTTAATCATATACAAAATTTTTTATTTGTCAATTTTTTGGAGACTTTTTATAAAAATTGACTCTCTTTTATGAAAACCATTTTTACTTTATTATAAATTTGGATTAGGTCATGTTCTGAACGGAAAGTCTTCTGGAACTGTGTATCATTTAATCTTTGATAGACATTTCATTACATTTCTTTGTCGATTAATTGGACTTGAAGCATATATTTTTCAGTCTTCATTTCAATATCTTGATAGTTGATTGATAGTATGGTATCATCATAGATATTGATTATTTAATGTTGTTGCGATTAACCTTGCTCATGCATATGGCGTATTATATGCCACTCTGTCTCACCTATCATTGTTTCATACATTTCAAATATTATTGCTTGTTGTCAGATGTTTTCAAAGAGTTGATTCAGCTACTCAAATACAAATTACTACATCTCTGTCTATATTTGTTCATTCTACTACTGAATTCCAAAAATCTAAATCTCTATATATTCAAACTCAATATCAGTTTAATAATCTCTGAGCTCTTTCGTCTACAGTTTTTCATTCCATAATTTTTAAATCTGAAACATCAATAGGTCTAACAAGTTGATCATTCAAATATTTTAGTCTGTAATCTTCTGGTAGAGTATTTTCCCAATCTGTTACAACACTTAAGTCTAATATTGTTAATGGATCAATTGCAACTCAATCTTTATAAACTCAGAATGTTAGATTTTCTCATTCTGATGCAAATCATGCTCACATAGTTCCTGGTTCTCATCCGCTATATCAAATCAATTGACCACGCTGAACTATGTCTCAGTCTTTGGCTATAATCTGATTCAGATATTCGTATAATGTAACATATCAATCCTTATGCATAATCATAATCCAGGAAATTCAGTCAAATCAATTTGAAACATAATATACTACACCATCTCTAGCTGCATATACTGGAGTTCATTGAGTGGCTTCAATCTGAATAGCTTGATGTTTAAATCAATTTTCTTTTTCAAAATCTGCATCATTAAAATAATGGGTAATTTTTTCTATTGGATAAATTGGCCAAGCAATTGGTGATGCGTCATCGTCACTACTATCTGGTGCTGCTAACATTGCATTGATATTTTCTGGAATGTTATCGTTTGTCCTATAATTTTTCTTAACTATATCATCAATAAATGCTAACGCCATTTTATTAACATCTTCCTTGTTTGTTAAAATTGATTCAAGCTTGGAATCAGCTTTTTCTCTATATAAATTTATAAAACTGATTAAATATTGTTTCTTTTGTTCTAATGTTTCAATCTCATTACGATATATTTGTATATTTTCTTGTGCTGCAATCTTTAATTTTCAAAGTCTTGTTAGTAAATTGGTCTTTTTCTCCTTTTCTTTATTGGATTTTTCTATTAATTCTCATAATTGGACTGTCATGGATGATAATAAATCGTTTCCAATGAAAGTTTCGTTAAAATTATCAGAATTTACGAATAGTCTAATATCATCGATTTTATCTCCATCTTGGTCATAAATCTTAAGTTGTGTTTTGTATAATAATGTCATGTATTCATCCAAATATTCTTTTGATTTTCTTTCAGAAAATTGAGCTTCCTTTAATTGCTTGAGAACTTCTTTAGTTTTTTTCTGATATTGAATTAATTTATTCAATGATGAGGAAAGTTTATTGTTTGCTGAATTTATTGTTGTTATGACTCTAACAATTTCACTTCTTGCTTGCCTATAATTTGTGGTCATTTCTGGATTCTTTGCTTTTTGTTCTTCATCCAATTGAAACAATTCATCTGTAATAGTTTCAATATCTGCTTGGAGTTTTTCTACTCTGTTTATGGCTGCATTTATTAATGAATTATCATCACTAGTTAGCATAACAGAATCTTTTAAACTGGACAAACTAACTTCTCACGTTGCATGAACAAATGAAGAGAAAGAAAAAAAAAGTCAGATTACTATAATAATTGACTCAATTCATATTGCTTTAATCTTATTACGCATTTTTTGTTTATTCTTCCCAATTAAATACAGTTATTATTATATATTTTTTTAAAAAAAATGCTAATTTTGAAAATAAATTTACTGTTTTTCTCCTTCCTTTTTTTGGTTTTTGATATTTAATTATTATTTTAAAAATCTATACTGTTATTTTAGGCAGAATTTTTATTTATTTCGATGATTACACATTAAACTTAAATATCATCACATCTCAATCCTGAACGATATAACTTTTTCATTCTAGGCGTAGTAATCATTTTTCTCTGGCTTTTGCTCGTGAACCACATTCAACTAAATCATTATATCAAACAACTTCAGCTTTAATAAATCATCTCTCAAAATCTGAATGAATAGCTCATGCTGCCTGAGGAGCTGTAGATCACTGCGGAATGGTCCAGGCTTTTGTTTCTTTTTCTCATGTGGTGAAATAATACATCAGTCAAAGTGTATTGAATGCAAGAGAAATCAAATCATCAAGAGTTGGGATTTTTGATGCCTGAACTTCGAGCATTTCTGCCATAAATTCTTGCTTCTCTTCTGTGCTCATATCCATCATTTCTTCTTCTATTTTTACACAAACTACAGCCACTGGAGCATGTAATTTTTCACTATATTCAGACTTTATTGCTTCCGCATTTACCAAATCATCCTGTGAAACATTCAGAGCATAGATGAATGGTTTAAGTGTAAGGAAATTGTATGATTTCAAAACTTTTAAATCTTCAGCAGAAAACTGATCACGAACAGTGTGAGCTAATTTTCAATCCATAAGAGCTTTGTAAATTACTTCCAAAATTTCACACTGTTTTTTCTCATCCTTAGTACAATTTGAAGCCTTTACTTTTTTCTGTAATGTTGGTAAGATCCTTTCAATATGCTCTAAATCCGCAAATATTAATTCAGTATTAATAATTTCTACATCTCTCATTGGATCGATACTTCACTCTACATGAACTACATCAGGATCTTTGAAATAACGGAGAACTTGAACGATTGCATCAGTTTCACGGATATTTGCCAAGAATTTATTTCCAAGTCACTCCCCTTTTGAAGCTCATTTTACTAGTCATGCAATATCCACAAATTCAGTAGCTGCATAAACTTTTTTCTGACTATGAGACATCTCTGCTAGCACATCAATTCTAGGATCTTTTACATCTACGATTCATACATTTGGATCTATAGTGCAGAATGGAAAATTCTCTGCAGGAGCAGCATATGATTTAGTCAATGCATTGAAGAGTGTGGATTTTCAAACATTAGGTAATCAAACTATTCCTATTTTCATTTCAAAAAAAAAGAATAACTAAAATCTGATTTAGATAATAGTTATTCAACAAATAAATGCAAGGATGGTTATTATTACATTATCACATCAATTGCTTCATATGTCAATATATATTTTCTACGTCCCTTCCATAATTATTTGATTTTGGATTTGAATGTGCCTCTTCTTTCCCAATATTATATAGAGTGGCTAATATATCTGGGCGGCTATAGATTGATGGGAAATCCTTCTTTCGTATATCTTGTAAATTGCTTAGATATGCTGATACATACTCAATATTCCATTTGTCATTTGCAAGTCTTGCTACTCTCGCCTTTTGTTCTGAACCAGCTCTATTTATTTCTTCTCTACTAATTTCTTTAATATATTTTCTTTTTTCAACTTTTTCTGCTGTGCGAACCTTCACTTGGCCAATTCATACTGATGTATCAAGACCTAAGAGACCGGCGGTAGTATCAAAATTGTCTAGGTAGTTGCATGAAACTTGCTCTTTATATATTACTGCAGCAATAATGTACTTGTCAACATGAAAATGTCTAGCAGCTTTTTCAATTGTGGTTTTATGTTTTTTTATTAGTGTATCTGCTTTTTTCTCACTTAAATTCTCTTTTTTTTTCTTTTGATGTAAAACTTCTTTTTTGAGATTTTTTAAGTTCTCTCTTACTCGCAATCAAAGTCGATTTGATTTTTCTGATAATTTTTCTGCTACCATTGCAATTTTGTTAAACATATAATCATATTTATTATACACTCTCTCCTAAAAAATGCAAATTTTCGAGGATCTTTTTATGCTTGCTTTTAGTTCATCTTTCCCAAATAAGATATTTTTAATCCTTAAGCTTTCAATTTATCACTGCATGTTCTCTCCCATTATCATCCAAAATTACTCAAGTTAACATTTTATCATTTTTAAATGTGCCTACATATTTAGATAGAGATTTTCATCGAGTACTAATTTCAGTGTGTCGTCATTCCTTTTTCCCATGTTTATACTCTCCAAATGTTACAGTTCGAAATGGATCTCAGGCTGCTTCTGAAAATTCTATATTATAATATACTCCGTCTTGATTGCTTCCTAGTTCATATATCCTTTTCTTTTTACCATTTACTACCACCTCTACATACTTTCATTTTTTATCTGACTGTTCTTTTATCTTTATAAATTCAAATCCATTTTTGCCAAATTTTCAGAGTTTTGTTATATCGAGCGTCTTTAGATCTGATACAGTCATCAGTTCTAAAGACTTGACTGGAGTTTCTGGATTTGTTGGTTGTTGTGGGTTGATCGGCTCTTGTGGACCATTGTTTCATCCTGCTCCAAACTTCTCAAGTAATTTATTTAATGTTTGGGGGTCATGGTATTCAATCTGTTTTCAATCATACTTTCCCCTGAAATTGTTTCACCGCTTCCATTGTACGTGATGTTGTTTTTGATTTTGATTTCAATATTCCATCTATCTTTCAGGCATCATATCATTTATTTTTTAGCAAAATTTGTATTGCCATAATTGTCGCTCAACTATTTTTTGATGTCATCTCTTGCCATGTTTTTGCATCTTTCAGAGTTTGGAGATAATTTAGCGATGTATTCACATCAAATTTTACTTCATCTCACTCCTGAGTATAAAGCGCTTCTTTTTGAAGACTTAATAATGCTGATTTGGTTTGTTCCTTTACCCAATCAGCTTCTTGCAAATCTTCCTTTTGTCATAGCATTTCTGTTGTCATAGTATTTTTTGTTATAGTATAAAATTGAAATACTTAATCTTACACAAAAAAAAAGAAGTCAAATTTTGGGGGACTTTTTTCTCGACTTGCTTTTTTAACTCATATTTCTACAAGTAAAATGTATTTAATTCTAACCTTTAGATAATGCTTTGACTACTATTCTATTGAAGATTAGAAAAAGAAAAATGATTTGATCAGTTAGTTTTGGCAGTAAAAGAATTAAATAAGAGAAAAGTTGATTTTGAAATATTTATATTCTGAAAATGAAGTCTAGAATCTCGACTTTTTGAAGTTCATGATAAAAATGTTCATTTTTTCGGTTGGAAACCATTAGATGAAATTAAAAAATATCTGGCAAATATAGATTATTGCTTGATGCCATCAGAATTTTTAGAAACTTTTGGATTATCTGCTTTAAATGCTTTATCTCGATGAGTCCCCGTAATTTGATATAAAAAATGATGACTTGAACCCTTTATATTCCAGGAATGTAATTTATTTCTAGCTAAGTGAAACACTACGGCTGAAAGAATTGTATCAATGGTTGAAAAACTCGCAAAAAAGACAAATCCAGAAAGGATTAAAGATAAAGAAGAATTAGAATGAAAAATTAAAAAATTATTGCCTGAATATAGAGAGGATGCTCGGTATCAGAGATTCCTAAAAATTGCAAATGTTAAAGATAATGAAAAACAAAAAATTCTAATCATCAGTGATTTTATCAATAAAGCAGGGTGAATTGAGACATATATTCATGATGTGAAAAATCTACTGGAATCTCGCTGACATGAAGTGATTCTGCGGTGAAGCACTCTCCCATCATGAAGCAAATGACAACGAAAAAAGAAGTTCTGACTTCTACTTTCTCCTTTTAATTTTTGGAGTATTGGAGATTTGAATAAAGTTCTAGAAAAAGAAAAGCCTGATATAGTTTGGTTTAATTCTTTGCTTCGTTGGCTTGGTCCTAATGTAGTAAATGCTGCCTGAAATTGGAGAAAAGAAAATAAATCTGACTGTAAATTTTGGATGATGTATCATGATTTTGGATATTTCTATCCATTTCCTTCAGAATTATATTTCATAGAAGATTGCAAAACTCCACTAACTAAGAAAAACTTTATATCTGCATATAAATGAAAAAATTTGATTACTAAAATGGCAGTTTTGTGTAAATATTATTGGCTACAGCCACTAAAAAGAGTTTTAAAAAAAGAGATAGATTTACATCTATCCCCATCTGATTGTATTACTAATATTGCACGTGATAGTTATAAGATTTCTGAAAAAAGATGTAAATCATTTCCTCATTTCATACAAAAATAATACTGGTTTTTATGATACAGAAATATTAAATCTATTACTGACGTAATCAGAACATTTTTTACCCTTTATTTTTCTGTCTGGTCAATATCGAAGTTTCGGATTTGTCTTATATTTTTCGTAACAATAATCCAATTGCTTGTATGGATCTTTAAAATCCGGAGAATTTATAAACTCTTTGTTATAACTATAATGTAGCTGACATAATCCATGATCGTGTGTTTCTGAAACCCTTTTAGGATCTCGTCTACCATTTTCACACTCAATAAGTTTAACAAAATCTATTCCTCATAGATCATATGCATAATTAATATAATCTTGAATAATGGAATCTGAAGCATATCAGTTATGTACGATAAGTTCCTGATGTTCTTCTTGTTGCTGAACTTGTCATTGAAATTCTAATTCCTGGTTATTTTTCAATAACATATTTGGAATAGTTAAATAAGGCACTGCCATAGATATTGCAATCGTTCCTAACATTTACTGCACTAAAAATTAAAATTTAGCATATCTATTTTTTTGTTTATGTCTTTATATTATATATTTTTTTAAGTAAAAAGCAATAGCATTAAATTACAGATTGTTATTGTGTATTCTCTCACTTGAAACAGGTAAAGAAAAAAATATTCTGAATTTAGATTTTGTTTGTATGATGAAAACTTAATGTCTCTTAAAGATGAACTAAAAACTACACCTAGATATGTTCAAATACTTGCTCAGAATGGAATTACTACCATGAAGGATTTTTTCAATTATTTTCCTAGAGCCTATGAAGATAGGTCGAAAATTGCGCCACTTGATTCATTAATTTTTGATGCGAAATGAATAGCTGCTACGAAATGAGTTATCACCAAAAAAAGTAGAGTTTTTGTTCATTGAAAAACTATATATGATATTACTTTTCAGGATGTTCATTGAAATACAGGTCATATAAGCATTTTTAATTCAGGTTTTTTGGCTTCTAAATTGGCCGAAAATTGTCGATATATCATAGTTTGAAAACCTCAGATGAAATATGGAAAACTCACCTTTTCACATCCAGATGTAATACCTACTGTTGCACCTGAAGAGGAAAGCGAAGATGGAGATAGTTCGTATAATTCATGAAGAATTTTTCCAATATATTCTGAAATGTTGTGAATTAAACCGTGATGGTTTGCTCAAAAAGTTTGGAATAATCTCTGAAAAATAGATCAGATTTTTAGTGAATATTTACCTGATGAATTCGCAAAAGAGTTTCAACTTTTGGATGTAAAAAAAACAATAAAAAATCTGCATTATCCAGATAGTGAAGAATTGAAAAATAAAGCTTTGTATAGATTATTTTTTGATAGATTGCTCAGGATTCAAGTTTTTTCTTTGCAGAATAAATTAAATTATCAGTGAACTATTGATGATTTACCTGTAAATGAGAATCCTCATCGAGAAATTTTAAAACCAATTACGGATTTGTTACCATTTCAGTTAACTGTAGCTCAGAAAAAAGTTATAATTCAGATTTTGGAAGATTTTCATAGAAATAGTCCTATGTTACGCCTGCTTCAATGAGATGTGGGTAGCTGAAAAACTATTGTGGCTACAATAGCAATGCGATATATTTGGAAACAATTTCATGGCCAATCTGTTCTTCTCGCTCCTTTGGAAGTATTAGCTAATCAGCATTTTAAGACTTTGGCTAAATTCTTATTACCTCTATGACTTCGCGTGGAATTATTAACTGGTTCATTAAGGAAATGAGAGAAAACTAAAATAAAATCTGATTTGAAGGAGTGAAAGATAGATGTTTTGGTAACAACTCATGCTGTTTTACAGGATGATGTAGATTTTAAAAATTTAATGTTTGTTTGTATCGATGAACAGCATAAATTTTGAGTTAAGCAGAGAGCTGTATTCAAGAAATTCAATTCCCCTCACATCTTACAAATGACTGCGACTCCGATTCCTCGTTCTATGGCTTTGGCTTTCTTTGGAGAATTTGATGTAAGTATTATTGATCAACTGCCTGAATGAAGACAAAAGATTGACACTAAAGTTATTTCTGCTAATGAGTGGTTGAAATTAAAACCATGGATATTGCAAAAAATAGGTCAATGACAGCGTGTATTTATAGTTACGCCATTGATTGAGGATTCTGAAAAGATGGAGGAAGTTCAATCAGCTGTAACGGCTCATGCAGAAATTTGTGGCTTATTTGAAGAATTACCTAATGCTGAGATTGCACTATTGCATTGAAGACTATCTTCAAAAGAAAAGGATGCTGTTATGCAAAGATTTAAAGATTGAAAGGCTAAGATTCTTGTTTCAACTACTGTAATTGAAGTGTGAGTAGATATACCTGAAGCCACTGTAATGGTTATAAAGAATGCTGAACGTTTTTGACTTTCTCAATTGCATCAGTTAAGATGAAGAATTTGAAGATCAGAATTAAAATCTTATTGTTTTTTGGAAACTGAAAAAAAGTCTGGAGATAGTTATAAAAGATTGAAAATCATGGAAGAGGTTTCTGATTGATTTAAATTAGCTGAATATGATTTAAAAAATCGTGGTTCTGGGGAGATTCTTTGAACTATGCAGTCATGACAATCAGATATTCCAATTGAAATATTGTCAGATTTGAAATTTTTGGAGAGAGTTCAGCAGTGAGCTAAATGGCTATTAAAGCATTATCCTGATCTGAATGAATTACCTGCATTACAAAAATTTTTGAATGAAAAAATTGGAGATATATTAGCATAAATGTTTACTTGATTTTATTAGTGAAAATCCTACAATTTAATCTGTATTTTTATATAAAAAATAAAAATAATGCGAACTTTATTTAAAGTATTAAGATGATTCTTCTACTTTTTAACCATCGTAACAGGAATCGTCTATATGAGAGGTGAAGTTCTTTTTGGGTGAAATTTTGAATTAATTAAATCGATACTTATCCCTGGATACTTGGTATTTTGTGGTTTAATGTTGTGATACCTTATTGCTACATTTTGGGTTGGGAACGAAAGATTTAAGGAAGAAATAAATAAAGAACGTATAGCTACAAGGTCGTTTTTGATTGGCTCTGTATGTGGTATCGTTTTTGCTATAATATATATTTTGACTATCGCATAAAATGATAAAAACTTGCGTATGTAACTTAATATGAATTATATTTTGAATCATGGCTTGCAGTTTATTGGTCTGATGCTGAGATTCTTGAACATGAGGTGAGAATTTTTCTGTGAATTTATACTGATATGATTTAGAATATAATGGCAAAATCAATCTTGAAAGGGTGGCGTTAAAAAATGATGATTTAGATGAGATTGTAGATTTATACCAGGAAATATGAGATAATTCAGAATATAAAGATTCCCTTTTGGTTGCCGAAAAATATGCTCAATGACTTTGAGCTAATGCATTTGCTCAGGACAATCTGGATACATTAGAGAATCAATGATTAACTGTATCAAATGTGAAAAAAACTCAAATTTGATTGGAAAGATATGGAGAGATAATAAATGCTGTGCTTGTTGAATATGAAATTACTGAATGATTGATAAATGAGATACCTCCGTTATATGTTAGTCAGATTTTTATTCCTGATGAAAATAATATGGTATTAATGTCATTCATAACTGAGGATCAATCATCTCATTTAAATGCCTCAACTATGTTTAAAAACATAAAATAAATTAAACCTTTTAATCATAATTAATCAATAATGACTGCTCAAAATTTAAATCTATGAGAAATGCCTCCAATTGGAAATTCTCAAATCTGACAGAGCTCTATTCAAATTTCAAATAATATGAAAAAGCCTGATATTTCCATGTTTGATAATGCTCCAAGTGATGTAACTGCATGATCATTTTTTTGAAAAATCCTTTTAGGAATAGTTGTTTGAATTTGTGTTGCAGCATTATTGTTTGCTACTCTATCTGCCCTATGATGATTAACAGGGACGGATGATAGTGTAAATTCTATTATTTGAGTGCTTTTGCCTGTAGTTGGATTTGTAGTTTGATTAGTATGAAATCTAGCATTAGCTCTACTATATAATATCTTTTTCAGTAAAAGATACTATAGCTTTGGGAAGATGGCTGGATTAATTTTTGCTTCATCTTTGATTATTTTCGTGTTTTTCTTTGTGCCTTATTTACTGTATATGGGAAATATAACGGCATTATATACAATGCTCTGATTCCAGATTATATTTGAGTTATTTATTGCAAAGAATTTAATAGACTTTTTATCTCAGCCAAATTATTCTGCTTCAAGTTTGATGTGAAATACACTTTGAGCAATTTTAGCTGTTGTAGTTCATTTGGTAATTATTAGCACGTTTGATTTTAATATTCTATTAATTATCGCTTCTGCTGTTATTGCTTATGTGATGACGGTTATCTGATCATGAATTTGGGATGCGATATATTACAAATTCTACGAATGGTGAAATAATCCGTTCTATTTACCTTCATTAAATGAGCTTAGAGAGGAACGCAGAAAGGAAGAGGCTAAAAAAGCAAAGGAGGAAGAAGATGTAAACGTAGATATGAAATAATTAATTTAGTTATGATTTAAAAAAATGATAGTTCAGTCAAGTTTTTATAAATATTTATCTTTGATAAAATTAGTTGTTGGATTAATAATATTATTCGTAGATTATGCTGCAATTAATGTTTTTGAGGATCCTTTCGTTGCAATATGAATTTTATTGGTTGGAAGTTTTTTAGTAGCGCGATGAGCTAGTTTTTTCTTTTTTATGTTTACTCAGAAGATATTTAAGAATAAAAAAATTCAGAACTCCCCTGAATCTGAAAGCTACAAATTATCGTTCCTTTTTGGAATGTATGCGATGTTAAATATTATTTTAATATTACTCTGACATCGGAATAAAACTCGAGGGTTAATTCTTTTGTGAGGATTCATACTATTACTTTATTTCTTGATGATGGATAGCACGAAAAATGTGAAAAAATCAGAATAATGAATTATATGAAAAAGTAATTGAAAAGCTGAAAACTGTCTATGATCCAGAGTTTCCATTGGTTGATATGTATACTCTTGGATTGATTTATGATATAAATTTAAAAGAAAATAAAAAAGTCTGTGACTTAATTATGACTTTCACTACTCCGACTTGCCCTATGGCTGATATGATTATGGAATTGGTTAAAAATGCTGTCTTGGATATAATTCCTGATTGGGAAGTTAATATAAATATTAGCTTTGAACCGATGCGAGATCCTAGCATGATTAAAGATTCAGACTTGCAGAAAATGTTTTTATAATTTGTGATATTAATATATGAATTGAAAAACTATTTTTATAAATATATCATCAGACTCTGTATTGACTGATACATGAGATAAATATAGAATCAGCCTTCCTCGTGATCACGTGGAAAGATTATTGTGAAAGGAACTCGTAAACCTTTACAGAGAAAAATGATTCCAAAATGTTATTGTTTTGAATTGACCTGGAGGATTTACTAATCTTAGAGTTGGGACTTTATGCTTAAACATATTAAATACTCTATTAGATAATCAGCTTAATTTTTATAATATTTCAAAAATAGATTTGTATAAAAAAGTGTACGAAAGATGATATTTACCTAAATATTGAGTAATATATATTTGACAAAAAAGGAATATCCGATTACGAGATTTTGAAAAAAATGAGAGAATCTGACAATATTCTTTCAATGAATTGAGAGATTTGGAAAAAATGAAAGAGATTGAAAATGTATTTATTGAAGATGTTGAAGATGAGAATTATTATCCTGACTGGATGGATAAATATTTGAAACATCATATTTTATATGATTGAGGTGTAATATCTATAATTGATGATAAGGCTCATGATGGAAATTGATTTTCAATAGATGAATTAGATTTAAAACCATTAACATCTATTGCTCCAAATTATATGATGGAACCGAGCGTAACGTTAAAATAAATAAGATATGTAAATAAAAAATACAAAATATGTTAAACAAAATAAAAAAATGTATGTAATATGAATAAAAAAGATTTTAAAAACCTACAAAAGGCTTATAATGCCGTTTTTGATGAGAGAGGACAAATCAAAAATTGTGGACGAGATGCTTGTATAAGACTTATTACTTTGATGAAGAGGTATACTTCTAAAAATATAGGCAATGAAGATACTGGCACTCTCGAGACTGATACAATTAAATCGGAGTTCTATCGAATTATTGTATCTTGACATTGATTAACTTTAAATCGTGTTTGGTATGTCTGAACACGATTTTTATTTATAATTGAAAAAAAATAGCCAATTTTTATACTGTCATTTAGTTTAGATTTAAGATCTATGATGATTGAACTGAATTGAAATTGCAATACTGAAAAATCTCTATCCAGAGCATTGATTTTTGATTCGGTTTTTGATCCATATAAATGAGTATTAGCTTATGTGAAAGTAGTTGATTGAAATTTTAAAGCCTGAAGTCCAGTTTATCTAATCCACTCGCAGACGGAATTTTCTCCGACAGAAGTTGGATATTTTCAGCCTGATTATAAAGCAGATAAAGAATTGTCAGAGGGGCAGATTTGATATATTATGACCTGAGAAAAATCAGTAAGAGATGTAAAAATCTGAGATACAATGGTGAGTGGTTATGGTTCACTGAAGCAAGAGCTACAAAAAATAGAATTACAAAAATCTGATGGTGAAGAGAAAAATAATCAACTTTTTCAGGACTATATAATTCCTGGATTTAAGAAAATGACTCCTTTCGTTTATGCGTGAGTCTATCCTATCGATTCTACTGAATATGATAAATTGAAAGATAGTCTAGAAAAGCTTTCGTTGAATGATAGCGCAATCGAGTATGAAATGGAGGATTCTTGAGCATTAGGATTAGGGTTCCGCTGTGGTTTTTTGGGAATGCTTCATATGGATATCATCAAAGAGAGACTCTGGAGAGAATATTGATTAGATACAATATTTACTATTCCTACAGTTCTATATTTAGTGAAATCAAAAAATCTGAATATACCACAAATTAAAACTTGAGCAAACTTAAAAAGTCTAGTTACTTCAGGTTTGTATCAGTATGTTCTAAAAGAAATCTGAATTAAACTAACTCATCGTCAAAAACAACGTTTAGAAGATAATCAATGAATTACTTCTGTAATGCAAGAAGAAACTTTTTGGGCGAGACTTGCTAAAGAATTTCAACCATGGATAGTCGTTAAATCATGATCTGAAATGATAGATCAATGAATGATTGATAAAATATTTGAACCTATTGCTGAAGTTGAAATAGTTTGACCAAAAGAATATGCATGAAATGTTATGGCTTTGTCTCAAGAATATAGATGAAGCTTAAAATCTATGGAATATCTAGATGAAACCCGTGTTGTTTGGCATTACGATTTACCTATGTGAGAAATAATTATTGATTTCTATGATAGATTAAAATCTGCTACGAAATGATATGCTACCATGAACTATGAATTTAAATGATATCAGCCTTCAGATTTAGTTAAATTAGATATCTTTATCAATAATGAAAGAGTCGAAGCTTTGACTTGGGTGGTTCATAGGGATAAAGCCTATTATCTTTGACGTGATGCTGTAGAAAAGCTAAAAACTCTGATTCCGAGACAGCTTTTTGCTATACCTATTCAGGCAGGACTTGGAACAAAAATAATTGCTCGTGAAACAATCTCAGCTATGAAAAAAGATGTCTTAGCTAAATGTTACGGTTGAGATGTTTCTAGAAAGAGAAAACTACTTCAAAAGCAGAAGGAGTGAAAAAAGAGAATGAAAGCTATCTGAAATGTAGAAGTACCTACTGAAATTTTTGTGAAAATGATTACTAGGGATTAATAAAACTTATATAAATAATAAAACAAAAAATCAAAAATCATGAAAAGAATTAATTTTTTAAAATCAAAAATCCGAGAGTATCTTCGTTTACGAAAAGTATTCCGGACTGGTGAGGTTATTGTTTCACTGATTGTGATTCTATTGCTCTTTGCTTTTGGCGAAACTTTTGGAAATATTGTTGCATGTGTTTTAGGTGTTTTGCTTGTTTCTGAGGCTTTCCTTTTGATTCGTCGGAGTGATATTAAACTACTCATAAGAGATGAAACTCTGGTTGAGAAGAAGGAATTAGAATTCTATTCTTGGATGAAAACTGAATTTGAGGATGTGAGAAATGATTTCATAACTCAGGGAACGGCGAAATTTGTTTCGGAAGATGTTAGACAACTTATTTGGAAAGAAAAAAAGGGGACCGGGTGGTTATCAACCAAGGTGAAAGAATTCGAATCTAAATGCGAAGAAGCTCGTCAATCTATTGATGAATTAAAATCTCTTAAAAGGCTAGTTATTTTCTAGCCTTTTTTATGTATCTTATTATTTAGAGCATATTTAATTATTTCCTTAAAGTTTTCATCGTATGGAATATTTTCCATATCGTATTGTAGCCACATTTCTGACCAGGTTTTATTTTCTTTTAATAATTTTTGTACTCTTTCATTCTCGATAGCATTACAGCTTTGTTGTTTACTTAAATCCACACATCATTCTTCATCATATAACTTACACTGTAAGTCACATTCCAATTTATCACATTGATAAGCAAATTTTGCTTCTTTGGTTTTGTGTTCATCGAATTCTAAGAATATTTTTTCAATCTCCTCTCAATCTATCAAATCTTTCAAAATTTCATGAACTGCATCATGTTCTATTCTGATTTTTTCTTCTCTTGATACCTGAAATTCTGTCAGATCTCATATTATCGTTTCTCAAAGCTCATGAATAGCAATCATGAATATCACTTTCATCATATCAATATCGTAGTGATATTCAGATTTCATGGCTATTGCGAGCATCTGTACTCAAAAAATATGTTCAGCTACACTTTCAAGTCTTTCTTTTTGTACATTCCAGTCTTTCCAACCTGTTCTGATTACATTTTTTAGTTTATTACATAGTACATAATAATTTATTACATTTTTCTCTTTCTCCATTATGATTAATTGATTATAAATCAATGACTAAATCAGAATAATGATTTATTAAATAAAAGCCATTTAAAATGTATAAGTCTTAAAATTACTAATAGTAAAAAATCTGTCTTATTTTTTGACTTTCATATAATTTTAGGCTATAATGAGTATATAATTTTATTTTTTTATGATTATATAAATGACTGAGAAAATATTATTTAAAGCAAAAGTAGTTTATACAAAAGAAAAGATGGTACATTATTTAAGATCAAAATTTGTTATTAATGAAGCGTGTTTTTGGGGACTTCTTATATGTTTATATGGTTGTGTATTATCGATAAAATGAGACTTATTTTTAGGAATTATTTTTTTATTAATAGGTATATCACTTATCATAATGGAGTATAATAATAAACCAAAAATTGAAGCTGAGAAATTTGTAAATATGGTGGATGAACAATATCATACAAAAGAAATTAAACAAGAAGTATCTTTTACTGATAATAGTATAAAAATAAAAAGTTTAACATCATGAGCAAATTCTGAAATGTTTTACAGCCAAATTATAAAATTAGTTGATAAAAAATGATTTTATGGTTTAATCTTTAGATACTCTTATATATTTATTGATAAAGATTGTTTTACAGAATGAAATGAATTAGAATTTAAAGAATTTATAAATCAAAAAATTAACGAAAATAAAATGGATCAAAATTTAAATAAAAAAACGAATAAGAAATTAGATAGAGCGTTTAGAGCTAGCGTTATTTTCCTAATTATGCTTTTTGGATTTATAATATATCTTTCCTTTTTACCAGAAGGTACAAAGGATGAATCAGAACAAAATTATGCATCAATAGATCAAATTTATCAAACTCTATCTGATAATGATAGTAAAGTAGCTGAATGATATTCTATTCCTGTAGAATTTTTAGAAAAATATCCTGATATCGTATCTTTAATATTGAATTCAAAATCTTTAAGGAAAAGTGAAGAAAAGCAAAATTGGTTTGATATATACTATCTTATGAATGATAACCAAATTAACGAATTGAAAGATATTTTAACTAGAGAAAAAGAAAAGCTAGCAGAAATTGAAGAAAAATATAATGAAAGAGTATTTAAAATAAATGGAAATGATAACAATCAAGAAAATACTTGAGAAACGTTATAAATGTTATTTCTTAACTTTCTTGAATTCTTGTTTTAATTCATTTTTCATTTGCTGTTTTCTGTATGAATTTGAAAATCTATGAGCTTCATCACGAAGTTTAACCAAAAATCTATCAGCTTGATCATAAACTAGAGGAATTTCTTCTATATTAAAATTATCATCAGCGAAACGATAAATTTTTTCTCAAACTAATCATTCATGTCAACGTTTTGATGATAATCATATTCAGCTTTTTCTTCTTGCTTCTCATTTTCATAGTGAAACAAAATCTACTTGCTGAAAGACTTTATAAAATTCTGATGATTCTTTACATAAATCTTTAACTACATTCAACTGCCCTATTCATCAGTCTAAAACAAATACATCAGGATATTCAGACTTATCTTTTCATAAAAATCTTCTTTGCATCACTTCTTTCATTGAAGCATAATCATCACTCTGTTCTGAAACTGATTTGATTTTATATTTGCGATATTTCTTTTTTTCTGGTATTCCTCAAACGATACATGATAATCATCCACTAATCCAATCTCCATTCATATGCGATATATCAATACATTCTACCCAATTAGGGAAATTCTTGAATCTGTAGCGGTTTTGTAGCTGTTCAAGCAATTGGTTATGTAATCATGGTCACTGTAAAGTCGAAGATATGACATATGAATCAAAGAATCATTCGAGCATATTTATTAATGCAGATTTTTCTTCTTTATTGAATGATACTTTATTTGAATAAGCTAAAAGAGAGAAAGCCGAATTTCATTCCTGAATATTCAAATCTCATATTTCTGCTTCAAATCACGATTTAATCCAATAAATATCTCCATCATCAATTGGAATTTCCTGGCGAATAATATCAATAAGTTTTCATTCGTAGAAATTTAGCAATACACAAATATGTGAATATGCTATTTTCTTTATAGCTAATACATATCATGTTAAGTTTTTTCATAATTCAACATGTTGCCTTTCTACCAATTCTTCAATATGCATATAAATGTCACGAATTTGACTCGCCCACTCAAAATTTTGCTTGGCTACTGCATCATCTATCTGAGATAATAGTACTTTTTCTATTGGTTTAGTGTTTCATTTAAAAAATGAACTAAAAATCTGAAGATTATTTTTGTATTCATCTTTTAACAGTGGTAATTCAGCTTTATTTTTACACTTTTCACATCGTCAACCACATAATCAGAAATAAAAATCTGAACATATTTTTCATTCTTTAAATTGTGAATTTGGACAAGTACGATATTTCAATATGGTGCGTAAATATTGCATCAGCTTTTTTAATTCTTTTGTATTATGTTTTGGTCAAATATATGTTGCCTTATCATTTCTCTTGTTTCTTGTTGTCAAAACTTGTGGAAAATCTGAATCTGAAAATTTTATATATGTGTAACCATTTCATCATTTCAGCATACAGTTGAAAAATGGTTTATGCTTTTTTATTAAGTTATTCTCTAAATATAGAGATTCACTTTCATTTGCAACTACGAAAAACTCTACTTTTGAAGCTTTTGCTACCATCTCCTGCTTCCAAAGGGAATTCGGTGTGAAATATTGAGAAACACGTTTCTGAAGATTCTTCGCTTTTCAGATATACAAAATAGTACCTTTTGAATCTTTAAAAAGGTAAACTCATGGCTCTTGTGGAATATGGGAGATGTCTATCTGCATATCTAAAATAAAAATAAATTAGGAATCTGATTTTCTAACTTTTTGGACTTCTTTTCGTAATATTTTTATCTTTCATCGATTAAATCATGCTATTATTCAAATATAAATCATACAAATTCATGCGAGCATAAATAATAGTTGCCATCTATTTTGATCTGGATAGAATAATGTTGAAATGTTTTTTATCCATTGGAACAATAAACATAGAATTCAGACTATTAATAAATTTTTTAAGAAAAATTTTCGATCAAAACTGAATGGGTATTTCTTTTTGATGTAAATAAGTCATCAAAGAAATTGAATTATTCGTGATAATGCTAAAACTGAAATTACAGCATGTAAATCACAATTGAATACAAATAATGCTAAGACATTACATGTAATATTTATTACAAGAGAAACTAAAAGAATAACAAATCTTTGCTTAATTTTTCAAAGTCATGCAAGCAAATAGAAATTCAAACTACTCAAGCAATTAAATATTAAAAATGGTCATAAAATTTGGAGTAATTCTCATGAAAATCTGAACTTTTCTCCGTATAATAAAACTGAAATCTCCTGTCAAAATATTAAGAATATTCATCATGCAACTAACGCCAAAAACGCAAAATGTGTATACATCATTGATTCAAGCATTTTAAATTTCTCTTTCTCTTTCCTTGTTGAAAGTTCCGTTGTTATAGGGAAAAGTAGTGCTAAAAATGGTCACACTATGGCTATAAATATACTCAACAGTGAAAGCATATTTGTAAAATATCATGAGGATTCTGCTCATAGTTTATTAATAACTAACTGTTGATCTACATTTCATAGTAAGGTTCACACATTGTAGGTTAAAAATACCCAAAATGCATATTTAAACTGGGTTAAAATCAGCTTTTTATCCAATTTATCTCTAGGTAATTTTAACAAATGGTTATATTTTCTAAAAAGCTGGATTAGTCAAATTCAAATTCAAACTGCTACTCAAATAATCCATGCTAATGCAAATAATGATACATTAAAACTAGCAGAAACCCAAAAGATAACAGAAAATATCAATACTGAAAACGAATTACAAAAGCTCATTAGTCATGAATTAAATGTATCTTGAAATGCTACAAATATTGAATTACAAACCTGTATTAAATTTGTTCACAAAAAATAAAATGACATAATTTTAATTACATTTGTAGCTGCAATTTCATGAAAATGATGGATGGCTAACCACTCTGCGTTAAAAAACAACAAACAAAAAATAAGTACTCATGTTATTAATTGCATGAAGAATGAGAGTCAGATTGTATTCTTTATTTGTCATTTTTTTCATTCTAATCGATATTTCGGCAAAAAATATTGCATCGACTCTGTCAATCCAAGATCATTATAACTTGATAAAAGTCCGAACAAGCTAATTACTCAATAAATTATTCATATATCTGCAACAGATAATGTATTAGATGCCACCAATCTAATCAGATATCCAAGTGGTGCTGTAAATACGACAAAAATATATGCTCGGAATCACTTATTTATTAATTTATGAGAAAGAGGTTCTTCTTTTAGTAAATTTTTCTCCATTTATCATTGTTGGATAAATTTTTATTTCACCTTAATCTTATTTAATTCTCATGAAATTATTCAACTTATACTATCTGTAATAATTCAATTAAGCTGATCTACTCAACTATTATAATATCATTTCAGATTTTCTTTAGCTCATGAAAGTCAGTCTTTAGCCACATCGACATATCCTTCCAATGTATCTTCATAATATTTATTTGCGTATCATTTTGCTTCATTTCGCTTTCAAGATAGGCTATCTGGTACAATATTTTTTGTATCAATTTTTGGTAAATTTCAGCTTCAAATCATATTTTTTAAGTCATCTTTTGCATTTGAATTATCTACGTCCATAAAGTTATGGTTTGTTTCACACCCCAATAGGATAGTGAATAATAATGCTACCAATAAAAATGCTATTTTTTTCATTTAATAGTATAAAATAGTAAACATTTATTATGTATACAATAATTACCATCAAAAGCAAGGTAAATCTAATTAATCCTTTTATTTGATAGCATAGGATATGCTAAAGAAAATCCTCAGCCCTTCTAGGGAAATAAAATATTGAGAAATAATATTCTTTCTTATTAAATATATCTTCTACTGTATTTTTTGTTTCCTTCTTTATACCTCAGCTCGTCCCTCCTTAGGATTTCTTAGGATATCAAACCTCTGAATTTAACCGTTTAGCTAATTTTTTGACTACATTATCATCCTTACATGCAGGATAATACTCTTCAAGGGCTCATCTAGGAATCAACATTGTATCACTTTCAAATACTGACCTATCGACAACCAAAGTGTTTCTTCGTGATCATTTTGTATTTGCCAAATCCCAATCATATTCAATCACTTCGTTTGGATAAGTTTTTACGGCTCGATTCCTAAAATTAGCAACCCAAAGCATTTCCTTGAGATCTGTAAATTCAATATCGAGGCCTTTAATTTTATATTTTCACTTTTCTACTAGATCAATCTTAACTGATTGTGATCGACTTTTTAATGTCTTTTTTTCTGGATCATATTTTATATCTCATCTTTTATCTTGCCATTCTATATCCTTAGCTGTATTCTCAATTTCTTTCTGTAAATCTACCATTTCTTCTGATGTTTTTGACTCTTTTTTTGTTAGCGCTCTAACTTCTTGTTTCTTTGTTTTGATTTTAGTTTTATCTATTAAGAGCCTTCATTTTATATTTTTTAATCTATTTGAAATTAATGACTCTGTTTCGTTTTTAAGCTCTTTTACTCACCTTGTATATGAATCTTTTCGATTATCTCAAATACATATTCATGTAATTTCTCATGAAGATCCTCTATTAATCCTTCATTGCTCTGCAATAGTCATGATTATTAAATTACTTGCCCTTTTTGCTATTTGTTTTTCTTGCTCTTCTTGTGATTTTCGAAGTTCTTCTATTGTCGCCTCTTTTTCATTTCATTCATATGTTAAAAATTTAACCTTTTGACTTTTAATTTGACTGTTATAAAACGACTTTATTTCAGTATTCTTAAAGAAGTCTATATCTAGATCTGTCTTTATTTCTCAATTTTCTCAAAAATAATTTAAATTTCAAAATCATTCTGCTTGTTGAAATAATCCATATGTATCAATATCATTTGACACTTTATATGTGGTTAAAGCAAGTAATATTCATCTATATAAGTTTTCAAAATATTCTGTATATTGATTATATTCTTCCAACATACCTGAAACAACGTCTGGTGAATACAATAACAATCTTTCCTTAAATTCATCCCATTCTTTACACTTGTCACTAAATAATCATTTTACTTCTCGTGGAAGATCAAGGTCAGACTCATGTTGTTTAATAACTCAAACTCCTCACTGGGCTGCAAACAAATCTGTTAATTTGTCTCTAGCATCTTCAACCATACTGATATATACTTTCTCCTCATCAGTGTAGGATTCACGTGCTTTTGTAATGTAATTTACCTCTGCTCATAAAGGGTTATTTGATATTTCTGTTGGTAAGTTAAGGACCACTATTTTACTATTTATACTTTTAGAAAGACTACCTCATTCGCATTTAATAAATTGTCTCTCTAAATTTCAAAGTCATGCTCTTCTTGCTTTTAATACCAAATAATATGGAAGTTCTAAATAGTTTCAATTACTATATTTTTTTACAAAATCTATTATCTCATTTTTTACTTTTTCTTGATTGTTTTT
Organism: uncultured bacterium; assembly: GCA_947168725.1. Classification (GTDB taxonomy): domain Bacteria; phylum Patescibacteriota; class Gracilibacteria; order Absconditabacterales; family Absconditicoccaceae; genus UBA3291. The sequence goes on along the minus strand of CAMVNA010000008.1, from coordinate 7,827 downwards.
AGTCCTTCGCATCAATTCTTGTGTGAGTATCTTCCTAAATACTGTTTTAACTTCATCTTCCAAGTCATCATCAATAGACTCTGTTGCAGTATCTATAACTCAAAATACTGTGCTAAAGTTATTTTTAATAAAATCATTTACATATTTTGTTACCTCATCTTCTGATGAAAATATTTTGTCCATTCAATCTTTTCCTACTGCTGAATCCTTGGCTCGATCTGCATTAATTTTCCACTTGTTACCGTAATAAATCCCGTGCACTCAATCATTTCATTCATCGAAAAATGACATAATTCATTTTTTTGAGTTTTCTCAATCATAATTATATAATTCTTTTGCTAATCTATATAAAACATTTTGCCAAACATCATCAGAAACTTCCATACATGCTCATCTTCTCTCGGCTTTTGAGTTTATTAAATTAATAACTTCTTCATCGCTATATCATTCAAAAATACTAATTCAGTTTAAGTCGAAATCAGATTTTACTAAAGATTCGATAAATCTCATATTTCTATTTGTGTCTTCTATAGATAATCATATTTTGTCTGCATTAATTTGTGTTAATTCAATTCGTTCTTTGTATTTTTGTATTAGCTTAATATTCTCTGAGTAGTTAGGATCATTTTCATCCTCATCCAGTAAGCTTTCATAACCTGATGATGATATCATTTCCTGAAACAATGTTGGCTCGGTTTTTTTTAAGTTTTCTAGTTTTGTAATTTTTTCTGGAGAAAAATCTTTAAAAAAATCTTTTTTATAATTGTTTAAATTAAATTTGTATGATTCCCTCGACTTATCTCACTGTCGTTTTTCTTGTCATATTTGTGCATAAATTCTCGATTCTAAACATAACTCATTTATAGTTTGTATTCAATTTCACGTTTTTAAACTATTTATAACATCATCTTTTTTAAGTATTTCTTCTAGATATTTCATTCTTATTTCTATTTTATTATTCATTTTTGTCCAGTATTCTTCAAAATTTGCCCTCACCTCTTTGGCTTCCTCTCCAGATAATCATTTTGTTACTTTTTTTAAATAATCTTCTTTTGTTATTCACTCACCTAAATATTCATGGAATGGAGCATAATTTCTAAATTCTCCACTATCAAGCTCATCTAAAAACATTAAAGATCGTAACGCCGCTTCTGTTGAATCTTTTCTCTTTCAAGAATCAACTCACAAACTTCAAATTATTTCATTAGTTGATGTATTTCATTTTTTTTCATTGTGTAATCATTGCAAAATTGCTTCAGTTATCCTGCTTTTTTTCTGCCTTAAAAAATCATCTCTATTTTGTGTATAAAAATCTACAACATCAAAATAATAAGCATCCACTCATATACTTGTAACTGTTGTAGCCACTCATATTACTAATCATATTAAGACTCAATAGGGGCCTCATACTGATCATGATGATGCACATGCACATATAGTCCATACTGCCTCAAGAACAACACTTGATATTCATATTCATAATTGTGTATACGCTTGAAGATATTTATTATTAGATCTAATCTTATTTACTTTTGCTATCAATTCGGCTTCTTTTCTCTGTTCAATAAACATTCGTACATCAAGTCACAAAAAAGCTACATCAACAAGCATGGCTCAACACATGGTCTGTATAATTCTGTTTAGCTTTGATCAATGTCTCAAGACTTTTGCTATACTCTTAATTTCATCAACAGTCTTCGCCTGTTTTATAGTTAGAAGTAACTCTTCTCATACATTATTAATTCAATTTTTACTGAGAATAGATTTTATTTCTGTTATACTTTTACCATGCAATTCTCATGCTAAATCTTGTATTATGTTGATTTCTTTTACACTCAATCATGATGATTCCAACAACTTTCATGGAATTTTTTTTCATACTTTATTTCGTTCTTTTAGAATTTCAGACAATTCAGAATCAGGAAGTTGCAGTCACTCTTCCATTTTTTTTATATGCTTATCTATTGTCTTAATTTGAGATTTAGTCAAACGTTTTCCTAATACATCTTTTTGATGCTTCATCTGTGCGATAGCTCAATTTATTGTTTCTCTAATTTTTCATGCATCTAATGAGTCTTTAATTAATGTACGGTCTATATTATTTGATATTTTTCATAATCAATAAACTCATGCAGATCCATAAAGTGCAAATCTTGTTCAAATCGATATAGATGAAGATTCTTTATCTGGTTGTGTTTCCGTACTATTCTCTGGTTGTGTTTCTGTACTATTCTCTGGTTGTGTTTCCGTACTATTCTCTGGTTGCGTTTCCGTACTACTCTCTGGTTGCGTTTCCGTACTACTCTCTGGTTGCGTTTCCGTACTATTCTCTGGTTGTGTTTCCGTACTACTCTCTGGTTGTGTTTCCGTACTATTCTCTGGTTGCGTTTCCGTACTACTCTCTGGTTGCGTTTCCGTACTACTCTCTGGTTGCGTTTCCGTACTATTCTCTGGTTGCGTTTCTGTACCTGTTTGTCCCTCTAATATTATGCTATTCTTTAATTCTAGTAGTTCGCTTGCTGTTTTTCTTTTTTCAATTTCGCTACTTTTCTCTTTAATAAATTTGTAAATACTAGCTCCCGTTGATGGTGAAAAAAAATTAATTATATTTCTTCGCCATCAAAATTCTTTAATTTCATCAAATTTACTAGGAAGGTTTATCCTTCATACTAATATATTTTTGATTTTTTTTTCAATTGGTAATAGTGTTAATGATTTTAGCCATCCCAACTCTTTTTTGAAATTTTTTAAATAAGCTTCTGAAATTTCCTGTTTTAATACTTCTGTAGTTTCTGGCATTTTTTATTTTTTTAAGGGTAAAAATTTTTTATGATACTTGTGCTATAGTTTTTACCAAAAACTTGAGTCACCTCAAAACATCATCAGCATTTCAAAGTACATTTTTCATGTTTTTTACTTTTATATGTTCAAATATTTTTGCAACATCCTCCAATTCATCTGCTATTCAACTATTGAACTTTATGGCTTTTCTTAATCAATCTGCATCAAGATTTTTTATTATATCATCTATCGATTTAGTAACTCAATTTTCGCCTACTGTTAAATGAGAACCCGTATCAATTATTTTTTTCAACTTAGTTACATCTGTTATAATTCAATTTAAATTCTTTCTTGTTCAATTTAATTCAAAACAACTTAATAAACTATCCATCTTTTTAAATTCAGCGTCTGGCATTTTTCACATTTCATTTTTAAAATCTTCAAGTTGATTAATCTGTTTCTGTATCTGTTGACGTTTTGCTGCATTTGAAGTTTTATTCAGTTCGTTTTGAAGTACTCACTTTGTGTTATCAATTTCAGAAAATATAGGTTGTTTAAGACGTTGCTGTGGAATATTATCAACTCCCTTAAATTTGTTTACTTTATTTTGTATTTTTGCAACATCTTCTAAATCTGTAGCATTGCTTCATATTTCTTCAATAACTTTAATTAAATTATCCTCTGTTATTCCATTTAAGTCTATTTTATCTATATTATCTAAAAGATTCTTCAACTGTTTTGTTGGATCTGTAAAATTTCAGTCTTCTACAATTCTTTTAAGGAATATAAGCTGATTTTCGGATAGATTTTCAATTTTTGATACTCCTCAATCTGTCCATCAAAACAATTCTCAAAATCATAGATGTTTTGCGTTTCATTCTATCTTAGAAAAATCTCCGTATATTCTTCTGTAGTATCAATTAAAAACTGATTTCATTTTTCAAGTTGTTCATGTTGGAACTCAATAGATTATTTTTCTAATCTCTTCATTTTTCACGAAGGATATTTCGACTTCCTTTCCTCAAATTTGGACTTTTGTTTTAAATAAATCTGTTAACACTCTACCATTAGTAGAGGAATCTAATCATCAAACTGTTTTTAATAATTCTTCAAGAGAATTTACTTTCTTAGCCTTACTTCGTTTCTTCTCCCATCTTCATTTTTTAATAACATTTTCTGCTTTAGTTCAAGAAATTCTTCACTCTAAAACATCTTGAAATAGTAACTCATCTCAATGTTCAATATTATATCTTCAGTGTACTAACATCCAGTCCGATAATCAGTTAATATGGCTTGTTCTACGTAAAACATTACCCCATAATTTGTATGCTCATTGTGCTGCTCATGGAATTGCACCAATTGCATTGACCTTTAAGAGACAATTTCAAAGTTTATTGGCTAGTTTATTATTTTTTCATACTAACTTCGTAACTCATCCAAGTGTTATCAGAGGAAATGTTGAATATAACCACGCTTCGAACAAATCTCATTTTTTTGTAGATTCATATGCTTTTTTTCATTGTGCCCAAAGATCATGTAAGATTGCTGCTCATGTACTTAATGCTCTATTCACTATACTTGGATCTTCAGATTTCATTGTCTGTATTGCTTTAGCTGCAACCATTATCTCCTTTTTCATTGCAAAATAACTGTTTACTAAGTCGGAATATCCTTCTACTTCGTCTGCTGTAATGCTTTTATTCTTAAATTTTGTTTTAAACTCCAATAATTTTGATTTTAGCTCATTTTTTGCTGCTTTTAATCACGAATTTTCAAGAAATTCTTGAATATTTTTCTCATCAGAATTTGTTAAAGTATGAGCAAATGAAAAGTACATGTATGTCCAGTCTTTTTCGAAACTTTCGTCAACATCTTTACAAACCTTATCTATAACTTCCATTCATTCACTATAATTGTTTCCATTTAGTGCGTTTTTATTCTCTTTTAGTCTTCATAAAGCATCTTTTCAATCATGTTCGTTTAATACATCTTCCCTATAAGAATCGACTGTTGTTTTAATTTCTTCTACTCATTCCGATAATTTATCATCGAATAAAGATTCTTTTTTCATTACGTCTATTGCTCCCGTTAATTTTCATTCCATGAAATTTATGTAATCACTATCTGATTTAATATTTTCTTCAAACCATTCTTCATCATTAATAGCATCGTTGATAGTTGCATATTTTGATGTATCAACTCATGCTGCATTCATTGCATCTAATTTTCTTTTTGCTATTTTTTCTATTAATGCGAAACGCTTATCTTGTGCATAACTTAGAACTTTGGCATATTGTCTAAAAAATAGTTGCAGTTCTTCACATCTTTCAGTAGGAGCTCAATCGTCTAACCATGTTTTAATACCTTCTAAGAAATCTTTATCTTTATATCTTTCAAATGACTTTAAACATCCAAAAAATGGAAATATTGATCAAATTAATTTATCAGATCAATCACCTATCATTTTTAGAAGAGCATCCTTTAATTCTTTAAAATTTTTTGATCTTAAGTATGCATAATATCCTGCTTCTGATAACATGTTTCATACGGATGAAAATTGGTTATCTACACACATAGGTACTGTTGCTTTGAAGTCTTCAAGGGATAATTTTGAACTATCACAATATTTTTTATATCAATCTGCTATACTTACTCCTCATCGTCATGCTGATATTTCTTTCCCCATTAATTGATTATACTGACTATCAATATTTTCTCATAGTTCATGATATTTCTCAAACTTTTCAGGATCTTCTTCTTTTAATTTCTCTGAAGCCTTAACTTGATCTTCAGCTGATGATGTAGCATTCGGTTCTGTACCTCGTCGTCACAATTTTTTACCTAATCGATTTATTCAAAAAGCTCATCATACACCGACAGCTGTCCATTTTATAACGCTCCATGCTTTACTTAAAAATCATCTTTTCTTTTCAGATTTCTTATCTGATTCTTCCTCTTCTTCATCATCACTTCAAAACAACCAATTCCAAGTTTTTTTAGCTCATTTCCATAAAAGAGCTACAGCTCATACTCATGTTACTGCAAATCATGCTGTACGTAATCAATTCTTCAGTCAATCTTCTTTTCGTTTATCTGTATTCCATATATCTGACCATTGGTTTCATATCCATTCTTTTGCACTTCAGAACCAGTTTCCAATCGTTCATAAAATTGATTTGTCTTCATTCTGAACTTCAGAAGTTGGAGTATTCGTTGTTTGATATTTATCCTCTATTTGATTTGTATTGTTTTGATTTAGATCTTGATTCCTTATTTCTTCTCACATTATATCGTTATATAATGTCGTTATTTCATCTAAATTCTTTAATAAAGTCTTAGCCCTTTCTATTTCTTTTTGAGAATCTTCTCATGTTTGAGATTCTAATTCGTTGATCTTTTGTTCAACATCTCTTTTGATTGTTTCTGTTTCTGCATTATTAAAAATTTCCTGAGCTTTTTCTCTTTTTTGTTCTTCTGAAAGATTAACATCACTTTTTAAACTATCCAAATCACTTTTGATTTGTGATGTCTTACTTTCTAATTGTTCGATTTTTGTCATAACGTTTTTGTTAAAAGTTAAAATAAATTACTTATTATTATATGTTAAAACATAAAAAAATGCAAAAAAAATCGGACTTTTTTTCTATTGAATAATTTTCGTAGAATAACTGTTAAAATATATTATTTATCAATATTTGAATAATATATTATTCTTTAGATTTTTTATCTAAAAATCTCAAAAGAACATCAAATCAACGTTCTAATAAAGATTCTTTCTCTCCTTTATCTTCATCTTGTTTTTCTTCACTTGAATTGTCATTTTCTACTGTAGAGTCATCTTCTTTATCACCTCAAAATGTCCAATCCCGCATTTTTTTTGCTCATTTACATATTAAAGCGGCCCCTCATATTCCAGTTAATGCAAATCATGCTAAACGAAATCAGTTCTTTCGTCACTCTCCTTTTCGCTTTTTTGTATCCCATATGGAATTTCGTTGTTCTCATACCCAATTTCCTGCTTTTGACCACTGATCTCATATCCATTCTCCTGCTCTTGAAAAAATATTTTTGTTCTCTGTTTCAGCCTGCTTTGTCTGAGTTGATGTATTATTGCTGGAATTAATAATAGAGGTGTATAAATTCATAATATCTGTGAAACTGTCCAAAAGAGCTTCTGCTTCTTCTTTTTTTTTCTTTGACTCTGCATCTGTTTTGCCATTTAATACGTTAATCTCATCTTTCACTTTTTGTTCAACAATTTCTGCCCGGTTTTTTAATGATTCAGCTTGATTTTTTTTCTCATCTTCAGAAATTGAAACATTATCTTTTAATGCATTTAATGATTTTTTGATTTCATCTGCCTCTGCTTTTAATTTTTCTATATTATCCATTTATATTTTGGGGTATTAATCTAAAAAAACTACGACAATTATATATACAATCATAAAAAAATGCAAAAAAAACATGACTTTTTTCACTTGATTTTCATACATGGAATGATATATAGTGTTTTTGGTACTCGATGTGGTATCCTTTTTTTCTATGAAACGAATGCAAAGATAGCATTTCAATAGGCTTTTGACCTAAATACAAAGCTCTTCCACTCAATACCTCAAATATGAAAAATAATATGTGATAAGTTTTTTGTGAATAAATTTTTTGTGATTATTTAGCACTATAGACCATAATATATGAACGAAGAAAGAAAAAAAATCTATGAAAACCTCATGGAGGATATTTCTGAATTAAGCGAAGATTTGCAGGAATTGCTCCTAAAATGAGCCGAAAAATGAAGCTTGCTCGAAGAAGACTTAATCTCTTCGCTTGACAACATGGAAGGATCTATCAGAATTTTGGAGAAATTCTATGATTTATGTGATAAACTCAAAATTAAGGTAATTACTATCGAAGAGGAACTCGAGAATAGAGAAAAAGAGGAGAAATGAGCAAAAAAGGAATCTAGACTTGGAAAAGTTTCATTATATGGAAAAACTGATTTACCTCCTGATATGCAGTATAAGGACTACATTAAATTGTATTTCAATG
>CAMVNA010000007.1 GCA_947168725.1 uncultured bacterium | reverse complement strand
GCTACCACAGGAGGAAAGTTTGAAGATTATCAGAAATGCAAAATGATTGATAAATCTGACTAAAGAATCATTCTGAATGTGAACTGCGGAAGCCTTGCTTTTGTGAGTTCCTGTAATTTGATTCGCTCAGTGATGAAGCCAAGAATTAGTGGATGAAAATAGTGGGATTTTGATTGATAAAAAAAGTATATCATCGTTAAAAAATGCTATTCAGGGTTTTGAAAATAAAGAGTGGAATAGACGTCAAATTTCTGATACTATCAGAGAGAAGCTGCAAAAATATAGTTAAGATTTTCTTAAAATTTCTTTGTTCTTTTCCTCTCGCTCTACTTTTGTTATATCCATATAAATCTCATCCCGGAACTTTCAGTTACAGTAATGCGTTTCTTTTCTTATTCCGTACTCTTTAAATCAGACTTTTTGATAACATCTAATTGCTCATTTATTAAATGAGAAAACATGTAAATCTATATTACGTAAATTCAATGTATAAAATCAGAATAACAAAATCGCATTAATTGCATCTGTTCCATATCATTTATTATGTTCTTCAACATCTCAAATCGAGATTCCAAGTCTTGCTACTTGATCTATATGATTAATATCTCATAAATCTACAATTCACAACATTTTATCATTTTCCTTATTCACTATTGCAAAAGCTTTTGTAGAATCTGAATCTTTTGAATATTTTTCGAGAAATTCTTTTTCTTTGTTTATCGACATAATTGCTTTAGTCTGATTCACTCCATCCGTTATTCTACTATCGTTCACCCATTTTGTCCGAAGTTCATAATCTTCTGGATTGATGGGTGAAAGGTAAATATTTCCTCGTGATATTTTTGGAAAATATTTCATTTTATGAATATATAAAAGATAAATTATTTATTCTTTTCTTGCCAATCTGGTTTCAACATTTCCATTATAACTAAATCATGCCATTCACCGTTACAATACTGACAATGGTGTCTAGTTCAGATTTCTTTGAATCAAACTTTTTTATAACATGCAATAGCTTTTTTGTTGAATGATTTTACTTGTAAGAAAACATTATATAAATTAAGTGTATCGTATGAGAATGACAGCATAGCATTAATTGCATCTGCTCAATATCATTTACTATGTTCATCAAAGTCTCCGATTGAAATTCAAAGTTCAGCTGATTGATTTATATGGTCAATATGGAATAATCATACAGTTCAGAGAAGTTTATCTCCATCCTTTCTGATTATTGCTAAATTATATTCTCAGCTTTTTGCTACACTTTCTAGCCGTTCTTTTTCACTTGTTATTGAAATAATTCTTGGTCAAGTTGTTATTCAATCTGTAATCCTCTTATCGTTCATCCATTTTGTAAAAAGTTCATAGTCATCCGTATGAATTGGTGAGAGGTAAACTTTACCTCGTGAGATTTTTGGAAAATATTTCATTTATGTAGCAGGAAAATAGTAAAACTATGCTTACAATACCCTAAATTTACAATATTGCAAGATTAAATAAAAAAAATCTGACTCATTTTAGAATCAGATTTCTTATTATATGGTATTATATATTATTTAACTGAAATCGTTGTTCATCAAATCTTTGCATTACCGAAATTAAGTGCAATATATGTATTTCATTTTTTTACTGGAGTGATAGTGATTTTAGCTTCTCCATCTTGAACCAACATTACAGATACTGGATTTAGTGAAATATTTGTATTGCTTGCTATTGCTGTGAATGGAATATTTAATGCTCAATTATATTTAGCTCATGAAACTTTGTTTGTTACACGGATAGTAATTTGTGTAGATCTTTCTATCATTACAGAATCATCAAATCCTTTTTCAACTTCGATATTCCACTTGTTTACAAATTCCTTTCATTTCACATCAAGTCCATCAAAATTTAATTCAATCAGATTTTTCTTTTCATTTTGTGCTAGTGGTTTTTGCTCAACTGGTTTAGTTTCTGGTAATTCAACTTTTTTAATTTCTCATGTTGATTCTTTAACTGCTCATGTAGAATCTTTAACTTCTCATGATAAAACTATTTCTCATGTTGATGTTCAATGATTTTCTTCTTTATTATTCTCTTCTTTTACTTCTGGTTTAGGTTCTTGTTTCTCTACCACTTGATTTGGATATGGAGCATCTACTGATTCAAGTAAAGCGATTGGATCTTTTGTATTTTGGAATAACTGCATTCTACATAATCACTTTGCAATAATTTCTGAATGTCATTTAGAAAGGTCTGGACATCATGCAAATGCATATGCTGGTCTTCATCAGCTATTTTTGTCAATTTCAAAGTGAACATGGTATCATCCTAGTGCTCAGAATGTATTTCATGTATTTCAAACTTCTCAGATTCTCTGTCATTTTGTAACCATATCTCATGCTTTTACTGAAATACTATTCATATGTGCATATGTTGCAAAAAGAATTTCTCCGTTAAACTTGAATTTTATCTTTACTACATTCCCATATGCAGAATTATATCAAGCTGAATAAACTTCTCCGTCTGCAATTGCATAAAGTGGAGTTCATTTTGCTGATGCAATATCTACTCAGTAGTGAGCTCATGCTGCTTGATTCCATTCTTCTTGGTATGATCATCACCAAAGAGTTGTATAAATATCTGTATATACTTTTTCATTTACATATGTTGTATAATCAGCATTATTGATAATTGGCAATTTAATTTTACAAGAATCTGGCATAGAATTTCGTTCCATTGTTCTACATTCCAATGTAGACACTTGAAATAATGGATAAACAAGACTTGTATTATTTTTTAGGTTGTCTCATGATCATCGCATAGTTGCCCATCAGATAAACAAAAAAGCTAGAACTGCTTCTCATGCATACACTCGCCAATGAGAACATTTTTTTGCTGCATTATAGAGCTTTTCCACTCTTCTACCTCTGTGATTATGGGAAATTATTCTCCTTCACAGAGCGATATTAAATTTTTGATAAGCTTGTTCATATCCTGATCGATGAGCCATTTTTGTATTTGTATATATAAATTAATATATAGTATTATATACTAAAAATAAAAAAATGTCAAATTTTTGAAGACTTTTTTAGTTTGAAAAAGAAAGGCTAAAAAATACAATATTTGTTGGTTTTTTATTTCATTTTTTTTGGTAATGAAAAAGTATTTGTCCCTGATCGGTATCACTGCTTTAGTTTTAATTATCGGTTGGCTATGATATCAGGCTCTTTTTGCGTATTTAGCGGAGCATACGTATTATTTTTGAATGCTGTCTTCTGGTCAAAATTGGTGAGTTTTTCTTTCTGCTTTGGCGTGTGCTTGATGTTTCCCTTTGCTATATTTGTTTCTGAGCTCAAAATTTAAAATCAGAAATTTGATTATGCGATTCATAATTTGAGCTTGAGTTTTTGGATTAGTACATAGCAATATCAAATGAGACCCTATTTGATTCTGAAATATAATAACGATTTTCAATACTATATTGCTTGTTTGTTTATGAACTTATTTAATACTTTGATTTTCCGCTTTATGAAGTTGGATTGAAAGAAAACGGGTAAAATTTAGTCAATTTCGCTGGCAGGAAATATTTTTAAGTTTCTGAATCTGATTTTGTAGTTTTGTAATTCTTGTTCAAATCTTATTATGAATTTGATTGTTGTATTGAATTGTAAGTTGGATTCTTTTCTTGTGATTAGGATTTATGATTCGATATGAAAGAGAACAACTCTGAAAACGATGAGAAATAATTTGAGGTATATTAACCCAATTTAAGGAATGAGTTACAGCTTGAGAATGGAATGTAAATTCGAAAAAATTTTGGAGCTGAAAAAAAATCTGATTTTTGGCTATATTTTTACCTGTTCTTTTTTCGGTAGCTTATTTATATATGTGAATACAAAATGCATTCACTCCATATTCAACGGCTTGGGATGCTAACCATGAATATATGTATATTCCAAAAATATTAGCTGAAAATGCTGGGATTTATCGATGAAACGGTGTATGAGGTGGAATGCCATGATTCTGGCACCAATTCTTAACTTTCGTTTTTTCCTTAACTGGATGCACTAATTGATGGTTTGGATTATCTCCAGATAACATCGCGATTTCTATGAACAATATAAGTGCTTTTCTCGTTTTAATTTTCTGAATTGCTATAATTTTCCAGATATTTTCACTCATCAGTAATAAGAAACAAAAAAATGAAGATGAAAAATCTGAGCTAAAAAAATGAAAAGATTCGATTACTGATGTTGAAATGAATAATTCAAATTGAATAACTATGTGATGGTATATCTTGTTACTATGGCTAACTGGTTGAATGTGAGCATTTCTTGTAATCGTCGATAATAAAACAGATTTATGAGTGATGGCATTATGCTTGTTGGCTCTGTTAGCAGGATTAATCTTTCTTCAAAATAGAGAGAACTCTAAAAACAAAAAAGATTTATTTAAATATATCTTGGTTGCGTGACTATTTTTTGGATTTGCTGCCTTAGCAAAGATTACTGCATTTGTTGATTTTGTTTTGTTCTGATTATTACTTGTATGCTTGCGATTCTCTTCATTGACAGGTCTTGGACTATGAATAATGGTTATGTGACTTGTAAGAAAATTTAACGTTTTGACTTCTTCAGTTATGCTGACTGATTCGAATGCCTTATGGTTTATTATTATCTGATGAATTATCACAGTTGTATGACTTATGTTACACTTATTAAAACGTTCAAATAGAAAAGATTTCTGAAGAAGTTTTAAGGATTTGATTATTTTGTGAGTCTGATTTTTACTTCCTCTTATTGTTCTTAAATTACCTTGGACTACAATCAGTCAAATAATGACTGACAATTATTCCTTTTCAAATTCCATAAAAGGTGTTTTCTTGAGTATGGATACAGAAAAGAAAAATGAAATAAATAATAAATTCTTGGCTCAAAATACAGAGAATGAAAATATTAATAATATAGATGCAATTACAGATTCCGATGATATTGATTCAATTGAGGTTCAAGATTCTGTGGATTCTACTATATTATCTTCAAAAAATGATAAAACATTTCAGCAATGTTCATCTGCTGGAAATATTTATTCAGATAAGGAATTAAATGAAAATTTACAGGTGCTTGATGGTTGAAATTGATGAGAAGACTTGTGAAGATATATATGATATTGATGGAAACAGTTTACGAGTTCAAATTTATTTAGTATTGATGAAGATACTGCAAATAAAAAATGGTTTAAATTCTTTAAGGCTATGTGGCCAAAAAGTGGTGAATGTGGTGAATCTTCAGATGCGAATAATGTTATTTGTGAAAAGAATTTAACATATTGAGTTATGAAATTAGTATGGCCAACAAGTGATACTTGTTATTGATTTAATCATGATGCTAAAGTGTTGTGTAATAATGCAAATGTTATAGATAATTTTAGGATTGATGATTTGCGTGGAATATATGAGAATTGAATAAAAAATAAAGATTGAGAAGCCTGACAACTATTAAAATCTGCAATAGATGCTTATGACAAAGCAAAATCTGAATGAACACTTTGATTCTGATCTTCTAATGTTGCGATATTCCATGATGAAATAGTTAATCTAAGACAGTACTACCAGTCCCATAGTATTTCATCCACTGAAAGTTCTATAAGCATCCCTTATAGATATCTGGTACCATTAAATATTTCGTACAACTGGTCATTACAGAATTTGAGTAGTTATTATACAGATATTGGATTTTTCTGGATTTTTGTATATGTATTCTTATTAGTTGCTCTAATATATGCTATTGTAAAGAAAGATAAAGTTTTAACATCAATTGCTTTAACTACTCTTATTGGTTGGTGAATTTGGTGGATTATATGATCATCTATACTTTGGTACTGAACTGCTTTAATATCTTGGACTATGATTACTGTTGCCCTATTCTGGGATAAAATTTTGCAAAAGAATGGTAAAGAGAATCCAAAGATTATTCCACAAATTTTGATTATACTTGTTTGAATCTTATTCTGAATTCAGATTGTGTTTAACTTCTTAAGGATAGCTTCTCAGTGAGCTAATTCGGTATTTGTGTGGTATAAGTGAAATGTGGGAACTATGCAAGTTTTTGATGATAATTTGCAAGCTAGTAATAAAACTAAGTACTGATACACAGCGAAGAACATATTCAATCTACAGTTCCCTCAATATAATCCAATCATTAATGCGTTAGCTGACCGTGATAATAAAGATTGAATAATTATTGCCTGAACGTATATCCAATATTTCTTATGAAATCAATGGAATATAAAATGAGATTGAATGCTTGGAGAATTCTATAAAAACTCTTCGGATTGAGATTTGTGTAAAACATATCGAAGATTAAAAAATGATAATACTCGTTATTTAATTATTGATCCTAATATCTGAACTGTAACTATGTGAGAATGAAATGAGACTTTATTCTACAGATTCTTTGCTAAACTAAATGGAGACAAAACTAAAATTGAAAAAGATGGGACTATAACAACTCTGGTAAGATTAGCCAAGGAAGGTTATTTAAAGTTACTTAGCACAAATAATTTATGATCTAAATATGCTTTAACTGTTGATGATGATACTATTAGAAATTATTTTGGAGAAAATCTAACAGATGATGAACTAATCCTTACTAGATCGAAAATGGCTGTTTTACAATATTTTAATGATGCAAATTCTATATTCTGATCTATTGCCGGAATCTTTATATCAAGAATTATGAATGATACAAAAGCGTGAGTTGAAGATATTGCTAATATTTATTGATTAGAAATTGATGGTAATAAAGTTGCTAATGTTGCTACTTCTTTTATAAATGCATATACAAGTTGAAAATCTATTGAATGAATTGCTAAAGAATTAACACAGGAGGAAAGAACAGTCTTAACGACATATGTGAATCTCTATTTGTGATACAAAAAGTGATGAGAAAATGAGATTTCATCTATGGTTCAAAACTTATTAATGAGCAGTGTAAGTGGATGAAGCCAAGTAATTGCACTAGAATTAAATTAATAATCTTTAATAAAGATGAGAGACAAAAAAAGCAGCTCTTTCAGAGTTGCTTTTTTCATAAGTTATAAAGTTTATAGATTATCAATTTATTAAGACTTTTACTTGACGCACAAAATCTTTTACGTCTTTTTCTAAATCTCATGATTTTTCGATGGAACATCATGCTGCATTTGCATGTCATCATCATAAAAAATGTTTTGCAATATCTCTACAATTATATTTTCCCTTTGCACGGAGACTAAACTTTATATGATCATCTTTTTCCTTTCACAGAATAACTAATTCTTGATCTTTGATGTCTCAAATCAAATATAAAGCATAATCTGCACTATCTGGGTGTAATCCGTATTGTTCCAATTCTTCCTGTGAATATCGGGAATAAATTATATCTTCATCCCTTTTCATTCTACCAAGAATTATTTGCATAAACTCTAAATCTTCAAAACTTTTGCTACGAAAAACATTATCAATGATCAATTTTTTATGGGCTCATTTTTCTAGTAATGATAAATTATTTCTTGACACACGAATTGATTCTTCTCCTTCATCAAAACGGAAATTTCCACTATCTGTCATTATTCATGTCAATATGAATGTAGCTATTTGAGAATCTATCAAATCTGGTCGCCATTGCTGAGTAAGTTCAAAAACTAATTGAGCAGCACTAATAGAACTATCATCACGAAATTCAACTGAATTTGGTAATTCCTTTGAAAAAATATGGTGATCTATAATAACCTTTTGCTGTTTATCAAAATATGCTTCATGTCAATGTGTAAACTTTTTTATCATATTATATGTAGAAAAATCAACAAATACTAAAAGATCATAATTTAAATAATCGAATTCTGTTTGTAAATTTTGAATATTTAAAAATGAAAAAGTCTCGCTAGGAGCGTCTGGAGTAAAATATGAAATATTTTTTCAGAGTTTTCCTAATTGCAATCAAAGTCCGTACATTGATCCTATCGCATCTCCATCAACCGATTGATGCCCAAAAATTGCGATATTTTGTGCTTGTTCCAATCTTTTTTTTAATTCTCCCCCCTGCATTATTTTAGTATTAATTATAAATTATTCTTGAATTATTTTTTTAAGTTCTCCTAATCATTTCTCTGAAACTTTCATCTCATTTCATAAAACTTGAATCGTGATATCTCAAGGATTTCAAGCTACAATAGTCATTAATGATTTCATTTTTGAGAACGGTAGATTTTCTGCTGTAATAATAAAAATCTCTTTATCATCCAAATTATAATCATCTTTTGTTTCAGGCTCTTGTTTTTCTTCTTTAATTTCTTCCTCTTTTTCTTTGTCATCTTCTGAAATTTCTATATTTTCATCTTCCCCTATTACTATATCATTTTCTTGCGTATCTGGATCTGATATATCTTCTATAACATCTTCCGTATTGTTTTCATCCACTTTTTCTTCTTCGGTTAAATCTTCGTCCATTTCTATATCTTCAAGTTCTAAATCTTCTAGAACCGTTTCTTCATTATTGAAAGTACTTTTATTCTGATTCACTTTATTTTCTTCTGCCATTTTTGTGTTTTCTGCCACAATTTCAGCTTTTATACGCTCTATATTAAGTTGTTGTTGCTCTCCTGCCCTGGCTTTTTTAACAGCTGAAACTGTATCATTTTCATCGAAAGATCATCAAGCTAATTCTTTTAATTTTTCACGTGAAGTTTTTACAATTTTAGAGATCTGAATTCTGTTTTTCTTCCATCATGATACAATAACTAGATCAAACTTTGATAATCCATATGTTTCTGATAAGAATATATCAAAACTATCGGAAATATCCTCTATTGTAATAAAAAATCATTTTTTCTTTGCACGACGTATATCCTTAATATATCAAACTATTTCAAAATTTCAGACATCGGTTTTATCTTTGATATTTGAGAGCAGAGTTCTTTTTTTTATGAATTTATATAATCAATCCAAAGGATTTCATGAAATGAAACTTTTGAAAACTTCCTGTTCCATCATCAATCTTTCCATGAGAGTAGATTTCTCTACTTTTTTTAATGGAATCTTATTCTCTAAATCTCAAAACAAACCTTGACTAGCATTTGCTGAATTTGAAATCCAATTAATGATTTGATCTACATTATTTCGTAACACTTTACGATCTTCGAATTGGTCCAATGCTCATGATTTGATTAATCATTCCAAACTTTTTTTATTTATGACTTTTGAACATCTTTTACAAAAATCTTCAAGTGAAGTAAATTTTCATCACCTTTTTCTCTCCTCCTGAATCTCTTCTCATGTATCGAATCACACTCATTTAATAGAAATAAATCAGATTCTTACGCTCTGGTCAATGGCTGCAACATGATTAAATGAAACATTCACATCAGGTTGTAAGATATCAATTCATTTCTGCTGAATTTCAGAGAAATAAAAACTCTGAGTATCTATATCTTCTTCTACAGAACGTATCAAGGCTGCTGAAAATTCAATTGGATAATGAACCTTTAGGTAAGCTGTCTGATATGCAATCATGGCATAACATACAGAATGCGATTTATTGAATGAATATGAAGCTGCTGGCTCTATCATTTTTTCATAAATCTGAGTTGTGGTTTCAGGTTTATATCAATGAAAAGACGCTCAACGTTCGATGAACTCTTTCTTTAACTGTTCTATTACGTATTTTTTCTTTTTTCAGACTCCACGACGAAGCAGATCAGCTTCTCAAAGTGAAAATCACGCCATTGCTTGTACAAGGAACATTAACTGCTCCTGATAAACAGCGATTCCATATGTTTCTTTTAGAAATGGATCCAAATCTTCAATCAGCTTTTTTCTTTCTTGTTCCGCTACTTCAGCTCAGTATTTTCTAGTTAGTTCTATTTTAAGTTCTGGATACATATATTCAATTTCTTCCTTTCAAAGTCTTCTATTAATATATCTTGGTATAAATTCCATAGGTCATGGACGATAAAGTGCATTCATAGCAACTAAGTTATCGAT
The DNA here is from genome assembly GCA_947168725.1 of uncultured bacterium. Lineage (GTDB taxonomy): Bacteria > Patescibacteriota > Gracilibacteria > Absconditabacterales > Absconditicoccaceae > UBA3291. The sequence continues at coordinate 48,416 of CAMVNA010000007.1, read as the reverse complement.
TTTTTCGGGAATTAGCTCAATCAGATAACGACGCATTCATGCGGATTCGAACTGAAAAATTCACGTTGTATCTCATTGCTGAAAGATTGATTTATATGTTTCTTCGTCATCGATTGGAATATCTAAACTCATTGTTTCCAAAAACTCTTCAAACATTTCTGGAATTTTTTCTCATTTCTGATCTGCACGAGCCTTGATGATCTTTACGCAGTTCTTGATGATGGAAAGATTACGTAATCATAGGAAGTCCATTTTTAAAAGTCAGATTGATTCTAATGTTGGTCAATCATATTGGCTTACGATAGTATGGTCTTCCTCTTTGTTATATTGAGTTGGTGTGTAAGTGGTAACTTTTTCTGGAGCGATAATAATTCAACAAGCATGAACTCACATCTGGCGAAGATTTCATGTTAATTTATCTCAATATTCAATAGCCTGATGAATTTTTTCATCAGATTCATATATATTCTTCAATTCTGGAGCTCATTCTGGATCTTCTACTTGTGCAACTAATCATACTTTGTCTTGAAGCAGATTTGTTATATAATTTGATTTTTCAAAAGGTACTCAAAGAGTTCTGGCAACATCTTTGAATGCGGCTTTGGTTGCCATTTTCATGAATGTTCAGATGGAGCAAACTTTTTCGGCTCAGTATAAATCATAACAATGTTCAATTACATTTTGACGTAAAGAATCCTCAAAATCAATATCAAAATCTGGCATTGAAATTCTGGCAGGATTAAGAAAACGTTCAAAAAGTAAATCAAATGGAAGTGGATCAACTTCTGTAATTCATACTAACCAAGCTAGTAATGATCATGCTCATGATCATCTTCATGGTCATACAGAAATTTGATGTTCTTTAGCTCGGCGTACATATTCTGACACAATTAGGAAGTATGAATTGAATCACATTTCCTTGATAACCTTTAGTTCATATTCCAAACGATCAATATAATATCCGAGTGAAAATCTCTTATCTCTTCATGGAAATTCGTTCTGATTTTTTTCTATGAAATCTTTTTTATATTGAGTGTATGTTTGAAGTGTAAATTTATGTAAATCCTCTGGGGAAGTATCTTTCAATGCAGTCTCTAGCTGTCATTTATCAGTTCTTTTAACTAAATTTGCAATACTCTCTTCATCTCGTGAATATCTAAACCTTCTGGACAATCATGCGAATGCTCTCCGACGTAATTCAAATTCATATGCTTCCATTTTAGTTTTCTGTGCTACTTCTCACGACATCAATTCTTGGAGAACAAAAAAAATAAAAAAATCTGTATATAAAAATAATGTTTAGAATGTGAAATTCAAGGAAAGAAATTTGTTTCTTCTCGCTTGCATTGAAAGTAAAATTTCATATAATTTACTGTTGGTGTGAAATATGGTATATTTCACCAGAAATCTGATTAATTTACCTTACATAAAAATAAATGAAAAAATCTCTTATAAAAGTTATTATTGCTTTGGTTCTTTTTACCGTTATAATTGCTACCGTGCAAAATGTAGATGATTATTCTGTGATTTTTAATAATAATTCATCTATTTGAAGTTGAGAAGAAAAGCATGTTGATAACATCATTAAAAAAGATGAAAAATCATTAAATTCTTGGCTAATTCTTTATAATAACAATATGTTCAAAAAAGTTGAAATTGAAGATAGCGTAACTCTGAAGTGATATATATTGAGCTGAAGTGAGGAAAAAACTTCACCATTCCCATTATGATGAACGAAAACTATCGATAATTATTATCTCATTACGACAAAAAAACCTGCTGATACTAGCATAACAGAATTATGATTAAATTTAACTGGAAGCACTTTAATTAATACAGTTTACAATGAAGAAAATATGTTTATCGGCTTTTTGAAAGAGTTTTGAGGAATTTTATTATTCTTTTTGATATTCATAATTGGATTCCGTTTGATGATGTGAAAATGAAACTGAGCATGATGACTAATGGATATAAAAGTCTGAAAGAAATCTACGAAAGAGACGAGCAAAACTAGATTTTCAGATGTTGCATGAATGGAAGAAGTGAAGAATGAACTCATGGAAGTGGTAGATTATCTCAAAAATCCTGAAAAATATCATAAAGTATGAGCTAGACATCCAAAGTGAATCCTACTTTATGGGGAACCTGGTTCTGGAAAGACTTTACTCGCTCGTGCCGTAGCAGGAGAAGCTGATGTTGCATTCTTTAGTGCTTCTGGTTCAGAATTTATGGAAATGCTCGTAGGAATGTGAGCTGCAAAAGTGAGAACATTATTTAAACAAGCGAAAGATGCTGGCAAAGCTATCATTTTCATTGATGAAATCGATGCAATTGGAAAGAAAAGATGAAATGGAACTACGTGATGACATCAGGAACAGGAACAGACTTTGAATCAGATTTTGACTGAGATGGATGGATTTGATAATCAGACAAATATTATTGTAATGGCTGCTACAAATAGGCCAGATATACTTGATCCTGCACTACTTCGTGCTGGAAGATTTGATAGAAAAGTTTATGTAATATCCCCTACCGCAGAAGAAAGAACTGAAATATTCAATTATTATTTAAAAAAGAAGCAAGTCTCTGACAAGGTTAATTTAAAAAGTCTAGTTAAGAGAACAAGTGGTTTGGTTTGAGCTGATATAGAGAATATTGTAAATGAAGCAGCTCTTAGAATTGCAAAAGATTGAAGAACGGTTTTGGAACCAGAAGATTTTGAGTATGCTTTGGAGAAAGTGATTATGTGACCTGAAAAGAAATCTAAATGAATTCAAGAAAAAGAAAAGAGAGTTATTGCTTTCCATGAACTAGGACACGCTTTGTTGGCTCATGTACAGCCCGAAGCTGATGCCCCTGAAAAAATTTCTATCGTGAGGAGATGACATGCTCTTGGATTAACTTGGATTACTCCTGCTGAAGATAGAAATCTCTATTCTAGAAATTATATTTTATCTGAGGTAGCTGGTCTACTTGGATGACGTGCTTCTGAAGAAATTTTCTTTGGAAAGGATAATATCACGACTGGAGCTTCAAACGATTTCGAAAGAGCTAATAAAATTATTAGAGATATGATAACTAAATATGGAATGGATCCTGAAATTGGATTGGTAGTTTATCCAGATGAACAGAGTTCTGATTTTTCTTTTTATAAACCTTATAGTGATGAAACGGCAGAAAAAATAGATGAAAGAGTAAAAAAATATTTGGAAGATGCTTATGATGTAGCCAAAAGTACAATTTTGAAACATAAAAAAACTATAGAAAAAATTGCTGAACTTTTGATAAAGAGAGAATATATTTCCGGTGAAGATTTCTCCATGATGGTTGAAAATACTGACAAAATAGATGAATTTAGAGATGCTGATGAAATTGTAACTAAAGCTGAAGAAAATGGAGATGAATCTGATAGTAAAACAACCGATGAAGTAAAAAAAGAGGATGGCAATAAAGGGAAAATGAAAAAAACTGAACCTAAAAAAGCTGTGAAAAAAAATACTACTTCTAAAAAAGCTTAAAAATTTTTATCCAAGGAATAGATATTCATGAAAAGTTTAATTGCTTTAGATCGATATACAAATAAATATTTAAATATAAATAAAATTTCTCTTGAGATTTTTGATAATTTAAAAGTTGGGGATAGAATCGTCTATGAACAACCTGACCCAAAAACTGGAGCTATGAAACTTTCAATCTGAACTATAATTTCGTGAGGAGTACAGTCTGGAGATAAAGATAAAAATTTCTTTTCTGCAGATTTTGTAAGGATATTGGAATGAAAAGAAGAAGAAGAATTTAACACTCAGCAGGAAATTGCACTAAAAATTTTTCCGACATTTAAGAGAGAATTTCAAGAAGAATTCCCAAATTCTGTGCCTGTAACAGCTAGATTTCAAATTTTTTCTGATCAGCTTTATTTCTTTTTTTATTCTGAAGAAAGATACGTTTTCACTGAATTTGTAAAAAGATTTAGGGAAAAACTATGAAAAAATATGTTCTTATTCCAGGTTTGAGCTAGAGATATGATGAGAATGTCCCCTGGAGCTGATGGAATGATGTGTAGCTCTGGTCAATGTCTATGCTGTAAAACTTGTACAATGTTGCCAAATATTGAGATTGAAAGTGTTGTTATGCAAAATTTGGAATGAAGAGATATTGAAAGGTTAAAATGAAAATGCTGAAAATTGAAATGTTGTCTGCTTTATGAGCTAGACTTGTATGTGAATGAGAGTAAAAAGTTTCCTCGCAAATGATCTAAGATAGATATGGCATGACTTCGTGAAAGAAGATCCGATGAAAATGGTGATAATACATGAATCGTTGCATCTTATAATATTATAACTCAGGATGTAAATATCAAAACTAGTGATTGATTTATCAGAATTCCTGTAGATAAGTTGAAAGGAAAAGTGAAAGAGTCTCCTTCTGAAGGAAAGCAAAATGTAGAAAATAAGGAGCAATAGTCTTCTTGGTTTTTATTTTGTTGATTATTGTTTAGAGATCATTATAATGGATGGATATAATAAAAATACTTAAAAAAAACAGATTTGACTTTTAGTTTTTTTAGAGTATCTATGAAACAATTCTTAGCTCGAGTTTTGGTTATATTGACCATTATTCTACTGATGGCTGTGATTGCTCGAATTATTAAGTGATTTTTGGGTAAATCTAATTGACTGAAAAATAAGATTGTGCTTTTTTGGAAAGAAAAAATAAAGTCTAAACAAATAAAGAAAGAGCTTAAAGAAAATAAGGAAACTATAATAAATCCTAATGCTGAAGACACCAAAAACGATGAAAAATTTCAAGAAATCATAGAAACTGCTGTAGCTGAAAAGAACGAAGAAGAAAATATTGAAGAGAATAAAGAATCGAAAAATGAGAAAAAAGATAATAAATCTGATACCATACAAGAAGATTCAGAATCTTCTGTTTTTGATGAAACTGCTTCACTCGATACACCTAGTGAGAAAGTATTGGATGAAAAAGAAAAGAAGATGATTGATAGAATAATTATCGATGCTACAACATTGAAGAACTGATGAAAATATGATGAATATGAGAAAAAAATCATTGAATGATTAGCTATCGATCCTTCAAATTTAGAATTAACAAAGATGTTAGCTGATTATTATTTTGTGATTTGAAGCTATAAAAAGGCCTTACCTTTACTAAAGAAAATTACCGAATGGACTCCTGATGATCACAAATCTTTGTGGCAGATTTGAGAAATCTATTTTATAAACTGAGATAATTGAACTGCTGAATTATTAGTTGATAAAGCTGTAAATCTAAAGCCGGATAGTCCGAAATATAATTTAAGCCTTGTAGAAATATATTATAATACTGGTAGAATGGTGGAAGCCATTTCTTGCATGGAAAAGGTTATAAAACTCAGACCTACGAATACAAACTATTTGTTTACTTTAGCAATGCTATATGAAGAAATTTGAGATATAGCGAATGCTAAAAAGAATTATTTTACGATTTTGGAATTTGAACCTAGCAATGATAAAGCTAAGAAAAAGTTAAGACAACTAACTGATTAAAAAATCAGGTTTGAAAAACCCCCGTGGGATAATTAATCCACGGGGTTTTTAATATTAATAGGATTGAATCGTCTTAAAGCAACTTGTCCGCTGCCTCAGCTAATGCACTTCTCACAGATTTTTGCATCTCGATATAGGCGAAGAACTTCTGCCCACGGAAGCGGTCAATTAGATGTGAAAGTCCATTGGTCTCTTTTGTGAGATACTGAACATCTATCTGATTGATGTCTCCGGTGAACACGATTTTTGTGCCGTCACCAGCACGAGATACCATAGTCTTCACCTCCGTCGGGGTAAGATTCTGAGCCTCGTCCACGAGAATAAAGGCATCATGGAATGTTTCACCACGAATCATCGAAAGTGGGAGAAGCTCGATACCTTTATCATCCATCCAGATTTTCACATCACTTTCCTTTTTTTTCTCTTCCGTCTTGCTCATAATCAGTCGGCAAGATGAACGAACAGGCGCCAAATATGGATTATACTTCTCCTCCAAAGTCCCAGGAAGGAAACCCATAGTCTTATTACTCAGTTCAATAGCTGGACGTGCCACAAGAATACGCTCATACTCTTTTTTCTGAGAAACCGCAGCTGCAATAGACAACAACGTCTTTCCTGACCCTGCAGACCCAATAAGAGCTATTGCTGAGAGGGAAGGATCCATCAGGATGTCCACCGCAAAATCTTGTTCAAGATTTTTTGGCTTAATCCCTGTCTTACCGATTTCTTGCCTCTTAATTAGATCAAAGTCTTTTCCTTGCCAGCGATAAATGTGATTCTGACCATCGCTGCAACCTTTTACCATTACCGGCTGGTTGAGGTAGAGTTCGAGATCTGTAGTTACCCTAGGCAAGTCCAAGTCTTCCGGGTCAATCTCCTTAATCTTTTCACCGAGCTGGTCTGGATTACGCACCATATCATGGGTATAATCCTCAGCGTTGATGCCAAGTGCAATTGCCTTGATGAGGACGTTGTTATCTTTCGTTACAATGGTAACATTGTCTCCTCGCTCTTTCAATATGTAGGCAACGGCGATGATACGATGGTCTGCCGTATCTTCTATAAAGATATTTCTGAAAGAATTGTCTGCATCTGTAGAAACTGTTGGATACTTTTCAAAGACGAAGAAGATTAAATTTCCTTTACCTTTTCCGAGAGAAATAGATGTTGGTGAGCCTCCTTCCTTAATAAGTTTCGTTAAATTTCTCGATGCCTGTCTTGCGCTAAGATTTCGCGACTCATTACCGTTCTTCAGACGGTCCAGTTCTTCCACTACCGTAATTGGAATCACGACATCATGTTCATCAAAGCTATACATAGCATTAGGGTCGTGAATCAAAACGTTAGTATCAAGAACAAATGTTCTTTTTAACTTCTTAGATTTTGCCATAATATTATTGATTTTTTTGTTTTTATTAACTCTCCATTTTACGACCGGATAAGTCGGCAGGATACTTTTTACCTCCTTTCTACCCGCTTTAAATTTTATTTAACTTATATTTATAAAACTATATTATATAATTTACAATAAAAGTCAATGCTTTCATGAGTAGTTGAATCTTGAAATTTTATAATTTAATTATAAATTAAAATCAGATTTTATTCTTTTATCAATCAACAAATGGCAATATCTCTAGTCTACATGGTAGCCGGAATGTCTTCTCGTTTTGGAGGAAGAATTAAGCAATTTGCAAAAGTCTGACCAAATGATACAACTTTGATAGAATATTCTCTAAGTCAGGCTCTACCTGCAGGATTCGACCAAATAGTTTTCATTGTTTGAAATATGACTGAATGACCTTTTAAGGAAATATTTGGAGATGAATATGAATGAGTACCTGTAAAATATGCAAAACAAACTTTCGACCAAGAAAGTCGTGATAGACCTTGGGGGACTGTCGATGCAGTCTGTAGCGCATTAGATTGTATAGATTGACCATTTGTTGTTTGTAACGGAGATGATATTTATGGGAAAAACTCTTTCAAAATAGTGTATGACCATTTGAAAAATAATCCTGATGAACTTTGTACTTTGGGTTATATTTTGTGAAATGTAATTCCTGAAGTATGAAGTACTAATAGATGAATTTTTACCGTCGAAGACTGATATGTAAAAAACATCAACGAAACAATTTGAATTGAAAAAGATAAATTATCAGAATTCTGATTAACTTTGGATGATTTATGTAGTATGAATATTTTTGGATTGAATAAAAAAACCTTAGAATCTTTAAATGAAATTTTGACTAACTTCAAAAAAGAACATGAATGAGATAGAAGAATTGAATGTTACTTACCTGTAGAATTAACTAATATTATCAAAAATAGTTGAGTAAAAATGAGAATTTATTCTACTCCTGACCAATGGTTTGGAGTAACTAATCCCGATGATGAAGCTATCGTGAAAAAGCAAATTGAAGAGTATGAGAATATAAAATAACTATAATATAATTTTTATTATACATCTTTTTTGTTAAAGATATTAATTGTTTTTAACTTTTCAAAATTGACATTATTATAGCTCGTTTTTTTATACTTGACAACTTGTTTGATTGATAACCAATAGTTGGCACATTTGTGAGTTGTTGTTCTTGAAATAAAGATTATGTTTTTTATACATTGTACTAGCCTAGTATATTGCGTATGGAGATATGACAATATGCTAAAGATTATATAGTTTTATATGTTTTTGTATTATGACGATGAACAACATTTTTAAGAAAACTTTAGCCTTACTGGCTTGTGCATCTTTAATAGGTCAAACCTTGATAACAGGCGTTGTCAGTGCTTCTGAAAAAATTACTGCTATTCAATCAGCTTCAGAAGTCTCAAAATCTGTATCTACATCTTCTCGTGTTGATAGTACTGCTGTTAGTAAAGAAGTAAATAAATCTGTAAGTGATGTTAAACCAATTACAAATTATGATGTAAAAGTAGTTGCAGGATCAAATAATGAATCTAAAGATAAAATTATTAAAATTTGTGATAAGGGCACAACAAGGACTGCTTTGAATATTATGAGGGATGCTGTTAATGAAGAAATTTCAAGTAAAAATATCACAGGAATTATGGCTACTGTTGAAGGAGGTAAACTTGTTTTAATTTTAAACAAAGATAAGAAAATCTGAGATTTAACTCCTTACAAAGATTCTCTAACTAATCTTTTGCTGGGTTATGATGAGGTTTCTATTCGATCTAAATTAAAACAAAAAGGATTTCTATTAGATATTTCTACTGTTAGCCAGTTAATTGATATTAATTTAGGACTAGATAATAAAAAACTCTTCGATTTGAATGTTCAATTTGTTGATTGCTCTGTCCTATTTCAATTAGAGTTTAGAACAAATAATAGCTCTACTCAAATTTGTGATAATACTACAACAAACAATGCTTTAATTTTAATGAAAGATGCTATTAATGAAGAGATTTTAAGCAGGAATGCTACTGGAATCAGAGCTACTATCGATGGAAATAATCTCGTTTTAATGGTTAACAAAGATAAACAAATCTGAGATCTAACTCCGTATGTAACTTCTTTAACTAGAGTAATATTGGGATACGATGATGATACTATATGGTATAGATTGGCACAAGAATGATTTACTTTTGATGTATCAAATGTTACACAACTAATAAACGTTAAATTGGGCGTTAATAATATAAAATTATACGATATGTCCGTTAGATTTAATGATTGTTTAGTAAAGTTCCAATTAGAATTTAGAAACGATAATAGTTCTATTCAAATTTGTAATGCTAATACAACAAATAGTGCTTTGATTACAATAAAGAATGCTATCAATGAAGAAATCCTGAATAAAAATGCTACCTGAATTAAGGCAAGTATTGAAGGAAACAAAATTGTTTTAGCTCTTAGCAATGGAAGAGATATTCCAGACTTAACTCCGTATGTTCAGCCTTTGTATGATGTTATACTAGGTTATAACACTGTTTCTATACGATCTAAATTAGCTGAAAAAGGGTTTATATTTACATCTTCTAATGTTACTCTACTATATAATATCATCTTAAGAACAAACGATCAAAAAATCTTTAATGCCTGAGTCCTTTATGGTGATTGTTTAGTAAATTTTCAATTAGAATTTAGGGATGCTAATAGCTCTGTCCAGACTTGTGATGCCAACACTGCTAATAATGCTATGAATATCTTAAAAACTGCAGTTGATGAAGAACTAACTGATAATAAAATCTCTTGAATAAAAACTTCAATAGAAAACAATATTCTTGTTTTAACCTTTGATAAAGGAAAGGAAGTTCATGATTTGGCTCCATATATAAACTCTTTGATAAATCAAATTTTATGAATTGAGAGTAACAGTATTTGGTCTAAATTAGCTAATCAAGGATTTTTATTTGATGTCTCTGATGTTAATCAATTGATTAATATAAATCTTGGATTAGGTAGCAAAAATTCTTTCGATTTAAGTGCTAGATTAAATGACTGTATCCTAAAATTTAAATTAGAACTTAGAGTAGATAATTCTAATGGTAATTGATCTTCATCTGGATGATGAGGTTACTCATGAGGAGGTGGTTCCTCTTCAAGATGATGATCATCAAGTTCAAGCAGATGAAATGATGACGAAGATTTAACATTTTGAGGAGAAGTTTCTGACATAGAGAGAGCATGTTCGATTCAATGATCTACTTATTCTGATGAAGTAAATGAAGCATATATGTGGGCTTGTAAAAGATGAATAGTTGCTGCTGATAATATTATGAAAGCCAACTTAAAAAATCCTATAACAAGAGCCGAATTAGATAAAATGTTATCTATATATGCTATAAAATTATTATGAATGAAACATGCTACTGAAAAATCTGTAACTTATCCAGATGTAAGCAATAAATTGGGAGATTTAGCATTCTATATCCAAGAGTGATACAAATTACAAATTATGTGAATACATGCTGATGGAACTCCTTTAAGTAGATTCTCACCAAATTCATTAGTAACTAGATGAGAATTCTGAACCGTTTTCTCAAGAATATTATATGGAAATGAATATAATATTGAAAGTTCTAGTTATTATACAAAGCACTTAGATCTTCTTAAAAATGCTGGAATATTAGGCAACACAAATCCTAAGATAATGGAAAAAAGGAGTCGAATATTGCTAATGTTATATAGATCTCAAAATGTTAAGAAAAGTAACTGAAGTATATCTCTTGAAGATATTGCTGCTATTGTCGCTGGGAAATAGAAGTTCATATAATTAAACATAAAAAGCCTTGTCTTTGATAGATGAGGCTTTTTCTTAATTATAAATAATATATTATTTTACCGTCTTCTTCGCATAGGAACAAATTGCTGAAACTTTAAATCATTTTTTAATTAAATTAGCACTACCCATTAATAAGGGAATGCTGGAGTTCTCACAAAAAAGCAAATTAAAAATACGAGAATCTACAAAGCAATACTATTCACTATTCATCTATAAAAACATCTTCAATTTTAACTCAAAAGACTTTTGAAATATCGAAAGCTAGTTTTAGGGATGGATTATATTTTCACATTTCTAAAAAAACTATAGTCTCTCTTCTTACTCAGACTTTATTAGCCAATTCTTGCTGAGTGAGATTATATTTTGCTCTTAATTCTTTAATTCTATTCTTCATGCTAATTATTTAATATTAAAGTCATGTTTTTTCTGGATGACGTAGATAATATGCATAAGATCATCGCACAATGAACAACATAAAATATGCAGAATATAATAAAACATCTGATGATTTAACTCAATCCAAAAAGTTAAAAAATGCATTAGCTACGAAAACTACTCATAAAGTGAAAATATAAATCTGAGCAGTTAAAGCTAATGCTGTATATCATGCTTTCTTTGTCATTTCATCTTTTTGTCTTTTACCATTTGGAGTAAGTAATGTTCATAGCATCCAACACCCAGCAAAACATGTTGCAAAACTAGCAACAAATGTCTCTCATTTTCAAAATATAACAAGAAAAATTCATCATACTAACAAACATCCAGATAAAATTAAATTTCTGATTTTTGGGGATTTAGTCATCTTTAAATCGATAGATGTTAAAAATATATAACATTATGTTATATATACATAACATGTAATAATTCAAGAGATTTTATATAATTGTTTATTTTACAGTTTTCTTAGCATAAGAACAGGTTGCTGAAACTTTGTATCATTTTCATGTTAAATAAGTTATAGCTTTTTCTACTAATTCGCTACCTATCCCCTGCCCTCTCAGTGAATCATCCACAAATGTGCGAGAGATATTATATGTCTTTTCATCCATTTTCTCAAAATCAATTTCTGCTAAAATATTTCAGTTTTCATCCTGTAAAGAAATTCTATTTTCTTCTGTAATATAGTTCCTAGTCATTAGAAAAATGGGGAATAAATTTGAGATTAGCTATCAGCTTTCATTCTATTAAAAGTAAATCATCCTATAATTATGAAAGCAATCATCAATAATCAAAGAATTCAAGCCGTCATTCACATTCAGAAAAATGAGTTTCATGTTAAAGCTCGCCTCATTCAATCTACTCAATATGCCAATGGATCAAATCTTGCCACTCGCTGTAATCGGGTTGCTGCTGTATCAAGAGGATACATTGCTCATGAAAGCATCATCAAAGGCATAATTAAGAAGTTATTAATCAACTGAAATCCCTGAAAATCTGGAATTAGCGATGCAATAATTATTCATAATGCAGCAAAGAGGATAGAAACTCAAATCATGAATAAAATTGCCACAATAATTCATCAAATTCATGGGAAACTAATTCATCAGAAAATTAAGAGTATAACAAGTAACATTAGTCACTGAAGAAATCAAGTAGTTGCTCATCAAAGAGTCCTTCATATCATTATAAATATTCTCCTATTGGGAGAAACTAAACATTCTTTCATAAATCAGAGTTCTTTATCTCGGATAATATCGATTCATGAAGCTAAAGATCACATCATAGTATTAATGGCAATAATTCAAGCTGCAAGAAATCACATATAATTCTCTTGTCATGCTGCCTCAAAGATACCAGAGAATCATGCGGATAACGCAAAAAGCATAATTAAAGGCTGCCCAATTGTTCAGATTAATCTAGCTTTTTTCCTAAAGAATCTTTTTACCTGTCTCCATCGTAGGATGTATATAACTCTTATGTTTTTCATAATAATATTGACGTAATAAAACTAACCTCTTCTTCTAGCATTCATAGAAGCTCTCATTCATTCAGATTCTGAAACTAATTCTTCACGAATATCTCTTCAAGTTAATTCAAGGAACACATCATCCAGATTATCCTTTCAAGTTTGTTTTTTTAGCTCGTCGATTGTTCACATCGCTTGAATCGTTCCATGATCAATAATAGCTACCCTATCCGCAACTTTTTCCACTTCGTCCATATAGTGAGTCGTAATGAATATCGTTAATCACTGTTCTTTATTCATTTTTTTGAGATATTCTCGAATATGAGTTCTACTCTGTGGATCAAGTCAAACTGTTGGCTCATCAAGGAAAAGGATTCTTGGGTGATGCAGAAGTCATCTAGCCATTTCTAATCTCCTTTTCATTCATCATGAATATTGTTTCACAATTTTGTCTTTAAATTCCCAAAGCTCTACGAATTTCATTAAATTTTCAATGTCTGTTTTCATTTCATCATTTGGAACTCAGTATAGCATCGCATGAAAATACATATTTTCCCATCCAGTTAATTCATCATCTAGACTAGAATCTTGAAAAACTATTCAGAATGTATTTCTAACTGCGTGCTGATCTGCCAAATCGTTTCAATCAACTTTTACACTTCCGGATGTTTTATCCAGCATAGTTGTAAGAATTTTGATAGTTGTTGATTTCCCAGCTCCATTTGGTCAAAGAAAACCAAAAATTTCTCCTTTTTTTATATCAAAAGATATTCACTTAACAGCCTCAAAATCTCCATATTTTTTTACCAGATTTTTAATTTCTATTATATTATCAGATTGTGTTGTCATAAGTATTAAATTAAGATAAATTCAAATTTGTTTTACGATAAAAAATTTATCCTTTTTTTCAAGAAAGAATTAGTCATAAATTTATTGCATTTCTGATTGGAATCTGTATATATTAAATCGCATTTATGGGAGTGTAGCTTAGTTGGTAGAGCAGATCCCTCTTAAGGATAAGGTCGTGGGTTCGAATCCCACCCCTCCCAGGGGTTGTAAAAATTTACTGAAATATAGTTCTCATGCAAGTTAATGATAACTTGTGTGAGAGTTTTTTTATAAAAAAACTGCCACAATCATGGCAGAAATTTTATATTATGAATTTAATTATTACTTGTACTTCTCCTTTAATTTAGCAATCTTTTCAGCTTTCTCTCTAGCTTTAGCAGCTTCTCTTTCTGCTCTAATTTCTTCTTTAGTCTTTACTACTTCTTTCACTTCTTCTTTCTCTTCTTCTTTCTTTGCAGCCTTTTCATCTACTTCAGCTACGATTTTTACCAATACTTCCCTTTTCAAATCATTGTAAGCGAATGCTACTGGATAAGTTCCAACTTCATTCAACTTTTTTTTGAGTTTGAATAGGTGAGATTCTACTTCCATTCCATAGACTTCCTTAATCTTTTCTACGATGTCGTTTTCATCAACTTTTGCATATAATGTATTGTCTTTATTAGCTTTTCTAGTAATTACGATTCCATCATCTGCAGTAATCTTTGAGAATAAATCCTCAAGTGAAGCAGCTTTCTTTTCTCTACTAGCTTTAGCAGCTTCCATTTTTTGAGCATAATTATTCTTTGCTTCTTTGTCTGCAAGGATTGCTATCTTATTTGGAAATAATACGTTTCTAGCGAAAATAGGTTTAACTCTAACAGTTTCATATTTTTCTCCTAAATGTTTGTCATTTTGGAGCATAATTACCTCAATTGTTCTGTTTGTTGCTGATCTTTTTGCCATCTCTGAACACAAAAAAATAAAATAATTGTCAGTTTTGAGATATAATGATTCTTTTGAAAAATGCAATGGTTTTTTTGCAAAATTAAAAATTTTGATTATAATTTACCTGTCAGAATTTTTACTATATTTTGTAAAAACTTATGGTAGATACAGAAAAATTAGAGAATCTGAACGAAAAAGAGCAGGAAGAACAAGCTATCGTTATGCGTTATCTTTCTCTTTTTAATGAATTGGATAAATATTTTGATACATTAGTAGAAACTGATAGATTTATGCCATATAATGATAAACTCAAACAAATCAGCGAATGAAAATTTGCTATTTCTTGGTTTGTAAGATTACATTTGAGTGAATTAAAATATTTTGGTGAACTTAGAAATCATATTGCTCATGGACTAAAAGTAGATGAGTATCTTTATGCTATTCCAACTGACCGTGCGATAAATAAGCTTTCAGAATTTATTGAAAAAATTGTAGAACCTCCTTTATGTATAGATTATTTTAGGAAGGAAGTTTACACGGTTCATCTATGAGATAAAGTTTCAGAAGTTTTAAAAAATATCAAATCTGACTGATATACTTATATTCCAGTTTATAACGATGAAGAAGAATTTTTATGAGTAATTACTGAAAGCTGAATCCTTCAACGAATCGCAAATGAGATGCTAGATCAAAATTTTATTGATTTATCCAAAGTAAGGGTGGAACATTTACATATTTCCACAGCACTTAAAGATTATATGTTTGTAAGTAGCAACATAAATATGTATCAAGCCGATGAGATATTTACGACGAGGAAAAGAAAATGAAAATGACTCGGTGCAATGTTTATTACCAAAAATTGAACATCAAAAGAAAAGATAATCTGAATTATGTCTGGGAATGATATCGCATTAATAGATGATTTTGTAATGTGAACTGGACTATAAAATATAACAGCATTCGAACGTTAAAAATGTATTGACTTTTTTGCTATTATTAATATAGTTATTTTAAACATGATTTAATTAGCTATATTTTTGGTAATTATGGAAACTATTGAGAATTCGGAAAATAATCTTTATTCAAAAGGTGATCTTTCTGTAATTATTCGGAAATACGACCAGCTTTTTTTAATGTTAAATCATAGTTGATGTATAAATTTTAGCAGAAAATTTTGAATAAAACCGGATGATAGAATTGTTAATATACAAAGATGAGTAATTATGAATGATAAGACAATATTTTGGGATTATCTATCTGCTACGCATTGAATGGTTGAAAATCATGAAGATTTTATGCAAGAATGAAACGAACCGTATCTTCGTTGTATAAAATTTTCATTTTGATCTGGTAAATCTATAATTGTTACAACAAATAGCAACTTAGATGAGACTCCACAATGAATGCTTAATTTAAACAAACTTTATTTTGATTTGGATGATGATAATCGTAAATTATTTGACCAACTTTTATTATGAATAACTACGTTTGAATCGGGCCATTTTCTGTCTCACAAAAATATTTCTGGGCAGATAAAGAAAATAAGCAAAGAAGAACTTATGAGGATTTTGAACATGACTGAACAACGCGATTCTCAAGCTTAATTATAATTACTTGATTTTAAAAATATATTTGGCTATTATTGTTATAGTTTTTTTTATTATATTTTTAGATTTTTATGGTGGAATGGGATCAATTAGTAAAAACTTTTTTGGAAAAGAATAAACAGATAAATCTATCTGCTATTCGTGATGAAGATTGAGTGAGAATAAAGCATATTCAAGATAGTTTAGAATTAGAAAAAATAATAGAACGAGAAAAGTGAATGAGAATCGCAGATATTTGAACATGAGGTGGATTCCCGCTTATGCCTTTAGCGATTTCTCATCCTGAATGTAATTTTGTATGAATCGATTCTGTGAGAAAAAAGACTATCGCTGTTTGAAAAATTTTGAATGAATTATGAATAAAAAATGTGGAAATGATGCGAACTAGAATAGAAGATATCAAAAATCAGACTTTTGATTTAGTTACAGCTCGTGCAGTTGCTTACGCTGATAAATTATTAAATCGAGCCACTCCCCTTATAAAAAAATGAGGAAGACTTGCTTTGATGAAACAATTTGATGAAGATGAAAAAAATATTTTATTGCGTGAATCCAAGAAAAAAAATTTAACTTTAGAATTGGTACATCATTATAAACTTTTTGATGGTGATATTGATAGAGTTATATATATCTTAAGAATGTAAAAAAAGTCCCTCAAAATTTGCATTTTTTATAGAAAGTGAATATACTATGGAGTAGAAATTTTATTCTTTTAGTTATATTCATGGCAACACGTCAAGAAAAAACCACGAATTATAAGCAAATTTTTTGGCTTGCTTTACTAGTTTTTTTAATTGTTTTAGCATGGTGGGCTTATTTAAAGATTTCTAGTACATTTATTGGTTATGACATTGAAAGGGTCCAGAAACAGATTGCAAAGAAAGATGCTGAATTAAAAAGCTTCTCTGATAAACCTGGATATGATAAATTGCAATATATTCAAGATATGGAAAATAATAACCACATGATGCCTCGATCTGATCATATAAGTGCCATCATGGAAATCTTTTGAGATTTGTTAGATGTGGATAAATCTGATACTTTTAATATTGCTTTTTCAAATTTTGAAATTTCACTAGATAAGATCAAATTAGATGGATACGTAACAAACCTACGTCTCCTCTATGAATGAGTTAATTCTAAATCTGGACTTATTGCAAAATTTGAGGAATTAGATTTTTTGGATAATATCTCTATCAAGACTTATGAAAAGTCTGAATGAGAGTTATGATATAAATTTACTTTAACTGCTAACGTAATCAACAATGGAAAATAATGAAATCATGGAAAGACTTTTACAGGATGATAAGGCACAAGCCACTGTAAAGGGCGTATCATCAAAATCTCAATCAAATGGAGATATCCAAATATCCAAAATTAGGATTATTTCTGCAAAGTATAAAGTATACATTATACTCATGCTTATTTTTGTCGCAATTCTCGGAGTTAATATTCCAAAAGAACAGCAATCTCTAAGATGAGAATCTTCTGCTTATGATCAAGCAAAATCACAACTAAGAAATGTTGAACTCGATATAGAAAATGCAAAAAATGATATGGAATACTTGTGTAATGACAAAAATGGAATCGTAAATAATGAAGAAACCTTAATGAATTGTTTGAATGAGAAAACTAATTGTGCAAATCTACCTGCAACATGGAAAACATGAACTGGAGAGGATATGCATTATGATCTTTCCATTCCTCTATCTTATCTACAAACAAGTTCTTTGTGGAATGAAAAAATGCCTGTGGATGAAAAAAGAGTTCTTAGAAATTTAAATGAATATTTGATTAAACAAGATATCACATGAAATGATAGAAGAAGAGTCTGAGATATTTTGAAAATCAATATTGGAGATCCAGAACCTGTTGAATGATGAGACGATCATTTCTTTATGGTTACAGTTGATGTTGAAATTGAATTTTCTACTGTGAATGATTTAACAGATTTCTTACATAATGTAGAAAAAAAATTAATCCAAAACAGTGAAGATCGTATTTTATATAAAATTCAAGCTGTATCATATGATATAGTAACTAATGATGAACCTCAAGTTACAGATATTTCGATGATTGCTTATTATTATCATGATGAAAGATTTGATGACCAAGTTGCATGTAGCGATGGTACTGAAAATGTTAAAGTAAATAATCAACAAGAAGATGACGGTTTAAATGATTCTGATTGATTTTTGCAGAAAATCTTTAAGAGTTTTAAGAAATAATATCTTAAAAATTTAAATTCTATCAATTAAACAAAAATGACTGATAAAACCCCAAAGGCTGAATGATACGATTTAGATAAGATTATGACTAGAAAAACTTTTGTTGATAAAATAATTGAATATTTTTTGGATTCTGCTGATAAAACTACCTTTTCGTGAAAAGATAAAATTCTTTTCTATAAAGAATTAGTTTATATGATGAAAGGTGGAGTTCCCCTTCTCGAGACAATGAAAACCATTCAAACCACATCTGAAAATGCAGCTGTTAAAAATGTGGCAAGAGTGATTTATGGTTATTTGGATAAAGGTAAAGAATTATCCTATGCTATTAGTAGATTACCTGAATATTTTGATGAATGAGATGCTGCAATTATTAAAACTTGAGAAACTAGTGGAAACCTACCTGATGTTTTACAATCATTAGCTGAAGAATACGCTTATTTGAGTGAAATTAAACAAAAATATATTTGAGCGATGATTTATCCTGTATCATTAATTGTAATTTCAATTGTGGCTGTGATATACCTATTTGGATTTGTATTGCCTGGAATTTTTGATTCTCTTAGTTCATCAATAGCTGTTGAAGACATGCCAGCAATCACTATGATGCTGAAAAACTTTTCAGATTTTACTGTTAGTTATTGGAAACTTATTTTATTATTCTGAGTTTTAGCTATTTTATTATGAATTACATATTCTGCTACCGAGAAAGGTAAAAGACAAATGTACAGGTCTTTGATTAATATGCCTATCGTTGGTAATATGACAAAGTCTTACTACTTAATCAAATGGGCTAGATACATGAAATTAATGATTGGAAGCTGAATGGACTACGTGGATACTTTTAGACTTTTGCGTGATATCTTAAAGATTCCTTTATATCAATCAATGATTGAAAGAGTTTTAGCTGATATAACTCTTGGTAAAAGTTTATACGAGCCAATTAGCGAACATCCTGATATCATCCCATCAAATGTTGCCGTTTTGATAAAAGTCTGAGAAGAAACTGCTAATGTCGAAAATGCTATGCAAAATGTAATTGATATTTATCAAGAAGAACTAGATAATTCAATTAAAAACTTTTCGAAAGCAATCGAACCATTCATTTTGATTTTTGTTTGATGAATAGTTTTGATGATTGCTATCGGAGTATTCAGTCTAATATTTGCTGTAATGGATTCTGCTGGAATTTAATGAAGTTTTTATGCCAATTAATGATAAATTCTCATGATTCAAAAAATAAAAAATCAAAACATATCACGTAAGGCATTCACTCTAATAGAGATGGTGATAGTTTTGATAATAATCTGAATCATGTTGACAGCAACTGTGTTCTTATCCGGAGAACAAATTCAAAAAGTAAAAAACAAAACTGTAAAAGAATCAATTTTAGCTGAAATGCAATCACGTTATTCTAGAAATTTATGATCATCTAGTTTCGCGGGAGAAATGTATGATAGTATGGATGTAACTTTTTCTGGTTGATCAAATGAAATTAAATTTAAGTATAATACTGGGGATAATGGTGATTGAATAGAAAATACTTTCAAAGATAGATTTGAAATAAAGTATATTCTTAAAAACTATCATTATACTGGAGTCAACCTCCAGGATAAGTTAACTGGAAGCATTAGCTTGAAATACTTACCATATAAAATACCCTGTACAATATGAGAAGAAGGAGGGAATTCAAATGTTGTATTTGTAGCTCGTGTAAATGATAATAAAGATTATTGTTTTGAAATTAATCAAAAAAATTGTAGACTTATCGAAGTATCGAACTCAAAATGCGAAACTTTAAGATGTCTTCTTACTTCGTGAAATGGTTGTAATTAATAATAATTTATAATACAAAAAACATCATGAAAAAATTTAAAGCATTTACATTAATAGAAACCCTGATTGTTATAGTAGTTTTTTGTATTGGAATTTTGGTAGTATTACAATGACTATCTCAAACTTTGAGGAATAAAGACTATGCAAATACTCAAATCAAATCTGCGTTTTTTGCCCGTGAGTGAATCGAATTACTTTTCAATCTTCGTGATGCAAATTATCACAAAGAATTGCCTTGGAACTGTATTTTTAAATACAATGAGAATGGTATTACAATTAATTTAGATAGTAAGTGAAACGAAATTAGTAATTCAGCTTGTGATTGATATTTATGATCTGGAGATGCAAACATATTAAAAATCTGAATATGATCTGGAAATGAATATGTTCATATAGAAAAAGCTACTTTATATGAAGATTTTGATCAAAATTTGAGTTGATTTCAGATTTATTTCCATAGTTGAAATGCTTTGAATGGAGAAACATGATTTAGATATGACTACGTTTGAAATGAAGATGAGAAAACGTGATTTGCAAGATATTTGCTAATTACTTGAGTAGTCAATAATGGAGAAATCCTCCCTAAAGATAAGATACTTAAGGTAGAATCTCATGTACTATACCAGAGATGAACTATCACGTGAGAAAAAGTGATGGAAACATTCATCGGAAACTATGAATTTAATCAGGATGTTTTATTTTAATCTTATAGTTTGTAATGAAAAGAAAAACAATGCTAAAATGATTTACACTGTTGGAAACTATGATTGTACTGATTATCGTAGGAATTTTGGCTGTTGTTTTGACTGAATCTTATACAACTATTTCTAGAACCGCCTTAAAAATAGAACAAGAAAAGAATATCTCAGAAGAATCTTTAATTCTCACACAAGTTTTCCAAGCAATTTCAGATGAAGCGACAATTGATTATGAAAAATACGAAAACGAGTTAACTGAGACAAATTGATTTACTGATATTTTATATCTAACATGAGGACAATGGTCATGAACTAGTATATATACAACATGAGATGGATGCTTAGAATTAAATAATAATTTCTCAGCAAATTCTGATTGAACTTATCCAGATTATTCTGAGAAAGTACAAAATGCTCTATCATGATGCGAATTGATTTTAGATCAGTGAGGAAATGCAACTTCATTGATATCAAACTGAAAAGTAATTACATCAGGAGTCAAATTCAGAATTATTCCTTATGATAGCGATGAAAATTATTTTAATTCTAATGAAGAATGAGTTGCAATAAACAAAGTACATCAACCTGCTTTTTGGATGTTTATACATCTGTATGCACCTTTTTATCAGCCTACATGAACCAACAAAATAGATCAACCTTTACAATTATTCTTTAATCTAAACCTATAAAATGAAGAAACTACTAGCAAAAATCAGAAATAAAAAATTAAGAGGTAATATCTCATTACTTGTGATTTTGATATTATTGGCTAGTAGTGTAATTTCTCTACTGTCTATCAACCAAATTCAGCGCTTGATAACTTATGGAAATATGACTTTCAATTATTTTAGAGCTTTTTATATTGCAAAAGCTGGAACTGAACTCTGACTAACAGAAGTATATAATAGATGAGATGGATTTAATCATGAAATATTGAGTGGAAGTGCTATCGTAACGTGAAATTTACTATCTGGATATGAATGATTTGAACCTAATTTTCATATGAATATTACTTGAAGTTTTCTATATTTAACTGAAGATATTAGAAAATCTGATGAATGTAGTTCTTGAAATAAAATTAAATTAGGTTCATGAGAATGAATTATGCTATCTTTATTTTCGGATAAATTATCAAATAAAAATATTTATCAGATTCTTTGAGATGGTACATGAATTATTAAACTTTCAAACGACTCCATTGAAAGATTAGAACTTGAAGGTAATGAATGGAAATGAGGATCTATTAATTACTTCACATTTTGACTATTTGATTATAACGATGCATGAGAGATGAATAATATTGTTGTATCGACTGGAACTGACTTATGAGCATTCTTATCTATCAATATAGAAGACATGGCATGAGATCATAGATATTTAACCATAAAAAATCCATGAACTGGTGATGAAGTTGCAGAATTCTGTATTACAATGGATAATAATGAACTTATTCCATATTCAGATTCACTTATTACAGTATTCTGACATTACGGAGATATGGAAGTAGGTTTGCAATCTATAGTTAAAAAATGAGTGCCTGACTGGACATTAAATGTATTATGAGAGTAATATATCGAACTTAAATACTTGATTTAATTTAATAATTTTCTATATTTTATACCAGATTTTACTATTTTTCAGAAAATTATGCAATTTTATGATGAAGTAGAAATTAGTATAGAATCATGAAAATGAGGAAATGGACTCGCTAGTGGGAGAAGAGAAAGCTGAATCCCCTACTGATGACCAAATGGATGAGATGGTGGAAACGGAGGTTCCATAATTTTTCAAGCAAGCAAAGATGAAAGTACATTACTGGAATACAAATACAAGAAAATATTTAAAGCAAAGAACTGAGAAGACTGAAGGACAAAAGACCAATACGGAGCAAATGCACCTGATTTGACTTTGATAGTTCCAGTGGAAACCATGGTAAAACATGCCGAAACTGGGAAAATATTACATCATTTCACAGAGGATTGAGAAACTTGGAAAGCTGTGGCATGAGGAATTGGATGAAAATGAAATATTCATTTCAAGGATGCTGTGAATCAATATCCAAACTTTTTCCTATTATGAGAGCCTGGGCAGAAATTAAATCTGATTTTGGAATTACAGCTGTTAGGAGATGTAGGACTGATTTGAAATCCAAGTGTAGGAAAATCATCGTTGATTAACTGTGCAGCTTCAACTAAAGCTAAAGTAGCTGACTACCCTTTCACAACACTTGTGCCAAATTTATGAAGTGTATCTGTCGGAGATTTCAGATTTAACATGGTGGATATTCCATGACTAATAGAATGAGCAGCGGAAGGAAAATGACTAGGAAATGATTTTCTACGTCACGTTTTGAAAGCCAGAATTTTTGCTATGGTTATGGATATGTCTCGCTATGATGAAGGGATAAAAGAAACAAACTGACTATTCGATGAAATTCGTATATACATTGAACAGAAATTCTTACAAGATGAAGATGATTATAAATTCACATTTGAAAAGCAATGAGACTGAATCAATTTCAATGTGTATGTAGATGGAGATTTATTCATGACCAAGAGAGTTGTATTTGTGCTAAATAAATATGATTTGATAAACGATGAAGAATTATTAGCCGAATATGAAAAATTGTTAATTCAGATTTTTACTGATTATCTGAAAGAACATTGATATAAACCACTACCTGAAGATTTAATCAGAAAAAATATTTTCATCACTTCCGCATGAACATATTATTGAGTATGAGAATGGTGTCGTGGATTAGCTGAAATGCTCAAAAAGTTACCAAAAATGGAAATACCTACAGTTGAACCAAAAATCGCATTAGATTTTGATGATGAAGATGGAGAAATGATTGAGGATATCACGGATAAAGAAAAAGATTTCTTGGTGGAAGAATGATATTTAGAACCTGCAGCTGCAAGATATACAAATGTTTATGAAATCAAGAACGCTGAAATATGTAGATTAGTTTTCATTACTCCATGGTGAAATGATGAAGCCGAAATGCGGTTTTGGAAGCAGATGGACCAGAAATGATATATCAATTTATTAGAAGAATTCTGAGCTAGAAAATGAGATGTACTCAAAATTAAGAGTTATTATGTTGGTCAGGATGATAAGTATATTATGTATTAGTTTTTAGTTTATATAAATAGTCATGAATACGATTTATGGCGAATTTTATTATTCACATACATAAACTAATTATTCAAATTCCGTAATAATTTTTCTTTACATTTTTTTCTCTTATTTCTTTTTTTGTGAACATTATTTAAGAATCTGCTTTTTTAAGAAATCTATTAAAAATAAGATATTCTAAAAATATATTATATTTTAAATGTTATGTTATGTAAATATAAAAATCAAAAATGTTTGATTTTTAGTTTTTTTTGTTTATTTTAATGAAAATGTTTTATACATTAATAATAATGTTATGTTAAATAAACTAGAAGAAAGTTCAGAAAATCAATGAATGAGTGTAGAAAATTTCTGGCATTACTTTCTAAAAACTGCGGAAAAAATGGATTCACTTCTTGATGAGAATGGTAAAAAATTAATGTGATTTGAAATTGAGGAAGATTGACTTACAAAATCTATCACTATTTTTGATAAAAGAAAAGGTATCTTACCTCGAGATCTCAAAATAATAATGTTTAAAAAAAATTCCACAACAATTGGATACAATATATGTGAGAGATGAGAATTAATAGCTGAGGGTTGGAGTGCAGAAGATACAGGGAATAGATTTATAAGTCCTGAGCAACTAAAGAAAAAGATTGATGAGAAAGTAAAGATAATAAAAACTAAATGAGCGAACGACAATATTTATAAAACTCTTACAAACACACCTCAAAATTTATCTAAATAACTTTGCTTCTTTTCTCATTTCTTTTTCCTGTGAACGTTCCTTGAGAATCTGCTTTTTCTCTATTTTTTTCTTTAAGCGACCAATTCAGATTTTGATTTTGATAAATCCTCTATCTGTAATCAAAACTTCCAATGCAACTGCCGTCATTCATGGTTTATCAAGCTGAGCTGCGATTCTGGAAAGCTCTTTTTTATTTACCAAAAGTTTTCTTTTTTGCTTTGGCTGATAATGTGGAGCTAGGTTAGGAGAAGTTTTAGAGTAAAGCGGCACATCCATTCATAGTAAAAATATTTCTCAATTCTGAATAGAAATGATGGTATCTGAAATATTTACGTGTGAAGTTTTGATAGATTTTACTTCATGTCATGCCAAAACTATTCCAGCTGTATAATCAGTGGAAAATTCATAGTCGAAATATGCTCTTTTATTCTTTGTTACTACTTTCATTTTTCAAAAAATCTGACTGAAATTTAGTTAAAATTTTTATAAAAAATTGACCAAAAAATTCAAGTCTTTATGCTACATTTTAGATAGCTACAAATTGAATTTTCACTTGAAAAAAGGTCTGATTTTTTTATGCTTTTTATGTTGGTTAAGTTTTGATTGATTTTTTTATACTCAAAGAAAAATTATGACAGATTTGGATTCAAATGTTGGGATTACTAATGACAAACAGTACGATGCCTCTCATATTAAAGTATTGGAATGATTAGAGCCTGTTAGACAGAGACCTTGAATGTATATTGGAACTACTGACCAGAGAGGATTGCATCATATGATTCAGGAAATTGTAGATAATGCTGTGGATGAAGCTTTGGCTGGATTCTGTACGCATATTACTACAATTATGAATGAAGACTGAAGTGTAACTGTGCATGATAACTGAAGATGAATTCCTGTAGATATTCACCCAAAGACTGGGAAATCAGCTTTGGAAACAGTTTATACAGTTTTGCATGCATGAGGAAAATTTGATAAATCTGTTTATAAAGTTTCTGGATGACTTCACTGAGTGGGAGCCAGCGTTGTAAATGCTCTTTCTACTTGGCTTGAAGTAACAGTAAATAAAAATGGAAAAGTTTATCATATGAGATTTGAGAGAGGAATTCCTCAATGACCAATTGAAGAAATCTGAGAAACTGATAAGCACGGTACAAGTGTAACATTCTTACCTGATCCAACTATTTTTGATACTACTGAGTTCATAGAAGGTTATGAAATCCAGAGGATGAAACAGGCTGCATACCTTACACCTGGAGTAACTTTCACTTTCATCGATAGAAAAGCATGAACTAAAGCTAGATATTATTATGAATGATGAATCAAAACTTGGTTAAATAATTTAGTATGAGAACAAGAGAGACTTTCTTCTCCTCACTATTTCAAAGCTGAATGAAAAGATTGTTTAGCAGAAATAGCTTTCCAATTCGTGGCTACAAGTAATGACCACACCTTGAGTTTCGTAAATAATATTCCTACTCGTGATGGATGAAGTCATATTCTTTGATTTAAATCAGCTTTATTAAAGATAATCAACGAAATCTGAAAGGAAAAAGAGAAAATAGATAAAAAAATCTGAGAATTCCAATACAGCGATATTACAGATTGACTATACGGAATCGTTACAGTAAAGATTCCAGAACCTCAATTTGAATGACAGACTAAATGAAGACTATGAAATGCTTATGTTAGAAATGAAGTGGAAAAGATTACATATGATTATTTACAGCAAGTATTCGTAGATCATCCTGAAGAATTTGATAAGATATTTGAAAAGATTGATTTGGCTGCTAGAGCTAGATTAGCTGCGAAATTTGCCAAAGAAACTGTACTTAGAAAGAATGTTTTGAGTGGATGAATCTTACCATGAAAGCTAGCTGACTGTAGTAAAAGATGAAACAAATGAACTGAATTATATATTGTGGAGGGAGATTCTGCCGGAGGTTCTGCTAAACAAGGTAGAGACAGTAAATTCCAAGCAATCTTACCACTTAGAGGAAAAATTTTGAATACTGAACAAGCTTCTATCCAAAAAATTACTGCTAGTCAGGCTATCAAGGATTTGATTACTGCTATCGGTACATGAGTAAAAGATAATTATAATTCTGAATCACTTAGATATGATAAAATCATAATAATGACCGATGCCGATGTGGATGGTGCTCATATTAGAACTCTCCTACTTACATTCTTCTTCAGATTTATGAGAGAATTAATTGAGGAATGACATGTTTATGCAGCATGTCCTCCTATCTATAAATTCAGTAAATGAAGTAAGGAAGTATATTCATACGATGAATCAGATACTCCTGATATGTATGGATTCAAACCAGATGATAATGTAGAAATTCAGAGATATAAAGGTCTATGAGAAATGAATGCGGAACAGCTTTGGGATACTACAATGAATCCAGAGTTCAGAAGGTTAAATAAGATCACAATTACTGATGCTCAGGAGGCTGACAGATTATTCAGAATCCTTATGGGTGAAGATGTACCTAGTAGAAAGCATTTCATCCTTACTCATGCTAAGAATATTAAGAACTTGGATATTTAATGTAAAATATGAAAAGCTCGAGGAATCGAGTTTTTTCTTCGTTTTAAAAATCAGATTTTGTTTATGTTGATAACAACTCAGAAAAAACCTAATTTAGCATTAAATGACATTAAATGTTTTAAAGTTATGGTAAAATGGAGAGATTCTTTTTATGTATGTCCTCCTGCATTTCAGTATTTTCTTAAAAATGATAAATTGGTTGAATATAAATTAAATGTGTTGTACACGGAAGAATCTAATGATTCTCAAAAAGATTATAGAAAAGATTGAGTTATTGGTGAAGGTTTTTTCCATACATTTGCAGATATTGAGTCTGCTAAAGATTTTGTTGTTTATTTAACCCAAAGAATAAACAATAAAGAACTAACAAAAAAACCTGAACTTTATAAATTACCTACTAACGCTGATCTAGTTATTTTAAGCGCGATTATTCCCAAAGGTTCTCTCTATTATGAATGACCTTATAAAGAAGTAAAATCTGAAAAGACATACGCTTCAAATAAAATTATATATTTGAATATTTTCCGTAAATAAAAAGAGGTTATGAAAACATAGCCTCTTATCTTTTAGGGTTTGAAAACGCATGGAAGAAAAAAATAATCCTAATATCTAGGCTCATCTTTTCCCATCCTATACATCATAAAAAAGATTAAACCGTAACTTATCACTAAAAGAGTGATGTAAGCAAAAATTCCTTCAATTACTCCCATAATTTTAAATTTTATTTTTGTTATACATACTGTTTTTAGTATATAGATTTGATGTTGTAAATACAAGGCTTTTTATAAAAAAATACTCCATTGCGAAATACACATAGAGTATTAGTTTTTTGAAAGATTTACTAATCTCTTTACACTGTAAGAGAATTGTTACGACTTTTTTTACGTTTTCTGACTAATTGTACAATCCTTATTGCATCTACAATAAAGACTACTGCTAAAAAAGTTATTGCTAAAATTGATGTAACACTCATATGCTTTTTGTTTTTATATTATTGAGTTTTAGAATAATTACTTTCACAATATATCAAGGTAGAGTATAAAGAAATCTTGTTAAAATACAATAAAATTTATAGTTTCTCTTGAAAAAAATATTCAATTTATTATAAGTTAGTTTAGTACTTTCCGCGAACTTGGCGGTTGGGAAAACCTTTGTCGGAATTAGCTTTTCTTTGGGCTGTCAACCAAACTAAAGATGGAATTCGGACCTTATCTTTATTTTTATTTATCCAGAAATATGGCACACAAAAAGGCAGCCGGTGCGGCTAAAAACCTTAGGGATTCACAACCAAAATATCGTGGAATTAAACTCTTCGGAGGACAAAAAGCTGTTGCATGAAATATTATCGTTAGACAAAATGGTTCTAAATATGAATGTGGAGCTAATACATATTTAGCTTCAGATTTCTCTATTCATGCGGCAACAGATGGAATAGTAATGTTTAAGCAAAAGAACTTTAAAAGATTCGATGGAAGAACTTATCTAAAAACTGTTGTTTATGTTTCAACTGAAGAACCTAAAACTGAAAAAAAAGCTCCTGCTAAAAAAGAAGATCTTAAAACTGAAGCTAAAAAAGAAGAAAAAGTAGAAGCTAAAGAAGAAACTCCAAAAGCAGAGAAAAAGGCTCCTGCTAAAAAAGCAGCTGCTCCAAAAAAAGAAACAACTGCTAAAAAAACTACAGCAACTAAGCCAGCAGCTAAAAAAGCTCCTGCTAAGAAAAAGGCTGAATAATATTTATGTTTTATCTTATTAATTTCTTACTGTCATGAATATCGGTCCAAGAAATAAGATCTCTCAAGCGAGAAAACATAGAAGACACTCTACTTGGAAGACTATTAACTTAAAGAAGTTGACTAATAAGTATCAAACTACAAAATGTCCTCAGTGTGGTGCAAATATGCTTACTCATAGAGTTTGTCCAGTTTGTGGTTATTACAATGGAAAACAAGTAATGACT
This sequence comes from uncultured bacterium, assembly GCA_947168725.1. Lineage (GTDB taxonomy): Bacteria > Patescibacteriota > Gracilibacteria > Absconditabacterales > Absconditicoccaceae > UBA3291. The sequence continues at coordinate 19,188 of CAMVNA010000007.1, read as the reverse complement.
ATAAAAACTAAATCTAAGAATGATGTAATTGATGCATAATCAGCTTTAAAATACTGCCCTGCTTAGCATTAAGTGGGGTTTATTTTTATTTGATTTTACCACTAATAAATGATAAACAAGTTAATTAAAAAAATCTGATTTGTTTGTTTATTATTTACTAGTTTAGTTCTAGTTGGTTGTTTTCATGTACCTGATGAAGATTGGCTACTTAGTGATTGAGAAACAAAGCTAAATACGGGCAAAAATGATGATTTGAATCAGGCATTTGACTCATTTATTAGTGATTTTAATACTATTTCAGATCAACGAACTGAAATGAAAAATAACGAAAATGATTGAGTGGGAGATGGCGATTTAGAAAAAGCATCAATTAATACTGGAGATGATAAATTGATTAATGATGAGGATATAGTTAATGAAGAAGACGTTATTAAAAAAGAAGAAAACGATAAATAACAAATTTACCAGAATTAACAAAGAGACTGAACTGTCTCTTTTTTTATCGATAAAGAAAATAATAGATTAATGCTAAGAATACAAACCAAACAAAAACTATTAGCCAGAATTTCCATAAAAATTTTCATTTTATAGTTTTATGATGTCGAATTGTCATTCATATCACAGCACCAATAAATCATCAAAGTGCTGAAAAAGTTAGCAACTGTTTTTCGCTAATTCTTCGTTTATGTTTGATAGATTTTCGTTTATCTATTCATCGAATTATGAATGTGATGATATTGATGAGAATTATGTAAATCGCAATAGTATTTCAAATCATGAGAATATTTTAGGTAAACATAAAGGATTATATAATAAACTTTAATCAAAGTAAAAGTCGGATTTTCTAAATTTGTGTTGACATTATTGTCAATTTTATTATATTGGATTTTGCCCGTAGCAACGTCGCTATGGTAATATGTATACATATATGATAAGTAAGAATCAAATTGCGGCTGCCATTACCGCAAATTGGGAATCTTCTGGAGCCAAAACAATAGCTCAAGAAGACATCCAATCTCTTCAGGAAACTGCTCCAGAATTTGGGGTACTTTGTGAAACTGGAGGCAAGAAGCTGTATGCATTCTTGGAAGGTGGGGATATCAAGAAGTTGGTCATTCCCGAGTATTCAGGAATCCTACAGAACAAAGAGGTTATAAAATCAATAAGAGATGCGGGGTTCACCCTTAGGAACCTCCGTCGTCGATAGACAACCTCTGCTGCGTAAAAATGGCACAATAAGCACTGCGTTTTTCACAGTGCTTTTTTCGAAAATATAAAAATACTACTTAGATTCATTAAGAAATTTATCAAATATTCAATTTACAAGTTTTGGAGAACCTGCATCTGAATATCTTTTACAGAGTTCTATCATTTCGTTAATTAAAATTTCCTTTGGAGTATTAAAAATCTGGTATTCTGTGTATCAAAGTAGAAAAATTGCTTGATCTACAATGTCCATTTCTTCATAATGAAAACTATCTGCATATTTATTTACCATTTCTTTGGTTGTTTTTACATATTTTTCAAAACTTCACATCATTTTAAGCACATAATCTACATCAATATCTTTTTCATCTCGTTTATCGAAGAAATTCTTGAGATAATACGGCATATCATCTTCTCATTGTTCTGAAAGAATTTGCTGGACACATTCTTTGAGCTGTTTTCATTCATCTTTGGATTTATCATAAAGTTTCTGCACATCAGCAAGGAATTCCTCTGTGAAAAATGAATCATGAGCATTTCACAAAAATGGAGAAGTTTCTTTATTTTCTTCTGCTTTTTCTTCTTTTTCTACATGATTTAATGAAGTCTGAAATGTAGAATAAAAGCAGTACTGATACAAATATGAAAGCACAAATTTTCTTGCATTTATTCTCTGATGTACATCTACCATTTTGTTTTAAATTCCAAAGTAAATTAGATATTTTTGAATTGATAAAGTTCAATTCCGTTAATCATATCACTTTTTACATCATTATTTAACTCATTCGATTGTACGATAAGCACCTTATCATCTAATGATATATTTCATTTAAAGATAATTCTGATCATTTCTTTTCAGATTCTTTTGAGATTTTCATAGTTGAATGATTGAGAAATTTTATATCATTTTAATCATCGTACAATATTTAGAAATCTGTATGTATGCGTAGATTTAGTGAATGTAATAATAGGGACTGCCGGATTTAACGATGCAATTCTAGCTGCCGTATAACCATTTTCAGTAAAACATACTATTGCTCTAATATCTAATTCCTGAGTAATTCTGTATGCATTGAAGATAATATAATCTCTAATTTCAAAATCTTTTTCATCAAAACGAGCAGGATTTTTTGGTTCATACTTTAATTCAAGATTCTCCAAAGTTGTTTCTAATCTTTCTATTGCATCAAAAACTTCATCCTCAATAATCATTGGTTCTAGGTATACTCAGTCAACGCATTGACCACATCGATGCTGTAGTTGCTCATCTTGGCTAAAAGGATATTCTGATTGAGAACTGCGACATGCATAATTCATCAAAACTGGGACTCATTTTCATCTAATATATTGCACCAAGTCGTCTAGCGTCTCTTCTTTGGATAAAAGAGGTGTAATAAAATCTGCTACTAAAACAATTCCATCAGCTACTTCTACAATCTCTTGTAAATTATCTAGTCATTTTCTTGTTTCAATTTTAGCAAAAACTTTCATATCTTCATTATTCTTCTCTTTTAGAAAATCTTTGGTTGCCTGGATATGCTCAGCCGAATAACATGCTGAAATTGAAACAATATGAACTCAATATTCAAGTCACCGTAAAATATCTTTTTCATCTCTTTCTAATAATGTTTCGATTGGATCTTCATTATGTTCAAGTAAGCATCTATCATACTGGAAAACGTGTCTTTCTTTCGCTTCAGTTACTGTACATTCAACGGCATCTTCAATATTTTTTTCAACTTTTAATACTACTCATGATTGAACAAATTTAATTTCACTTCAGACAGAGATTAAATCCATATTTGGATAATCAATATAGATTTTATTCTGATTTTCTTGTGTATATTCAGAATATTCTACCACAACTTTTTGTCACTCTTTTACTGCAAAATTTCAGATATTTTTAATTCTGACCTCATTTCACTTTGTTTCTAAAATTATTGTTTTACTATTATCTAGCTTCATTAATGTATCAATATATTTTTTATTGTTATCATCAAATCCACGAGAAAGCGTGAGAGTAAACGCATCAACCATATTGATAATCTTACTCAAAACTGTTTCTTTTGCTAAAATTGGGCTAACACTAGCGACAATCTTTGTAAAACGAAAGTTATTCATACCCACACATATTTATATAAAATAAAATACTACCCTATTTTATTTGTCATCAACTACCACAAATCATCTTCTTTCAATTGTTCTGACTTCATTTCTATCATTAATTGCGATTACTCAATTTCTATCAGTTTGATATTTTATCAAGTTATCTCAAACTAGTAATGTTACCGTTGTTGATTCGTAGCCATTTGGGAAAGCTATAAAAAGCTGACCTCATTTTTTTCATCCACTGATATCTGTTTTTACGTCTAATAATGGTAATTCATCAAATGTTTTAACTTTGATACTCATTCATAATGTTTTTTCTAATTCTGTAATCGCTGCTCATCATTTTCAGATTATTTTTCATTTAACGAATTCTGGAATATATAATTCGATTCCCGCTCATTTCATTTTTACTACGAAATCACTATTCAGAATTGTTTTTAATTTCTTTTCGATTCATTCTTTGGCGAAACTAGACATTCATCATTGAGTGGCTGCTGTTTTTTCTTTCATTTCCGCTGTAATTGGCATTACCACTACCTGTTCTCAGAATGTATAGATTTCATATAAATCTTGCTTACTTAAGAAGGAATTTACAATAATGACAGGCCTAGAAAGGTCTTCACTTTGCATTCACTCAGGCACTTTAGCTGTAAGAGTAAGCTGAAGAATTTCTGCAATTTTACCTTTATCTATAAATATTACTGTATCAATTACCTGTGGGATAATTCACATTTCAATACAACCGATGAAACGCTGAATACTATCTACTGGTTTAGTTGCATGAATCACTCCAAGCATTCCAATTCATGTAAGTCTTAGATCTTTGTACAATTCAAAGTCTGGTGTATTTCTCACTTCATCATAAACTGTATAATCAGGTCTGGAAAGCAAAAGAATATCTCTCACTTCATCATGCGTTCAGTGAGTAAAACTATACTGAACTACATCTTCATCCACCATTAAATCACGTGGCGATTCAATAGTTTTGATAATATGATGATTCTGATGATAAACTTGGACTAAAGCCTGAACAAATGTTGATTTTCAGCTTCCAGGAGCTCATGAAACTAGAATTCATTTTGAATGATTTGTAAGCAAATCCATCACTTCAGAAGATAAATCATAATCTTCGATTGTTGTTTTTTTGACTGGGCGTACTGCTGTAATTTCAGTCGCATCAGACAGTGGTGGATAAACTATTACAATTCTATATGGTCCAAGTTGCAAAACTTTGCTTAGTTTTCTGTCTATTTCCAAATAATTTCATTTTTCATTAGTTGCTTCATCGAAAATCTGCTGAATTAAGGCATCCATTTCATCCTGGGTAATAATTTTTTCATCCATTACTGGGTTTCGGTTTCATGGAGTTCATTTTTTTCTAAGTATTGGACGATCCGCCTTGAGATGCAAGGACATTGTCGTTTCATCAAAATAGTTATCTAGAACATACATTTTCTCGCTTTTTATAGTTTCTGACATTTTTTACTGTAAGTAAATTAAAACAAGATAAGTATATTCCAAATTCATAAAAACGCAAATTTTGATACAAAAATCTGATTTTTTTACTTCCCTTTTCCACAAAAAATTATATAGATTTATTAATTCAATCTGTTATCTCCTAAAACTTCTTAAAATTTTTTGTATTGTAAAATCATTCAAATTTCGGCCACCTTATATATTGATTTTTTTTCAAATTTCAATATAAACTTTATTATTGGGTGAGGATTATTTAGTTATTACCTGCTTTCTAGAATATGTATTTTCATCTAATTTGAATCAAAGAAAAAAATTGAATAAAATATGATTTAAACCTTTTGTTAGAATGATGAGATGAGGATTTCATCAGAAAGTTTTTGGCGAATCGATGAGTTGTAATTGTTTCAATTAATGAATATAAAGAAGATCCAAAAAGCTTTTGAAATATTATTGTTGATATAACGTATGAATCAACAAATATTCAGCTAATAATGCCTTGAGATAACCTGTCCGAAGGAATAGCTTTTATGATTTCTTTGTGATTGAGACCATCACGGATGAATTTGATAGAAAATCCTATTTCTGATGAACAAATGCTGAATATAATTAATTCTACGATCTCGAAAGTTGAGGAAGAAGAGGAAAAAATAAAAAAACAAGAAGAATTTGAGGACATAAAAGAAAGAAAAAAATATGAAGAAAGAGGAATAAAAGATTGATTAAAGGTACTTAATGCAACCATTGATCATATAGAACAACTACTAAAAGCTGGTGTTTGAGTTTTATGATGAAGCGAAATAAAAGAATTAGAAAATTATTCATCTGAGATGAAAAAAATCAGACTTTGAACAAATTTCAATAAAATGGCTTCTTTAGTTTTAGAAGCTAACAATTCAATAAAACATGCTGAGAAAGAAATACTCGATGCAAATGCTGAAAATAAGTTTTTGATAGATAAGAATAGTGCAGTTACAAATATTGATATTTTGAAAGAATATTTTTATTCTAATAACGTTATGTGAAGAGCTAAGCTTCTACCAGCTTCCTTGACTACAACTGAACTTATTATCAATACCATATGACTAAAATCAGTATTATTTAAATTATTAAGACGTGATTTATCACACTCCTTTGAAAAATATTCTTTTGATTATTTTTTTGGTATAACAATAAAACTGCTTGAATTTATTGTTATTGTAGCTAATATAACTATAACCTTGTTCTGGCTTATTGGACCGTTGTTTTGAATGAAAACATCTTTGTATTTATTGCCTGCTATGTGATGGTTATGATTATTACTTTATCTACTCCAAAGTTTAAGGTTAAAATGAATTATAACTAGCATCGTATGATTTTTAATACTAGCGTTTATTTATTGGCAATGATTAAAATTACTGCTTAATACTTTTGCTTTATAAACTATAAGAATATTTAACTTAAAAAATTTTTTAGTCCTCATTTTCTAGTTCATCTTTGATTTTTGCGAGAAATTGGATTGCTTGGATTGGAGTCATATTATTCAAATCTGCTTGAGTAATAATTCTCTGAATTTTTTGGTATTTTTCTTGATATTTAGAATCATTATTCTGAATTTCAAAAAGTGGAGTAGAAATAATTTGAGTATGTGAATTACTATCTTGTTTAGATTCAAATCATTTTAAAATTTCACGAGATAATCTCAAAATCTCATCTGGAATTCAAGCAATTTTCGCGACATCGATTCAGTAGCTTTTACTAGCTCAGCCTTTTACTATTTTTTTCATAAATAGAACTTCTTTATCTGTTTCATATACACTTACAGAATAATTTTTCACTTCTGGATACATTTTTTCAAGTTTGATAAGTTCGTGATAGTGGGTTGCTATCAGAGTTTTTGCTTTAACATGTTTGAGTACATATTGCAAAATTGCACTAGTAAGGGCCAATCCATCGTAAGTACTCGTTCCACGACCAAGTTCATCAAAAATTATAAAACTCTGAGAAGTTGCATTATTGAGAATATTTGAAACTTCTATCATTTCAGTCATAAATGTGGATTGATTTTTCGCGATAACATCTCCACTTCCAACTCTGGCAAATATACCATCAACCAATCAGATTTTTGCACTTGTGGCTGGGACGAAAAGTCCACAGTGAGCGAGAAGTACAATTAAGGCTGATTGACGCAAAAATGTAGATTTTCATCACATATTAGGTCATGTGATAATATGTATCATCTCCTTTTCTTGGTTCTCCTTTTCTCAGATTGATAAATCATTTGGGATAAACTGTTGATCTGTAGGCAAATAAGCTTCAATTACTGGATGTCTTCATCATACGATTTCTATCAGATTTTTGTTATTCATTTCAGGCTGAATGTATCTATTTTCAAATGCAAAAACCGCGTGAGAACAAAATACATCCAACTCAGCGACTTTCTGTGCAAATGATGATATTTCAGCATTTTTATCTCAGATCTTTTCTCACATTTCTTTGAGTAAACTATTTTCAAGTTTAGTGAGTTTTTCACGGGCAGTTAGAATATTTTCTTGAAGTTTTTCTAGGTAAATAGAAGAATAACGCTGATTTCATTTTAGAGTATTTCTACGATAAAGATTCAGTTTTTCATCTTCTTGGTTTCAATTTCAAATTCAAAGTTTTTCTTCAAATTGGATAGAATCCCTGGTTGTAAGTTCGATAAAATATCATTGATTCATCACGAATTTCAATTTTACGTTCTGCACTCAACTTTTTTGAACTAGGAATTGCTGGTATTGTAAGAGCAAATCATCACTGTGAAAAGCTATTTTTCTCAGTTCATCTACTTCGTTATTCCATCAATCAGCAATGAAATAGTCTCAGTCCATCACATCTTGATCAGATTTTAGCATTTTTTTCAGAATTTCGTGCAATGATTTTAATTCATTTTCCTCATCTGGCTGAAGTCAAAGCAATTTTAGCTCGCTAAGTAGGATTTTAGCTTCCTCGTTTCATCAAAAGAATAGATTCAAAGTAAATCTAAGTTTGAGAAATGGAATTGGACTGAGTTTTTTGTAAAGAATTGAAGATGTAAGCTTTTGTAAATCATATGATTCTCACAATTTCTTAAGAATAAACTTGGAATAATCAATCTCCTGATAATGAGAAATCAGATTTTGTCTTCTCTGTATTTCAGATAATGAATTAATTGGATTTGCTAAATAATAATGCAAAAGTCTAGCTCATGCGCTTGTTTTGGTCTGGTCTAGAATTCAAAATAATGAATATTGTTGATTATTTTCGTAGCTTGAACTGAAGATTTCCAGATTTTTGATAGTAATTTCATCCATAAGAACAAATCATGTCTGAGCATGATATGAAATTTTGGAAATATTTGCAATATTTTGCTGCTGAACGTGTCTAATGTAGTGAAGCAATAACGCAATAGCTTGAAGTCTTCACTCTCCTACTGCCTGTCAGAAACTTGATAAAGTCTGAACTTTAGCCATATTACAGAGAAAACTTTCAGGATCAACTGGAACTTCATAAACGGAAATTAAACACTGCAAATACTGCTGAATTGGTGTAGAAATACTGTCCTTTTCTGAGAAATCTACATCAATGATTATTTCAGTTGGCGAAAGGGTCAGAATTCGTTTCTGTGCATCTCAAAGATTTGAAAAACTTTTGGTCTGATACTCCCCCAATGTAAAATCTCACCAAGCTAAATGATAAATCTCTCACGAGCTGAGCTCTTTTCTCGTGATGGCAAGCATATAATTGAAATTTTTGGTTCATTCCTGAATATAAGTTCATGGTGTGATTATTTGAGTGATTTCACGTTGAACAAGTTTTCATGGTTTAGGATCTGTAATCTGTTCTGCAATCGCAACTTTGTATCAATGCTGAATAAGTTTTGGAATATATTTATCAATGCTGTGATGTGGGATTCATGCCATTGGAATTGGATTTTCAGCTCACTTATTTTTGGATGTGAGGACTAGGTCTAATACATTATGACAGATATTCGCATCCTCGAAGAAAACTTCATAAAAATCTCCAATACGAAAAAATAATATGCAATCAGCATTCTGCTTTTTCATTTCTTGATACTGTTTCATTGCAGGAGTTAATTCCATGTATTTTATATAAGAGATAATTGGTCTTCGGTAGTTAAATTTAATATTTTTGGTTTTAAATACAAGAATTTTATCGTTCTTGATTTAATATTTAATATTGATATAATTAGATGGATAAACTTTTTATTATATAAAGTTTATAAATGAGAAAAAATCTGATTATAGTTTGAATTTTTCTTGGAATATTTTCATCTGGAATAGTTTTTGGATGGGAGGTTTTTCATTTTGGAAACAATAATCAATCAAATCTACCATGGATTTATAATCCGATTTCCTGATTTTATGAGCAAAAAAAAGAAGAAGAAATACAAAAAGATGTAACTGCGAATATGGATTTCTATTCAGATACATCATTTCAAAAATTTTTGGATGATAATCATCCATTATCACAAAACTATGAAGCAGATGATATAGTAAAAATCAATTCAGACTTTACTTCAAATAGATCTTCAAATTTTATGTTGCGTGAAGAGGCTACTGAAATGTTTGAATGAATGGCTCGAGCATTTTCAAACGCATTTGGATTCAAAGCAAAATTGACTATCAATTCTGCACGAAGGTCTCAGTCGTTTCAGCGTCAATTATCGAAAAATTGTTCAAATGCCCGTTGTGCAAATCCATGAACAAGTGAACATGAGGCTGGATTAGCTCTTGATTTAGGGGTAAATGGATGAAATATTAAAGCATGAAGCTGAAAATATTATCAATGGTTGATAGATAATGCTCATTTATATGGATTTCATAATAGTTATCAGAAATGAATGGAAATAGATGGGAAGATGGTTGAACCGTGGCATTGGAGATATGTTTGAACATGATTAGCCACACTTCTACATGATAGATGACAGACTTTTGCAGAATATTTCTATGAAAATATAGAAAATAAATCAAATTTTTAGTTGTTATAAATATAAACATGACTAAGAAACACGACGATCAAGTGATTATTCAAGATGATCCGGATATGAAAGATTTAGAGGATATGTTAGAAGATGTAAAATCTGATAAAGATAATGAGGAAATGATTGAACAATTACAAGCTGAAATCAAAAAGCTACAAGCTCAATTAGCAGAAAAAGATGAAATAGTTAAAAATGCTCAATTAGCATATCTTCGTGCAAAAAATGATATGGAAATGATTCAGCGTCAATCAGCTATGAAAGCAGAATCGATGCATCAGGATTTATTGATTAAAATCGTGAAGAAACTTTTGCCATTTGTGGAAGATTTACGTAAATCTTTGGAAAATTTGTCTGATGAAGATAAGAAATCTAATATGTGAAAATGAGTACAAATGGTGTATGATAGGTTCATCAAAGCTTTAGAAGAATTTGGTGTATTTCCTATACCATCATTGCATGAGACTCCTGATACATTAATGCATGAACCAATCTGAATACAACCTACTGATGATAAAAAATTGAAATGAAAAATAATTCAGGTTTTTGAACAGGGTTTTTATTATAAGAAAGAGAATTGAGATAAGGTTACAATTTTCCCTAGTAAAGTAGTCATTGGACAGTAAAGTCTAGAGTTAATTTTATTCGATTTTAGATTAATTATATTGATTTTCTGTTTATCTACAACAACTATGTTGAAAAATGGAAAAAGGGGGAAAAAAAGCAAAAAAATCCACTCTCGTTGGAGTGGATTTTTTATAATTATGTATAAATTAATATATTACTATGTACCTTAATTGATTATCACTCGAATATTCACACTTATCAGTATTGGCTTTACAAGAAGTCGATCCTGTTTTAGTTAAACTCTGACATATTGTTATCTGTGCTATATCTGTTCCTCATGTAATATATCATTGCCCTGTCGTATTTCAACAATATACCCAGTTAGATCATCACTCAACCTCAGTTTGAGCCATCAATACAAATCATCAATTTGGTGCTCAGTTTCTTGTTGCAACCACATATCCATAATCTCATGTTGATCATGTAGCAAAGCTAGATCCAATACTTACGGTATTTTCTAAAGGATCTCTAGGTATACTATTCATTCCTGCTGCAACCAAGTCTCAACTTATTTTACTGATTCATATTCATCCTGTTGCACCAATATCCATTCCTGGCCATTTTCATTTGTCTCACTGTGATGTTACAATAGCTGACTGAATCTGTGATAATGCTGTCTTACGAGATACGTCTCTTGCTCTTCACTGTGCTGCTTGCATTCTTGGCATCAATGCAGCAATCAAGATACCGATAATTACGATTACGATTAGCATCTCCACTAATGTAAACGCATTAATTGTTCTTTTCTTCATTAGTTTGTATAAAAAATAAAAAGATAAATTTAAATTAACCGTATGTCATCATAAAAATATTTATCGTTATTGCAAGATTCTAGTTGAACTTTACCTTGACAAAATAATTTCACGGAGTCTCTTGAACGACATATCATTGCATTTCAAGGTCTGTAAGTTTGACCATAGCTTCTCAATAATCCGACGAAATCTCACACATCCACTGGGAAAAATCTTGATTACAATGCTGTGATACAATTTTGAGCAAGTTTTTTTCTTCCTGAGTAAGGCCTTCTAATGATGATAAATTATCATATTGACAGTCTGTTTTTATCTCATCTTTTCAATTGTCTATATTAAATAATCTCAAAATTTGACTAAAATCACTGAGCAGATTTGCCTTTCAAGATGTGACGAGATGATTGGATCAGATTCAGTTTTCTGAAAAGATTGGATTTGGTACTACAAAAATCGGTTTGTGGGATTGATATGCATAGTCTGCAGTAATTAGGCTTCATGATCATTCACGAGCTTCTGGCAAAAAAACTGCATCAGCAAGTCCTGCTATGAGTCTATTTCTCTGTGGAAAACTTCGTGCAGTAGGCTTGAAATCCAGTTTAAATTCCGATAAAATCAGTCATCCATTTTGGATGATTTGCTCCATGAAACTGCGAGCTGAACTATTTCGATAATAACGAAGTCATCATCCAAGAATTGCGATAGTCGGCAGATGATAACCGACAGAAAGCTGATGACAGAGATGGTCCACTCCCCTTGCCATTCACGATACAGTTACAATATTTGAATTTCAGATTTGAGTAAATAATGCTTGCATGACTTGGTTGGCATACTGGGACATATCGCGAGGTCAGACTATTCAAAGAATTTGATTATTTAGGATTTCTAGATTTCACATTGCATATAGAATTGCTGGTGGATTCTTGATGGATGAGAATTGGTGTGGAAAATCTGAATCGTCATCCAGTAGTCATATAATATTATGTTGAGTCATCCATGTTTCTAATTTTTCAGCAGAATGCTGATTATCCGGATCTTCAAAGAAATCTGAAAAATCATCAGCTTTACGAAGCTCTGATGGAGTCAGATTTTCATCCAATGAATATGCTAATATTTTCTGTGTATAAATGTCCATTTTCTATTATGTCACAATAAATCATGACAATAAAATATGGATATATTTTTTGATTGCAAGACTAAATCAAAGAAATTTTTGACAAAACTAGAAACACTTGTTTTTTCATATTCATTTCTGGACTGAAACAAGTCAAACTCCCACTCAATTCCATTTCAAAATTACAAAATTTCATTCATAATCTTTTAATCTTTCATCAATCAAATCTCTTTTCTCCATTAGTAATTTTAATTGTTCATCGTCTATTTCAAGTACATTTTGAGTAGCCAAATGTCAAAGAATCTGAGCAATTCACACAAGTGGAATCAGTTTTTGAGAATTATTCTTTTTATCTCCAAGGATTTTGAATGTCGGAAGTCAGATTTCTATATTTGGAATCTTATTTTCAAAATGAGATTGAATTAGTGATTTTGGAGCGATGTTTACGGTATATTTTGAAACAAAAAAGTCTAAATCTGAAACTGGAGAAATTCACCAAGAGGAAAGCTTCTCCCACATCTGTCATTCTGAGGCTTTAGCCGAAGAATCTTGTATGTATTGTCATTTCGAACGAATGTGAGAAATCCACTCAACACTCATGGATCTCTCGTTTCACTCGAGATGACGACTTACATTTTGAGTGCTGCCAACTTTCCTAAATTTTGCAATGAAAAATCCACCAGTTCAATGTACATGAGGCCAGAGTCTAGCAACTTTTTTAGCATCTTCAGCTGATAATATTTCATTTTCTCTCCAGCTACAAATTCAATCAGATTTTTCATCTAATGGAACTGGCAATAATTCAATTTTATCTCAATACTCTTTCAAAACTTCTGAAACTACATATTCATTTTCTAATACATTAGTCGTACAAGTAGAATAAACCAATTCTCCTCAGACTTTCAAAGCTTTTAATCACGAAATAAGCAACTGGATTTGTAAATCTGAAAGTTTTTTTGATTTTTTTTCATCTCGCTGTCGGATTTTTTTATCAGATTTGTACTGCATTCATTCTCATGAACAAGGAGCATCTACCAGCACTTTATCAAAAGTCTCAGGAAATTTATCTCAGATAATGCATCAATCTTGATTAATTACTCAGACATTGAATATCCCACAGCGGTGGAGATTTGATTCCAGTGCTTTTTTTCTTCATGAATCTATTTCGTTGGAGATAAAAAATCCAAGATTTTGTCACAAATCCCCCTCGGCTTCGCCGTCTCCCCCTTTATCAAGGGGGAACAAAAAATTCCCCCCTCTTGACAAAGAGGGGTCGGGGGAGATTTGTACCATTAACTGGTCAGCGATTTGCACAGATTTTCCTCAAGGTGCAGCACACATATCCAAAACATAATCTCAAGGCCATACTCAAAGCATTTGAACACTTAAACTTGCAGCCATTTCCTGCACATAGACTAGTCATGCTTGATGCAAAAAATGACTTCATAAACTAGCCGATTTTAGATTTTCTTTCCTTGTAGCGAATAAAACATCATTATATTTATTTCAGTTATAAGAAAAATCTGGCTCAGACAAATCTCGCTCATTTGAAAATGTAGAATACATAATATTATGTAAATCAGATTTATTATTTTTATATCAGCGATGATTTAGTATTTTTATACTTTTTTTAACTGGATTATTATAACATTTTTCAAACTCAAAAAATTCTGCTTCATTCAAAATCTCTTTTACCATATCTAAATATGAAATACTTTTCATGATGGTTGGAATAAATTAAACAAGTTCACGGTCGTTGTGTCATTCAGAGGGAGCAAAGCGACCGAAGAATCTATTAACATCATGTTTTCCTGGATTCTTCGCTATGCTCAGAATGACAAACTAATACACACAAATTTTTATATAGATTTATATTTGAAAAAAAAGCTTTAATAATTAGATTACAATAAGTAATTCCATTTATATTTAATATATTAAATGTTTGTACATTACCCTCATATTATGCCTATTATATACATAAGTCTGTTACTTTTATTGTTATTTTGAGAAATGATTTGAATAATTTATGTTTTATGATTATGAAGAATTAATTTTCCAAAACGACTTAAAATCTCAGCATGAATATTACAAATTCTATTTACAATAGTTGCTGTTTATTGTATATTAAATTATAGTCTATAATAAAATTTAAACTGATTTTAGATTTATTCAGATTTATTTTATTTTTTATTTATATTTGAAAAAAAAGTCTGAATAGATAGATTGAAAGAAAGAGCAATAATTTATATTATGAAGAATGTGAAAAATGGCAGATGTAACTAAATCTCAATCTTTAGCGAATAGATATCGTCCTCAAACTTTTGATGAAATGATAGGACAGCAACACATAATTTGAATTCTGAAAGCTAAAATGCAGTCAGATTCTTCTTCACTGCAAAATTACTTACTATGTGGACCTCGCTGAACTTGAAAAACTACTTCTGCAAGAATCTTAGCAAAAGCGATAAACTGTTTGGATCCACACGATGGAAATCCATGTAACAAATGTGCAAACTGTGAATTGATAAATAGCTGAAAAACTACAGATTATGTGGAAATAGATGCCGCTTCAAATACATGAGTAGATAATGTTCGTGAAGTAATAATTGACCAAGCTGGTTATCAGCCTATTTCATTGAAAAAGAAAATATATGTGATAGATGAAGTTCATATGCTTTCTACTGCAGCTTTTAATGCATTACTCAAAACGATTGAGGAACCAAGTGGAAATGTATGCTTCATTTTAGCGACTACTGAATTACAAAAAGTACCTCAAACGATAGTTTCTCGTGTGCAGGTTTTCAATTTCAAGAAAATCCCTCAAGATGAAATGGTCGCTCATTTATGAAATATTTGTAAAACTGAATGATTTGAATTTGAGAATGAAGCTTTGGAACTGATTGCTACGATATCGGAGTGATGTGTTCGTGATGCTATTAAATATTTGGACCAGGTAAGTGTTTTAGGAAAAATTTCTACTGAAAATGTAAGTCAATTCTTATGAATTTCTACTGATGCTACGATTAAATCATTCTTTGAAGTAGTTAAAACAAATGATAGAAATCAGATTTTTGAACAGATTGATAAATTAGCTCAATGAACTGATTTACAGCAATTCGCTAAACAATGTATTGGATATATTGATGCTCATATAATGGATGATGTAGATTTTTATCTCAAAGTTTCTGAAACTTTTTCTGAAATTATGAGACAAGTAAGATTTTATCCATATCCTGCAGTGCTTTACAAGATAGCTTTCAATAAATTTTTGAATGGAGAAACCCCTCAGCCTTCGGCAGCTCCCCTTAAAAGAGGAGCACAAAAGGAAAAAGAAGTAGAAAAAAAAGAAGAAAAAGCTGAACAAATCTCCCCTAACCCCTCTTTATCAAGAGGGGAAAATAAACCCGCAGATAATGAAAATTCCTCCTTGACAAAGGAGGGGGACCACGAAGTGGTGGAGGATTTGAAAAAATCTGATTGAGATTTATGGGAAAGAGTAATTAGTCAAATTCAATCATCAACTACGAGACAAATTTTCAAGGACCATATGACTATTGATAAAGTAAGTGATAATGAAGTTTCTTTGATACATGATAACAATATGATAGCAAAGACTATACTTGAAAAAGAGCATAAAGAAATCGAAGCTTTATTGGAGAAAGAACTAGGTAAAAAAGTAGTTTTGAATATTCAGTGAATGAGCAAGGAAGAATATTTCCAGAGATTAATGTGAATGTAAGCAAATTCTCAGAGTAAAATCTTGGCTATTTTTTAAAAAATCTCTTGATTTTTTTAAATTGTCGAGTATAATCGACAAAAAGATAAAAATATGATTATTGTCGGGTATGTTTATTTTCTAATTACGACGTATGAATATAATACTGCAAAGTAAAAATCTTCTAAATCAAAAAATCTTTCCTAGAAAAGATTATTTTGAGCAATTAGATAAATTTTTAGAAAGTGAACAAATAATTGTAGTACAGTGACAAAGAAGATCAGGGAAAAGTTATGTTATAATGTGATATTTTCAGTACAAAAAAATCAATTTTGATGATGTATTTTTTGTAAATAAAGAAATGGATATTGAATGAAGTATATCTGATGTTAAAGATTTGAATAGATTATTTATAGATTACCAAAATGAAAAATGAGATCCAAAATATATTGTAATTGATGAAATACAAGATATAAAGAATCGAGAGAACTTTATCAGAGCAAAATTTGTAGAAAAGAAATATAAAATTATTATTTCAGGTTCTAATTCAAAACTTTTATCAGGAGATTTATCAACCTATCTCTCCGGTAGATATCTAACATTTTCAGTTTATCCATTTGATTATGCTGAATATTTAGATTATGTGAATTTATCAGATATACCTCAAAATTTAGTTTCTTATCTTCAATGGTGATGAATGCCTGAAATTGTTGCTATATCAGACAATACACTAAAATATCGCCATTTGAAGGATATACTCGACAGTACTGTACTCAAAGATATTGTATCCAGATTTCAGATTAGAGATATAAATTATTTCAATAAGATTATGATGTTTATCGCCGATAATATTTGAACGCCGTTGTCTCTAAGGAATATCCAAAATTCTTCAAAAAATTTTTGATGGTGAACTGCTTCTATCGAGAAAATAAGTACTTATTTAGATTTTCTGCAAATTCCATACCTTATCCATAATGTTTCAAATTATGACATTAAATGAAAAAAAATACTAGAACGTAATGAAAAATACTATTTCAATGACTTATGAATTAGAAATGTTTTAAAATTTTCATATGAGGATGATAAAGGAAAGTTACTAGAAAGTATCGTTTTTCTTCAACTAAAAAGACTTTGATATGAAATTTTTGTGTGAAATTTATGAGACTCTGAAATTGACTTTGTTTGCAAAAAGGCAGACAAAATATTCTATATACAAGTATCATATACTGTCTCAGATGAAAAAACAAAGGAAAGAGAATTCTGAAATCTTCTAAAAATAGAAGATGCATATCCTAAATATGTAATCTCTGCTGATCCTTTGGCGATGGACTATAAATGAATTAAACATATGTACATATCCGATTTTCTTTTGAACTTTAAGTAAAATATGAATGAGCAAGGAAGAATATTTCCAAAGATTAATGTGAATGTAGGTAATATGTAAATAAAATTTTCACCTTGTAAAAGGTGAATTTTTTAATATAAGGAAAGAGCCAAATTATTACATCGGTGATTTTTATTACCAAGGAGAGAAAGAAGACGGTTAATTCCGAATTCTTGAACCTCTTTTTGGTGATAGGATGTAATAGTTTGGCGACTAGTGGGGTTAGCCGTCTTTTTAGTTTTTAAGATATTTATCATGAAAAAATTATGACTTTTATTTACTCTATCAATTACATGATTGTTATTGGTTTGATGAATTACTAATGGAGTTAATGCTGAAAACAATTATTCAGAAGAATTTCAAAAAGCTTATGATTTTGCTTATAAAAATGGAATAACTACTATGGATTCTATAGATAAAGCAAATATGAATGGATATATAACAAGAGCAGAAATGGCTAAAATGATAACTAATTATGCTAAAAATATATTATGAAAAACACCAGATACAACTAAATCTTGTTTGTTTTTAAATTCTAATGTATCTGCGGATCTTGTTCAATATATGACTGAAAGTTGCCAGTTATGATTAATGTGACAATGAATAACTGATTTTAGACCTAATGACTATGTTACAAGAGCCGAATTTTGAACAGTTCTTTCCAGAATGTTATATTGAACTCCTGATTGAGAGGATGTATATTATTCTTCACACTTATACTGATTAAAAGCTAGATGAATAATCACTAATGATGATCCAAATTTACAAGAAGTAAGATGATATGTAATGTTAATGCTTATGAGAAGTGATAATTTGAATGAAGCTGAATATCTCAGTTGTGTAGAACTTTATGATCCAGTTTGTTGAGAAGATTGAAAGGTTTATTCAAATTGATGTTTCTTAAATGCTGCTGGAGTAAAACCAGGTTATAATTTCTGAGTTACAGAAAATAATACATGTGAAGAACTTACTAATAAAACAATCCAATGAAAATATTCTCTTGTATGATTCAATGATGCTAATGAAATAAATTTTGATGAATATGATAGTTATATTTCATTAAATATTACTGATAAAGATATATATGCAACATTCTGTAATAGCATAAGTGCTCCAAACTATTCAATAAGTTGAAACACAATTAGTGTAAAAGAACAAATTCAAACTGAAATAGCATGTGAATGGAAACTTTTAATGGATGCTGAGAAAGAATTTATTCTAAATGGTGCTCAAATTTATTTACAGCCAGATTATCTAACAATCAATACAACAAAATGAGCTAGTTATAAATTCCAAAAAGTTGCTGATTCTGTAGAGGTGCAAGAAGTTAGAAATGATAACACATATTATAATAGTTGATATTGAATTAGTTTTAAATTTTGATCTGAATATAGTTGAGCCTTTATAAAAGAATGGGATTCTGAAGAATATAATACAACATCTGAAAAAAAATATAATATGCACCGAATTGAAGCATCAAAATGAAATCAACAACTATTTGTGATTCATGCTGTTCGTAATGAAGAGTTTGATATATGAGATGAATATAAAGATACAGTTTTGTGAAGTAATAATAAATACACATTTTATTCACCAAATGAAGCAAACAAGAAAATTACTGATTTAAATAAAATTACCGATTTAAATATTTTTAATATAAAATAATAGTTTCTAAATCAATAAGCACTTTAAAATGGAGCGATATTGCTCCATTTTTTATTGAAAATAATAACTACAATTATATTATTCTTTTAATTACTTTGCCCCTTTGTAAAGGGGCTGTCACGGAGTGACTGGGGATTTTATTAAATA
>CAMVNA010000006.1 GCA_947168725.1 uncultured bacterium | reverse complement strand
AAACTAACTGCTGTTGGTTTTACGTTATTCCATGTCGCTGTTGCTGTTGCACAATCTGACCATAATCATTGTGCATCTTTCGCTTTATATGAATATGTTATTGTTGTTGCATCTACTTGGGCTGGTGCGTTATATGTACTATTTGTTGCACTAGAAATTGATGTAGTACATGTGCTATCACTATACCACTGGTATCATGTATTCGTCGTTCATCCTGGATCTGCTACACTTGCCGTTAATGTTATCTGGCTTCACTCATTTGCGCTTCCATTTACATTATTCGCTGTTGGTTTTACGTTCTGCCATGTTACTGTTACATTCTTACATTCTGTACTTACCTCATCATTCGAATCTTTTACTCTTACGTAGTATGTTACCGCTGTTGGCTCCTTTGGTGTAAATGTTGTATACGTATTCGTTGTACCATAATCTTGTAACAATGTTCATCCACAACTTCCACTATAGAATGCATATTTCACTGTTCATCATCATGTATCGCTTCATGTCGCTGTTATCACTACATTTGTATTCTCGTTTGGTGTTGTATTTGATGCACTTACGCTATCTACTACTGGTTTCACATTCTTCCATGTTGCCGCAGCTGTCGCACAATTTGACCATGCTCAATTCGCATCCTTCGCTTTATACGAGTATGTTATTGTCGTCGCATCATCTTGTGCTGGTGCGTTATATGTACTACTTGTTGCTCCATTAATCTGTGTACTACATGCACTATCACTATACCATTGATATGTGAATGTTGTTCATCCTGGATCTGTTGCGTTCGTTGTTAATGTTATCTGACTTCACTCATTTCCACTATTCGTTACATTATACGCTGTTGGTGCTACGTTCTTCCATACATATCTAACTGTTCCACTTGCTATATTTCCTGCTGCATCTCTTACCTGGATTAAAATATTTCCTGATGTAGGTTCATTTTGTGTTCACATACTACAACTAGCTGTAGCTTTCCAATCTTCATTTCAACATTTATATGGTTTTGAATCTAATCCTTCTCATTCATCTTTTGCGCTAATATTTATTGTTAATGCTTGTGCCTCATTTACTCATGTTCAACTTACAGTAAATGTTGGTTCTATATCATCTACCCAATGTGCATAATATGTTGTATTTCATGCTGGCACATCTGTTTGTGTAGTTACCTGTGTTCCTCCTACTGCACTTGTATACCATCCAAGGAATGTATATCATGGTTTTGTTGGTGAATCTGGTAATTTAGTTAACTTACCTCAATAGATATAATAATCTGATATACTTACAGATTTTAATGTATATGGAGTAAATATTCAATTTACTCTAGTATCTGTTCCTACTCTTAAAGACTGTGTAGTTAATCCTGATTTATCATTTACTCATGGTGCTGTTGCATTAGAATTAGTACCTGCTGACGTAAATGTATAAGACTTATCACTTGCCGTATAATTAAAGTCTATTACTATATCAGTATTTGCTGCTAACGATGCAGTTGAAGTACTTAAATCTCTTTCTGAATATGCTCTTAACTTATTGCTCTTTAATTCAAGATTTAGATTTTTTGCCGAATTATAATTACCAAATAGTAAATATCTATTATTCAATGTTGGGAAGTTTATTGTTGAATTTAATTCAAAATCTCTATCCCAATCAATTATATATTTTGTATCTATATAACCATTTAGAGGAAGTGTATAATTTGTTGTGTTATAATCATATGTTATCTTATATGTATTCGCATTCCATTGTGCTATCGCTGTCGCTCCAAATGTTCATGCATTATATGCCAAACTTGGATTATAACTTCATCATTCCGCATATTCTGTATTTCAAATTTTCCATTTCCTAAACGTATATCACGTCTTCGTGAATCCATTTGTTGCCAGTGTTACCACCTGATCACTTGTTGTTGTACTATTCGCATTCATATATACCGGCTTCGTCGTATTCGACGTACTTCCCGCTGTATTTCAATTTCAATCATATGTTATCGTTAATGTCCTACTATATACACTATAGAAATTTGTTCACCATGCTACTGTCTGCGTTGATCCATAATCATATTCTTTTCCTCATGCTGTAGTGTCATCTCTCCATCATAACTCTGTCCAATTTGTTATATCTGTACTATTCGCTGCTGTTTCTAATGTTATACTTACTGTCGTTGGTAAACTTGATGTATTACTATTATAGTATCCTGTACTTGATTGCTTTGTCCTATCTGTTGCTTTATTCGCTGCACTATAAAAATGTGCTGTATAACTCCTTCCATATACTGCATACATACTTGATGCACAACTTGTTATATTCGTATTCGCTGCCGCTGCATATTCCTTATCTCATGCTGTTGTGTCATCTCTCCATCATAACGCCGTCCAATTACTTATTGTCGCTGGCGCTGCTGGTACTTTTACACTACATGTATTGTTATTATTATATCATGTCGCTGTATTCGTTGTTCACTTATTCGTATTACTATAGAATGTCACTGGCTGCTCCATTATCGCATACAACTTTATTACTCATCCACTTTGCGTTGTTAATGTACTTATACTCTGTCCGTCTGTATACGTCCTTGTTAAGTTTCCATTCGCTGTACTCCATCCATAGAATGTATATCATGCTTTACTCAATCATAAATTACTTGCTGTTCTTAATGCACTTGATACTCCATATGTGTGTGTTGATTCTCATTTCTTTGTATTATCCAAATAGTACTCCACTTTATATGTATTTCACGTCCATAATGCTGTAAATGTTACCGTATTTCCACTTACTGATGTTAAGTTCTTGAATGTTGTCGCTGTCGTACTTGCTATGCTTGTATCCGTAGTCGTCTGATTTCCATATGTATGTGTTACACTATCCATTCACGTTATCTTCCATCATAAGAATGTATATCCTTCTTTCGTTGGATTATTACATCATGTGAATGTTACATCATATGTCGCATTTGTTGGCGCTGGACTACAATTTGTTCATCCATCCATTGTATAACTGATATTATACACGTTCGCTTGCCATTGTGCTATCGCTGTCTTACTTGCACTTGCTCATACTGCTGGCGTCCAGCTATTATATGTTGATCATGCATTTCATAAATCCCATTTTACAAATGTATATCATACCTTTGTGAATCAATTACTTGCTAGCGTAAAACTTGGCGTCGTTATCGCTCCATTTGTATTATAATGTTGTGTTTGCGTCGTACTTGCTGTACTTCATGCACTTCATACTCATCCACTATATACTATACTTACTGTCCTACTATATACTCCATAATATGTCCTTGATGATACTGTTACATTCGCTCATGTATTATATTCTTTTGCTCATGCTGTTGTATCATCTCTCCATCATAATGGTGTCCATCCACTTATCGCTGTTAAACTACTTGGTGATGTTAATTTATATGCTCAGTTTGTATTATAGTATTGTGTTACCTTTGTCGTCGTAGCTTTTGCTTGTCCATGATAGAATGTTGCTGCTCCACTATATACTGCATAATATATATTCGCACAATTCGCTATATTCGTTCATGCTGCTGCATTATACTCCTTATTTCACGCTGTTGTGTCATCTCTCCATCATAACGCCGTATAGTTACTTATTGTTGCCGGTGCTGCTGGCACTGATACATTACATGTATTGTTATTATTATATCATGTCGCTGTATTCGTTGTTCACTTATTCGTATTACTATAGAATGTCACTGGCTGCTCCATTATCGCATACAACTTTATTACTCATCCACTTTGCGTTGTTAATGTACTTATACTCTGTCCGTCTGTATACGTCCTTGTTAAGTTTCCATTCGCTGTACTCCATCCATAGAATGTATATCATGCTTTACTCAATCATAAATTACTTGCTGTTCTTAATGCACTTGATACTCCATATGTGTGTGTTGATTCTCATTTCTTTGTATTATCCAAATAGTACTCCACTTTATATGTATTTCACGTCCATAATGCTGTAAATGTTACCGTATTTCCACTTACTGATGTTAAGTTCTTGAATGTTGTCGCTGTCGTACTTGCTATGCTTGTATCCGTAGTCGTCTGATTTCCATATGTATGTGTTACACTATCCATTCACGTTATCTTCCATCATAAGAATGTATATCCTTCTTTCGTTGGATTATTACATCATGTGAATGTTACATCATATGTCGCATTTGTTGGCGCTGGACTACAATTTGTTCATCCATTCATTGTATAACTGATCTTATACGTATTCGCTTGCCATGTCGCATTATATGTTAATGATCCACATGTTCATCATGCTATTGTTACACTTGTTTGGGCTGTACTTCCATTACTTCCTGTCCATCACTTGAATGTATATCATACTTTACTTGGTGCTCATAACGTTATTGGCAACTGTGTTATCTTATATGTCGATGGATTGTTTGCGTTATTCGTTCATCAGTTCATGTTATATGTGATATTATTCGTGTCCTCTGTCGCTGTCGGTGCGTATGTCTGGTCTGATGTTATCGTACTATATGTCTGTGGACTACTTGAACTCTTACATGTAGCTGCACATGTATAACAATTTGATGCTTCTGCATATGTGTATGCTGTTGATCCATCTTTCACACTTACTGTTGTACTTACTCATGTACTAGCAAAACTACTCGCTCCATTTACTTTATAGTATAGAGTTTCTATTCATGTTTTCTTTGTCAGTGTTAACGTATGCTTTGTTCTGTTGAACCAATAATAATACGTCTTATTTCCATTTAACGTTTGACTCGCTGCACTACTTGGTGTTCCACTATTACTTGTTGTCCATCACTTATACTGTCCTGCTGCTGAATATTGTGGCACTGTATATACACTTGTCATTGTGATACTTGTTCCACTTGGTGCTATATATGTACTTGTGCTTCCTGCCTGTGGATAATTCGTTGTATTATATGTTCATTCTGCTTTATCTATCGCATTTAGCATATTATGCACTTCATAACTATTGTATGTCTTACTTTCTGCTGGACTTACGTTTCATGCCGCATCTTTACAGAATAGATAGTACGTTCCTGCCGCTGTTACATCCATTCATGTTGTGTAGCTTGTTGCACTTGTTACTGTCTTATAATCACTTGATGTTGGATTACTCTTTGTTCATAGGTATACCGCTGTTACTCATACTCCATCTTCACATGTTCATGTAAGTCTTTGTGTTCCGCTCTTCAATGTACTTGTCGTACTCAATGTTCATTCTGGTTTAATATCATCTATCCACAATGCCTCAAATGTTACTGTACTTCCACTTGTTGAATGCAAGTTCTTGAAACTTGTTTCTTTCGTACTTGCTATACTTGTTGCCGTCGTCGTCTGGGTTCCATATGTATGTGTTACACTATCCATTCATGTTATCTTCCATCATGAGAATGTATATCCTCCTCTCGTCGGATTATTTACTGTAAATGCTGTATCGTATGTCGCACTCGTTGGATGACTTGCTCCGTGTGTTCATCCATTCATTGTATAACTGATCTTATACGTATTCGCTTGCCATGTCGCATTATATGTTAATGATCCACATGTTCATCATGCTATTGTTACACTTGTTTGGGCTGTACTTCCATTACTTCCTGTCCATCACTTGAATGTATATCATACTTTACTTGGTGCTCATAACGTTATTGGCAACTGTGTTATCTTATATGTCGATGGATTGTTTGCGTTATTCGTTCATCAGTTCATGTTATATGTGATATTATTCGTGTTCTCTGTCGCCGTCGGTGCGTATGTCTGATTAGATACCACCCCATTCCATGTTTGTGGACTACTTGAACTCTTACATGTAGCTGCACATGTATAACATGCACTTGCCTCTGCATACGCATATGCTGTTGATGCACATTTCATCTTCACTCCTGTGTTGGATGTTGTACTAAGCCAACTCGATCCATTTACTTGATAATATATTCTGTCTATTCATGTACTTATTGTCAATGTTAATGTATATTTTTCTCTATCATACCAAAGATAATATATATTATTTCAGGATAATATTACACTTGTCGCTTGGCTTGGAGATCCATTTAGCGATGTTGTATATCATTTATAGTCGGACCATAATGAACATGTTATACTATTCCCATCTATATACTGAAACATTAAAGCTGTCCCACTTTGAAGTATTCACGTAAGTATATGATACTCCTGATAATTCGTAGTATTATATATTCATTCTGGTTTATCTACTGCGTTTAGCATACTATGTATTTCATAACTATTCATTGTTATGTTTTTCTTGTCCCAATTTCATGCTGCATCCCTACATGCCAACCAATATGTTCATGCTGCACTTATTGTTTTGCTTAATCAAGCACTTGAAGCCAATGCTGTTATATCTGATGATGTATTCGTTGTTATATTAGACAACGTTGGTTCTGTCGTTCACCAATAATACGCTGTTACTCCCTCCCCCCAATCACTACATTTCAATGTCGCTGTCTGTGTTGGTTTATTATATGTATTTGTAGTTGTTAATGTTACTATTGGTGGTGTATTATCTTTTGCATTTGCTGTCAGTGTTACATCTCATGCTCACATTACTATTGTCTGACTCTGTGTAGCTGGCGTAAACGTACTTGGATTAGTTCCAGTTGTTTTTGTCCATCCACTCCATACGTATCATGCACTCGTATTTACTTGTGCATCTATTACTACACTTGCTCCATATTTATATCATTTCGCACTCTCTGTACTTGTTCATTCATTGAATACATAAATTATTCATGTTCATTTCTTTAATGTCAAATTATATACATTCCTATCATACCAACATGCATATGTTGTATTACTTGCATTTGCTGTCGTTACCAAACTTGCTGCGCTTGTTCCTGGATTTCATACACTCGCTCATTTATATGTTGACCAACTTCCTGGACTTGTACATAAATTTGCCAATGTTAGACTTGTTCCACTTGGTATTACATAATATGTACTTCCACTTGGTTTCGTACTATTTGTATCATAATTCGTTGTATTATATGTTCATGTTGTTCCTGTTACCTTATCCAACATATTCTTTACCTGATACTTCACATACGTAACACTTGCTTTATCCCAATTTCACGATGCATCTCTACATGCCAACCAATATGTTCCACTTCCATTTACTGTCTGATCTAATCAGTTCGCCGACGTTAATGTTGATAAATTTGTGGTCGTTGTTATCGCACTTGCTGATGTTGGTTCTGTTGTTCACCAATAATATGCCGTTACCCCCGCTCAATCACTACATTTTAACGTAGCCGTTTGACTCGTCGCATTCTCTGTATTTGTCTTCGCTGTTAATGTTACTGTCGGTGCAGCAGTATCTCTAGCCTCAGATCTAAGTGTCGTTGCTCCACATGCCATAACCACATTCTGACTCTTTGTAGATGGATTAAATGTAGTCAAATCTGTTCATGCTGTTTTTACCCAACCACTCCATGTATATCCATTATTTACTTCTGCATTTATTGCTACTGATGCCCCATATTTATACGTTCATGCTTCTGTAGGATGATTTGTTCATGTTCATGCTACCAACGACAAATTAAATGTATTTCTATTAAACCAAGCATATATATCATGTGCTGATTCTTCTACATTAAAATGAATACCCTGATTTTCAATATGAACTCCTCAAGAATTAGTATCAGACCATCATACATACGTACTACATCCTGGCGCTGATCATCATCATAATTGTGAAGGTGTAAGACTTGGTAATAAATAATATGTAGTAGAACTTGGATATGTATTATATACATCATAATTTTGGGTATTGTATACTCCTGCTGTTCCACTTACCTTATCTAACATATGAAATTCTTGGTATCTCATATACTCTTGAGATCCGCTACCAATATTTCAAGCCGCATCCTTACAAAATAGATAATAAACTCCACTAGTTGTTATATTCATTCATGTTGTGTAACTTGTCACACTTGTTATGCTTTTATAATCACTAGATGATGGATTACTCTTTGTTCAGAAATATACTGCCGTTACTCATACTCCATCTGTACATGTTCATGTTAATCTTTGACTTGTACTATATTGTGTATCTGTTGTAGATAATGTAACCGATGGCCTTCATGTATCTTTACATACTGCTGTTAAATTCGTATTCTGTGTTAACGTTACTGTTGTACTTGCATTTGTTGTACTTGCAGGTGTATTTCCACTATTTTTTATCCATCCGCTAAATGTATATCCACTTGCCGTCTTACATGTTGCACTGATTGATACACCAGAATTATAATTATATGTTCATCATCCATTTACATTTGCTACTCATGTTCAGGCATTTAATGTTAATGTATACTGATTCACTGTCCTTACAAACTCTCCAGTAATAGTACAATTTGATGAACCACATCCAAGTCCAATATTCCATCAACTAAATGAATATGTATATTGTGCAGTTGATGTAGATGGAGTAGCTGTTACGACAGCAAATGTTTGAAGAATCCCCATTCCTATACGTTTAAACTCTAACGTATTTCAAGATTGAACAAAGTTAACAGGCCAATAGGAAGGCCAAGATACAGAACCAGTATCCACAGTTCAATATGATGTATTATTAGATACTATTTGAGCCGTATATTTTTCTATTGATGTAAATTCAGCTGTATAAGTTGCTCCTGTTGTTACAGTTGTTATAGTAGGATTCCATCATGAAAAATTATAATAATAGCGATCTGTATCAGGTCTTTCTGGAGTATTTCATGTATACTCAGGCATTGCTCCATACTTCAGTATATTACTCTGCAAAATAGTTCCATCTCGATTTTGGAATTCTACATTATGTTTTGTTCTATTAAACCAAAAATAAAACGTATTATTACTGGATACTATTACACCCGCAATCCTTGAATTTGGAGCACCAGAAGAACTGGTTGTATATCACATGTATGTACTTTGGCTTGCAGCTCCTGGTATAGTATACACACTACTAAATCATATCATTGTTCCATTTGGTATAACATATGTATATACGCTTTCCTCTGGATAATTCGTTGTGTCATATGTTCATTCTGCCTTATCCACAGCATTTAACATGTTATGTACTGTATAACTTCTATATACAATAGATTTAGTTGTACTTACATTTCATACAGCATCTTTACATGCTAAATAATATGTTCATGCTGCTGTTACTGATCTTAGCGTACTGAAATTTGTTGTACTCGTTACTGTTGTATAAGTAGTACTTGTTGTCGGAGCAGTTGTTCACCAATAATAACTTACTACTCATACATCATCTGTACAATTTAACGTTGCTGTCTGAAGCGTTGCTTTCTGGTGACTTGTACTACTTATAGTTGCTTCTGGCTTAGTATTATCTATATTACTTACCGTTTTAGTACAACTTCATGTATTTCATGCAGCATCCTTTACGTATGCCGTATATGTTCCATTTGAACTTACACTATTCGTCTTTGTACTACTATAACTGCTTCCATCCCAGCTATATCATGTACTTATCTGGTTCGTCTCTGTAGCATAATTTACCGTTAATGTTACATTTCCACTTGTTGATGTAGTTGGACTCTGTGATATACTACACGTTGGTTTTTTTGTATCTACTTTAATGCTCGATGCTGAAGGAGTATTATTGTTTTTATTTCATACATTATCAGAAATTGTATTTGCAGGTAATTTTAAAGTCACACTACCATCTAAGTTAGAAGCAGTTGGTGCTGTATATGCGAATGTATATGTCCTATTTGATGCCGTTCATCATACCACCGCATCACTAAAAGATAAATGATTGCTACCAAAAAGATTACTATATATAGTTTCCAAATCGTTAGCAGATAATCATGAGCTAGGGATTCCTGATCCAGTATCTACACATGTTAATGTTATACTTCCTGTTGCTCAAGCTTTTAGATATGAATTAGTTGGAGTTCACCAAGTGCAGGTTGGACTAGTTCCATCGATTTTTAATGCATTGATGGTTTGATAACCTGGTGCATTATTTCGTATCTTATCGTATGCATAAACCTTTCATATGAAGTTTTTATCAACAGCTGTACTTGGAATTTCTGTATACCATCTATATAATGAGTCTTCATTACCACAATTTCAATCATCATCTATACATGTTGCCGATACAATATCAATATTTGTACCAGTAAGCCAATCGGCAAAATCTCAACTATTCACTCTTGATGCTATAGTTTCACCATTTTCTTCGAAACGAAGAATAGTTTGACCTACATAATAATTATCATCATATAATGTAGATAATGTAATACTACCCCCTGGTTTTATCCAATAATCTGTACCACTTTCATATACATTAGTTCCAGAAATATATTCCCATCTATGGAATGATGTTGGAGTGTTATCTACTATCACTTTTACGGTACTAAAAACACTATCAGAACAATTTCTATTAGTATCTTCTACTGCACAATCTTTTAACTCAAACAGAACTCTTCCATCTGGCAGAGATAAACCTGTATATGTAAATGTAAATGTTCTGTTCGTTGATGTTCATCACACCGTAGCATCACTTAAAGATAACGCATTATCCACATCCATGTGAATATCATGAGCACTTAATGATGTTGTGCTTATTCATACCGCATCTGTACATGTTAACCTTATTTGACCATGTCATCAAGTTTTTATATATGTTGCACTTGGAGTTCACCACGTACATACTGGACCACTTTCATCTCTAGCTGTCGGTGAAAATGTCTTATTTCCTGTAATTGCGTTCCATATTTGTGGATTACTTGAAGTTATACTTGGTGTATATCCTGCCTGAGCTGTTGCATATGCATATATATCTGATCATGCTTTTACTCCTGTTATAACTGTACTTGCTCATGTATTGCTATAATTGGCAGCTCCATTCACTTTATAATATAGTTTATCTATTCACGTATTCTTTGTTAATGTCAGATTATAATGCTCCCTATTGAACCAAAAATACTTCGTTATATTTCAATTTACATTCTGAGATACTGGTTGATTACAAGATGGAGTTACGTTATCACTACTTGAATATCATAAAATATGATGGTCATCCATATATTGTGAAATTTCCGACCAAGATTGTCCAATAATATAGCTACCCTGTGGCAATATATAAGTATGCACACTATCTTCTGGATAAGTAGTACTATTTACTGTTCACATTACTGTACAACTTATTATTCCATGAGAAGTAGTTTCACGTGTATATCACTCGGCTGCACTTACAGCATTTAGCATGTTGTGTACTGTAATAGTATAATAACTCTTACTTTCTCCTGTACTTATATTTCACGCATTGTCTTTACAAAATAGATAATATGTTCATGCTGCTGTTACATTTATTCATGTTGTATAACTTGCTACCCCAATATTTCCAATTGTTGTATAAGCACTATCTGCTGGATTACTACTTGTACCAAAATAATATTTTGTTATTCATACATCGTCTGTACATGTTCATGTTAATCTTTGACTTGTACTTTTTATTGTGTTTGTTGATGATAAATTTCCCACTGGTTTAGTAGTATCAATCATCGTGAAATATCATGGAGTTCCTGCTCTATCTATTCTGGCATATTCTTGATTTGTATGACTACTACTCCACGTTGTCCCATTTCATCAAACTAAAAGTGAATCATTATTAAACATACTCGTTCAAGTTATAACTGATGAT
This sequence comes from uncultured bacterium, assembly GCA_947168725.1. Lineage (GTDB taxonomy): Bacteria > Patescibacteriota > Gracilibacteria > Absconditabacterales > Absconditicoccaceae > UBA3291. Next base: position 84,541 of record CAMVNA010000006.1, on the reverse strand, counting down.
GTTACAAAACTATCACTCGCATATATTTTTCTTAATTTATATAAACTAGCAAACATACTTTGCATATTGGTTACACTTGATGTATCCCAATTTGTTATGTTTAATCACGTTAGATTTACATTTGCATAAAATGCAAAATACATGTTAGTTACATTTGATGTATTCCAACCACTCAAATCCAAATATGTTAAACTATTACACTGGCTAATCAGTCATTCCATATTAGTTACACTTGATGTATCCCAATTTTTTATGTTTAAACTTGTTAAATTCCTACATTGTCTGAACATATTCGACATATTGGTTACACTTGATGTATCAAAATTACTTACATCTAATTCTGTTACAGGTAATCCATAAAACATCTGTCCCATATTAGTTACATTCGAAGTATCCCAATTACGTACATTCAATGAAACTAATGAATCGCAACTAGCAAACATAAGATACATATTAGTTACATTTGATGTATCCCAACTAGATAAATCCAAACCTGTTAAGCTCCTAGCTCTATAAAACATACTACTCATATCCGTCACATTTGATGTATCCCAATTGCTTACATCTAAATTTATTAAACCACTACACTCTTGAAACATACTTTGCATATTAGTTACATTTGATGTATCCCAATTAGTTGTATCCAACGTATTTAACCCCTTAAAATTATAAAACATACTTCTAGAAGTCGGATCCAAATATATCTTACTTGCAGTTGTATAGTAATAAACTATTCCGTTACTATACCATGCATACACTGGCACTTCTGATGTTGTAGCAGAAACTGTTGTTGTCGTTACTCACGATGGAATACTATTTCCCGTCCATTGAATTATCTGTGTTATACTTGTATCTTGCGTATTGTTTGTTGCACTTGAATTCACTAATTTTTTTATTTTTTGATTAAAAGTGGTTCATGGCAGTAATGTCGCTGTCATAGCCATCGTAAAATATCATGACGTACCAGCAGCATCGATTCTGGCATAAGTTTTGTTCGTATAAGAACTATTATACGTGGTTCCGTTTCATCATTCTATACTTGTACAATTTCTAAACATATAATTGGACGATGTTACCTTAGATCCATTAAATCATGTACTGGCATATATTGTTTTTAATTTATTATCACCATCAAACATATATATTGTACTTGTAATTTTCGACGAATCCCAATTCCCCAAGTTCAGACTTGTTAATCAGGTACAATTCTGAAACATATATGACACATTTGTCACCTTCGATGTATCCCAATTACTCAAATCCAATGAAGTTAATTTACCACAACCTCTAAACATATATGTCATAGTTCCACTCATAGTTGTCCACAAATTCACCTTCAAATCAGACAAATTACTACACCCGTCAAACATATAATTTTTAGTCGTAACTTTTGACACATCCCAAGTATTTAAATTCAATCTTGTTAATGCTGTACAATTCTGGAACATATATGACATATTTGTCACTTTCGATGTATCCCAACTACTTACATCCAAACTTGTTAAATTACTACAACCCCTAAACATATACGACATATTTGTCACATTCGATGTATCAAAATTACTTACATTCAAACTTGTTAAACTACTACAACCCCTAAACATACTTCCCATAATCGTTACATTACTAGTGTCCCAACTACTTACATCCAAACTTGTTAAACTACTACAACTAGAAAACATATTTAACATATTTGTCACTTTCGATGTATCCCAACTACTTACATCCAAACTTGTTAAATTACTACAACCCCTAAACATATACGACATATTTGTCACATTCGATGTATCAAAATTACTTACATTCAAACTTGTTAAACTACTACAACCCCTAAACATACTTCCCATAATCGTTACATTACTAGTGTCCCAACTACTTACATCCAAACTTGTTAAACTACTACAATTAGAAAACATACCATCCATAGTTGTTACACTACTCGTGTCCCAACTACTTACATCCAAACTTGTTAAACTACTACAACTAGAAAACATATTTAACATATTTGTCACATTCGATGTATCAAAATTACTTACATTCAAACTTGTTAAACTACTACAACCATAAAACATACTTCCCATAGTTGTTACACTACTCGTGTCCCAACTACTTACATCCAAACTTGTTAAACTACTACAATTAGAAAACATACTTGTCATAGTTGTTACATTACTCGTGTCCCAATCATCCATATCTATACTTTCTAATGATTCATGACCTTCAAACATATGACTCGAATCTGGATTCATATAAATCACACTCGCTTCAGTATAATAATATAATATATGATGATCATACCACCCATATACTGGATATGGTGAATTTGGCGCCGATAAGAATTCTGTTGTTACTCATGATGGCATACTTTGTGCCTGAACTATCTCACCAATATTTGTAGCTATATCCTCCCATCATCTACCATGCCAAACAGCACTATCTTCTGCTAATGTTCTTATTGCTATATTAAATTGTACTCATGATAACAATACAGCATAATTACCACTATATCCCTTTATTTCACCCATCTCTTTTAATTTATCTTCTTCTCATAATTCAAGATCTTTTCATTTTTCCTCTACTCATTTAGTTTCCTCTATAGCTCCCAACATACTTTTACCTAAACTGATCATTCTTGTAGCAACTGGAGCTGTAGTCCCTACATTTATATCCATGTTAGCTACTTCACTTATAGCATCTAATCATGTTGATACCACATTTTCTCACGTAACAAGTGTTCATGTATTTTCTGGTGTTTTGTCTGGTGTAGATGATGATCATCCCCCACCTCATCATCATGATGATTTTTTTGTCCATTGTGCTACTAGATTTAATCATCATAGTGGCATTGTCGCTGGGAAACTAGGCTCCCATCCACTAAAAGTATATCATCATCTAGTTGGATTCGTTGGAGCTTCCAGAGTTTGTTCATATTTTCATGTTAATGTTTCTATTGCAGTTCCTCAATTACTATCAAATGTAATTGAGTATCTAATTCTATCATAAAAAATTCTAACATAAGTACTTCCATCTCCATTGATAGTTTTTTGTCTTATAGTACCTGTTTGTACAAATCCAGTATACTCTCTTGCTTTTGCTTCTGTATACTCATCTGTTGTCCCTGATAAAACTTCATCTTCATGTAAAGAATATCCGTTACTATTAGCTCTTTCCCGTATATGAAGCACTCTATATTTTGTTCATGTATTTGGTATCCATGTTGCATTATATACCTTATTTCACATGCTTCATTGTTCTACAGTTACTGTCAATTGTGGAGTATCTCCATTACTTCCTGTCCATCCTCCAAATGTATATCCAACTTTTGATGGATTATTCAATGTAAAACTTGAAGTTTCTATATTATAACTAGTCGGATTATCCTCCATAGTTGCACCAGATATATTATTATATAGTATAGTATACAGTATTGGTTTAGACATCGGAGTAACATACAAATCATTAGCAGGCATACTAAATCATGTATCATTACTAGTATCCGTAGATACTTCTCACGATCATTCTAAACCTATAAGTTCCCATCACCTAAATGCATATCCATTCTTAGCTCTAGCTTTTAATACTATATCAGATCCATATGCTACTTTTCCATTTTCTGTACTTCACTCTGTATCTATATGCGCATTTTCCCCTATTGTAAAATTAAATTCATCAGGGTAGCATACATCTCAACTTTTATGATAATTTTCTATACATTTCCATCCACATGCAGGAGTCGGATTCCAATCTCATGATGCTACATTCCATGTAACATCTACTCATGTTACTATATATGTTGAATGTTCTACTCATCATGTTTGTTCACAAATTTCAACTTTAGTATTTGATTCACATGCTCCACTCCATTCATGATAATCTGAGGCACATCCCCATGTGGCTATCAGTGTAATATCTCCTGTAATTGCAGTTCCTGTAAAATCAAAAAACGAATCTGATCCACTCAGACGCCATCATGACCAACTATATCATTCTTCCTTCTCTATATGTTCTGGCTCTTGTAAATACTCTCAGTACTCAACTGATTCTGTTGTTTGTTCACCATCTTGAATATATGTTACTGTATAACTTACATTTTCTGTTTCTACACTTTTAAAACAACGCACTGGCATTGCTATTACACGAATCGTTTTCCATCATCAAAGATTTATACGATCATCTCTAAATTCAATTTGTAAAGATTTTTCATCTTTAGGTGTAGATGTCCAGATGTGTATTCCTGATCAAACACGATCCACTGTTCAATCTCATCTGATACGTCATGCATACGGAATATTAAATGTCTCTAAAAATGATGCGATAATTTGTTCATCTGGCTCGTATGCAGCTCATCACTCATCACCTACAAAATCTGGATAAATTTTTCAGTTACTTGATATTGCTTCGACATCATTATTAGCCAAAAATACTTCTAATAACTCATGCCATTCTTTTGCTGAAGGGATATAGTATCATTCTGGACATGGTCACTGTCTGTTAATACCATCTTCTCAATAGTTATTTCCCTGATTATCTCATGCTCATCACCATAAATTATTATTTCACTCATCTGACCAATCTCCATCTCCATCATTTCACTTTATGAACTTATTCCAATAGAATCGCTTACCTGGTCAGAATCACAACGTGTCTACTTTTGTCGAATTTATATCATTCAAATTAGTATCAAAATGAAATGGAAAATTGTTTCACCACTGGTAATAATATCCATATGAGTCTATTGAGGCATCAGCTCATATTCATGTTTCCTTTGCTCACAGATTTCTATCCATTAACGTAATGGTAAATAATTTTCATCTAACCACTCACGTATAAACAATATCGTTAAAATTTCGAGTAAGCCACCTTGGATATTTAGGATTAGAACCTTCCGATATCTCATCTTCATGATCTAACAAATACGTTCTAATTATTTCATCTTGTTCTGCTGTTCATTCATAGTCTCTTACAGATATTCATGCCAATACAGCATAGTATACAGCCTGAGTTTCTCGATCTATTCATAATCTAGTTGCAATTGATTCTAAGCTTTCCTCTTCTGGTGTAACTCCTCTTGTCCCACTTTTCTCTGTTCATGCACTATCGTTAGTATCTCATGTATCTATTTTTGATGTATCTGTTCTTGGTGTATCTGCTCATGTTTCATTTTCTGCTGATCATGTAATATCATTATTATCTCACGTATTTGTTTCCGGTAAATCTGTTCAAGATTTATTTTCCGTCGTTCATGTACCAGCATCTCCATCTCATTTCCCTACTTCTGGCAACTTTGATTGTGGATTTTCATTTACATTATTTTCTTTTCAAGCTTCAGTTCCTTCTCACTCGGTTAAATCAGTACTATCTCAATTATCAGAACCTGTTCCGTTTAAATCAAAATCATTACCACTTTCTGTTTGAGTGGTTTCTTGTGAATAAATTTCTTGTACCTCTCCTGTCGCATTAGCAAATGGGGTTATAATATTCCCAATTACCATAACTAATACCGTGACAATATTCACAAATTTTTTCATAATCAACTTCCCAATATTTATAAAATCGATTGTCACAATATTATACTCGTAAAAATAATTTTTTGCAAAAATTCGGTCGAAATTAGGTCAATTTTGGATTGACTTTTCTGCTTTTTATTTTATAAGAACGCCATATATCCAAAAACCAAATTCTTCACTTGAAAAACACACATTTTTGGATATCATAAAATCAACAATAAAAAATCAGAATTTTAATTTTTTATTTTTTTGCTAAGATGTTTTATTTACGGCAGGAAAACTATGATCCAAAGTATCCAAAGTTTCGCGTAATAAAGTCTCAAACAGAATTCTGATTACAAAATTACTTATTATACGAACCCCTATCAAACATCATAGATTCTACCACTCAACATCCAAAATACAAACATATTTTTTTACTAGATGATCAAAGATTTACATTTTTTAGCTATGATATAAGTTTTGAAAGTGAAAAAAAACTAACTCTAGCTGATATTCAATCAATTATCCAAAAAAAAATATTCGAAGCAGAAAAACAGACTAGAGAAAAATTCCTTTTTTCACATATTGATCAAATCATAGTTAATTGAGTAAAAAAACAATTCTTAATTTGAGAATCTTGAGAAATTTCGTGCAGGATTATTTTAGTTTTTCTCAATAGAGAAACATGTAGAACATTCAACGATAGGTTTTGAGACTTCCTGTCACAAAAAAATATAGAAATCTATCCTGAAAGTTTCCAAACAATCACATATTTGAGAAACAATATGCATATAGATGATTTTCTCCTATTGTATATTAGGGATTCTCACTGTAAATGAGTTTTAATCGAAAATGGATTTTATAGTCGTATAGATAGCTTAAATCTTTGAGTAAATTCTTTGATGCAAATGTACAAAGACAACTGAATTTCAAAATATTGGTACAAAAATTACGAAGAAATTGAAGAAAATCCTTTTGCTAAAAATATCGTTGTTCAAACACTTGAATTTTATTCAGGTATGTTATGTAAACGACTAAATGAAAATCAATTCTGATCTCACAATATTTTTGTAGTTTCTTCAATAATGAAAAACTGACATTTCATGGAAATTTTCAACAAACTTTACTCACAGAATAACAACAAATATATTGTTCCTTTCCACTATTCTGAGGAATTAGATTTATTTGGTAGAACTCGAGAACCTGAAGATATTGATGCATTAATCTATGCAAATCGTGTACTATGGAAAGAGATTCAATGAATCAAAAAAACAATAGAATAGTGATTAACAACTCTTGAAAAAAAATATAATTTCTATATACTCTACCTCGTTCAATCAAAGCACAAAGTTTCGGATAGCCGAGATTAGGAAAGTCCTGACATTAAAAAAAGGGAGGCATCTCACGGATGCTGGACAGCGAAAGCTCAAATGAAAGTGCCACAGAAACGGAAACTATTGTGAAGCAACCGTAAGGTAGTTATGCTTCACAAGAAAGATGCAACGTGAAGGTAGTAAACCTAATTTACTTACTTCTGCTCAGTATAGCAGATTGCTATTCGAGGGGCAAACCACTTCCCAATGCAAGCTTCCTCTTACGAGGTGTGCAAGATCAAAGATTTACTCTTTGCTAGATATATCGTGCTTTAAACACAGAATCAGGCTTATTGATTGGACAATTAAGTATAGGGCTTTAGCTCAGTGGTAGAGCGGGAGTCTCCAAAGCTCCGCGTGGGGGGTTCAATTCCCTCAAGCCCTGGTTGGAACCATTTTAATGCTAAAATATTTTTTAAGGAAGGGTTTACCTCGATGGTAAGCCCTTTTCCTTTATCGACATAAAGGTTCGAAAATAATTTTTTCACTAATTTTTTCTTCCGAACGTTTGACGATTTACTGTAGGTTTCAGCTGCTCTTTCTAGTACTCTATTTATAGCCTCAAATTCTAGGGCAACATTCCTATCTGTTACGAACATACTATTCAACTTTTCTCTTAATACTCTTTCTTTCTCATCAAATTCAGATATGGTTTCATCATATATAGCCTTTTCTTCATCATTCTTGAAATTCACTCCCATATGTTTTTTGATATATTCTTTTCTGTCTTTAATTACATTCCCTAATCTCATACTAATAGTATTCTTCTCATCTTTGCTTTTCTTTACCATATCATCCATCCTATTGTTTATGAAGTCTATGTAGAGTTTGTATTCTTTGTCTGAGATTTTCATTTTAGATATCACACTTGCTACTTTCTTTTCCACTTCATCTTGATTGATTGATATTGTAGCACCTGTACTTGTTTTAGCTATATTTTTAGTTTTTACTGAGTTAGTTTTTATTTCATATCTAACTCGGCTTGATTGTATAAATTCATCTAGTTCTAAGCTTGGATTTTCTTTATGTGCTAATTCATACATCTTTAGTCTATGATTTTTCTTGGTTATGTATGGACTTAGAGAATAATCTGTACCCTTTAATTTTAGCATTGCCTCAGGTATAGAGAAAGCATATTCATCTTTACGAGTAGAGGCTTTTACTTCTACTTTTTTACTTTTGGATAAATACCTTTCTACCAGTAAGTCGTGTCGCTCTTCAGATATCATTGGGACAAAGTTTAATCATTCCACATCCCTCAAATCCTGAATATTTTTTCCATTTGTATACACTCAATAATAGATAGTATCTGTCCACACTGTACTTAATGCTTGAGGTGCTACCTTACTTTTTCTTTTTCATCTACTCTTACTAAATCCATTAGCATTTAGCCAGTCAGCTATGTATTTATCACTTGCTTTCTCTTCAATCTTAAGTCTGAAAGCCTCTTTCATCAATTCAAAATTAGTACCATCTGGGACAAAGTGTTTATTCTCATCTCTACGATATCCGTACTTGTATTCTCATTGTGAGTTTCATTTCTCTACTGAAGACTTTTTTCATCTGTCCACATCTTCACTTAGTTTGTCAGAGTATTGTTTGCTGAATACAAAGTAAATTCCCAACATCATTTTACCTGCTGAATTTGGTTCAAATGTGAAATTAGTATACTTCAAATCAACCAGTCCATTATCCACACAATCTATAATATTTCCACCATCTACCATATTTCTAGCTTGACGGTCAGGAGAATAGGATATTAGTCACTTAATTTCTCACTTCCTGATTTTTTCAATTAGTTTATTCCATTTTGGTCTACCAAGTGTGCTACCAGACATCCTTTCTTTTATAATGTAGTATTGTCTAGTTTCTTGGTAAATTCTTCTATTTTTTGCATCCTTGTCTTTATCTTCCAGTTCTAATTCTTCCTGTGTTTCAAATTCAAATTTAGATGGTTTCATTTTCAAAACAAGATTGTTTTCTTTAGCATAATTAACACATCTTTCAATCTGGTCAGCTATTGATTGAGCTTGTCTTTCTCCAGATGTGTCTTCAGTAGATTTACGTACATAAATAACATACTCTACTATTCAATTTTCTTTTTGCTCCAATTGAGCTGCTTTTAGCTTTCTCACAGTCTTTGTTGTTAGCTGTGAATTTTCTTTTCTTCTCGCCATAATATTAATGGTAATGTTATAAAATAATCCAATTTTTTAATTCTAAAGTCTATACTATGAAACTGGAAAAAACATAGTAAAGTCTGATGGAGTTCTAGTTCTGCTCCTTTCTTTGGATATCTGCCTCCATTTGGAGTAACATTTCAACTAATTCAAATATGAACTGTCAGACATCCGTTGTTTGCTGAATAGCTTTAACTTCTGTTTTTTTTGCCATATTACTTATGCTTAGTTTCTCCACCCTCATAATAATAAGGGAATATAGGAGAACCAAATCCGTAAAATTCCCATCGCTAAGACAGGCTACAAAGTTTAGCTGTTCATTTTAGACATAGGAATATACCTACATAAATTCACAATGAGCCATCATTTGTTCATACATCTGGCTCTCAAGTTCATCTTCAAGGTGTACTTCATCTATTAATGAGCTTTCCATAGCCTTGAAGTTTTTGGATAATTCAATTTGTACTTTCTTTTTCTTACCTCTATTCTTCACAAAGCTTATTTTACCGTAAGGGAATTTTTGCTCCACATCGTGGAATTTGTTAACATCCTTTACCGTTCCTGTAAGTTCTAGTGTAAAGTCATCAAATGGAGTACAAAGTACATCATCAAATAATTGTTGAAAGAGTTTTACCTTAGTAATATAGTTTACCCTTCAATCATCATTGGCGAGGTTTCTCGCTTTCGAAATAGCTTTTGTCATTACTACAAAAAATTAAATAATATAAAATTTATTACAAATACCGCAGTACTTGAACAATTCTCCACCGCACACAGAAAAACATTCATTTTTAATTTTTCAGGACGGTAGTACCTGGTATTTCTCTGCATTTTATACCCCCATTTTTATGGAAATATAAACACATTGAATATCCAGTAATTTTTGTTTCAGAATTTTTTTTGTTTTCGTTCGAAATGATACCTATATATAAATTTTCCGAACACTATTTCAAGAGAAAAATATAATTCATAACTGTTAAAACTTTATTTTCTTCCGTATAGTAATATATTAATATATAACTATTGTTGTAGATGTAATAAATATTATAATACTCTTTACTCTATTTTTCTCCGTATATTAAAAATACAGCTATAAAACTGTATAATTGTAGTAATAAAAAATATATGCGGAAATTATTGATAAGTTTCCGTATATTAATTTATTAATCTGTTCCTATTATTTTTTTCTCAATAATTTATAGTTTTTTCTTTTTTTGATTGTTTTTTGTACTATCTCAAGGCTTATCTCAAGCTAATCTAATTATAGGAAATATAGGTTTAGCTTTATATTCATCAAATCTTTTCAGGTCTGTTCAAGGAGTTATAGCATCAACTTCTTTAGGAAAAGTTTCACATAAATGTCTCCAAAGATTTCCCATCTTTCATTCAAACTTTCAGATGTACTGTGAAAATTTTAGGTTATCTAGAATTTCTTCTGTAGCAAAAGGATTTTTTGATTGAAAGGGAATATCAAGTTTAAGTGAAATAGTAAAATTTTTTAGGAATGTGTAAAACATTTTCCTTTCTTCCCTAAATCTATTAGCATACTTAAATGGTACATTATCCAAATAGGATAATAAATATTCAATACACTCCTGTACTTTCCACTTAGGTATTGTATTAAAATAACTTCATCGATTATTTTTCCTTACATCCTTTTCTTTTTCCTCATCAAAAAATCCTGCACAAGCAGTAGGTACCTGTATTTCTTTCCATCTTTTTTCTCCAATGGCATTTTTAATATTATCGTTTACACAATTCTCTCCAAAGTAGAAAGCCCGTATTAATAGTAATTCTTCATCTGTACATATAGGAGATGGCTCCCACTTAGATGAAGTACGTTTATCATCCGAATTATTTACCAAATTTAAATTATTTACTAACTTTAATATAGACAATGAAATTAACAAACAAACATCATAATCCTTGTTTATCTTCTTTGTCTTTGTTGGTCTTTTACTGCATAATTTAAAATTGATTGGTGAATTATTTAGATTAACAAAAATAAACCAGAACAAGCGAGATAATCTCTGTAGAGGTTCCTGATATCTTTTCTCTCTAGGTTTCTTCCAATTGATAGACATATATACTAAATAACTAAACTATAACTTGTTCTATACGTTTCCATACTTCTTTATTGTGTATATCTTCATCCCACTCAGTATTTGAAATGTAGAGATAGCTATCATATCTTACAAAACCCCATTTTATCTCAGGATGTTTTTCTCAATATTCTTTTAATGCTTTGAATTTATTTGCTGCTAATTTATCGATATTTGCAGAATTTCAATCTTTATCTGTTCATCACTTTGCCTCTATAATCCAAATACTTCAATCATTTGTTTGAATGATATAATCTGGATAGAAATTAGCCCTTCCAAATCCAACTCTATAAACCATACTAAAATATTGTAATCCTTTATCTCAATTTTTATAAATTCGTTTTACTGTTGGGAACATTTCACATCGTTTTTCAAATTCTATTTCAGATACACTTCTATTTGGTTTTATTAATATATTATCCCCATATTCATCAAATACATTTTTATTCATATCTTCAACTTTAGACACCCTACGGTGAAATTTATATAATTGTTCTTCAGGTATATACCAATTCGTATCTTTAATTGGAGCTTCTTCTAGCTCTACAATATCTTCTTTATCAATTTTGTAGAATACGTCAATTAACCTATCACGATTATTAACTAGAAATGCATTAAATTCCCTTAGGGATAACCCTCTTATTAACTTACTATTTTTTTCATACAGATTTTCTTCTGGAGTTAGTAATGTATCTTGATTTTCTGGTCCAAATAAAATTCTCAAAATTTTATTAGAACTTTGTTCATCAATTCATATAGCCCTTGCTATCCTTCTTTTTGCATCTCTAATAATAAATCAATCATCGTGAATATTTATTTCGTGGTCTACCTCAAATCTTTTATCAAGAGTAAAAATATCTTTGGTTGTTCTTGCCGTTCACTCAATAGCCTCAGTCTTTAATATGGTACCAAAAATATATCACTTTGTCTTTATTAATTCATCTCTATCCAACTCTCAGTTTCAATCCAAATCGCATTCTTCAAGCATCCTATCTCTGACTACTTCAATTATATATTTTGTATTAGGTGGCAATTTTTTATCCTCTCATTCTAAATACGTCTTTTTAAGAACAAATTGAGGAATATTGCTTTTCCTTTTATATATAGCGGTATAAAAACTATCTGTTAAACTTGTAGTTAATCACTCCTTAAATTTAGTATCAAGAGTATATATGTAACAATTATCTAGTATATCATTATTGTAATGCTTTCTTTCTGGCATCCTTCTAATTCTTCCGATTGTTTGTATATTAAAAGCCTCAGTTCATCACTCTCTTAACTTTACTAATATTTTAGCTCTAGGGCAATCCCATCAAGTAGCAATAGCTTGTTTAAAAAGTAAGAATGAATACTGTCCATCTAATTTTTTTAATTCTTCTGGTGCATCAGGATGGTCTCCACTAAACCAAGAAGTAACTAAACCTGATTGTTCATCATATCACATTCCACTTAATTCAGCCTTTACTCTTTCAATCCATTCTGGTTTTCAATTAGGAAATTGAATGACAACTAATGGTCTTATGTTAACTCAAAGTTTATCATACTCAGCTTGAATTTCTTTTCTTTTTTCATCTGCAAGGTGAATTAATCTTAAATCATAATCTTCATCTGCATTGTTATTTTCATCTACATCCTTTGCTACATTTTCATTTATAGATATACCTGAAGCTATCAATCAAGATGTAATAACTGCATCATCTTCAATTGTTTCACAATATTCAGCATTCGTTATTGGTGTTGCTGAAATTCTTAGTACGTGTACTGGGTCAATTTTTGCTATAAGCTCACTCGCACTTTCTCTATTTTTGTGTTCCTCATCAACAATAATAAAAATTGCTATATCAGCATTACGACAAGAGGAAACTTTTTCCATAAGATTATTATATTCTGTCTCCTTAAACACTATATTATTCTTTTTATTTATTTTTTCCCAGTTTATAAAATACACATTTCCAGCTGGGTTTTCTTCTCTAATAAATGAATGTACGTCTCAGAATGTTATCCCTTCAGTCACTTGGGCAAAGCTGTCTCTTGATTGTTCTTCTAAGTTTCAAGCTCCAGGACAGGTCCAAAGGAATACTGTATTTGGATTTTCATCTAAATAATCATCTATAAATTTACTAGCCAAAACCGTTTTTCAAGACCCTGTTGGAGCATATAATACCATCTCCTTCTTATGACTAGCACAGGCTTTAAGAAGGTTTTCCTCTGCATCTTCTTGAAATTTAAACAAATTAGCTTTAAACATTTTTAGCTCATAATAAATAAAATTATTCTGCTACATCTTTTAATTCTTGTCAGAAATACTCCACAGGAATATATTTGAAGTTCTTTTTCCTTAGTTTCTCAAGCTCCTTTGCATCAAAAATGACATTCTGATTTACCCAAATGTTTTCTATTTTTTCATATACATCTTCATTCTCTATGAAATTCTTATAATCATCTCTATTAAGTATTGCCACATTTTTAACCCCATCAATCTCCACAGCATTCTCTAATTCTATCATCTCTTTTATATGTAGCAACAACACATTGCTCAAGAAATAATCTTCAGGTTTTCTAGGTGTCCAATCACATTTAAAATATTTTGCATTAGCTTTAAATCAATCTGACATACGAATTGTTTTTCAATCTGGATACTTACACGCATAATCTCATTTTAGAGCATCTCATTTTACATTAACACCATTAATACTACAAACCGTTCTTGGTCGTGTAACATACTTCGCTATTCAAAGATTTTCTCGTTCATCATCTCATTTCTTGTATCACTTTTTTGTTAGTTCTCTTTCTTCTTCTTCCGATATTTCATTGTTAGTTACCATAATACATTTTCTACATCATCAATCCTCTGCATTAAGTAAATTGACTGAATGCATTGTTGTTCCAGACCCAGCGAAGAAATCTAAAATTACTGAGTTCTTTTGTGTGGTAAGCCTTAAAATATCTTCAACAAGATAAATAGATTTTGGATAATCAAACCTTTTTCCGCACAATATATCACGAATTAAGTTAGTCCCATTAAATTCGGATTGGTATTCTTTTTTCTGCCAAACATTTTTATAAACTTGTTGTTCAAAATACTTGCGATAAATAATTACTTTACCATTCTCAATCATTGGCACAAAATAGTTATCTTTATTTTTTTCATTAAAAGTTTCTGGTAAATTTATCCGAGTTGCCTCTAATCCATTGTTAGCAATAGGATAAACTTCATAATATCAGTCTTTCTTTTCTAATGTTAACTCTTTTAAATCTTTACTTACATAAATAGGATACCAAAAATTTGGTTTATTTTCCCTCAATGTTTCAGTTCTAGAACGTAAAAAAGGTTCTAATCTGTATTTTCTTCAACTAATTTCATCAAATAATGTAAATGTTGCTTTCACATCATCATCAATCGCAACATCATTAAAATTAGCCTTTTTGGCATCTTTAGCATACACAAGCATATATTCACTATTTGCCGAAAATCGTTTCGTAAAGTTTCTTCATTTAGGATTATGTAATACAGTAACTACACCTAACTTATTTTCTTCCCTGAATAACTCATCGAGTAAAACTCAAATATGGTATAATTCAGTAGCATCAATTGCTATAACGAGAAATCAATCATCAGATAATAATTGTTTCGCTAATTCTAGCCTAACTTTCATCATAGAAAGCCATTTACTATGTCTATATCAATCATTACTATCTACATAATCATTATTATACTTCCAATCTTTAGCTCCAGTATTATATGGAGGGTCTATATAGATACATTTAATTTTTCATTTGTGTGTTTTTAATAATAGGTATAAAGCTTGTAAATTATCTCCTTCAATTACAAAATTCCAAGGCAGGTTCTCATCTTTACAAATTCTTCTCGTAGCATCTTCACATAATAGAGGAATATTTTCTTGTAATAAGTCGTCAACCTTTTCTCTATGTTCCTCAAAAACTAATCAGAATTTCTTTTCTGTAAGAGTATTCTCTATTTTATTCACCATTCTTAAAGTTTCATCGTCATTATTACTATTCTTTATTTTCTCCAGAAACTCAATCATTTCCTTTCTGTTCTTTTTTGTAAGATTTGTGTCAGTCATATATAGCTTCAAAATTATAAAATAGAAACAATAATTCCTTATAATTTTATGCAAATATTTTACAACATTTAATTAAACAAAAAAGCTAACCATACGATTAGCCTTTCTTATGTTATAATTGTGAACTAATTAATTAAGCCTTTAAATTCAGAACCTGCTTTAAATATTACAATATTCATTGCAGGAATTTTAATTTTTTCCTTTGGATTATAAGGGTTTACTGCAATTATAGTACCCCTCTTACACTTCTTAAAAACTCCAAATCACTGAATTTTAACCTCTCACTGTTTTTTAACTCCAACTTCAATCTTTTTAAGCATAGCATTAAATAATTCGGCTGTAAGCTTTTTTGAAAGTCATAATTCCTCTGCTAAATTACTTATTATTGTAGATTTTACCATTCTAAAAACTATCACAATGTAAAAAAAACATAACAAGATAATCGTACTATTATCCGATATAAATTCAAGTAAATTACCCCATTCCTCCTATAAACTAGACAAATAGATTTTTATTATTTACCATAGTTTTTTTTCTAGATTGTTTATATGATTTTGAAAATGTTTTAGCAAATAATCAATCTGTATCTGCAAACTTTAGCAATTCTTCAACCTCCTCTGGTTTCCTAGGAGTTTCTTTAGTTTTACTTTTCTTGTCTAACTCGGAGAAAAGTGATGGATTATATGCTGATGTATAAGCTTTATGAAAATCTTTGAAGTTAACCATTAATCATTTCTTACCTTTGAATGTATCTATTTTATATTTTTTCAAAATCGTATTCACTACTGTTTGTGAAATTTTGTAAATATCTATTACCTCCTGGACACTAATGTAATTCTTCATAGGATACTACATATTATCTAAAATTTCTTCTGCCTCATCCTCATCCACTCAATATTCATCCATTATCTCCTCAATTTCCTCCTGTCTTTCTTCCTCATCTTTATCTTTTGGGTCTTCAATAAAATTCTTGTAAATCCAATATTGCTCTAAGAATTTGTCAGTATCTACCATTCAACTTCATATTTATATGATATAAATATTTACGATAGCGTAGTATAGGGAAAATCTGAAATTTTCAATAGATTTTGTACCATTTCCAGATAACCATTGGTTATATGTTTTTTGCGTATTTGACGTTGTAATCTGTAAAAATTCCTTATATTTAACAGTGTTTTATCGGCAATGTTTATACAATGGTTGAGTTTTTTGATAAAAATTATGACAAGTTTTTATGAGTAATGTTTTGATGAGCTATCTGAGATGCTCTAGGTTCTGTTACAGAATTCCTAAGACCCTGAATGTTTGACCACGTAGAAGATTTTCAGTGAAGATGAAAGTTTAGAAGTAAACCCTGAGACTATACAGATGATACAGCCCAAGCCCTTTGTCTTGCTCAAAGTCTATTAGACTGTAAGTGATTTGATATAGAGGACCAGCTAGATAAATATCTAAAATGGTTTCAGGAATGATATATGAGTAGCCAAGATAGAGCTTTCTGAGTATGAATGCAGACTGCTGATAGGCTATATAAATATAAACAATACAAAGAATGAATAATAAAGGATAAACCTTGGGAAGAAGATTTATCTTGAAAAAAGAAAGACTGAAATTGATGTCTAATGAAAATCTGACCAATACCAATGTATTATTATTCTAATCCAGAAAAGGCTATATATTATGCTAAAGAATGCTGTAAAGCTATGCATAATACGGATATTTGTATAAGTAGTTGTGAATATTTTGTATGATTAGTTGTATGAGCTTTACAATGAGAAAGTAAAGAAGTATTACAAAAGCCAGATTATTCTCCAGTACCTAATTTCTGGGAGACGCATTCTATCCACGAAACATTATTACCAATAGTAAAATGAACATATAACCAAAAAGATGCCTCAGAATTATCCTCTTCCTGACATTATTGATATGTAGTTGATACATTAGAAATTGCTTTACGAGGTTTCTTTAAGTTTAATTCCTTTGAAGAATGAATGGTAAACATAGTTAATCTTTGAAACGATGCAGATACTAACGCTTGTATTTATTGATATCTAGCTTGAGCTTATTATGGATACGATAAAATCCCATCTAAGCGAAAAGATAATATTACAAATAAATGACTAATAAAAAATCTAGCTGATTGATTATATAGTGAATGACTTTAGATTTTATTTTACAACATATGCCTGAACAATTATATTTTGAATTACCAACTGATAAATGAGATATGGAAATTCCAGAGAATTCTCCACTTAATTATGAAATTGAAACAGCTTTTTATAAATGAAACACAAATAAAGCTGTAGTTATAATAGTATGAAAATGATGAACTACTCAATGATACCAAAATAAATATGTAACCATATCAAATAACTTGGTAGATAAACATTGAGTAAATGTATTTGTAGTAGAAAATCCTTGAATTTCTCGAGATGACCCAGAATTATTTTTTGATTGTGCCATCAAATTTGTAAGGGATAAAATGAAAGAATTATGATATAATAACCTTGATTTAACTGTTATTTGATTTTCAGCCTGATGACATTTTACCTGAAGATTTTCATATAAATACCCTGAGATAAAAGAAATATTGTTAATCAATCCTGTACTCAGAGTAGACTTTGAAAAACTAAAAAAGAGTTTGAATTCTTTTGAAAATAAAGTAACAATCATACAATGAAAAAGAGATACGGATTATCCATTTAATCCATTGTTAAGCCAGATACCCAAAGCAAAAGTAGTTGTTTTAGAGTGAGTTGACCATCAATTTTCAAATGAATGAGGATTAGATTTATTTATCTCTTTACCAGAGAATTATTTATCCTTTTCCTAACATAATTATGCCAAAGAAAGAAAATGAAGAATGGGCAGGGTCTAAATGATTTTGGATTTGTATATTGATTGAATTTCTTCTAATATTATGACTTTTTTTTCACCAGCAACTAACCGAATTCCCAGAACAATATGATTGAATATGAGATTACCTTTGAGCATTTTTCGTTATACTCTTAGCTTTTGGGGCTTTACTTTATCCACTTGGCTTTCTTCTGTTTGGGTCTAAAATATCATCTGTAATTATAATTGTATTAACAACATTCGTATGAATAATACTCCCTATTTACGATGAATATAAAGACCCAAAGCGACAATGTTATGATAGAACTACATACGATTACGATTGGAATAATGATGTTAAATGTATCAATAAATACTGAGAGAGTAAAATGTTTACATATAAACAAATTAGAGAAGTAGCTCCAAAAGCTGTTGAATGATGGTGAAGTACAGACATAACAATATTAGATGATAAATATACACAAGAAATATATAGGTTGATTAACGAACATATGTTTGATAAAAACTGAAATTGTGTAAAGCCATACAATATATTTAGTAAAGATAGAGATGCATATTACTGATTTGAACTAGAAAGAAAGTTAGCTGAATTAGAACTAAATTGAAAAGCAGTAGAAACAGATTTGGATGACTGGCCTCATTCTCTGGATTTTAGATTTTGAGTAAGATATGAGGCAATGGCTCACTTTTCATATATCTGATGTATGGATTGATGTTGACTTGCGAGTGATACGAAGGAATATAGAAATTGTGTCTTCGGTCCTTTATTCTAATAATTCATTTTCTAAAATACCCCAAGAGAGTATTCTCCTAATCACTTTTTTTAACTGAAAATTTACAAAAAATGAAAAAATATTTTACGGCATTTTTGATAAAATGTAGGGAAAAATAAAAAAACAGGGGTATATAGTAGGTAATAAGCTAAAAATATTAAACACGTAAGCACAGGCAAAATAGAGAAATAGCCCACCACTTGGGGATGTAACTGGGGGGGGATAAAATAGTAATAGACTAAAAATCGATACTATCCATCATATCTACTATATCATCTAGCGTTATAATCTTTTCTCTATGTTTTTTCTCTGGCTGTACTAATTCTACATCCTTATATTCATCCTCAAAATAAACCAATGTCTTCTCCACAAAATCTCCATCTTCTCCATCGTTACTGTCCAACTTCCATCATCTGAATATACCGTAAGTACTGAAAAAACGATACTTTTTATTTTGCTGTAGTTCAATAAGGTCTACTAAATGAGGAACATCTAATACTGAAAATTTAACCGCATATTTAAACACCTCTCCAATTCAACTCCTATCAAAATATCCATCCTCTACTGTTATTTCCCTCATAGAAACCTGATAACTATCTCCAGTTATATCTAGCCATTCAGCCTGTAATTCCTCGTTTCCATTACACTGTCCCTTTTTCAAATAAACAATAGGTAATTCCTTTTCACTACACGCTAATATATGAATATGAGGATGTCGTCCATTATTCTCTGTATATGTTACTTCGATTGAGCTTACTATACCGTCGAAGTAATTAAAGAAACTCTTTTTCTTCTGTGTCGCCCTCTTTCCATTCCTATACCTCCTAGCCAGTTTTTCCTTACCTGCATATAGCTTTTCCATCACTTCCTCTAGGCTTTGTTTTTTATTATGTCTAACCGTTAAGGTAATATGATACCGATGTTTATTATATAACTCATACTGTTGTATTCATTTAACAAACCTCTGTATCATCCTAATACTTCTCCTAGTAGAACAAGCTAAACAAAACTTGTCATACTTACAGAAATTAGCCCTATATAGTTTCTGCTTTCCATTAAGATAGTCACGAAATATTAATTCATTACAACAATCTCTAATTCTAGCGCTCCTAAATACAGGTCCCTTCAATTCAGGTTTATTCTTCTCAATATATTCAAATATCTCCTTTTTCTTCTTCTGACTTTCTTTCATCTTGGTTACAGTTCTATACAATAAATCTATATTCTCCATACTTGAAACATTAAATAATAAATATTTTGAGCCCCTTAATCATTGTATTCTCAGGTATCACTAAGAAAGACATAACCCCTCTGGGGTTACTGAAAATACACCCCTTGGGGGATGACCACTTCCATAGTCATACCCATTCAAGAAAATTCCTTTGAGCTATTTATCCTTATTTTATAGGTTCTATTATAATATACCTAATACCACACACATAATTTTAGATATGTTAAAAATTCTCTACTCCATACAGTATCTGCTGTGATTTAGTAAGAGTTTTTTCAACATTGAAATTAGGCTCTATATCTGTAATATAGAATTGTACCATTTTTTTAATAAATGAGAAATCGGCCTTTTGGACTAATATGTCCCATATATTGTTCGGGTCTTCTAAGGATAGCCCTGAACCTGTATTTCACACTTAAAATACGAAAAAGGCTACAAATAGCCTTTTTACTTTGCCTAAATAATATTTATCATATTATAAATACAAAAATGCGACGAAAACAAATTTTAAACTCATTTGAATATGTCTGGAATAGCGTAAATACATTTGTTTACGAACAGCCATTCATTTTTGTGATTATTTTACTTTTGCTAATATTATCATCCGTTTGCCATGTACTAAAATCTCGCTACAAAAAAAGATACATAGATCCATACGAACGATGATGAAATACAGAAAATAAAGATTATTACGTAAAATATTACCAAAAAATACAATATGTCGATATTTTCTGAACTTTTATCTGAATTATCCTAATTTTCATATACTTATTAACCAAGAATACAATAGTCTGAACTGTCTGGGCTGTTTGAGTATGATCAATTTTGATTACTTTTCAGAGTTTTTCAATTTCTCTATTTTCTTACTTTTTATTAATCAAAAATTATAGAATATGAGACACCATAAAAGTTAAAGTAAATGGAGAAAATATACAAGGAGAAATATTATACATCAAGGTGCTTCATGTCTGATTATCCTGAAAAAATGACTCGTGAGAAAACACGTGAGAATTTTTTAGAATACCAAATTATAAAATGCGAGAGAATCCCGTTACAAAAGTGGACCTATCTCTAAACGGTCATACAAAAGATTCTGTAACAATCATCTATGATCCCAAAGTTTTTAAAGATTCTTTTTGAGAATTTTCAAATAATCTAAAAGATTTCTTAGACAAAATTTTCCACGTAAAATCTGCCTCTACCGTTTCTTATTTCAAAAGTTATATATGAATAAAATATAAAATTGACTACAAATACGACTCAGACTGAAAAGCTAACATATGAATATGGTTCGTTGAAAAAAGATCTAAAACCAAGCAAATAAAAGAAAAAATATTGTGCTTTATTGAAGACCAAAAAAAATCTGACTAAAAATTTACAAAATTATTATGACAAAATAGATTGACATTTTATTGCATATCTCAACTATCATTCTGAGGAGGAATATAATGACGACGAAGAATCTTATGCGTTATACCTAAGATCCTTTTCACCCAGCTAAGCTGGGCAGGCATTCGTTCAGGATGACAAAAGGTTGACTTTTTGTATAAAAAATATATATTATGATTATATCAAAAATAAAAAACACAAAACTAAAAAAACATATAATTTATGAGCTATTTTGAAATCTGCATGCTAATTGTGGGATTCCTCACAATAGCAACGTGCATACTCTATGCACGCACTAAAAAGTTTAATGGGAGGAACAACCTTCCAGTTGTTGTTCCATGTGGTGTCATCTCCATGATTATCACAACACTTGGCATTCTCCACCCATCATGGTGGATGCTATGTATTGCATGTTACGGACTAATGGTTCTGTTTATATGGGCAGAACTTTCGGAGCCAAACAAATACTGCCGAAATCATCGGTATAAAAAATGGTATCGATCACGGTCTTATCAATTTACAACTGATATCCTTGGATGGTTTATCCTTGCCTCAGAGTTCATGATTCCAATCATCATACTCACGGCAAATGGTTGGTTAGAAGCTTTACCATTCCTGCCAATATTAGCCATCTCAGGTGCAAGGATAAGCAACGAAATTAACACTTGGCTCAAAAAATTCTAAGTTTTAACACCACACACCACTTAGACAGTATGCATCATACTGTCTTTTTTATTAACTCCATAATACAAAAGTATCATTATCATTTCCAACAGCTACTTTCTAACTCCTGAAAACCTCTCTGTAAATCATGAAAAACTGTCAAACGATTATCCCATATTCACCATAGCATATTTGAAGTTCATTCTAAGAAATCTCTATCATGTGAAACAATCAACGTCACACCATTAAATCACTGTAACATCATTTTGATAGTCTCTTTTGAACCCAAATCTAAATGGTTTGTTGGTTCATCCATTATGATAATATGAGGTTTTTGCAATAGCATTTTGGTTACCGCAACTTTTGCCATTTCTCATCACGAAAGCGATGAAACTTTATGATCCATCTTTTCTACATCGATTTTTAATGTTCACAAAAAAGCTCTCGCATCTTGATAAGAAATCCCTACTCACATTACTGCTTCTATTACAGTATCATTTGGATGCAAATCATCAAAAACCTGTGAATACGAGCCAATACGCAAATCTGGATGAACTTTTACAGATCAATGAAGTGGAGAAATCTGACCAAGAATTGTCTTTATCAAAGTCGTTTTTCAGATTCAGTTTTTTCAGATTATTCAGATATGCATCTCTTTGGTAATTTCGATTTTGTTTGGCAAAGTAACCAATTCTTTTCATGGATATCATACGGTCAATCATTCAATCTGCATAATCAGATTTGGCAATCTCTGAGAAAGTTTAAAATTGATTTTTTTGGGATCTGATTCTGTTTCCGGAGCTTCTACTCTTTCTAATTTATCTAGCATTTTTATTCTACTCTGAACCTGTGCAGCTTTACTGGATTTATAACGAAACTTTGTAATAAATTTCTCTTGTTGCTGTAAATATTTTTGCTGTGCTACATAGTTTTTATGCTGAATTTCCAAATTCTTTTCCTTCTGACGCAAATAATCTGAATAATTTCACTCGTAAAGATGTAATTTTCTCTGGCTAATTTCTACTACACGATTAAAACATGAATTCAAAAACTTTTTATCGTGTGATATACATATCAAAGTTTTTCACCACAATTCACAGAAACGTTGTAAAAAGAAAATTCATTCAATATCTAGGTGATTTGTTGGTTCATCTAGTAATAATAAATCCACTTCTTGAATCAAAAATTTCGCAATTTGGAGTTTAGTTTGTTCTCCTCATGAAAGTTGCTTAATCTTGAAATTAAGCATAGCTTTAGAAAATCAGAAATATTTCAAGATTTCAATCTGCATTCATCGTTTTTGATATCCATTCTCTTTTCTTAAAAAATCTTGTAATTTATTCTGCTCCTCAATTAATGCATGATGGTCAGAATCACTATCAAGTAATAATTTTCCAATTTCGTCTAATCTTTCCATAGCCAATTTAATATCAGGAAAACATGTTTTCATTTCCTCTTCTACAGTATGCTCATCATTTGCCCAGAATAAATCCTGAGAAAGATATCATATTTTGACTCAATCAGCTATTTCAATCATTCAAAATCCTGATTCTTCTTTTCAAATCAACATTTTCAAAAGTGTAGATTTACCACTCCCATTTTTTCATATCATAGCTACTTCATCTCCAAAACGCAACTGCAAATTTGCATCATCAAAAAGAATAGTTTTTCAAATTTGTTTATCTAAGTGATGAATTTTGATTATATAATCCTTTTTAGCCCATGATCTTTCCTGAAAATATTGTTTTGGAATAGACTGTAAAGGAGATAGACTAGGCTGAATATCTTCCAGTTTAGGTTCATCATTCGCGAACAAATCTAATTCAAAAAATTTACTTAAATATTTTTTCAGACTTTTAATTTTGGTTTCTTCTTTAGTTGGTTTATTAAATTTCAAAAGATAATCTGAACATAATTCATAGACTTCTGCATAAGTTAAATCTGGATTTAATTCGAGTATCTGAGTAATTGATTGATCGATTGCTTCTTCTAGTGTCATCTCTATTTTTACCTCATAAAATTCGCCATATTTTCTTTAAAATACTTTATCTCATCAGGACCAGCTTTATATAGTTCCATTGCATGTAACAAATCCTTACATGATTGTACAAAATAACGTCTAACCTGAATAAGCGATGTCAAGGGAATATCATCATTTTTATGTGGACGAAGCTGTGCTAAATATTCATCATTTTCTTTTTGTAATGTTTCCAACGCTTGTTGCGCATCTGCTAAAGCTTTTTTACTATCAAAACGCTGATACAAATGCAAAACGGTACTGTAAAATACTATAACCATTTCACGAGTAGATTCATAGTCCTCCTGTAAATTAACGCTTCCACTCCACTGCCATTCTTCAATATGACTTTGAACATCTTTTATCGTTTTACATGAATCAAGCGTATCGATGACACTTTGATATAATTCAGCATTTTCTGTACTTTTTTCTGAGACAGGCAATGATACCAAAAATTCCAATAATTCATTCTGAATGTACTTCACATCACGATAAACTTTTGATAAATCATTTTTATCAAAATTTCATTGAAATGATAATGTATTAGCTAAATGTTCTTCTACAGAATCTCATGGATTTATCGTAACTGGAGAAAAATTTCGAACATTTAAATTGTATTTAATAGCATTCCAAAACAACACTAACATATCTTGTTTTACTGCCATTTGAGCCACCACAGGGGTCAAATCGTCCACATTAAATATTTTGTGTATTGCTAATTCTACACCTTGTTTTTTATTTTTTATTTTCTTTTGTAATAATTTTGAAGCTGGTTTTACTAAAGGCAAAAATATTAATGCAAATATACTGCGCCATCATACCCACAAAATAGCAAATCATACAATAATTGATACATTAGGCTCCAATACTCATGTATAAAATTTTATGATTAATGGAAGCAACAACATTCATGCAATTGCAGTAACCAAGTTGAATCACACATGCCGTATCGCTACTTGCTTTTTTATTGCTAATGAATTTTTTCACATCGATCACACTATTATCGTTATTGTAGACCCTAAATATCCTCCAAATATAATTGGCAATGCTAATGTGGGAGATAGTATTCATGATCACACAGTTGCTAATACGACAATAAACGTAATACTTCCCGACTGAACCAAAATAGTTAACATTAATCCAAAAAGAAAGAATAACCATGGACTCATTCACGAAAATATTGAAATATCTACATCTGTAAGAAAATTTAATCCATTTTTCATAAAAGAGAATGCAAGAAAAATCAGACCTAAACTAAGTAAGAATTTCCCAATTGATTCGACTTTACTCCAACGAGAAAAGAAATTTATAAATACCGCTCAGATTAGTATCAAAGGAAACGCTATCATAGATACGTCTAAGCTCAGTCAGACCATTCATAAAATTGAAGTAGGAATCATTGTTCATATATTCACTCAAAGGATTACAGCCAACGCTGAAGTCAAAGACAATATTCCTGTTCAAACAAAAGCTAACACCAAAATAGACATAACATTAGAACTTTGCAAAATCGTAGTAATCAAAATTCAACTTCAAAAAGATTTTGGAACTGATGAGGTAAATTTTTTCATAAAATTTTTAAATCATCAATTGGAAAAGCCTGAAACAGCTTGTTCCATATAATTTATCCCAAAAAGAAAAAACCCAACTCCTCATAAAAACTGTAATATTCACTCCCGCATTTATTTGTGAATGAATGATAAAAGTTTTTAAATGCAATATTTAATTGTATTAATCCTATACTAAAATGCAAGTAAGTTAAAATTAAATCTCTTGCAATTTTTTTTTGATATATTATATTATAATCAGTGTTAATTATTTTAGTTGATATTAATTTATTATGGCTCTTGATATCAAAAAAACTGAAAATTGAATTTTAATAGAAAATAAGTTTTTGTTCAGCCCTACAGAAATAGAAATCTGAATTATTAATCTCATGCCTATCATTTGAGAAGAAATGGCTTATGATAGAGGGAATCTATTATCAATTGATTTTCCATGAGAATATGACATTAACTGAGCATTCATAAAAGTTTTTGTGTGAAATTGAGGTAAATTAAATTATTTATTAACGTATGAATGAACATCTTTTGCAATAATTCAATCTCCAGAAGTTTTGGAATTAGATGAGGTTTGTGATATGAATACACGAATTTTCCTTGATGAATCTGTTTCCAAAAAGTTGGACCAATTAGAAATGGAATGAAAAAGGATTAATCTTTCTCAAATTGATGAAATGTCATTTGAAGATGCTACTCAAGACAACCAAGAAGAAGTTGAGGTTAAAATTGAATAAATTCAAGTTTTTCAAAATTGTTAAAAATAGTTTTTCTTGATTTTTACACAATTTATCATACACTTCTTTTCGATAAAAGATTTTTATTTTTTACTATTTTATATACAAAATGAAAAAATCTCTTTTCTTATTAGGATTACTTACTACCGCTGTTTGTGTGTCTGCCTGTGGATCCAAAAATTTCAACATGTCATTTGAAGATGCATTAGATGCTGCAAATTATTCTGAGTTACAAAATATCTTATCAGAAAATGACATTTTTGCACAAAATTTTAACATCTCTGGGAATTACGACGCAAACAAAACTAAAATAAATGCTGAGATTTCTTCTAATAGCAAGCAGAATCTTAATAATAAAAATTCTGAATCTTCTACTAAATTTAGTGCAAATATTAGCTCTTCTGGCGAATCTGTAAAATTAAACTGAGCTCTAGATATAAAATTAGTTAATGATGCTTTGTATTTAAATCTTGCATCTCTCGACTTGACATGAAGCGATAATTTAGCGGTGGTAGGAATGATGGTCGATGGATTTAAAAATCAATGGTTCTCTATCCCAATGTCTGGATTGAGCGACATGCCTAATACTTTTTCTATTCTAAAGGATTCTAAAGATTTGAATAGTAAAGCAAAAGATATTATAGTAAATGAATGAGCAATAGTTTACAGCTGAAAATTTTCACAGTTCAATGGATACAATGCTCGAAAAATATCACTAGATAACGAAAAATTAAATGAACTAGTAAAAGAATACTACAATACTATGAATAATGAATTAAGTGATGAGCTTACATGAGAAATACCTGAAATAAATATTCAGAATTTTGAATGATATTTAATCATCACTTGAAAAGATAAAGTAACAACTGTTATTGAAAATATGCAAATACAAGATAGCGAAACAGTTATGAATGCAAATTGATACGCATGAAAAGATTATGAAATAAACATGTATAACGACACAGAATCGTTGATAAAAATTTCTGCTAAGAAAAAGTTTTTTAAGTATAAAATTTCTGCTAATATAGCAAATACAATATATATAGAATGAAGCATATCTCCAAAATTATCCACATCTAAGATTAGCTTAAAGTTTAATGCGACTTTAACTATAAAATCTTTATCTGAATGACAACCCGATACCGTAATTCCTTTCAAAGGATCTTGGAAGTATGATTCTATTCCTGAATTTACGACCACTACTCCAGATAATGCTCAAGATTTAACTGAAGTACTATCATCATATCTATGAGGAATAATGTGAGGAAATGTTGGAAATGAAGACTATGAAGCTCTTTATAATGATAGCTTAGACGTAGATAACACCGAAGATTTAGAAGAAAATGAAACAACTGAACCAGAAACTACAGAAGAAATAGAAAATACCGAAGAATAAGGCATTTATAATATAGAGGTCTATTCATGATGAATAGACTTTTTTGAAAAGAAAAAATCTTGCAAAGAAACTAAATTTTACTAATCTTTAAAGGTAATGAACTTGATTTATATGTTTTTGTTGTATTTTGATTAAACACAAATTTCGTTTAAGAACTAAAGATGTACGTTATTTAACCAAAAAAAGACAAAATTGTACAAAATGATTTTTTGGATTTCGATGGATAAAACAGTACCCGAATAAACAATTTAATCAGATTTCCTGCCATATCGGCGTAAAATTAAGCAAAAATGCCACAATAAGGAATCAACTTAGAAGAACTATTATGAATTATATTAGAGACGGCAATTTTTTATCAATTCCCATCAACTGACAATTCTACAAAATATTCGTCAATCTAGACAAAAACAAATTGCCAGAATTAATAAAATATATCCAAGAACACGAAAAATCTGAATGGAATACATATTTCAAAGAAGAATTCTGAACATCTTTTACATCTTTTCAATCATTTCTATGCTGAAAGAACTAAAACAAAATTGGAATATAAGAAAGCAAAATCTTGCACAAACTTTTCAATGACGAAAAAATAATTTGAAAAAAAAGTATGCAGAACGTTTTCCTACTCCAAAGATGGAAAAACCTACGACTCACCTCTTAGAAAAAAATCAAGATGAAATAACTCTACAATCAACTAAAACGACTAGATTGATCGTGAAATTTTGGTTAATTGGATTGGCTACTGTTATTTTGTGATATATGATGTACATCTCTCTATCGTACATATATATGGTAATAGCAGCATTCATCATATCCCTTGCTTTGGAATGATGCATAATCTTTTGGCAGAGAATTACAAAAAGTAGATGAATCTGAATTTTAATTACTTATCTATTAACTACTTTTTTTGTGCTGTCTGGATTTATAATACTTATTCCATTCTTTTTTAATCGATGAACTGAGTTATTACAATCATTAATGTCATGATTACTAAAACTTCAGTCTTCGCTCACTCAATTATGAGTTCCATGATACATAGAAGAAACAAATTGGATTCCAACTTTCTTGAAAGATGAATTAATTCAATGGATGCAAAATTCAAATTCTGACAGTATTCTAAATGTAATTACAGAAAATATTTGAAGTATTATGTCTACATCTAGTGGATATGTAAAATCAATTGCATGACAAGCCATAATATTTTTCTGAAATATATTCTCAATCA
Source organism: uncultured bacterium (assembly GCA_947168725.1). GTDB lineage: Bacteria > Patescibacteriota > Gracilibacteria > Absconditabacterales > Absconditicoccaceae > UBA3291. The sequence goes on along the minus strand of CAMVNA010000006.1, from coordinate 55,463 downwards.
TAATAGACCTCTCAATTGTAATTACACTTTGTATATTCTTCTCTATAGCACATTACGATATCAAATATGGACTAAAATACATATTCCGTCACTATACTAATGTACTACCAAGAATAGATTTGGCATATTCATGAATCACAACTTGGTTAAAAAGTCAGCTTTTTTTATGCTTGTTTATATGAATTATGTCATATTTATGACTGCGAGTTTTAGAATTATTTGGTATAAGTATTCCACAAAAATGAACTCTCGCAATCCTAGCATGATTATTTGAAATAATTCCATATATTTGACCATTTTTATGATGTTTACCAGCCGCAATATCTGCTATAATATTTTCTGGTTGATGGGGATTATTAGCTGTTATAATTCTATATCTAATAATCCAACAATCAGAAGAAAAATTTTTAGTTCCTGTTTTGATGTGAAAAACTTTATGAGTTAGTCCTTTAATAGTTTTTCTATGTATGATACTGTGTGGAACAATAATGTGATTTTTATGAGTATTACTAGCCGTTCCAATGGCGGTAATTGTTTCATTAGCCTTTCATGTACCACAAGCTGATGAATTAGAAAAAAGCGTTAAAAAAATCGAAAAAAATTCAACATTTCAAAGAAGAAAAATCTCAAAAAAATAAATTTTAAGTAAATATGGATTACAATGAAAAAGAAACTACTTCGCACATGTTATCTGTTTTTAGTAAAATGTGCGCATCGTTATATTAAACGTCACAAACCTATCGTGATTTGAGTAAATGGTAGTGTGTGAAAAACTTCATGTCGTATGATTATTTTTCAAACTTTGAAAAAATTTTTTCCAGAGAAAAAGATATCAACATCTCCAAAAAATTTCAATGGAGAATTTTGACTTTCATTGAGTGTCTTTGAAATTACTCAACGATCTCCATCATTCAAAAATATGCTTAAAGTTTGTCTTAAAGCTTTATTTATGTCGCTCTTCTGAAAAAAACACTATGATGCGATTATTTTAGAATATGGAATTGATAACCCGTGAGAGATGGACTTTATTTTAAAAATTGCACATCCCGATATTGGGGTTTTTACAGCTATAGATGCTGTACATAGTGAACAATTTGGAAACCCACAAAAAATTGCTAGTGAAGAAATTAAAATGGCTTTAAATACAAAATCTCTTGTGTTCTTAAATGCCAATGATGAATACGCACAACAATTAGCTCCAAAAATCAAAGTAGACAAACTTATGTACAAAACATTTGATACAGATAACATAAAAGCTGATATATATTTTGACCAACATTCTTTCAAAAAATGAAAAGAAAATTCTGACTTAATATCACACTTTTCTCTCCATATCAAAGAACACAAGTATGAAATCGAAACAAATTTATTTGGAAAAATGAACTACGGATATATCGGAGTGGCAATATGAATCGCCGAAACTCTAGCCTATCGACGAAAATTTAATTTACATTTACCAAACAATAAAAACTTAAAATTAACGTACAAACTTCAACCTGGAAGATTGTCGATTTTTGATGGGAAATATAATACATTAATAATTGATTCTACATACAATGCATCTCCCCTAAGTGTCAGAAAAACTATCGATACAGTCTATGCCATCAAAAACAATTGTTTTCTGAGTAGTGACATTCGGCTAATTTTATGAGATATGAGAGAACTATGAGATCTAACAGAAACCGAACATCGTAAACTCGCTGGATATGTTTCTTTATCGGGCGATCAGATTTTCTTACTAGGAAAATCTATGCATAATTATCTAGCAGATGAACTTAATAAAGTCTGAGTGAACAACAACTTAACAGTTTGTAAATCGTTGAAAGAGTTGAACAAAACAATTGAAAACAAATTAAAAGAAAACTCTGATAAAAATCCTGTCATTTTAGTCTTCAAATGAAGTCAGAATACAATCTTTCTGGAAGAATCAGTAAAATATTTCTTAAAAAATAAAGAAGATGAAAAACTATTAACTAGACAATCAGAATTTTGGATGAAGAAAAAAGAAAACTTTTTAAAATAAGAATATACTTAAAAATCTCTCATCAACAAATGAAGAGATTTTTTATTTTGGATAATTTTATTTAATCAAAGAATGTCCAGTCATATCACTTGGAATTTCAATTCCAAATAATGCTAACATTGTAGGAGCCATATCAGATAATCATCATTCTTTTTCAATATTGTCTTGAGGTTCTCAATCATGGATATACCAAAATGGAACCAAGTTTGTAGTATGAGAAGTCTTGGGTTGAGACTCTGGTCACATTTCTTCACAGTTTCAGTGATCAGCCGTGATTAAAATATCTACATTTTCATCTTTACTCCATTTAAGTAATTTAGATACAACATCATCTAAAGTCTCTACAGCTTTTATAGCAGCTGGTAAAATTCCAGTATGTCACACCATATCTCCATTTGCAAAATTTACTATAAACGCATCAAAATTTGAGCTCTCTTCAAGTAAAGTTTTCAATATTTCAAGAGCGGACATCGCAGGATCCAAATCATAAGTGGCTACCTTATGAGAAGGAATAATTGTATTTTTTTGTCAATCATAAACTATCTCTTTTTCAGCATTAAAGAATTTTGTAACATGAGCGAATTTTTCAGTTTCGGCTAGGTGAAATTGGCGAATGTCATGGTTTGATAATACTTCTGAAAGTGTATTTTTGATATCTTTTGGGACTAAGAAAGTTGGTCAATCATATTCTTTATAATACTTTGTCATAGCTACAAAATAAAGATTTGGCATATTTTTCGTAATAAATGCATTATTCCATTTTTCATATAATTCAGCTTTTTTAGAATTCTGGGAAACCATTAAAGCCTGTGTCATTTGTCTAGCCCTATCTGCACGAAAATTTAGATAGAAAACGGCATCTCCATCATCGATTCATTCAGCTCATAAAAAAGTAACAGGAGTAAGGAATTCATCAGATTCTCATGCATCATAACGCTTTTGGATGTATTCAGTAGGAGTATCTGAGGTTTGAGTTTGCTGGAAAACAATTTCATCATAAGCTTTTTGTACACGATCTCGGTTGTTATCTCTATCCATTCACCAGTATCTACCTCATAAAGTAGAAATTTTTACATTTGGGTAATCTTTTAAAAATTCCTCAAAATCTTTCATAAATCAATCAGCTGATTGAGGTGGGACATCACGTCCATCAAGGAAAAAATGTATATAAGTCTGCACATCGCTTGGAATAATTTTTATCATGCTAGTCATATGAGTATCTATTGAGTGAACACCACCTGGACCAAATAATCAGAGTAAATGTAAATTAGATCAGTTTCTTTTAACATGTTCAATTCATCTCTTAAATGGGTCTAAATCTGCAAATTTTCATTCATCAAATAAATCTGAAATCTCTACCAATGATTGCTTGATAATTCTACCAGTTCAAATAGTTGTATGTCATACTTCAGAATTTCACATTTGTCCATTAGGCAATCCTACAGCACGTCATGAAGCATTTATTTTTGCATAACTTTTTGAGAATAAATAATCAAATGTTGGAGTTTTAGCCTGAACGACAGAATTTCTATCAGGATTAGAATCTGTTAAACCAAATCCATCCAAAACAATTAAAGCAACTTTTTTCGACATAGCTTCTTATATCAAAATAAAAAAATGACCACATATAACATTACAAAATACCCTTAATTACAATATACTATTCAAAACATTTTTTTCAAGAAGGAAAAATAAAGATTGAAAATATCAATTAAAATTTAAGAATAAATTAAAAGAAATAATACAAAAAATGTCTTGACTTTGTATTAAAATAACATATTTTATTTGCAAAATAAAGATACACAACAAAAAAACAACAAAACCTATGAAAAGAACTGTAATATTTATCGTGTTCATCGTCACTTTGGTGACAATTGCCTTTGCTCGAGGAGATAGTGGATCCACCATCTCACTTACCAATAAAACTGGAGGTGAAATAAGCATCTCTGTCCCTGTGTTGGCCGAGATAATCGCATATAGCGATACTATTTCTGGCGAGCAATTCGACATTATTGCGTCAATCTACGAAGAAACTTATGCGTGTGAAGGGAAGCTCATCATTCTAATTCCTGATGATGATTACTTCGATGTGATATTCATTCAGGAAGACGAAGATGGAGAGTTTCTAGAGATTCAAGTACTTACAAAGGATGGATGGCTTGAAGCAGAAGCCGAGCCGTATAGTAGAGAACTCATAGATCTGACATCTATAGTATGCATGGTTCAACACATATTAGAGATATCTGGTCCATAAACACTTTTAACTCTATCTTCCACGATCAACATTTCCTAGTAGTGTATCTTTTACTCCTGGTGTTTTACTAGGAGTTTTTTTAATATAATACTCCATATATCATCTTGCATATCCATATCAAAATAATATAGTTATAACTAACAATTAATTTTTTTAATTCTTCATTATTAATAATAAATGAATTTATTTGAAGAGCTACAGCGACGTGGTTTAATAAAAGATACAGCAGGTGATGATTTAGAAAAAGTTATCAATAGTTGTAATGCTACTTTATATTGGGGTACGGATCCTACGGCAGAAAGTTTACATATTGGACATTATAGTAGTTTAATTACTGTAAAACGTCTTGCAAAAGCTGGTCATCATCCAATTTTACTTGTTTGATGAGCTACAGGATTAATTTGAGATCCAAGACCCACGGCTGAAAGAGAAATCATAGCATATGAAACTGTTCAAAAAAACTTTGAATGACTAAAAAAACAAGTGACAGATTTATTTGATGGGAATGTAGAAGTTGTAAACAATTATGACTGGACCAAAGATGTTACAATTTTGGATTTTTTGCGTGAAATTGGGAAATATATCAATGTAAGTTATATGCTCAACAAAGATATAATCAGTAGAAGATTGGAATCTGGTATAACTTTTGCAGAATTTACATATACTCTATTACAGTGATATGATTTCTTACATCTATATGAAACAAAAAACTGTATCATGCAAGCTGCAGGCTCAGATCAGTGGGGAAATATTACTACAGGAATTGAACTTATCAATAAAAAACTAGGTAAGACTGCATATGCTTTTACTATGCCTTTAATTTTAGATGGCGCTGGAAATAAATTCTGAAAAAGTGAAGGAAATGCTTTGTGGTTAGATAAAAATAAGACCAGTGCCTATGCGATTTATCAATATCTGGTAAATAGTGATGATAGCAAAGTAGAAGAATATTTGAAAGTATTCACATTTCTAACTCCTGATGAAATTATAGAAATTATGAAGAAACATAACGAAGCTCCAGAAAATAGACTAGCACAAAAAACATTGGCTAAAGAATTTATTACAGATCTTCATGGGAAAGCTGAATATGAAAAAGTTCAAAAAATTATTGATGTATTATTCTGAAATTGAGATAAATTAACAATCATTTCAAATATGTCTGATGATGAAAAATCTGCACTTGCTCGTGAAACCGGAAGTGTAAAAATGAATTGAAGTGAGATTAGACTAATGGATTTAATCGTTGAATCAGGTTTAGCTTCATCTAATTGAGAAACTAAAAAGATGATTCAGGCTGGATCGATATATTTCAATGAAGAAAAAGTTGAAGACATCCAAAAGACTGTAAAATCTAGTGATTTGATTAACGGAGTAGCTCTACTTAGAAAATGAAAGAAAACTTATAAATTAATTTTAGGATAGTTGGTGTAAATATGTGCAATACATGGAATAGTATTAAAAATTTTCCAAAAAAATATATTCAGATGTTAAAAGAGCTTCTAGATCGGGTTTTGGAAGTAATAAATGATGATGATTTTCGTAAAAAAACAAAAGAAGAGGCTCGACACGCTTTTTTATATTTAATTTTATCGGCTGTTTGAGCAATTGTAGACTGTATAAGTTTTATAATTCTCACTTCTTTATGACTAAACATTATTCCCTCAAACATAATAAGTGGTATATGTTGAATGTTCACATCTTTTTCGTTAAATCTTAAAAAGAATTTTAATATGAACGACCATATTAGAATGAGATTCATATCTTATTTTACAATATCTCTAATATGAACTGCTATATCTACAAGTATGGTATATTTTTTCATAGAAATAATATGAATTCCAAATGCTATAGCAAAATTCATGCAAATCATGATTATGTCCATTCCCCTCTATTTAGCTAATAGATCATTAACTTTTAAAGATTCTCTAAAAGATGAATCCTCAAAGAAACATAAAATCTTCAGGACACTCAAACATTAAAGTACCTTCTTTTGAAGTTTATAAACAAGCAAAAAAACTGCTTGAAGACTGAGAATTAGTCGTTTTCCCAACTGAAACGATTTACTGATTAGGTGCTGATGCTCGTAATGACCAAGCTGTGCTTTCAATTTTTGAATTAAAATGAAGGCCGCAAGACAATCCATTAATTACTCATTTATGATATAAAGAGCAGATTAAAGATTATGCAACAATAGAAAACGAAATTCAACAAACAATTATCGATAAACTAATACCTGGACCTTTGACTCTCCTCTTAAAGAAAAAAGAATGAACTATTTCAAATCGCTCATGTCCACTAGATTATCTCTGAATTCGTTTACCATCAAACACTGTTGCGCAAAAATTTTTACAAGTCGCAGAATTGCCAGTTGCCGCTCCAAGTGCAAATATAAGTTGAAAGCCTAGTCCAACTAATGCACAAATGGTTTATGATAATTTACATGATAATGTACCTCTGATTATTGATGACTGAGAATCATTTGCTGGGATTGAATCGAGCGTAATGCGTGTAGTCCCAGATGAAGATAAAATCTGAAAATTAAAAATTCAAATTCTTCGTCCAGGATTTTTGACTAAAGAAGATTTAGAAGATTGTTTCAATCACGAAATAAAAGTAGAATATACTACCAAAAATCCTGAATTATCTCCTTGAATGAGATATAAACATTATAGCATTTCATGACATGTTAGAATATTTGATAATCTTACAGACATACCAACATTATCTAAAGAATTCGAAGCACAAAATACAAAAATCTGAATCTTATTAACACAGGAGTTAATACACAACAATAAAAATATAATCGAGGATTTTTCAAAAAACTGAATTACTATTATCCCACGGTGAACCAAATCAAATTTAGCAAGTTGTGCTCATTCACTATTTGATCAATATCATAATGCTGAAAAATCATGAATTAATCTACTTTTCGTGGAAAATTTACCAGAAGAATGAATCGGTTACTGAATTATGAATAGAGTAAAAAGAAGTGCTGAGGTTTAATCATAATTTTCTTCTCATGGTTAGTTCCCCTGATTATTTACAGTTTATTCTGGATCAATTATCAGACTTACCAGAAATCTCTTATCGCAAAATGATGTGAGAACATATTTTATATTTTCATTGAAAAATTATTGGTTAAATTTACGATAATCGTTTATTGTTGAAGCCAACAGAAAAAGTAAAAAATCTGATTACAAATTTTGAAATGCAAATTCCATATCCGTGAGCTAGACCTATGATTTATGTAGACAATGTTGATAATTCTGAATATCTAAGCAATCTTATTAAAATCACATACAAGGAGCTATATTAATTATTATTAAAAATCTGCTATACGATAATATGGCAGATTTTATAGTGAATAGACAATCTATTATTCGCTGTATCGCATTTCTATTAAGACACAAATAAAGCAAATAACTGTAACCGTACCTAACGCCAAAGATAGAGGATTAATTGTTCCCTCTTTAGAGGCAAAAGAACTCACAAACGTTCCTAGCATCATGAGAAATGCAGTAGGTGAAAATAGAGTTGGCAAGGTTTCATCCAAAGATGAAGGAATCCTTCTTGATTTTACCCAGAAATTGATAAGCAAGCCCAGAGCAACAGCTCCCGCAACAATCAATCCCCACAATCTTGTCGGATTCACTGAAAAATAAACAACAAATCCTACAAAAATAACCAAGAACCAAGTAAGCCATATAAGCTTTTTTGATTCACTTAAACTTAATTTTTTCATAATTTTGTTTTTTTTAGTTCAACTTCTTTCCTCGTTGCTTATATTATAAAAATTTTATTTTCAATGTCAATAAAAATTAATAACTCTATTTTATCAACATAACCCCATCACCTGGCTCAGTATCAAAAATCTTATAATTTATTTGCATTTTTTCGATGAATTGATATAATCAAGTTAGTTTGTTTTGATATTTGATGACATCGTCAAGTAAAAGCGTATTTTCTGGTGCAAGATGTGATCGAATTTTCTGCAGATAATCTCAATATTGACTCTTCTGAGCATCAATAAATGCTGCATCAAATTTCTGAGAAAAAAACTTTTCTAGCGAGATTTCATTAATATCAAAAGGATAGAGAACTACATTATTTATTTCAGCTTTTTCTATATTTTTCAATGCTTCAAGGTAGGCTGGATAGCTGATTTCAAATGATGTCAAGGTTCCTCATCGCTTGGAGATTGTCTGAGAAATGACAATACTACTATATCACACAGCGGATCAAATTTCTAAAACTCTCTTAGGTTGATGACGCTCAAGCCAAGAAACAAGAAAATCTTGAGTCTGAATGGAAATTAATGGTATATGTCTATCTTCACATGTCTTACGTAAATCTAATAAATCCAACATTGAGGAAACAGTAAATATATAAAGTTCTCATTCTAAACAAAAATTTATATTATTTATATCAAATTATGATTACAACACAAGGTGACAGAGAAATGCACTCAAACATTTCTATCAATTTAAGCAAAAAAAACAATTCTAAAAGGAACTATCCAACAGAAACTAGAACTTACAATTCCAGAAACACTTCTAGTCAAAGTCTTTATGCACAGGCTGTGAATGGTCAATTAAAAAATCCTACTACTAGAAGAACTACTCACTCAACGACTACAACTTCTACAAATTGAACTACTCATACCAGAGCTGTAAATTCAACGAGAACAGCAAGCACAACAACGAGTACTACTAGAGCTACATCAAGAACAAATTATACACAATGAGCAGATAAAACTTTATCTTCAGCAAATTTTTTAAAGCACAGAAATCAAGCTCCTACTCAATCAATAGCAGATTTGAAAAAGTTGGTTAAAAAAGATGAGGTTCCAGTCAGAGTTTTTGGACTTTGATGACTAGAAGAAATTTGAATTAACATGACAGTAATCGAGTACAAAGATGACATTATTATCGTAGATGCTGGGCTTGAATTCGCAAGTTTTGATATGCACGGAGTAGATTATATCATTCCTGATATTTCTTACTTAATATCGAAGAAAAAAAATATTAAGGGAATCCTTATTACTCATGGACACCTTGACCATATTGGAGCAATTAAACATATTCTTTCAGAATTGGACTATCCTATCGTTTATACTACTCCATTAGCATTAGGATTGATTAAGAGAAGTCAGAATGACCAAGATCAGAAAAAGATGAAATATAAAATTATCGATCCAGACATCGATATAATTAAACTTTGAGAATTTTTGGTTGAACCTTTCCGTGTAAACCACTCAATCCCTGAATCAATGTGATACGCAATTCACACTCCAAAAGGGAATATCGTTCATTCATGAGACTTTAAAATCGATTTTGTACCTGCAATTGACAAACCTGCTGATTTGGGAAAAATTAGTAGAATCGGTCAGGAATGAGTAAAATTATACTTGTGAGAATCTACAAATGCTAGGACTCCATGACATACTCCAAGTGAAAAATTGATTGGAGAAAACCTTGATCGTGTAATCAGAAATCATCCAAATCAAAGAATCGTTATTTCAACATTTGCATCAAATATCTGAAGACTTATTCAGATTATTGAAAGTGCTGTAAGACATAATAGAGTGATTTTCCTTGCTGGAAGATCTATGGTTGGAAATGTTCAGCTCTGTCAGGAACTATGATATATCAATGTACCAAAAGATATGATTAGACTAGTTTCTGGTGAAATTGATCAAATGTCTGATGAAAGAGTGATGATAGTTTGTACTGGATCTCAGTGAGAAGAATTTAGTGCACTTGTGAGAATGGCTACAAATACTTATAAAGATTTTATGATTAGACCTGGAGATTGTATATTATTATCTTCTCATACTATTCCAGGAAATGAAAAAGCTGTATGATCATTATTGAATACTTTGATAGATATGGGAATTGATTTGGTTGATGAGCCAACTCTTGCACTTCACACTTCTGGACATGCTTGCCAGGAAGACATGAAAGAAATGATGGCACTTTTAAAACCTGAATATTTCTGTCCTATTCACTGAGAAGCTTTAATGAGACATGCACATAAAAAAATTGCTCTCGATATGAGAATTCCTGAAGAAAAAATCTTACTTCCAAAGAACGGTCAGATTGTTGAACTTTATGATGAATGTGTATTATTATCAGAGAAAAAATTAAAACTCGATACAGTTACAATTGACGGTAAATGACAATGACATCTAAGCTGAGAATATGTAACTAAAGCTCGTGGAATCATGTGACAAGATGGAGTCGTCGCCTTGATATTCAAGATAGATACAAAAACTAAAGAATTAGTTTGAAATTTACAAATCGAATCTAGATGATTTGTTTATTCAAGTGAAGTTAAATCAATTCATACTCAAATAGTTGAATTGGCCAGAGCAGAATATAATAAAAATCTGAAAAAGAAAATGGATATAAAAGAGAATCTCAGAACTATCAAAGATTTGCTAGAATGAGAAATTGAAAAGATTATTTGAAGAGTGCCTATGATTATTCCAATGTATGTTTATATCAATAGAGAAGCTCTCACTACTCCAGCACAGCAAAATGACGAAGAAGAAATCATTGGAATGACTCTTGAAGAACAAGGTGGAGATGAATAAACAAACCACAAAATTCATTTAATTAAAACTAAGAGCCGGTTGAAATCAATCGGCTCTTTTCTTCTGCTTGTATTTTTAGCATAGAACACTAGAATTAAGTGTTTATCTTATATATAAAAATATGGTCCTGGCTATTATTGTACTATTATTATGATTGTTCTTGTTATGATTTTCTGCAGATAAATTAATTAACTCAAGTGTAAGAGTCGCTAAAATATTTAAATTATCTCCTTTATTCATAGGATTAACCATTCTAGCAATAGGAACATCTGCACCTGAATTGTTTCTTTCGGCAATGTCAGCTATAAATGGGAGTGGATCTTTATCAGTATGAAACATCGTAGGTTCAAACATATTTAATCTATGATTTATTCTTTGACTCAGTGCGATATTTGTACCAATTATTATACAAAAAAAACTTGTTTATAGAGATGGATTATTTTTATTCTTAATTTCATGTTTATTATTCGTATTTCTTTGGGATCAGCAACTTTTATGACGAGAATGAGCAATATGCCTAGGTTTACTTGTTTGCTATAATTGATACTTATGGATTAAAAAAGATCCAATGGAAGAAGTCTGAAATGCTAATGGAATAGAACTCCCTGAAATCAAAAATTTCATGTATCTGTTTGTATGTATTTTCATTTTATCTATAACAAATATAAACACAGAAAACTGATTTAATATAAAATTTTGATTGTCAGCATATTCTACTATATTTATGTGCGTACTCCTATTTTTATTCTTTTTATCTTTGTTCAACAAAAAGAAACAAAGGAGAAAGGAGCACGAAAATTGAATATTGTTAAATATAACTAAAATAATTGCGAGTATATGACTTCTAGTGATGTCATCTGATATAATTGTAGCATCCGCCGTATATGTTGCTACTACACTTTGAATATCTGAGTGGGCTATTTGAGCAACAATTATCGCTGCAGGTACTAGTCTACCAGAAATGGCAGCCACACTAGCCGCAATTATAAAGAAAAAATACGATATGTGAGTATGAAATGTAATTTGATCCGATATATTTAATATCCTATGAATTGTATGAATCTCATCTGTAATTACACCTTTACACCTAACTCCTAAATGTTTAATTTGAAATTGTGAAACTTTTTTAGGAAGCTTCATGTATGACAACATATTTTCCATGTTGATTTTAATATTTACACTTGTAATTACTCTGATATTTATGAGAACATGATGGAAATTATCTAAGGTCGAATGAATATTCCTATTCCTATTTGCATCTTTAAGAATGATTTTCGAGTTTGCTCCTCAATTATTTATAGGATTATTTTCATAAAATATTGCTTAAAATAAGTTGACTTTTTGTGTATTTTGTTTATAATATAAGTACAGATTTATATTATATCATAATATACCGATGAACAAGCAAGAACTAAGAAATGAAACTTGAAAATTTACAGAGGAAAAGCAACGAAAATATAGAAAAGTAATCAATCCCATCACTTCACAGATACAAGCTGCCTTAATTTTGTATAAATTAAAGACGGGGAATAAATGACAATCGGATACTGCCCAATTATCATACGACGAAGATTGGAAAATCTCAGAAAGCAAAAGAAAAGATTCTCCAAAAAAATGAGCAGTTGATATTTTATGAAATATTGAGGAAATTAACATAATAAACATCCGTAATAAAGCTTATTCCAAAATAGATGAATCTAAAATAATTGAAAAATCTGATAAAGAACATTTAAAAAGCTGAATCAGAGATTTTATCAGGAAAAACTTTATAATTTCTAGAATAGATTTAGAAAACAAAAAACATCTTCCCCATAAAAGATTTCGCAAATATTATACCTTATTATCTAAAAAACTGGTAAAAGAATGAAAGATGTCTCCAAAAGAATGAATACTATATAATGACATATGTTTAGCTCTCGCTAATATTCTATACGATAAAAATCATGATTACATAGACAAAGAATGACAAATTACTCAATGATGATTAGAGTATATTTGACGAGTTTTTTTGAAAACAATAAAAAATATACCAAATTCATGATCTTCTAAATCGTTTCATAAAATCTTTCATGATTGAGATTTCAATTTTTTAAGAAAAGAAAACTCCAGATGAGAACCAATTATATGAACATTAGATCATTATGTAAAAGCTATAATGTATCTCATGGAACCTAATAGTTTTAATGCGTATGAAGAATGATGACCAGAATGAGCAAACGAGTGGTACAAATCTAGAAAATCATTCTTAAATAATTTGTATACAACAATCAATTTAAGAGAAGAACACACAAAATGATCATTATCAGATAAATGAATAATTCACAAAAAACTTACAGAACAACGAACCTCAAGCAAAGAATGATTAGAAGATTCTCAAAATTGGGACCTCACTGCCAGATATAAGACTGATGCATCAAAGATGTTAAAAATTTGATGAAGAACTAAAGAAATAAAAGATGAGTCTTGAATAAGAGCTACTTTTTATTGAGAAGAGAAGGCTCCTGAAGAAATTAAAAATTCAATCATTGCTTTATGCAAAAATTATCTAGATAAGATATCTAACACTAAATGAATATATATTGAAAGCATTCAAGCGGACAAAAAATGAGATTTCATAGATGAAAAGACTGAAAGTGAAATACTTAACGAATTAGAAGACTATTTGTCTGGATTTGATGATGAAAACATTGAAATAACAAAGAGAGTAAAAACATTAAATAAAAGCTCAAAAATAGATAGCATATCTCAGATTTATCGTTCACTAAACCAAAAGAATCCTAGTCAATGAATGAAACAGGCATATAAAATTGCATCATGAGAAGTCAAAAGATGAGCAAATGGTAAATATGAAGATTTCAAATTAATCGTAAAATATACAATCAATAAAGATGAATACAATGAGTGAAGTAATGGTGATAAGATTGATGAAGATGTTTCACTATATCAAGAAATTTCTTTTTATCCACATAGCAATGATTTAGGAATATGAAACCACAATTTTTTAGATTTGGAAAAAAGAATCTTCAACAGAGTAAAAAACATGAATGATCCAGAGCTATGAAAATCTATATCATTAAACAGGCTAAGATATTTCACCGAAAGCACTCTCAAAGATATTTCGTTTGATATCGATATTTATGAAGATAAAATAAAAAGATGAGTTTTACCACAACCAAAGAACGATGATTATAAATATTTAGTCATTGATGGTAAAAAACTTCCTTTAGATTGACTAGTCTACAGAACAAAAGAAAACACTTATAGATTTGACGAATTAATTCCTTTAATTTTGAATTATTTCATCAAAAAAAATAAAATATTTTATATCAACAAAGAAAGTGATTGATTTCACTGATTAATTACAACCCAACAACTCCATGATAAGAATGCTTATAAAATAAGAAGATTTTCAACTTCAGACACTCTTAGAAATACTGCATTGGATACTAACAATGAAGGATATAGCATCAGTTTTTATACAGAGGATAAAAAATGATATTGATACCCTAATTTTTATGTTATCAATTTATGAGATCTTTGAGATTTTATTAATTTAGAGAAACTCGCCGTTTAAATTTTCATAAGTAATTCTGTAATTATTCCATTATAGCAGTCCATTCATTCATCAGTAAGAACGAATCCATTCTCATATAACTTCAAAAATCCATTGGTTTCATATAATTTTATTTTCTCTGAATAATCTTTAACTAAAACTGCCTCAAATTTTGATATATCATTAATTCATCTATCAGTGCGTAATGAAAGAAAGAAAGATTCAATTAAATAATCTAACTCTGACATGAGCTGAATAGCAGATTCTGATATTTTTTCATTTCAAATATATTTTGGATAATATGGTGTATTCGTCCAACGTATTCATTGTTTTTTTGAATAAGGTGAGACATCTTCTTGTTTTAAATATTTAAGAACATCTCAAAAATACTGATTTTTGCTATTTATAAATGATGAAGCAGAAAGTCATAATCAAAGATAATCTTCCATCTCTCGATAAACTCTATTGTGGATACTAGACTTCCCTACTGCCGCAAAATTTGATATCTCGTAACGTTTGTATCATCATTCTTGAACAATATTCTTTAAGACATCAAACTCTTCATATATCTCATCTTCATTTCAAAATATTCAATTTTTCCCTGAATGAATGGAATTTCAATTAGAATTTTTCTTCCATTTTTGATGATCAAATAATTCTAACATATATAATGAAAAACTATCTGCAAATCATGAATTTACAAAGTCATGAAAAAATTCTAAAGCTGATGGAGTCCAAAGTTGCAAATCTCATTTTTTTGTTTGATTAAAAACTCCGAACGCCATAAAATCAAAGTTATATACACTATTTTCTAGTTTTAAATCACGTAATCCACGTAAGAAGTCTACCATTCATGGAAATGTATATGGACGTCATGCATTTTCTAAGACTCAATTATCCAAACTCTGAATTCCAAATGAAAAACGAACTCTTGGATATTTTTTAAATGATTTTTGAAGTTCTGAAACAAATTCATAAACCTGATTTTGCGGGAAAGGATTACATTCAAAACTCAGTTCACCTACATTTTCACAATCAAAAACATCTTCACAATGATGAATCAGCTTTTTTATTTCTTCTGCTCATATCAAATTTGGGGTCCCTCATCCAAAATAAATCGTTCTAATCTCTACCTTTCAAAATACGTTTCACCACTCATCTATTTCATTATGTAATCTTTCTAAATAAGTCTGCATCATTTCGTCGCTTGGATTTTGAACGACAGAAAAACTACAATATGGACAGTTTTTTACACAAAATGGAATATGAATATAAAGTGAAAGCATAATTTGAAATCCAATATAAACCAAATTCAATATACAGTTTTATCTATATTTTTCAAATATTTGAATATCTTAAAAAAACGAACTCAAAATTTGCATTTTTTTATATTTTGGGATATAATCAGATATCTTTTTTATTTATATTAATAAAAACAAAAAATGGGACGATTTGCTTCAAAAGTTGATAAACGAAGAAAAAACTATCACGCATTTAGAGAAGATCCTGATTCATATTTTACAGCAAGAATCTTTATCAGTGACATGCAAGATGGAGAAAGAATGATTGCTTTTCTCAATCCTAACCAGGCAATGGCCTATGGTATTACTGTACACAATAAAGTAAGTATTATAAGAATTAATTGAGAAGAAATTGTTGCTGATGTGTCATTTTCAAACAGAGTAACAATTTGAACTATAGGTGTTTCAGATGAATTAGCAAAAAAATATAAAATTAAAAATTTGGAAATGGTTGGGATTTGCCTTACTGAATGAGCATCTATAACGACAAATGCTATTAGAAAAAAAATGAGGTGAGAACCTATTACTTATGAGGAAACTTACTCAATAATTAAAGACATCTCTGAAAATAAAGTCGATGATACAATGATGACTTATTATGTTGCTTCCAGTTATTTTTACCCAACATCTGATGAAGAAACATATCTTACAGCAAAAGCAATGGCTGAATGTGGGGCTATGTTTAAATATCCAAAATGAGAAATCATTGCAGATAAACACTGTATTTGATGAGTGCCTGGGAACGAAACAACAATGGTATTAATCCCTTTAATTGCAAGTTTATGAATCAAAATTCCAAAAAACTTTTCTAAATCTATCACATCACCTGCTGCCACATGAGAATGTGTAAATGTTCTTATGAATATTAATTTTGATAAAGAAGGCATTGAAGAATTAGTACAAAAAACAAATTGTTGTTTAGTTTGGTGATGAGGATTGGATTTAGCACCAGCTGATGATAAATTAATCAAAGTTCAATATCCTCTTTCTATGCAATCAAAAGCTAAAGTTGTGAGCTCAATTATGGCTAAGAAATATGCAATGTGAGTTACTCACTCTCTTATAGATATTCCTGTGTGACCAACAGCTAAAGTAACTAGCATGGAAGAGGCAAAAGACTGGAAAAAAAGATTTGAAATCGTTGGAAAAAAACTCTGAATGAAAATGTCAGTTCAAATTACACAAGCAAATGAAGTTATTTGAAATGGGGTTTGAGCTGTACTACAGGTTCGTGAAGTTTTAAGAGTATTACAACAACACCCAGATAGACCAAAAGATCTAGAAGATAAAATAGTTTTTCTTTGAGGTAAACTTATTGAAAATATCTGATTAGTAACAGGTAAAAGTGCAATGAATTTAGCAAGACATCAGCTACAAACTGGAGCTGCTCGAAATAAAATGAAAGAAATTATAGCTGCTCAATGAGGGGATCCAGATGTTAACTCAGAATCTCTTAAATTGGGTAAACATACTTATGATGTACTTGCCGAAAAAGAATGAAAGATTTCATGAATGGATTTACACGATGTAAATTCTGTTTGTAGAAGACTAGGTTGCCCTATCATTGATCAGGCATGAATGTATATTTATAAAAAAACATGAAGTTCTGTTAAAAAAGGTGACGTAATTGCAACTTTATATGCTCAAGATGATATTAATTTAAAAGCAGGAATTAAAGCTTTAAAAGAGAAAAATCCATTTCAAATATCCTCTTTTGCTCCATTCGTAAAATGAGCTAATAAAGAATGAAAAATTTTAAACTCTTTGTCAAAAGTAGCCAATAAAATAAAAGATAAGTCAAAAAAAACTACACACCCTACAAAAAAACAAAAATGAAAAGACAATTAGAAATCTGACTTATTAATTTTATGCAGTTAAACATAATTAGCATGATTAACTAAACTTGATATTCAGAATGATTTGAAAATGAAGCTTTATATTTTAAATAAAAAATGATATACCATGAAAAAAGCAAAAATTATTGCAACAATTAGAGACACCTACAAAGAACAAGATCTTATAAACATTTATAATGCTTGAGCAAATATAGTCAGATTTAATTTCCCGCATGCTCAATATGATACCACAGCTCCTGTAATCAAGCTTATCCATGAATTAAATAAAAAATGATTGACTAATCTCTGAATTTTAGTAGACACAAAATGACCCTGAGTAAGGACATGAGCCAGAGAAAAACCATATTCATACCAAAAATGAGAAGAATTTAGAATATTTGTAGATGAATCTTTAATGAATGAAGATTCAGATATGTTCTGTGACTATCCTTACTTACTAGAAGATATTAAAATTTGAGATAAAATTGAAATCGAATCATGACTAATGGAAGTAGAAGTAACGGAAGTAAATTCAGATTTTATTAAAGTAATTTCTAAGCATAATCTCGAAGTCTGATCTAGAAGACATATGAATTTTCCATGAATGAGTTTAAAATTTCCATGATTAACTGAACAAGATAAAAAAGACTTATTATTCAGTTTAGAATGCTGAATAGAATTTGTAGCAATCTCTTTTGTAAGAACTAAAAAAAATATTGAAGAAGTTAGGGAATTCCTTCACGAAAATAATGCAGACCATGTGCAAATTATTGCAAAAATAGAAAATCAAGAATGACTAGAAAATATCGATGAAATTACTCAAGCATCTGACGCCATTATGATTGCTAGATGAGATTTATGAATTGAAGTACCAATTTTCAAATTACCATACTATCAAACGTATATTTTAGATGCATGTAGAAAATGGTGAAAGCCTGCTATTATGGCTACAGAATTATTGAAGACCATGGTAAATTCTCCAATACCAACTAGAGCAGAGATTTCAGATGTTTATAATTCCAGAATTCAATGAGCAGATGTACTTATGCTTAGTGAAGAAACTGCTGTTTGAAAATTCCCAGTACAAGCAGTAGAAACTATGAGCAAAGCAATTGAAGAAGCAGAAAAAAATCTAGTGTATTCACATAAGGATTTTGAATTAGTGCAAAATGATGAAATATCCTTATGAAAAAAATCTCTCGTTAAACACGCTTTATCACTAGCAGACGAATTAAAAATTAATCATATTTTAGTCTTCACAACAAGCTGACATTTAGCAAAATTTGTATCAGCATTTAAACCAAATCAACATGTATTTGCCTGTTGCCCTGATAAAAAGATTGTAGATTGAATGAATATTCTCGCAGGGATTCAATGAATTAAAATGGAAGAATGGAAAGAACATACAAGTGAAAATCAAGATATAACTCTAAAAATCCTTAAAGAAAAGAATTTGATTTCTATCTGAGAAAAAATTATAATTATTTGAGATAAAAAAAGATGACAAGAAACAGATCCTTTAATTAGAATTACCGTTGTAGAATAAATTTAAAATAAAAGCTGACCATCACGATCAGCTTTTTATTATTTTATTCTACAATTTCCCTCCTAATTCCTCTATCCAAATGAACTAATATCTCATAAGGAATAGTTCCAGAAGCTTTTGCCCATCATAAAATTGAATTCTCCAATTTCTGATCCTTTCTTAATAACCGAACCTTATCTCAAATAAGCACTTTTTCATTTCACAGATAACATGAGAGATTCATACATATATTTCATATTTGTCTCAAATCACCATCTTCATGATTAATATTAAGTTTTTCACGAACTGCACGAGGTAGTCATTCCGCATATCCAAACGGAACTGTAACCGTGATTTTATCTTCCTTTTCTAATTGTTTCCATTGTGAATCATAAGAAACTCATTCATTATATGGTACTGAATTTATAGCAATAATAATTGAAGATAAAGATAGTGCTGGCTGTAATTTTTCTCATAAATCAAAATCTGAATCATCCTCCGATAATGGATTATATCCATAAAGAGCTAATCCTGGACGATATGCATTGAAAAAATCATCTTGAAGTTTTAATAATCATGCACTCGCTCAAATATGACGATATGTTGGTACATGTCCATAATCTATAATTAGTTGATACATCATTTTAAATGCATCGACTTGCTTTTCTACATCCAATTTGTTAGTCGAAAACAAATGAGACATAACTCACTCAATAATAATTTTTGGATATTTTTTCAAGAACTCCAAAGCATTTGGTAACAAATCTGCATCTATTCATTCACGATTCATTCCTGTATTCAGAAATAGATGAATTTTCAACTTTTTATTAAGTTTTGCCAAAGCCTGCAAAGTTTCAAGATTATAAACACAAAATGCCGTCCTCTTAAAATTAAATTTACTATAATTCACTGGCAAGGTTTCTCATAACAACAAAACGTTAAATTTACTATGACGACGTACGATATTATACTCTGGGAATGAATCTACAACAACATACCTTATTGGTAATCATTTATAAATCTGTAGAATCTGGTCTATTCCATGTCCGTACGCATTAGACTTAATCACGGGAAATAAATCTGCATGAGGTTTTAATGACTGTAAATATTTATAATTATATAATATATTGGATTTACTAACGTAAATATGATTCATAGGTTCAATATTCGGTTTAAACCAATCTCTAATACTCATCATACTATAATTATAAAATAAAATTTACTTTTTAAATCAGCTTTCCTTAATTCTTTTAGCTATTTCTCATCATCAAGTTTCTACAACCTTTCCATGTTCTAAAACCATCGTTTCATCTATATTTAAATAATCAAGTATCGTAAAAATATGCGTAATAATTATAAATGAATTCTCTTTGGTTGACATTGATTTCAACAATTCAGCAACTACTTTGAACGCATCAACATCTAATCATGAATCTATTTCGTCGAGAATTATGTATTTTGGATTCAAAAGCTTCATTTGTAATATTTCCAATTTTCTACGCTCTCATCCGCTGAATCCAACATTCAAATCACGCCAAAGAAAATCTTTTGAAAGCTGTAATTCTTCAAGTATTGGTTCTATCAATTTTTTAAATTCCATAAATGTTGTGGTTTTGACTGCGTTATCATAAACTCATTTTAAAAATTCAAATAACTTAACTCATGGAATTTCTGGAATGTTTTGAAAAGCTAAAAAAATTCAAAGTTTAGCTCTTTTATCTGGCGATAATTCCGAAATTTTCTCACCATCCAATACTATTTCTCACTCAGTTATTTCATATCTTGGATTTCACATTAATGCCATTGCTAATGATGACTTTCAGCTTCAATTTTTTCATAATATGCAATAGTTTTTTCAAAGTTCAAAATCATAAGAAATCTGATTTAATATTTCTTTTTCTCATACAGATATTGAAAGATTTTTTATTGAAAGCATAAATTCAATTCAAAATAAAAATTCCTACCATAGGATAGGAATTTTTAAACAAAATAAAATAGAAATATTTTATTCACCAAAATCTAACAAATACTGACCATCACTAGTACGCCTCAAATTTCAATTTTCATCCCTAATTATAGTATCTTTCTTTGAGTTGTCTACATTTTCTTTAGCCTTTCAATTTTCTTCATCTGCTTGAAATATAGGTCAATTAAACCTCGAATCTGTAGGTCCACTCCATCATTCCGGTGCTTTTGGATAATCTGGGTCAACTTCTTTTTCATTATCTTCTAAAATTTCTTCTGATTTTTTTTCTATAAGTTCTTCTTTCTTAGATTTTTTCTTTTGAAGCTTTTTTAATTTATTTTCTTCAGCCTTTTTTTCTCTTTTCTCCTTTCTTTTTCTCTTCTCTTCCTCTTTCTTCATTTTCTCCTCCGCCTTCCTTTTTTTCTCTTCTTGTTTTTTAGCTATTTCATCTCTATTTAGTGCCATGATCTGTAATAAAGACTTAGATGTGTCTGCCAATACTTCACCAGCTTCTGCTTTTTTATAAATCCTTCTCTCTGCTGCAGAATAAGAACTAAAAAAACTATAAAGTAAATCTTCATCGGAATTCCATCACCATTTTGCACAATAATTTTTGCATAATGCAAACCAATTTCGCTTATGTTCTCATCTTTCTTGATCTCTTCAATAGCGTCTTTTAGCCTCAAAAAAACCAATTAACAAATCCACAATAGCATCTGTATTACGCTGCATTAAAAAACTTTCCCACTTTAACAAAAAATTACTCTTCCCCTTCACATTCTCTTTTACTAAATAATCCATCCATTCTCAATAGATTTCTAGCAAGGTTACTCATTCTCACCCTTTTACAGGCATAACTTGGTTATATTCATGTAATCTCTGTTTTAAATATGCCTCTATTCTTTCAAAACGTTGTTCTAGAGTCTCCATATTATTATCCTTACCAAATAAATATAATATATGATATATAAAAAACCAAAAAAGTCAAATAAAAATCATTTTGTTAAATTTCACTATTTGAATTGATTCTATGAAAATATATAATTATTTTAGTATTTTATTTTCATTATATTTAATAATGCCAAAGCGAATAAAAATCACATTGTACATTATTTTAATTCTAGTCATTGTTGCTGTAGTTTGGCTTATGTTTTGAAACTATAAACCAGCCATCGAAATTACAGATGATAGTCAACAAACTTATATAAAAGAAAATATCGAACAAAATATAGAAGATACAAATATTGAATCAGATACTTTTGAAGAAGATGTGATGAATGATTTAGAATGATTTTTTGGGAATAATAATTGATATGAAGATGTGGAATGAGAATACTGATTTACTAATCCTGAAAATCAATAATGCAAGAAATTTTTTGGAAAGAATCTGAAAAAAATATTTTACGTAAATTTGAAAATGAAGAAGATGTTTTTCACATTATCCCCGATAAAAATTCAAATATAAAATTTTGAGCTGTAATTAAAAATAGTCAGATTTCATTCAAATTTGATATTCAAAATGAGAATTCCAATATCGAATGCTATTTCCTAATCCCTGCTATCGAAAGTCAAAATGTACAACTAGATATAAACACAAGTTTTAAAGTAAACAATACAAAAGTCGGAATCAATGTCATTGCATTAGCCTCAGATAATGCATCAATTACTCTGAATGGGAATCTTCATATCGAAAAAAATATAAAAAATGTTGAAGCAAAATTATATGAAGAAACTTTGTTAATCTGAAATGCAAAATATATATCACTAATCCCCTGACTTAGAGTAGATTCTCCTGATGTAAAAGCTTCTCATTGAGCAAAAATTCAACGCATTTCTCCAAAAAGACTATTCTATATGCAAAGTCGTTGATTATCCCAAGAAAAAGCCATTAATATGATTATAAATTCATATTCAGAACAAATTATAGATAAATTAGAATTAAACGAAAAAGAAAAATCTGAATTTTATTCTATGATACAATAATTATGCAAAAATACTTCGATTTATTACTCGAATTACTCCGACCAGAAAACTACGATTTGATTTTGAATGAAAAGAAAAAATTATCAACCAGCGCAAAGAAATTGGAAGAAAGATGAGATAAAAATTTAAAAATTGCGCATAGGGTCTGATTTTTATTTGATGCTTACGATGACTTACTAAACGATAAAATTTCATTGGATAATTTTTTAGCCACATGAGATATAACTAGTACTAAAAAATTGAACACAAATACCAAAACATCGCTTAATATATTAAATTCTATAATAGAATGAGATATGGAAAATGAAAATAATACATTATTCATACTCGATGCCATCAGTTTTTGAAGTCTAGCAAATAATGACAAAAAAATTATTCAAGAATGGGCAAAAAATCATAATTCTGAATTAATATTCTGCTAATATTTTAGTTACTAATTATTCAACAATGTCTGATTGTATTTTCTGTAGAATTGCCAATGGAGAATCTCCATGTTTCAAAATCTGGGAAAATGATGAATTTTTAGCATTTTTGGATATTATGCCAAATGTAAAATGACAAACTCTACTCATTCCAAAAAAACATTTCGATTCAGATTTATTTTTGATTAATGACGAGGGATTTTATTGAAGATTAATGAGTGCTACAAAAGAAGTAACAGACATGCTTAAAAAAAGTCTAAAAGTTGAACGTGTATGAATGATTATGGAATGAATGTGAGTTAATCACCTACATTTAAAATTATATCCAATGTACTGATTAGGAGAAAATCGACAACCTAATGAGTGTCCATGACATGTTTTCTTTGATAAATATCCTGGATACTTAACTACTCAAATGTGAGATCAAGCAGACATGGAAGAACTTTGAGCCATTCAGGTTCAAATCACAAATTGATCTGCATTAAATTAAAATTTTTCAACCTTAACCAAGAAACCGATACTAAAATATCGGTTTTTCTATAACCAAAAGTTATCAAAACATCTTCCAAAATAAATTATGTCAATAAAATTTTAACAAGATTTTTAACTTGAATAAAGAAATCGGACAAAATGTATCCGATTTTTTGCTTTTTTTATTTTTCGTGAATATAATTAAGTACTGATTTATATTGAATTATTTAATACATGTATCAAACTTTAGACGAATTAGAATACGTACTAACACAACCCAAAAGTAAATTTTACAAATTTTCTAAGATCTTCAAAGAACTAAAAGTTTTAGGACTGATTTTTATCGTCCTTTTTCTATGAACATACATAATTACTAATGCTCAATTGATAATTGATAATATTAATGATCACTTTTCTCCGAATGAGGTTTTCTGATTCTCTGAAAATAATATAAATTCTTCTTTCAATGGACAACATTGATCTACACAAGAAGTGGAAAATCTTATTTCGCAATATGAAGGTGTAGTTTCCGTACAACAAGAAGTCGCGACAGATATGGACCACTATTTACAACAAAATTTAGATAGTTATGATTTTTCATTTAATTTACTCCCTCCAACAAATAGATTAATTATTCCAACAATCAATTTAGATGTACCTTTGGTGGAAAGTAGCGTGGTAACATATAAAGATTTTACAGAAACAAGTTTTGATTCAGATTTAGAAAATTGAGTGGTAAAATATCCAACTACACCAAATCCATGAGAATGATGAAATGCTTTCTTCTTTGGACATACATCACAAGAATATTGGAAAAAGAACCCATACTGAACAGTGTTTCGCAACATACCTCAATTAAAAGAAAACGATGAAATTCAAGTAGTATGGGAGTGAGTATTGTATAAATACAAAGTTGTAAAAACCGTTATAGTCAGACCCAAAGAAGTAAATGATACTTATGTCGAATTCTGAGAAGAGGGAAAAGAATACATAACCCTAATGTGATGTTACCCTATCGGAAGAACTGATAAAAGAATGATGATTTTTGCAGAAAAGATTTAATTTATATAAATTAAAAAAACTTCATGAATCTACCTTTACCCCTAGATCAATTTCGATTTAATATCGTTCTGCGAATCCTAATCACAGCCTATTGAATATCTGGGATTTGAAATTTTATAGCATTTATTCCTGGGTGTTCAAAAGAGGATGAAAAAATTATGTGATACAACAATAAATCAAATTATTCATTTCGATTAATTTCCTCATTATTATTCTTCATACTATGAGTTTCTCAATTTCATTATGAATTTTTAGTATACATTACACTATGAGAAATATATTTAACTATCATTATTTATCTCTATCTCTCCATAAAAAAATACTATTATTTAAAAACGAATAAAGAAAAGGAAAAAGAAGCAAAGAAGAAAAGAACACAATTTCTCGCTGAAAAATAACCACACTAATAACTTTGTAATCTTGCTATTCTATCTTCGATACTAGGATGAGAATCCCATATCGATGTTTTTGTTTTTATACCATTTGCTGCATAACTTTTAGTTCAATATCTAGTCCTAATAATTCTTCAATTTAAAACTTTAGGATCTGCTATAAAAAATGATGAAATTCAAGTATTTGCCTTAGCTACATATGAATCATTTGAAATTTTTCTTAAGGCTGAAATCATTGATTGATTATCTCTTGTTAACTCTACTGATCCCAAATCTGCCATATATTCCCTTTTACGGGAAATTGCCAACCTAACTAAAGGGTAAAATAAATATCAAAGAGCTAAAAATGCAAATCATAAAATAAGCTTTCATCTATCTTTATTTTCAGTTTTATTTTCAGAATTATCCGATAAATTTGATCAATAATACATGGATCTAACAAGATATTCTCCTACTAAAGTTACGACTCCAACAAACACATAAGCTACATACATCAAAAGTGAATCCTTATTTATCAAATGTGTTAATTCATGACCAGCAACTGCCTCTATTTCTTTTTTATCTAAATTTTGTAACAAACCTGAAGTAAAAGCTACTCGTGAGTCATCCTTTTTCCATCATGTTGCAAATGCATTCATTCATGGCTCATTCATTATCGCAATTTTTGGCATCGGAAGTCATTTCGAAATACACAAATTTTCAACTATATTATATATCTCAGGATTTTCTTTTCTAGTAATGGCTTTAGCTCCAGAGAGTCAAAACATTATATCTTTTTGTAAAAAAAATGATACTGCTCATCGAATTATCAAACCTACTATTGCCAAAGGAAAATATTTCATCACAATATTCCATCATTCTTCCCACGAACCAGTATTTGTAAAAAATAATGTAAATACAATCCAAAAAATTAAAAGCAACAAAACTGGGAAAAGAATCAATAATAAAGCAGTTTTTCTTTGATTTTCTGCTTTAAAAGCCTGCATTCATTGGTAAGGCATTTTTAACAATTTTTATATAAAACACACAGCCGAAATTTTACTTATATACCATAAAAAAACAATAAAAAAAGCGAGTCATATAACTCGCCTATCAAATTGAAATCGGATTTGATTAATCAAATTTAACCTTTGGTGCTTTTTTAGCTTCTTCCAATCACTCAAAATAATCTTTTGGCTCTTTGTGGAATAATACATTTGCAGGAAATTGTTTAATTAACGTATTATATTCTCTTGTTGCTGCATTGAAATATCTTCTTGCTGAAGCAATTTTATTCTCAATATCAGACAATTCTGACTGCAAATTAAGGAAATTTTCATTAGCTTTTAACTCTGGATATGCTTCAGAGAGAGCGAATAAAGATTTTAATGAAGTAGTCAACATATTATCAGCCTCAGCTTTCGATTTTACATCTGTTGCTGTAGCAAATTTATTTCTTGCTTCAACAACTTCTTTAAATGTATCTTTCTCGTGTTTAGCATATCATTTTACAGTTTCAACTAGATTATCAACCAGATCAAATCTCAATCTAAGTTGAACATCAATATCAGACCATGCATTTCCTACAGTTTCTTCTAATTTCACAATCGTATTATTCAACCTAATATAGTACAAAAATGCTAGCACAATAAGCACTACAATAACTAATACAGCCGTCATTTCGCATAAAATTACTAAATAAAACTACATAATTATAAGCAAAACAAATCCATTTTGCAAATAATTAAAAACTTTTTACAAACCTAAGATCTCCATTTGTAAAATATCTAATATCTCTGATTCAATATTTCATCGCAGCTATTCTATTAATTCACATTCCGAAAGCAAAACCAGTCCATCACTGTGCTGCATCTATTCATGCAGCCTTTAGTACATTTTCATGAACCATTCCTGCTCCCAAAATTTCAAGCCATTTAGACTTTGTTTTAGTTCAAGTTTTAGGATCTATCATGTCATATCTAGCATCGATTTCAAATCCAGGCTCAGTAAATGGAAAAAATGCTGGTCTCATTCTGATTTCTACATCTTTTTTCAAAATTGCTGAAAGAAATGTAGTAATAATACTTTTGAAATTAGCGATAGAAATATCCTTATCAATGTAAAGTCATTCCAATTGATAAAACATTGTATCATGAGTGGCATCCATTTCATCGAAACGATAACATCTTCCTGGAAGTACAACCTTTAGAGGTACTCCATGCTTTTTAATTGCATAATTTTGAGCAGATGAAGTATGAGTTCTCAAAACAAATTGCTCTCATCTATCATCTTTTTTGTCTACATAAATTGTATCATGCATCTCAGTCGCAGGATGTGTAATAGGAATATTTACAGATTCAAAATTTTCAAATTTACTAACTACATCAGTAGAATTCTCAACTATAAATCCTAGAGACTGTGCGATTTCTTCCACTTCTCTTCTAGTCTTTGCCAATAAATTGTAATATCACTGCTCCAGTTTAGCACCTGGCAGAGAAATATCTACCAAATCTTTTTCAAGCATTTCATTGATAGCAGCTGATGCCATTTCACTATTTTTCTTCTCATAAGCAGATTCTAATGCTGTTTTAAGAGCAGAAAGTTGCTGTCATTTTTCTCTTTTTTCTTCAGGAGACAATGATCCCATTACTTTAAATTCAGCAGGCAAAAGTCATTTCTTACCTAAATATTTCTGAAATCGCTCTTCCAAAGCTTCAGCAGTTTTTACTTGTTCTAATTCTCATAGAATCACATTTTGATCCAACATTATTTTTCACTTGAAATAGTAAATCTAGCTTTAATTTTAGTGTTATGTTTTACTTTTTCAATGGAAAAATAGTCAAAAAAGTCCCTCTTGATAAAGGGGGACACAAGAATATTTTTTTAAATAATAACACTTTAAAATTAAACATCAAATATTTCAATATGGTCTTTTACTATAGTTGTAATAAAACATCCAATTTCTTGATAGTTATTAGGAACTTTATCCCAGAAATCTCAAACCTGATAATTTTGTTTTTCAAGACAAGTACAATTAGGATATTTTCAACATTCCAAATCACTAGGATTTACTTTTCAATTAAAGATATCTTTACTTGCATCAGAAATACCAAATCAAAATTTATATTTATTATTTTCTATTAATTTTTGGTCAGAAACACTATTTAAAGTCCATTCATCTGTATCTGATCAAATAACTATCAAATCAATCAACCTATCATATCAATCTGGAATATATGAATTAGCATCCTGCTTAAGTCATTCTCGAGGGCATATTAATTGAAATGATTCTGATTCTATTTTATTTGTTTCTTTATTAATTGATTGCTGGTGAGCTATTGAACAATCATTCCAAGTTTCAGGAAGTGTAAATTGAAATCCATATTCTTCATTTCTATAATCAGCGATATTTCATGTTCGAACTATTTCTGTATAAAATGTATTAGTATCATTATTTTCTGTTATTTCTTGCTGAGGTTTATTGTTATCAGTTTTATTGGATCTCATTAACATAATCATAACATATCATCTTATTTCTTTTAGGTTTGGATTATCGTTAGTAATAATTCACTCAGTTTTTAATTTAGCTAAGTGAGTTGCATAATAAGGATTACCATCTTCTAATCCATAAAGCATTCTAGATAAAGCTGTTGCAAATTCAGCTCTTGTTACTCAATCATATGGTCTGAATTTATCAATTCCTATTCACATAATTCCTAATTGATAAGCTAAAGAAACTCCATAATTATAATCTTCATTAAGTTTAGCATCTACATCTGGGAAATCTGGTACTATCATATTAGCAGGTTCTTTACCAAGAATATTGATAGCATATTGAGATAACATTTTTGCCATTGCAATTCTTGTTAAATTTCATCACATATTAGCCTTATCAATTGAATCCATTGTAGTAATACCATTTATGTGAGCGTAATTATAAGCTTGTTTTTCTTCCATAGAATAATTAGCAAAAGCTACAGAAATTAATAATCCTCAAATTAATAGAGTAGATAATAGTCAGAGTTTTTTCATTTTTTTAATATAACAAACAAATAAAGTTATCTCTACTATAATAGTACGAAAAAATCGAAAAATATACCAAAAAATATTATAATAAATACTCGCTTAATCTCTCTACCACTCTATCTTTTCACATAACACACATTAATGAAAACAAATCTGGAGTTTGTTTTGCATTACATAACTGGATACGGAGAAACATTGCCAAATCTCCGACTTTTCCTACATATCATCACTCTTTAAATTCTGCATTATTAGCTGCATAACCAAATCTTTTTCAGATTTCTTTGAGCTGTTCAAATCGTCATAATGTGTCTACTCATTCCAGTTTTACTTCTTCGATATAAGTGCGAACGAAATCCTGTAATTTTGAGAAATTTTCATTTTCTGCTAATAAATTATATCTGGTTTCTGCTCATTTTTTCCAGTTCTCATCATCAAAGAAAAGAATCTGATTTTTTACATCTGGATAAACTGTAAATCTTTTTGGATCTTTTTCAGTATGGCGTTCGATATTCATAGCAGCTCTATAATAATCTGGATTAGATTTCAAAAGCTCAGCAAATTCACTGTCAAATCATTCAGCTCGCTCCAAAGTTTCATCAAATAATTTCTCAGTAGAAATAGCTGAAAGGTATTGATTATTTATCCATTGTAATTTAGTTTCATCAAAAAGTGGAGCAGCTACTCACATTTTCTGAAGTTCAAAATCAAACTCTGAAATATCAGCTAATTGATTTTCTTTTCTCCAATCTTCGAATGAAGAACTAGCTAAATTTAATATATAATCTATCAATCACTGAACAGAATATCATCTTTCAAATAGAATTCTCACATCTGCTTCTGGATCGTGTCTTTTACTCAGCTTTCTTTTTTTTCATTCATCCAATTTAGAAATTGGTGCCAAGTGACAGTATTTAGGTGCTGTTAGTCCAAATGCCTGAAATAATTGCAAATGAAGTGGAACTGAAGTAAGCCATTCATCTCATCTCATCACGAGAGAAGTTCTCATCAAAGTATCATCTACGATATGTGCCAAATGATATGTTGGTAATCCATCTCACTTGAGAATTACGATATCATTATAATTGTCTATCATAGAAACTACTCATCTAAGCTCATCAGAAAAAATGATTTTTTTGGTCAAATCTGCAGGAGAACGAAATCTGATTACAGAGAAAGTATCTCACATTTCATGGAATTTTGCGATTACTTCATCTGGAGATAATTTACGATATTTTGAAAATTCTCCGTAAATTCCAGGAATTTGCTTATTTTTCATCTGTTGGTCACGAATTTCATTCAATTCCTCTTCACTCATCCAGCATGGATATGCTAGTCATTTTTCGATTAAATATTTTATGAAAACTTTATAAAAATCTGCCCTTTTTGATTGAATGTATGGACCATAATTTCATTTATCTGATTCATTTTCTCCGAGTGGTCATTCGTCTATTTCAATTCAGAATTTTTTGAGTGATTGAACTAAAGATGTGGCAGCTCATTCTACCTCCCTTTTTTGGTCAGTGTCTTCTATACGCAAAAAGAAAACTCAGTTATTTTGCTTTGCATATTTCCAGTTTATCAATGCTGTAAATAAACTTCCAAAATGCAAAAATCCAGTTGGAGATGGTGCAATACGAGTACATACACAATTACGTTCTGGATATTTATCAAGAAGTTTTTGAATATCTGAATCTACTCCTGGAAGTAATAACTGTGCTACATCATACCAAGTTGCCATAATCAATTTTTTAAAAGATTAAAAAATTCGACTAAAATATTATTTTTTCATCATAAAAAAACAAGGATTTCTAAATTTGAAAGAAAATCTACAATTTTATATTTATTGACTTTTGTGGTTTTTTATTAAAAGAATTGATTTTTTTAGAAAAATCCGTATATATACTAATATCATCAAATAAATAACCAACAAAAAAACAAAATAATAATATGAAAATTATTCTCATAATTTTAGGGGTATTCCTGACAACAATCTGGTTCCTCGCATCTGTTTTTCTCGGTGCCGTAGCCCGTATCGAAAAAAAGGAAACAAAAGATAGCAGCTGGAAGATATCCTGGGCTGTGTTTATCTTCTCTGTATTAAACACCATCGTAATTGGAGCGCTTACTCTCGGGTTGCAACTACTCGACAAGCCTTAAAGCTCTATCCTAACTACTTGCCGTTCGTTTTCGAACGGTTTTTTGATTTTAAATACTATGATTCCAATCTCTTTTAAACCATTTCACAAACTCTGAAATATGTCATGTATCCATCAATATAATTCAAATTTCTCTATTTTTATCTAGCGAATTTGATGATAAGTTCATCGACCCAAGAAGCAAATATTTTTCATCAATCAAAATCATTTTTGTATGATTATAACGAGTTTTCAAAGTTCTTGCAATTCATGGTCAAAAATACGAAATCAAATCATAATTATCATCCGTATCTGCGACAATTATTGCCATGTCTACTTGTTCAGATTTTTTGTGAAGAATGTCGAGAATTTCATCATCCATAATATACTGTGTCTGAATCACTATCGATTTTTCTGCACTTTCAAGTAAAGTCTTTATCACTTCACGACAGTTAAATGGGCAAACTACCAAATTTGGATGAAGATTCAAAGTCGACAAATCATCTCAAACCCGATCAGCATCGACTAATTTTTCTAAACTATCATGAAAATCTGAATCATTTGAATAAAAGAAATGCTCACGATTCGATTCAAAACTTGATTTGGTAAGATTAGCTGTCTGCACCCAGAAAGCATCTTCATTTAAAGTTACTTTCGCATGAACATACATTGTTCACATTTGTTCGTCTGAACGCAGTTCAATGTTTTCATTTCATGAAAAATAATTTTGTAATTCACGAAAAGTATTTCCATATTCTTGATATTTATTATTTTCTAGGATTATCTGAACTGGAACTCAGCGATTTGAAATATCTTGAAAACGAGTTTTAAAAAATTTATTGGTAAAGTCGTATGTTTCAAGTTTTAAGTATTCATCAGTATTTTTTAGGAATTCTCAATATCTAGAATATAAGTCATTACTTGGTCACTGAAGTATCGTTCACGAAATCATTTGCAGATTTTCCAAAAAATTTTCAGAATTAAATTCTTCTTTCTGTGGAGTTTTTTCATATCACGGTCACCATTTTACATCGATTAAAAAGAATACGAGTAAAACAAAAATCACCAATAAAATAACAATTCAGCTTTCTTTCCAAAAATTTTTCATCAACCACAACTCAAATAAACAATACTCTATTAAATAATTATTTTAAAAATTCAAACAAAAAAAAGCTGACCATCACGACCAGCTTCTAATTTTTTTTTGGAAATAAATTACATTCTATCATGAAATGTTCTTTTAATTACCTCCAATTGATGAGCTTTTGATAGTCTCACAAAATTAACTGCATATCCTGAAACTCTAATAGTCAATTGTGGATAATTTTCTGGATGTTCGTATGCGTCCATCAATGTTTCTCTGTTGAGTACATTTACATTTAGATGGTGAGCATTTTTATTAAAATATCCATTAAGCATTGTTACTAAATTAGTTACTTGCTCATCTTTATTTGCCCCAAGTGAAGCTGGCACTATTGAGAATGTATTTGAAATACCATCTTGTGAAAAATGATAATCAAGTTTAGCCACAGAATTCAATGAAGCGATTGCTCATGAATGGTCTCTTCCATGCATTGGATTAGCTCCAGGAGCGAATGGTTCTCATGCTTTTCTTCCATCAGGAGTAGATCCAGTATTTTTTCCATACATTACATTTGAAGTAATTGTAAGAAGTGATAATGTAGGATTTGCATTTTTATAAGCCTTATGTTTAGATAATTCTGACATGAAATACTCTTGGATTTCTTTTCACATCAAATCTACTCTATCATCATCATTTCCAAACATTGGATACTCTCCTTCTATTTCAAAATCTTTTGCCAATCAGTTTTCATCTTTAACTGCCTTAACTTTTGCATATTTGATAGCTGAAAGAGAATCAAGCACAACTGACATTCCAGCGATTCCATAGGCAATGTCGATTCCGCATCCAGAATCTATGAAAGCCATTTGAGCTTTTTCATAGTAATATTTGTCATGCATATAGTGAATAATATACATAGCTTTTGCATATACTCTAGCTGTATTAGCCATAGCTTTTTTGAAGTTTTCATATACTTTGTCGAAGTTCAAAGTTCAGTCTTCATTATCACAGTTGTCGAACAATGAAGCATCCATTACTTGAACTCATTCATCTTCTTCTCTACCACCATTGATAGCCAAAAGAAGAGTTTTAGCTAAATTACATCTAGCACCAAAATGCTGAATTCTTTTTCAAATTTCTTGATATGAAACACAGCACGCGATTCCATAGTCATCTCCTCATCTCACTGATTTCATCAAATTATCATTTTCATATTGAATTGATGAAGTATCGATAGAAACCTGAGCACAAAATCTTCTAAATCCTTCTGGCAATTGGTCTGACCAAAGCACTGTTAGATTTGGCTCTGGTGATGGTCCAAGGTTATAAAGAGTTTGTAAAAATCTGAATGAAGTTTTTGTAACTTTTACTTTACCATCAGAAAAGATTCCTCCGATAGATTCAGTTACCCAAGTTGGATCTCATCCAAATACCTCATCATAGCTTCCCATCCTAAGATGTCTTACAAGCCTTAATTTCATCACAAAATGGTCTATCATTTCCTGAGCTTCACTTTCAGTAATTTTTCAATCTTTTAAATCTTTTTCGATATAGATATCCAAGAATGAAGAAACATTTCCTAGAGACATTGCTGCTCCATCTTGTTCTTTCACTCCTGAAAGATAAGCAAAATAAACCCATTGAATAGCTTCTTGAGCTGTTTCAGCTGGTCTAGTTACATCAAATCCATAACTTTTTGCCATTTCAGCAATATCATTTAATGCACTTATCTGCATAGAAATTTCTTCTCTAAGTCTAACCTTAGCATCATCCATTTCTCATTCAATTGCTAAGAAGTCTGCTTTCTTTTCTTCGATAAGTTTAGCTGTCCCATAAAGAGCCAATCTTCTGTAATCTCCAATAATTCTACCTCTAGCGTAATTGTCTGGCAATCATGTTAAAACATGTTTTGATCTATAAGTTCTAATTTCTGGATCATATGCTGAGAATACAGCATCATTGTGATTTTTGGCATATTTGAAGATTTCTTTTACTCTAGGATCAAGTTCAAGTCATCTTTCATTAAGAGCCTTTTCTACTACTCTCACCCCTCCAAATGGTTTGATTGCTCTTTTGAGAGGTTCATCAGTTTGAAGTCAAACAATAGTTTCCAAGTCTTTATCAATATAACCTGGCTTATGAGAAGTAATAGTAGAAATAGTAGATGGATCAACAGATCTGAGTCCATTATTATCTCTCTCCTCTTTGAGATATTCACGACACTTATCCCATAGTTTTTTTGTCCTTTCAGTTGGACCTTGAAGAAATGAAGCATCTCCTTCATATGGAGTAATGTTGTCGTAAACAAATTGTCTTACATTTATAGACATCGTGTTCATCGTAAAGAAATAAAATTTTTAATTATATATTGAAATATAATAAGCTCCTTAAAAAATTTTCGCGCGAATTCGTTTGTATTAAATTTCAACTTATCTTCAAGTTTAATAATTCATCATCTATCGTTTTGTCAATTTTATTTTCTATATTCATTTAGGACTGAAGCAATGGAGAAGGATAATTCTGATCTATCACTATAAGTGATGCATTTCGGTATGGATTTTTATCAAATTTAGGACAGAAATTTCCATCACTACCCATCTCATTATTACATCTCCATGCAAATACGTTCTCTAATGTACCAATTGTATCTTTTGTTGTAAACTTTCCATAAAGGAAATACTTATTATCCAATGTATTTCCACTTGCCGCCTTTATATTTCAATTAACAATAAAGTTTCATCTAATCACTGAAGCTACTGCAACATATTTATCAGATCCTGCACTAAGACCTCCAAGATTTCCAAGACTTACAATATCATCTTCATTAGTAAATCAATCGTTATTAATATCCATCCAAGAGCTACAATACTTATCTCCTCCATTAACGATACATTCTCTGAGAGCTCCTGAAGCCGTATCTATACTACCATACAGGTTACTAATATTCCGCTCTATAACAGATTTTTTAAAATCAGCAATATCTTCATTTGTAATAAATCCTTTATTATCAATTACAAACTTATTAGCATTTTCCTCGTCTATCAATAAGTTTCCGCTCAAAATAAATATATCATAATATTCATTAGCATTTATATCTTCCTCACTCATCGAACTGACTTCCACATCCCCATTCTTCACTATCAAAGTTTTTTTATTCTCTTTTGATTTTCATGATTGTGTCTTGGTTACTTTACCATTATTCATATTTAAACATATAATTTCTCATCCAGAATTAATATTTTCTGGAAAAGTATCCATCCACCTTCATCTACACAACAATTCTGCTCTTCTTCTAACATAATTCATCATCGTAACATTACTCACGCTCTTTGTAGCAAAATATTGCATTTTTGTATCACTTGAGTTACCTATAGTTCAGAATTTTGTATCTCATCATGTACCACTGTTGCTTAATCACATTATTCATTCTATCAAGATTTTTGTTAACATATCTTGGAAAGAAATACCAGTACACGTAATTCATGACAGGTTTCATACATATTCGATATATCACGTCCCTGCTGGATGAAAAACTTCAGCCAGTCATTTTTCTTTCACTTCTCTAACAAGATTTTTCATTGAACCTCATGTTAAATAACCAGAACCAAACATACATCATGCAAGTCCTAATCATCATTTATTATCATATATAAATCAAACTGGGATTTTATTATTAAGCCTTACGAAGGTTGAAGATAAATCCGATCCAGATTTTATAGAAATAAACTTGTTGTTATCATTAGCATCATATTCTACTCACATTATGAGATTACCAGTTATTCACTTATAAACATGCTGTATACTTCAATAATATCCATATCCACCTGCACTAAAATCATTCCTTACCTTTGCCACACATTCATTATAATCACATTGTTCACATCCGGAATAAATACCATTCTCACACTCACCGAGTGCTGCTTGATATCCAGATTGTGCACATAAAGTATATATTCATCATGTCATCTGCAATCAATCTTCACTTAAACCACTCCATGTTTCATTATCAAGTGGCCGTAACCTCTCTCATCTCTCCGCATTATAATAAAATCATTTAACTTGACTTCTACATTCATAACTAGAATCATGTCCGGTAGCTGCAACTTCAAATATTTCATCAGATTCCATATCTTCTTCATCTCATAAATTATTAGAAAAATACATAAATCCTCCAAAATCATTTCAATTGTCTGCAAAATGTATATACATCATATTGTCCAAAATCCTATCTGGAGACAAAGCATAAATCTGTTTCAATCAAGTTAAATGAAACACTGTTGCCGATGTAAAAAATGGACAGAACAATCATATAGAAAATACAGTTAATCCAATTTTCAATAACCAATTTTTTTTCATTTTTTATATAAAGAAAAGTAAAAATTTTCCTCACAAAATTATACACATAATCAACAAAAAAGTCAAAAAAAATCAGACTTTTTTTATCCGATTTTTACTGATTTTTAGAGATTAATCCTTATTTTCTTAATTTTGCTAAATATGCAAATCAAAGCGCATCTGCTGCATCATTATATTCAGGTATATCTTGAAGATTATAAAACCTTCTAATCGTTTTTTGAACTAGCATCTTATCTGCCTTTCCATTTCATGTTATAAATTTTTTGAGTTCTATTGGGGTATATTCTAAAACTGAAATATTTTTTCTCAAAAATAACATCATCAATGCTCATCTAATTGCATACACGAATTCCGCATTACTCTGATTATAATCAGTAAAAAACAGCTTCTCGATGGCCACTTTTTCTATTGGATATTTTTTCAATAATTTTTCAAAAAATTCCAAAATCTGATTTGCTCTTTGGAATTGATCCTCTCTTGTAGGAGATTTTTTATCTTGTAATAAAATCCCTGCATCTATGATTTTTAAATCATCATCTATCAATGCATAACCCAATTTTCTAACTCATGGATCTATTCAGAGATAATACATTTTACAAAAATAAATAAATTATTTTCCATCTCTAAGCTTTTTCCAAAGACTTTCTTCATCTTTTGATAATTTTTTTGGGATGGAGACATCTGTTTCCACTATCATATCTCACTTACTCTTGAATAATCATTTTTCTCCGAATCATCTTCCAGATATCCTAATTTTATCTCAAATTTGAGTTCATTTTGGAATCTTTACTTTAAGTTTTCATTCTGGATGTGAAACTTCAACTTCTCATCAAAGAACCAAATCAAAAATAGTCACTGATGCCTTTACATACAAATCATCTCATTCACGGCGATATTTTTTATTTGGAATTATACGAATTTTTAGATATAAATCCCCATCCGGAGCATCTCATATTCCAGCATCTCACTTTCATGAATATTTGATAAATGCATCTTCCTTAATTCATGCTGGAATTTTGATATCAATAGTTTCTTTCACCTCCTCTAGTCATCAATTCTCCAAAGTCTTTCAACCTTTTTTGTATATTCTTCAGATTCATCCACATGTTTTACATGCACTAGATGTCTGCATAGTTCCAAAAGCTGTCTGTACCTGCTGACGAACTTTTCATTTTCCATTACAATTTGAACAAACTTCTTCAGTTGCTCATTCTACTTTTTTCATCCTAGTATAACTAATTTTCTTTTCACATCCAAGGTATGAATCTTCGAAACTAATCTCTATAATCTTTTTCAAATCTTCTCACTTACGCACTTTACTTCATCAACCTCCAAATCCTCATCCAAATATTCATCCAAGCAAATCTCCAATATCAAAATCGACTGCTCATCCACCAAATCATCCAAAATTACCAAAATCAAAACCTCACGTTCATCCACCAAATCATCACGTAAATCATCATTTACGAAATGCATCATATTGCCCTCTTTTCTTTTCATCTGAAAGGACTTGGTAAGCTTCATTTACTTCCTGAAATTTTTCTTTACTTCATCATCTATCAGGATGATGCTTGATAGCAAGCTTTCTAAAGGCTTTTTTTATTTCATCTGTAGAGGCAGATTCACTCACTCATAGTATATCGTAATAATTCTTTTTAGGATCAAAATCCATTTTTATGTTTTATTTATCATACTAAAATGTAGCACTTTTGTCTAGTAAGTGATATTATAAACAAACGAAATCTGAATGCAATTAATTTTATATTTTTGAGTATTATTCTGTTTTTTATCCAGATTCATCCTTGGTTTCTTTTTTCTTTGAGATATCTTCATTCTTTAAAACACTCCATTCTTTTATATTACGTCTATCATCACCTTCATCGAAGAAAAATTTTGCATATGCTTGTACATAACTTGAATTTTTTTCGAATAACTTATCCAAACTTCTTTTTTCTTCTTCTCCCTGATTCTTCCATGCTTGAACCATATTTTGCCGTGTTGGTTCTGAAGAAAGACCGTTATCATTAACATTATTTAACCATTTTTTAAATTGTTCTATCCAAAATCCGTCATTTGATGCTGTCTGTGGATTTAGAGTCATTCATTTTCACTCTTCAGTCTTTGAAATCTTAGCTTTTTTATCTTCCAATATTTTAATTCAATTTTGCCCTACCCCCGCTCTTTCAATTGCATGCTTTTCGGTTTCAGATAAAGATCATGTATTATCTCCAAACCAAGAACGAACAATATCATCAGATTCTCTATATTTATCTTGGATTTTTCTTCCATATCGATTGATTTTTTCTCCTAACAAAGAATCTTTATTTCATAAACCAAATACTTGACCAGCATTCAAATAACGTGTAACTGGTCTTCCTTCTTTGTCGTATCCAGCTACAGGCATTACTGGTGTCATTTCCATAAGTGATTTGACTTCATCTTGAACTTTTCAAATCTTCTTTGATACAAAATCTTTTCATTCTCCAAATTTAACAGCGAATTTAAGGATAAAATATACAATTAATACTGTAATTATTGATAATATTATCTCTAAAAACGTTTTTCACGTATTAGCTAATGTAAAACTGATAAGATTATTATCTATTTTAGTTGTATAGGTATTATCTCATTCGTTTCCGCTATTTAAATGTCCATTTGCTGTACTTGTTATAATAGCTCATCCGAGATCGATTGATCTTTTTCATGAATCTAATACAACTCTATTCATTAATGAAACAAACAGAACTGCTATTCAAAATCACAAAACTATAATTGTCGGTTTAAATACATTTATAAAAAAGGATTTAAAATTTATTTGTTTGGTGAATTTAGCTAAAAATGATTTATCATCACTTCATAATTTTTGTCATGATTTTTCGATACACCGTAATAAAATGGCTATCGGAGACAAAATAATAAACATCCATAAATATATAATTCTCATTATAGCTAAAACACATAGAACCATCATTTCAATTGAAAATATTATAGTAGTTCATCATTGAATAATAGTATTAAGTATTGTTGCTTTTATTCATTTTTCACTAGATGTATCTATGCTCGTAAGCACATTTGTTTTTAAAATAGAAAATCAAATATAATACATTGGTCAGGAAACATCGTCTGCATTTGGCATAAGGGAATCTACCAAACCACTAAGCGTTTGTGGGTGAAGTAACTGAACATTTGTAGATTCGAGAAGATTTGACTTATCTCAATTTTTTGAAAAAAGGGTATACTCTGTGCCTGTTTCAACATAATTAAAGCTAGGATTAAGATATTCTGGCATAGACATCTCCAAGGATCATTTTACATATGGACTACTAGATATTACCTGTGATGGAAATGCTCCGACTGCAGAAAGTGTTATGGTCGACACATCGATAATAGCTGCCGTAAAAAATCGGCTAGCCTGAATTCCGATTCATGCTATCAAAAGCCATACAATAATTTTTTTCAATGTTTGAGTTATATCCTCCTTACTACTTATCAATCACTTGAATATTACATATACAAAATAAAATCATAATCAAAAATTCGCTATATTTTTCATCACGTTCCAAAATCTTCGCATCAGCGCATCCAATCATAAAATTTCACCATATACCCAATTATTGGTTAAAAAAGTCCCCGCCAGTTTTGCAAAAAGTATCCATATCCAACTTAAAACGGCTACTATATAATTCAGAGAAAATCACATAACGTCAAAATTATTTCATTCTGCTGCAAAACTCCAATCAGAAAAACACATTACACATGTAATTATGATTATTATTCCTACTTTTATTAGAGTTTTCTTTGTCATTAATATTAATTAGTTAAATAATTTATTGTTGTGATTGTGAAGTTTGTGGAGCTTGTTCAATTTCATATTTATTAGTATTATTGTTGAATTTATATTTATCATTTCATATCTGTATTTCTCCACTTGTTTTGAATTTTTGTCTCTGGGTTGCTTCTTTTATTGTATTAATTCCATCAATTACTGCTTTTTTGGATACATTTGAAAGGTCGTTAAATCTCATACTCTCTTTTGTACCATCTATAGTTACCTCTATTGACATCTGAGTCCAGTCTCCATTAATTTTTTGTGCCTGAATTGCTGTTAGAAAGTCTGTACCTAATTTTTCCTCTTGTGCCTTTTGTGTTGCATCTTGTGCTTTTTTTGCATCATCTTGTGCTTTTTTTGGATCCAATCGTTGTTGCATAGCAATATCGTGTTCCTGAGATGCGTTTGCTTTCATTTTATCAGAAATCTGATTCACAATTCATCTTTGACCATCTAAACCAAACGCACTATTAACTCATACATATGAAACTCCCTTACCATCTTTTCATGGTATTGGTACTATTGGCATAGATCATAATGTAGATGTTGCTAATCATTTTAGAGATGTGATAATTTTAGATTCTCAGATTTTAGATGATTCTATTGCTGCTCGTACAATAAACCAAGTTATTGCAACACCGAATACTGAAATAACAAGCTTCATAAGTGGCAAACTTAATCATCATATATTTAAAGTAATCAATCATCACAAAATTTCACTTCCGCTCGTTGCTATTTCTTTAGCATTAATTCCTGATATTATTGTAATTAAAACTGTCGACACACTTATTGCAAAGCAAATAATTGCAGGAGAAAATATAATTGGAATTAAATGCTCTAACTTGAAATATTCCAAAAAATCTCATTTAAACACTTTTTCTCAAATTTCTTTAAATGCTGAAGCTAAAACAATAAAAGGCGACAAAACGACAGCTAATCGCAACACACAAATTCTAATCATAAATACAATAGAAACTACGATTAGCGGAATTCAAATTGCCAGAACATATCAAAATGATAGAGCAGTATTCAATAAAGATGCGAATCATCACGCTTCTGGAGGTATAATTCATTTTCATAGATTCATCAAAGATGAATATAATGCTGTGAATACTCATACATATGAATTACCATCCATAATGTTTTGTAATCTACTTGTTGTTCATCAACTTCGTGTCCACTTATTGTCTACGTCCAAACCTCGCATTTGATTATCATCATATACACCCGTCCATAACACTCAAAGTGCTCATCATGTATGTGCATCCCTTATTTGCAATACCTCTCACTTTGTTATTAAATCTACTATGTTTGCTTCATCTGTATTTATATTGCTTTTAATCTGTATTAACGCTCTTTCATAACTACTCTGCGATTCTTTACATCCAGAACCATCACATCTAAATTTATTTCAGTTTAGAAAATCATTAAGCTCCTTTGGCTGAGCCCCAAAATAGTAAACCTGACCATAATAATGACATCTTTTTGCATCTGTTGTTATGTCTGTTCCAGAGTTGCTGTAATATATCATTTTTGGTGCTAAAATAAGCTTTTCTCCCGATCCCTTTCATCCATAATCAAAAGTATCACACTCTGATATGAGAATATCTCATGTTGTAGTACTAGTCAGATAAGTATGAATTGTATCCAAATCTTTTACATCAACATAAATTATATTTTTTAATACAGCAGGATTATATTTCCAACTTTCAGTGTCAGTAATATCTTCGCCAGCTTCTTTTAGCACAGAAATTGGTAGTCATCATACTCAGTATGTTAAAATAGTGGAAGCATCAATTAATGTTGCTATAATAAACCAACTAGCTTGAATTCAAATTCATGCAATCAACGCTCTCAAAAGTATTTCTTTTACACTCTCTTTTCAACTTATCAAATACTTAAAAATTTTATATAGAAAGAAAAATCATAAAGTAAAGTTTGCAAGATTTTTTACAATATTCCAAAGTTGCCACAAAACGGCATCAAATCAAAGAACTTCTCAATATACGAGAGAATTGTCTACTAATTTCCCTGCTAATAATAGCATTGGATATATTAAAACATACATTATTTTATTCAAAAATGAGAGTGCGTTATACCATTCTGTCGCCTTTTTTTGACCAACATCAGTTTGTGTTTGTTGACTTTGTTGATCTTCAGCAAATACTACATTTTCTACTCAGATTCCTCACAAATGAAAAAAACAAAATCCGAATACAAAAGAAGCTAAAACTCCATAAATCAATCCTCTCCTATGTTTTAAAATCCACTCTTTGACTTGAATAAATATTTTTTTCATAAATATTTTTACGACATAAAGTACATGGCAATTATAGTTCAAAATCCCAAAATTTGCAAAAAAAATCGGACTTTATTTTAATATTTAATTTGCTTTATTGGCTTTTTATGATATAATATTTTGACCTTTTAATTTGCATTTATCAGGTAAAAAAATATATTCCTGATGAAATCATTTCAGAGGAAGGTGATTACAAAAAAGAGTTCTAAATGAAAATTTTTAAGAATTCTTTTCTATAATCAGTTTCCAGAAATGAATTTCAAACTTTTATTTTCTATATTTTTGCTTATGCCAACATTTAAAAGAGAGGTTCATGAGAACCGCAAATCGTTTGATCGAGCTGGTAAAAAATTAACCTTTGAACAAGGTAAACTAGCAATGCAAGCAGACTCTGGAATCACCGTGAAATTCGAAGATTGGGCTGTGCTATTCACTACTGTAATGAACAAAAATCCT
Organism: uncultured bacterium; assembly: GCA_947168725.1. Classification (GTDB taxonomy): domain Bacteria; phylum Patescibacteriota; class Gracilibacteria; order Absconditabacterales; family Absconditicoccaceae; genus UBA3291. The sequence continues at coordinate 11,917 of CAMVNA010000006.1, read as the reverse complement.
GTACCTACTACAGATTTCTTACCTTTGATGGTAGATATGAGAGAATCCTTTTCTGCTGCTGGAAGAATTTGAGGTGCCGCTTATAGAAGAAGAGAATGACGTGCTTCTGATCAAGCGATTCTCAATGCTAGACTCACGGACCGTGCAATTAGACCAATGTTCCCAAAAGGAATGATTAATGATGTAGTAATGACATCTACTCCTATGGCGATGGATCCTAGATATCCACTTGGAGTAATTTCAATCATTGGTGCATCTATTTCAATTATGGCTGCTGGACTTCCATTTGATGGACCAGTTGGAGCTGCTCAAATCGCTTATTTAGATTGAAACTTTATCGTAAATCCTACTCGTGAAGAATTAGAAAAAGCTGAATTAAATTTATTGGTAGCTTGAAAAAGAGATTCAATCAACATGATCGAAGATGAATCTAAAGAAATTCCTTTGGATATTTTGAAAAAAGCTTTTGAAATTTGACAAGAAGAAATCAATAGATCTTGCGATTTCCAATTAGAATTTTTGAAAGAATTAAATATTACTGAGAAAGAAGTAATGTTTAATAAACCATCTCACGAACTCGAAGAAGAAGTTAGAAATTTCCTATGAGAAGATAGATTAGAAGGAATGATGTGAAATACAAAAGTTCCTTTCAATGAACAATTTGCTCAATACGAAAAAGAATGTGTAGAGCATTTCAAAGATCAGATCGAAGATGAAGAAGATGAGGAACATACAGAATCAAAAATTAAGATGGCTTTCTTCAATGTGACTAAATATCATATTCGTGGAAGAACTCTTTCTCAGCACAAAAGAGTAGATGATAGACTTCAAAAAGATATTCGTCCATTATACTGTGAGGTTGGATTATTTGAACGTACTCACGGAACTGGACTTTTCTGGAGATGAGATACTCAAGTTCTTTCAACTGTAACTCTCGGAGGACCTATGGAATATCTAATCTTGGATGATATGGAACATGACTGAGATACCCAAAGATATATTCATCACTACAATTTCCCTCCATTCTCTACATGAGAAGCTAAATGAATTCGTGGAACAGGAAGAAGAGAGATCTGACACGGAAGATTAGCAGAAAAAGCTCTAGAAAATATGATTCCTTCTAAAGAAGAATTCCCTTATACAATCAGAGTTGTTTCTGAATGTTTAGGTTCTGGAGGTTCTACTTCAATGGGGTCAGTTTGTGGGTCTTGTCTATCATTAATGGATGCATGAGTACCTATTAAAAAACCTGTTGCTGGAGTGGCTATGTGACTATTCACAGATCATGACGAAGCTGGAAATATTACTGACCATATGGTATTGACTGACCTTATGGGAACTGAAGACTTTATCGGAGATATGGATTTCAAGGTAGCTGGAACTAGAGACTGAGTTAATGCAATCCAATTAGATACTAAATTAAAGTGAATCCCTCTATCTATCGTATTTGAAACTATTGACCAAGCTTTCGAAGGATATAATGAAATCATGGATGTAATGCTTGAGACTATTCCTGCTCCTAGAGATCACGTTGGTAGATATGCTCCAAAAATTCATGTATTCAAAATCGATCCTGAAAAAATTAAAGAAGTTATTGGAAAATGAGGAGATGTTATCAATGATATCATTGCACAATGCGATAATATTAAAATTGATTTTGAAGATGATGGAACATGCTTCCTAACTCATCCAGATCAAGCTATGATAGATAAAGCTAAAGCTCTTATTCTTGAAATAGCCACGGATTTAGAAGTCTGACAAGAATTTGAAGCTGAAATTACTAGAGTTGAAGACTACGGAGTATTTGTAAAGTTACCTAAAGGTAAATTATGACTCTGTCATGTATCAAATATGTGAGAAAGATTTACAGATTGATTAGCGAACCATTTCAAAGTTTGAGAAAGGTTAAAGTGTGTAATTTCATCAATTTGAACTGATGGTAAGATCGCAGTTAAGAGATTAAAATAAAAAAACGTTAAAAATGTTTTTTAAAAGCTGGCATACGATACCAGCTTTTTTTATAAATTCTATTGAATAATTTTTATGATGACCTTGGCAAAGATTCTGGCAATATATTTCACACAGTTATAATTCAATTACTATCAATCATAATCATTTCTCATTTTGGATTACCATATTTATCATATTCTCAAACAATGAGTTTTGTTCCCATAGTGTATTCTTTTCATTCTTTTGATACAGATTTAGATTCTATTAGCTCATAAAATTTTCACTCACTTCCTTTTATTCGTTCTGAATATTCGGTATCTCATATTTTCAATTTATTATCTTGTAATTTTTCTTTATCAAGTCATACTAAACCATCTGCAAATATTGTACATTCTTTTAGTGAATTTATACGCTCCATAGTTTCCTCAGATATTTTATTTTCTCAATCTTCTATCTCCCCACTTTCCTCTTTTGACTTTATCCGATTTACTTCATCTCACTTATTTATTTCTACAAATAAACAAGTTCAAGCAATTGATGGTGTAATTCCTGTGTAAACATTGGTTTCATATGTTACATCAACTTTATTTCATACTTTTTCTACTTTTTTTATTTCGAGATTTTCCCTTTCTGATTTTGGACTAGCAACTCATTTCACTGATAAAGATTTTGTTTCAAAATATTCATCATTGTACTTTATTGACATTTCATTAAATACATCTTGATCTTTTACATACCGTTTTAACTGAGCTTTTGATTTAATTTCTATCTCTTGGTTGAATCATAACAACATGGAGTCAAATTTTCAATATTGAGAACTTTCCAATGATTGTCTTTCTTTATCTTCGTTTTGATTTCATGTTTCTTCAGATCAATTAATAGTAATAATTTTCGTTATATTCTGTTTTATCCACTCTCATTTTTTTTCTCAATTTTCCATTTCTCAAATCATCACAATTCAATCTGCTAGAATTATTGTCTCTCAAGAAGTATTTCATTCTTCATTGAAGCGACCTATTATAATTCTATTATCTACTATCTTATATCCTTGTCACGTTTGTCAATCTCATAATTCTGGATATTCTGTCTCTCATATTATTATTTTACCATCCTTTAATTTTTCTTTATCTATTTCTACGCTACCATCTTCCTTTGTTATTATATATCCATATACTTCATTTAATTTCCTTTCTCTACCAAGTTTTTCGTCATTTTCCTTACTTTCTTTATCTTCTTTTACTCGATTCACTTTTTCTGACTTATTCGTTTCTATGAATAAAAATAATCAATCTGTTTTCCCTATTGGACTTTTTTCTAATCATTCTGTGTATGTAACATCTATTTTATCCTCTCATACTTTTTCTGCTTTTTTAATTCGATGAGCTTTATTCCTATTGTCAAAATATTTTAAAGATAATGTTTTTTCTCTGAAATATCTTTCATCGTATATAGCCAATATTTTTTTATCTTTTGTATATTTTTTTAAATCTTCTTGAGAAGATATATTTATTTCATCTTCATCATTCAAGTTCTTTTCTTTTGTTAAAAATTCTCAATAATGACTATTCGATAAAACATCTTTTTTTACTATTCTCTCTTTTCAGTTCTCATCAATAGTAACAATTGATGTATCTTTCTTCTGGAAGAACCAAGATCATTTTTGCTTTCAATTTTCCATCATTCATATCGATATGCCTCATCTTTGTCAAATTATTATTGTTTCTCAAGAAGTATTTCATTCTTCATTGAAGCAACCTATTATAATTCTATTATCTACTATCTTATATCCTTGTCATGTTTGTCAATCTCATAATTCTGGATATTCTGTCTCTCATATTATTATTTTACCATCCTTTAATTTTTCTTTATCTATTTCTACGCTACCATCTTCCTTTGTTATTATATATCTATAAATTCCATTTATTTTCCTTTCTCTTTCATTTCGAAATGCCCCTTCCTTTTTTTCTTTTGAATTATCTATTTTATCAGCGTCTAATTCATTTAATTTTGCTAATTCTTTCTCCAACTGAGCTAGTCTTTCTTCAAGATTTTGTTTTGTTTTCAACTCTTCTTGTAAATCTCAAATTTGACGCTGGAGTTCAGCTCTTCTGCTATTGTTAATAGATTCTTTGCTTTCTGTAGCCATTTTATAAAAAATAATAAAAATAAAATATTTATATATTATATTATAATATAAAATTTTCATTTGTCAAATTTTTAATAACTTTTTTAAATAAAAAAATCTGAATCTACATATATGTAAATTTAGCTAATTTTTTTATATTTTAAATCTTCCCTAACTTCTTAGCTAACTGTTTAGTTTCGTTTAAATATTCTTTCAATGAATCTAATCCTTCATCTCGGAACTCTTTTTTGGTAATATCTATTCACATATCCATAAAGATTTCTTCTGGAGATTTAGAGCTTCATGAAGCAAAAAACTTTTTAACCTGATCGATAGTCAGAGTTCAGTTTTTCAATTTTCTAAGCATTGACTGGGAAATCAAATATCCACTTGCATATGAATAAACATAAAAAAACATTCTAGTGTGGCTTCGACTTATCCAACGATTTGCATCGTATTCATCATAATGTATTCATTCTCATGTATAGTCTGACATATGCTGAATAAATAATTTTCAGATTTCATCTGCTCACAAATATCACTTTTGGCAGAATAATTTGTGTAAATCCTGCTCAAAACGATATTCTGCGACCTGACGTGAAACCGTAGCTACCATATCATCTAAAACTCCCACACGATAAACTAGCAATTCTTCATCAGTTAATGTTGACTGAAGAGAATCTTGGAGCAATGATTCGTAAAATGTAGATGGAGTCTCTGCTAATGAAATAGCTGCTCAGTATTGAAGTGCGTTCAGATTTTTTTTCTGCAATTGATTACATGCATTATGTCATGATTCGTGAATTAAAGTAGAAACGTCTCTGAGTTTATTTGTGTAATTCATTAAAATATAAACTGGCAATCATTTAGAGCTATCTGTACAGAATCATCATCAATGTTTTCATTTCTGTGGGAAAACATCTATCATTCAGTCTTCGAGTGATTTATTGAAAATATCTAATAATTCTGAGTCCCATTTTCATAAAGTCTCCTGACAAAGCTGCACTGCTTCATCAAAGGAATACTGTTTTTCTAGGGAACCGTAATGAAGACTCTTTTCGGAATAAGAAAATGATTTCACTCAGAATAAATCAGCTTTAAATTTGTAAAAATCATGTGAAAAATCATAAGCATCTTTCACAGCATCAACCATCGTCTGAACTGTGGAAAGTGAGATATCATCACGAACTGTTAAGAATTCTTCAGCAGAAGAAAATCATCTGAGTTCATCAGTAGTTTTCTTGTATTCAAGAATTGAATTGATTTCATTTTCTGCCATCTCTCTAGCCTCTAAATGAATTTCATTCACAGCCTGAATAGCTTGTTTACGAATATTTTCGTCTTTATCACATGTGTATGTTAAAAGTTCTTCAAGAGTTGCTTGTTTTTTTCATGATGGGAGCTGAATTTCTCTTTGAGATTTTGAAAGAAATTTTGCAGTCATTGATTCCCAATTTTCGTATGAAGTCTTGGAAAGCAAATTCAACATTTTTTCTCATTCTGGAGAAAGTAAGTATTTTGATGATGCGAATTGTTTTTCTAGAAAATGGTGATATGGAGCTAGTAAAGAATCAGATAAGAATTCAGACTGCTTATCTGGTGAAATTCTAGCTAATTTTAGTTCAAAGAATAAAATTTCATTCTGTAGTTTAATAGCAAAATCATCAGCTTGGTTTGATTTTGCACGCATTCCCTGGTCTTCAGAATGGAGACAAGTCTGCATTCGATAGTAAAAACTTTCAGATCATATCACACCAAAATCTCATCAAAACCCATTTCATCGTGTTCAGTCTTGTATTTTTTCATATTCATCTAAAGCTTCTTTTAAAGCTTTTGAATCTAATAAGTAATCTTCACGATTTTCTCGCTTATTCTTGAATGAAGAAAATATTTCTTCAGCTTTTTGTCTCTGCTGTGCTCGATATTCTGGAGTTGGAGTAGTAGTTAAATGGTCAAAATTTCGTGAAGTTTTGTATGTCATAGTTTAGGAATTGAATAATAAAATATCGTTTATTAATGTAGTTAAATATTTGATTTTTTCAAGAAAATAAAAAAAAGCCAACCATCTCTAGTCAGCTTTTTATCTGAGAATTTATTTATTCTACTGTTTCTTCTTCAGCATCAGCTTTTTTAGCTCTTGGTTTTCTAGTAGTTTTCTTTTCTGCTTCTTCTTTTTCTAATTTATCAGCGATATCAGCTAAGTCTGCTTTTTTGCTTGCTTTAGGTGCAGCTTCTTTATTTTCATCTAAATCTTTCATTGAAAGTCCGATCTTTCTATTCTTTGGATCGATTAAGATTAACTTAACCTTAACTTTCTGTCCGATTCTAACTACTTCATTTGGATTGTTAACTGCTTTTTGAGATAATTCACTAAGGTGAACTAATCAGTTAATATCATCGAATACACGAACGAATACTCCATAAGGAACGAATCTGATAACTTCTCCTTCAAATACATCACCAATGCTGTATTTCTTTGGTAAAGCCTCCCATGGATCTTCTTTCAATTGTTTTGCAGATAATGAAATCTTTCCATTCTCTAATCCGATAACCTTAACCTTCATCTTATCTCCGATTTTTCCTAATTTGTCGATATTATTAACGTGTCCGTAAGTAATTTCTGAGATATGAACAAGTCCTTCAACAGTTCCCCCGATTGTAACGAAAAGTCCGTATGAAGATACTCCTGAAACAACTCCATCAAATACCTTTCCAACTTCAAGTTCAGAAAGAACTTTCTCTCTTTCTTCACGTAAAGCTTCTCTTTCAGAAAGAATAATTCTTCTTTCTTCTTCATCGATATTGATAACTCTAACCTTGATTTCTTCTCCGATAAGAGCTAATAATTTATCGAAGATAGCATCTTGATCTCCATCTTCTACTCTTGGGTAGTGAATAGGAGCCAATTGAGATAAAGGAATAAATCATTTGATTCCGTGCATATCGATAAGAAGTCCTCAAAGATTTGCTTCTGTAGGAACAACTGTAATAATTGTATCCTTTTCAAATTTATCGATAATCGACTTCCATACATCGTATTGTAATAATCTTGTAACTGAAACAATGTAATATCCATCTTCATGTCTAATAGCTGGATTGATTATCTCTAATTCAAGTTCAGTTCCTGAAGATAATTCTACGTTAGATCTTTTTAACTCTTTAGCTTCTTTTGCAAGAATAACTCCAGTGAAAGCACCATTCTCACAATTAACTAAAATTCAGTTTTCAATTTCGCGAAGGATTACTCATTTTACTTTTTGTCCTTCTTTAATCACAGGCACATTGAATAGGCTCTGCTCTTTTGCTTTTTTTGGCATTAAAATAAAACGTTAAAGAAATAAAAATCTGATTTCTTTTTTTGAAATCATGTGTAATAATGGATTAAACTTTTAATCCTGTTTTCTTGCTAATCTCAGCATATCTATCTAGATGATTCTCCTTAAGATACCTTAAAAATCTTCTTCTTTTAGCAACTTTCTGAAGTAAAGCTCTCTTGGCATCGTAATCTTTTTTGTTTGATGCAACATGTCCTTGTAAAGCAGTGATTTCTTCAGTTAATCTTTCGATTTGTGCTTCTGGAGATCATGTGTCTTTTCCAGTAGTTGCTTTAACTTTTTTTTCTGTAGCCATGATAAAATAGATAAAGAAATAAAATGTATTAACCCATACATCAACAGTGGCGAATCCGTTAAAATGATGAGTCTATGCTCAAATGAAGTGTATAATATAATCTAAAATTCGAGCAGTCTATATTATTTTTTTACTACTTAATTTCAAGCTGAACTATTTTTGAACCAATATATATTTTAATGAGTATAATTATAATCCATCTAAATTGATTCTAAAAAAACATTTGACATTTACAAATACTTTTTTATTATATATTGCGTTAAACAAAATAGAAAGGAGGATGTTAATCATGCGTAAATGTAAACAAAAGCGGAAAGCTTTGCGAAGCATTCTCAACAAGGAAAGAAAGCGGAACAAAAACAAGGCTCGTAAGACTGTGGGATTAGATAAATCTTCCATGGTAAGTAATCTTCTTTCTCTTCTCGACAAAATGAGAAATGAAAAAAGATGAAATCTGAAACCTATTTATTCTTGTGGCGATCGGATAAGTGTTGCTTGTCCGATTTTTTGTTTTCCATAAAAAAGCTGACTCAAAGTTTAGAATCAGCCTTTTTGTTTAAAAATTCTTTCTTCTATACTAATTACACAATTTCTAATGTCATTCACATAATTTGCGAAGCCAATTTGATATTTGAAGCTTTTTTTCAAATTGCAATTGGTTTCTGATCTTCTTCAACTTTAATTATTGCTTTTTTGTCCTTAATTTCTATTGATTGAACCTTTGCTGGTTTAAGTAAATCTCTAAGAAACACTTCAGGATCGTCATCAATTTCAATAAAATCTATTTTTTCTCCATCAAGAAGTGAAAGTATTTCACTAATCCTTTCTCACTTGTATCAAACCATAACTCCAACTGGATCAACTTTTTCATCATTTGTTGAAACAATTACTTTTGTCTTCACTCATGCCATACGAGCAATCTTTTCAATATTTACAGTTCCATTTGCAAGTTCTGGAATGCATTTTTCAAGAATAGCTGCAATATAATCAGCATTAGCTTGTGATATTTCAAGATTACTTCCTCATCATTCTGATTTCATTCATTTTAGGAATACTGCAATCTCCTCTCCTGGTTCATAATTTTTTCATGGGATTTGTCATTCAGTAGGGAGAACAACAGTTGTTCAATTAATATCCAATACTACACTATCACCATGAACTCTTGTAACTCTAGCTTTAAGAAGCTCTCATTCTTTTCATTGAAATTTTTCGTAGAATTTCTCTTTCTCGATATTTTTAAGAGCTTGTTTGATAGTTTGCGCTGCAGTCATTGTAGCAATTCTACTAAGTTCCATAGACTCTGGAGTTACATCTTCAAGTAATCTTTCTCAAACTTCTACATCTTTTCTAATCTTTTTAGCATCTTTGAGAGAAACTTGAGTTTCTGGATCTTCTACTTCCTCTACCACATCTGTAGCTTTATAAATAGCAACAGCTCAGTCAGCTTTAATATCAACTAAAATTTCAGATTTTTTATATTCTGGATAATCTTTTTTAAATCCAGCTTTAATTCACTGCATTGAAATTTCCAATAATTGGTTTGGATCTAGCTTATAATCATCTATAAGCTCCATCATTGCAGCTTGAATTGCTTTACCGTCTAGTTTCATAAGTTTAAGCAATACCAAATAAAGAAAAAGGGACTGAAAATCTGCCCCAATAATTTTGTATAGATTCAGATTTTTATTGCAAGAGTTTTTTATTCTTAAATAAATGAATTATGAAAAAAGGAGCTTACATATAAGCTCCTTTTAGTAGCATTGTGACGCTACTACGACTGATGATTTGCCTCTCGACAAAACACAATCTCACATAATTACAATGACAAACTTAGAAAAGAACAAAAAGTTACTTTCCACTCTTTAATTTAATTATTTTTTCTTAAAAAACAATACTTTTTAAGAAAAAGGGCTTGAAACAAGCCCCTTTGGGTTTACCGTCATCTCGACGATTTCCTCAAAAAAGATAACAAAAGCAGGTACGTATGAAAAGTCTCAATGAAAAAGTTTATCCATCTGCTACGGTATGTATAGCAAATATCCACAAAAAATCAATAGCTAAGCTCCAAAAAAAGAGTGTGGAAATACCACACTCTTAGCATTGAGAAAAAATCTCACGACTTCTGCTCAATAGTTTTGTGCTTTATCATCAATTGCAAAAAATGAGTATATATGTTTGTATATATGGAATTATAGAATATTTTCAATTCTTTTTAGGAAAAAGGGCTCGATATACAAGCCCTTTCAGCGGAGTGTTGTCACTCCGAAAGATACAATAATAAGCTATCTCTCGACAGAATATTATTAAAAGAAATGAAAAAAATAAACTATCGCTTGTTTATTATATATTTTTTCTACTAAACATCAAGCATTCAAAGAAAAAGAGTGTGGAATACCACACCCTTCGTGCTGAAAAAAAATCTCACGATCTCTAGTTCAACTTCTTATTGTTTTATATTATGAATGAGAAAAGTTATTTTTTTCTATGTTTTTGAGTATATGTTTTTAGCTTTAAAATTCAAGGTCTTTCTTAAATTTTGTATTGATGAGAATTAAAAAAAGTCTCATCACTCTCATAGAGTAATAAGACTTTTTATCTAGACAATCTAATTAATTATTAGAATTTCAGCTATTCACTGATCAAGTTGATACCTCTTTTGATGATTCATCACCTGATAATGTAACAGTATTTCAGCTTTGAGTATCAATCGTAGTTCATGTTTTATCTGCTACAACTGAACCTGTAGTTAATGTTCAGCTTTCAGTCACTGTAGCCATATCTGGAACTACACTTCCTGAATCATATTCTACTACTAATCATGTTTCAGCTTTTCATTCTTCTTGTAATTCTTCATTAACCTGCTGATCTATTGCTACACCGTTTGTTGATTTAAGTACTTTGATAGCTTCTACAGCTCTGTAAAGCATCAAGAATACCCAAGCTCTATATTCAGTGATATTTGGATTAATATTCGTAATAATATTATTTTCTTTCAAAGCATTTAAGTGATTGATATAGTAATTACTATTTGTTCCTTCATATTTATTTCATCGTAATACTCTTGAAAGAACAGTTCCAAATTCTGCTCTAGATACACGTTTACTTGGCATAAAGTCAGGGATTGCCTTATAATCAACTGTATGAATTCACATTAATTCTAACTGACAAGACATTACCATATAATCTTTCATTTCTTGATTGTAATGAGAGATACTGTTTGCAAAGTTGGAACAATCTTTAGATGTATTAGGTTTCATTCAGAGTTCTTTAGTAGCAAATACTGAAACCATCTTTGCCATTTCAGCTCTAGTCAAGAAATCTTTTAATCTAGCTTCATTAATATCTCTAATAGTAGTGATATCATTTTCACATGCATACAAGTATGCTGCTTTTTCTTCTTCTGATCATTCGAATCATTCTACTGAACATTTATCACTAACCTGTCATCCTAACTCTATTTCTTCATCGTCATTTCATCCTCCACCTCATCTAGTACATTCTTGTCCATTCCAAGTATAACCAGATTCACATTGGAATGTACATCATGAATCTGTTCCATAAGCGTAATCTGTTTTTGAACTATCACGTGTTGTTGTACCATTAGCTGTAGCATGAGCTGGGATTGTTCATTTACAAGAGTATGAACCTCCTCATGATCCTCATCCTCCACCTCATCATGGATTATTATCTTTTTCACAAGTATTCTTATCTGCATTTAGATGATATCATCTATCACATACTATTTCTGTACATGCTGGTATATTCCATTTTCCATTTTCCCATGTTGCTGTTACTCAAGTTTCTACATAGTGTCCATTTGCAACTTCTCATGTTGTACATGTTTCTTCTCTTGTATTAGGTACACATACAAGATTTTCTGTAGTTGTTTCCGCGTCTATATTTTGTGGTGCAAACTGATTTACTACAAATCCAGCTGGTGCTACTAATTCTTCATTTTGAACTTCTTCTGGATGATAATCTTTATCACATTCCCATTCACATACTTCATTTCATACATATGTTTGTCCATTCCATGTTCATGCTCATGTTGTTACTATATATGTCGCATGTTCTGGTGCTCATTCTTGTTTACATTCTACTCATTCATCTTTGTTATCGCTTACACACATCTTTGCTCATGTTTCATCTGTCTCTTCATGATAATCTTTATCACATTCCCATTCACATACTTCATTTCATACATATGTTTGT
>CAMVNA010000005.1 GCA_947168725.1 uncultured bacterium | reverse complement strand
CTGAAGATATGCTTGGACATAGATTAGGTGAATTTGTTCCTACAAGAACATTTAAGTGACACCCATTCTAGAATAAATCGTTGAAGAACATGTGTTAGTAATTATTTACCTCTTTAAGGAGTATAAAGTTATGGATAATCAAGTAAGTGCAACATTAAAATATGCGTTGCTATCTGATAAAAAAATGAATCTGATTGCAGATCTCGTTAGAGGAAAGAAAGCAACAGAAGCGATGACTGCATTGGAATTTCTTCCAAAAAAATGAGCAAGAACTTTGTATAAACTATTAAAGTCTGCTATGGCAAATGCTTCTGCAAAGTGACTTCCAGTAGATCAGCTTATAATAGATAGAATTGAAGTATGAAGATGACCTAAAATTAAAAGAATTAGATTCACTTCAAGATCTAGAATTAGTCATTATGAGAAATATAGATGTTATGTAAAAGTTGTTTTAGCTGTTAAATAATTCTTCCTAATGTGACAAAAAGTAAATCCGGTTGGAATGAGAGTAGGAACCATGAAGTCTTGGCCTTCTGAGTGGTATGCTAAGACAAAGAGAATGGGTTCTGATTTCTTTATTGAGGATATCCAAATTAGAAAATTTATCGATAAAGCTTTTCCTAGAGCAGGAATTTCTAAGGTAATAATTAGAAAGACACAGAAGGAAGGAGAAATAATTCTTTTTGCTTCAAAGGTTTGAGTCCTTATGGGAAAAAATGGAGAGAAAATTAAGTCTGTTGAACAACAGCTTAAAGACAGGTTCCATAAAGATTTCAAAATTAATGTGAAAGAAGTTAGAATTCCTGAGCTTTCTGCTAGGATTATGGCTGAATATATTGCTACTCAAATTGAGTGAAGAATGCCGTATCGTAAGGTGGTAAAGCAAACTCTCGCTAAGATTATGGAGAAATGAGCTGATTGAGTTAAGATTCAGATAGGTTGAAGATTGAATGGTGCAGATATAGCTAGAAGTGAACATTTTATTGATTGAAGAGTATCACTTCAAACGTTCAGATCGGATATTGATTACTACTATCTTCAGGCTATGACAAAATATTGAGTATTATGAATTAAAGTTCGGATTCAAAAAGGTACTCAATATGCTGCTAAGAAAAAGACTAAGAAAGATATGATGTCATTGGTTACGAACTAAGGATTAGAGAAAATGATTTTTTACCTCTTTGTATTGTGTTAAAATGTTATTGACTCCAAAAAGATGGAAACATAGAAAACAATTTAGACCTCATCTTAAATGAGCTGCAACTAGATGAAATACTATTGCATTCGGAGATTATGGTTTAAAGGCCACAGAAAGTGGTGTAATCACTGCTAGACAGATAGAAGCAGCCAGAAAGGTTATTGTAAGACATACAAGGAAGACTGGACAGCTTTGGGTAAGGATATTTCCAGATACTCCTATTACAAAGAAGGGTCTAGAAATGCCGATGGGATCAGGAAAATCTGATGTAGATGAATATGGAACTCCAGTTAGAAGATGAAAAATTTTGTTTGAGTTTACTGGATTGGATCCTGAAACTGCTGAAAGGATTGTGATTAGTGCGGCTAAAAAACTTCCAGTTAAAGCTAGATTTGTAACAAAATGAGAAGTTAGATAGTTTATGATTCAGATTTCAATTTATTTCTAAAATCTTGTTCAATTATGAAAGGTAAGCAATCATTCATGAATGAGCTAAAAGACAAGTCTCCAAAAGAGCTTGTTGCGCTCAGAAAAAAATATAGAGAGGAACTTTTTGCTCTCAAAATGAAAAATGAAGTTCGTGGTCTTAAAGAAACTCACCAAATAGGTGATTTAAGAGTTAAGATCGCTAGAATTAATACAGTTTTACACGCTAAACTTGCAAAATAATGACTATCATTGGAGATAAAAACATTAAAGAGCTTATTGGAGAGGTAGTTAGCGATAAAATGCTAAAGACTCGTGTAGTTCTTGTAAAGAGTGTAAAAGTTCACCCTTTGTATAAAAAGAGATTTGTTGTTAAAAAGAAATATTATGCTCATGATGAAAATAATATTTCAAAGGTTGGAGATACTGTAAAAATTAGATCTATGAAACCAATGTCAAAATTAAAGAGATGGTTGGTTGTGGAAAAAATGTAAGATCTAAGATATTGTATGAAAATCTTTTACTTTGTTCGTATTGATTAGAATGTTAAAACAGGAATCACTGGTAGTTGTTGCTGACAATACACAGGCTAAAAAAGCAAAAATTATCAGAATAGTAAAATGATCTACAGCAAAAACTGCAGGTATTGGAGATAGAGTTGTAGTTGCTATCAAAGATGCAACTCCTACAGCTTCTGTTAAAAAATGACAAGTTGTTCCTGCTGTAATCGTTAGAGTTCGTAAAGAAATCTCTAGACCAGATGGAACTTATGTTAGATTTGGTGATAATGCAGTTGTTCTTCTTACTAAAGATGCAAAATGAAATATGAACCCTATTGGAAAGAGAGTTTTTGGACCAGTAGCTAGAGAACTTAGAGATTTAGGATGGAGAAATATTACAAATATGGCTGAAGAAGTTGTATAGTAATTAGTTCTTCATAGGTGTATTATTTATCTTTCAATTAGTATTTCGGATGAAAAAACTTAGAAAAGGAGATCCTGTTATAGTTATTGCAGGTAAAAATAAGGGAGCTATATCTAGTATTGCTTCTACATCTGGAGATTTCGTTTATCTTAAAGATGTAAATGTTGTAAAAAGAGCTACTAAAGGTCAAGGATTTGTAGAAAAGACTCTTCCATTACATCATTCAAATGTTGCATATTATTTAGCAGATCAGAAATCAGCTACAAAAATTTGAATTAAAATTAATTCAAAATGAAAAAGAGTTAGATTTGCTAAGAAAACAGGAAAAGATATTGATTAATTTTTAACCGGTTTGTTATTCTCGTGATGAAAAAATCAGAATTATTTGAGCAGATGAAAGATCAGCTCCAACTGAAAAACATCAATGAAACTCCAAAAGTTGATAAGGTTGTTGTTTCAATGGGGATTGGATCTATCGTTACTAGAAAATGACATAAAGATTTCGAAGAATTTGAGAAAAATCTAAAGACTATTACAGGTCAGAAACCTCAACTTTGTAAATCTAGGAAGTCAATTTCAAACTTCAAACTTCGTGAAGGAATGCCTGTAATGCTTAGAGTTACTCTTCGTAAGTCTAGAGCTACAGATTTCTTGGATAGAGTTACTAAATTGGTTTTGCCAAGAATTAGAGACTTTGCATGAGTATCTAAGAAAAGCTTTGATCCACAGGGAAATTTGAATTTTGGAATTGCTAATTATGCAATCTTTCCAGAATTAGCAGTTGATGCTGTGACTATTCCTATGGGAATCCAAATTACAGTAGTTACTACTGCTGGTACTCCTGAGAAAGCTCAAATCTTTCTTCAAGATTTAGGATTTATATTCAAATAATATTTATTTATTTTTACTGAATTTACAGTATGGCAAGAGCAGCATTAAAGTCAAAGCAAGCTAAAATGTATGATAAGAGGTTTTCTGATGGAAAAGCTCTTAAACAACCTACAAAATACTACAATAGATGTAGACTTTGTGGAAGATCTAAAGCATACGTAAGAGATTTTGGAATTTGTAGAGTTTGCTTGAGAAGATATGCAAGAGAAGGTTTGATTATGGGGCTTAAGAAAGCTAGTTGGTAATTAGACTTGTTGGTTCCTTTTTATTTCATGAACATTATGTGATAATGAGTTATGTAAATGCACCTATCCATGATCTATTGATTAGGGTTAAAAATGCATATATGGCTAGAAAAACAGCTGTTGATTGAGTTGTTTTCTCTAAATTTAAGGTAGAGGTATTATCTTTGTTGAAAGAATATCATTTTATCAAAGACTTTAAAATAGTTGAAAACTGAAAGAAAAAGTTGATCAACGTTCAATTGAATGTAGTTCGTGATCCTATTAATGATATTCCTGAAGTAAAATTCTATTCAAAACCATCTAGACCTTGGTATGTAGGTTACAAAGACTTACATTCTGTAGCTGGTGGAAAGGGTATTGGAATTATTTCAACAAATCAAGGATTGATGCCTACTCATGTTGCTAAGCAAAAGAAATTAGGTGGAGAACTTATTGCTGAAATCTACTAATATTTGTTGGTAGAATATCTAAGCATTTTATTTATTGATTTGGATAAGAGAATGTCAAAAATTGGAAAGAAACCTGTAGTTATTCCAGCTGGAGTTGAAGTTCAGTTGAATGGAAACCATATTCAGGTTAAAGGACCAAAAGGAACTCTTGAATGGAATATCCCTGCTGCGGTGACTGCTAAGATTGAGTGAACTGAAATTCAATTTACAATTGATTCAGATGAACACAAAAATCTATGGGGATTATCAAGAACTATAGTTAATAATATGTGTGTAGGAGTATCTACATGATATGAAAAAAGATTACTTATTATTTGAGTATGATACGGAGCTCAAGTTCAAGGTCAGAAAGTTATTTTCTCTCTTTGATATGCTCATAAAGTTGAATTCCCTATTCCTCAAGGAATAGAAGTTAAAGCAGAACAAGATCCAAAATGAAATACTATTCTTATTATTACATGATATGATAAAGAAGTAGTTGGTGAAGTGGCTGCTAAAATGAGACAACTTAAGAAACCTGAACCATATAAAGGAAAAGGAATTAGATACATTGATGAAGTTGTTAAGCTTAAGGCTGGAAAATCTGCTAAGAAATAGTCTTAAATATTGGATTTCAGATTTATCTTCTATTTGTTCATTACTATGGCATATTTGAAAAATAAATTGCTTGAGAAGCAAAGAAAATATCTCAGAAGAAAGCAGAGAGTTAATACTCAAGTTAAAGGAACTAATCCTGAATATAGAGTTATTATAACTAGATCATTAATGCATATAACAGCTGATGTAGTTGCTGTTAGTGGTAAAGTTGTAGCTACTTGCACAGATAAATGAGTGAGTGGAGCAACTAAAACTGAAAGAGCATGAAATGCTGGTGTTGCATTTGCGGATGTTCTTAAGTCAAAGAAAATTACGGCAGTTGCATTTGATAGAAATGGATATTTATATCATGGAAGAGTAAAAGCATTTGCTGAATGATTAAGAAAAGGATGAATTCAATTGTAAGATAAACTTTATTCTATAAATTATTATTGGGTATGAAACCAGAAAGAGCACAAAGGGATAGAAACCGTAGAGAGAAGCCAAAGAAGGAATTCGATGAACTTTTGTTAGAAGTTCGTAGAGTTACAAGGGTTACTACTTGAGGTAGAAGAATGTCTTTTAGAGCTACTATTCTTGTATGAAATAGAAAGGGTAAGATTTGATTAGGATCTGCTAAAGGAAATGATGTTGCAGGTGCTGTTTCAAAGGCTACTAATGAGGCTTATAAAGCATTATTTCAAGTTCCTGTTACAAAAGGAGATACAGTTCCTTATGCAATAACTTATAAGTATAAGACTTGTAAAGTAAGATTACTTCCTGCTTCTGAGGGTACTTGACTTAAGGCTGGATCTTCAATTAGATCTGTTCTAGAATTGGCTGGATATTCAAATATCCTTTCAAAGATGATTGGATCTAATAACAAGTTGAATAATGCATTGGCTACTATCTTGGCTTTAGCCTCATATAAACATGCTGATTACTTTTCATCATTACGTGCAGTAAAAGCTGTGGAAGGAAAAGATGAAGCAGAGGTAAAAGAAGAAAAACTTGATAAAAAACCAGCTGCAAAAAAAGCTGAAAAAGCAGAGAAATCTGAAGAGAAAAAAGTAGCAAAGAAAACTGCTCCAAAGGCTGAGAAGGCAGAAATAAAAGAAGAAAAAACTGCTAAGAAACCAGCTGCAAAAAAAGCTACAAAAAAAGAGGAAAAATAGTTTAGATTTTTATTCCTGTTAATTGGTATTGATCATGAAATTGCATCAATTAGAAAAAAGTAAGTGATTTAAGGATAAGGCTCGCAGACTTGGAAGATGAAATGCTTCTAAGGGAAATTATTCTGGAAAATGACTTAAAGGTCAAAAGGCTAGAAGTGGAAAATCTGTTAGACCATTCTTTGAATGAGGACAGACTCCTGTAGTTATGAGAATGCCTAAGGCAAAAGGATTTAAGAGGTGTGATAAATGGATAGATAAATATACTATCGTTAATGTTGCAGCTATTGAAAAGGATCCTGCTTTTACAACAGAAGTTAATAAAGCGATTCTTAAAGAGGCTGGGTATATTAAGAGTATATCTGATTTGGTTAAGATTCTTTGAAATTGAGAACTTAAAAAATCTATTGAGTTTACAGGAATTGAGAAATTTACTAAATCTGCAGTAGAAAAAATAGAAAAAGCAGGAGGAAAGATTTCATAGTCTTTCTTTCTTTGTTTTTATGTTATCACTTATTATGCTGATGAAAAAATTTATGAGAAAGGTAAAGGAGATAGTTTCTAATAAGACTATCATGAGGAAAATATATTTTACGTTAGGAATTTTGGCGGTGTATAGATTGTTAGTGTTTATTCCTGTTCCTTTTGTGGATATCTCATCATTGATGAATCAAACTGTAGATGCTTGAGCTGCTGGTGGATTTGGATATTTGGTGATGTTGATGTGAGGAGCTTTGGAAAATTTTGCAATCATTGCAATCTGAGTGTCACCTTATATTACAGCATCAATCATTCTTCAGCTTTTAACATCTGTTGTTCCATCATTGGAGGAATTGACGGAACAATGAGAAGTTGGTCAAAATAAAATAAATCAATATACAAGATTATTGACTGTGCCAATGGCATTCTTACAGTGAATTTGAATGACATATTTAATGAATTCAATGCTTGGAGGAAATGCTGTTTCTACGGATATTGTAACTGTATTGTTGGTTGCATTTGTTCTTACAGTTGGTTGAGTTTGATTAATGTGGCTTTGAGAATTGATTACTGAGAAGTGAGTTTCAAATGGAATATCTTTGTTAATCTTTGCTTCAATTGTTTCGGGAATATTCCAAAAATGATATAATAGTTTAACATGATGAACGGATTGGTTTTATGTGTTGTTGTTTATGATAGCTATTGTATTGGTTCTTATTTTGCTTTCAGTATTTATTCTAAAATCAACGAAAGAAATACCTGTGATTTATACTAGAAGTGGTAAAGTTCAGCAATCGAGTATTTTGCCTATTCCTATGAATCCAGTATGAATGGTGCCAATTATCTTTGCTATGGCCTTTGTTTCATTCCCATATTTGTGTTTCCAATTATTACACAACTTTATGCCAATGAACGAAAAGGTTGCAGCTATATCTAATTGGATAGAATTGCATTTGAATATTTATTCATCTCAGCCAGGATGGTTGGCGATATTATGTTATGTAATATTGATTGTAGCATTCACGTTCTTGTATGCGATGATTACATTCTCTCCAGATAGAATATCAGATAATATCCAAAAGAGATGAGGATATATTCCATGAATTAGACCATGAAAGGCAACTGCGAAATATATTAATGGAGTATTAATGCATTTGTGTTTGTGGTGAGGTTTAGGATTAGCATTGATTGCTTGTTATACATATATATTCAATTGGGTTCCATTCCTTCAAAATATTTCAACAGCACTTGGAGGATTGCCTACTGTGGTTACAGGATCTGGAATAATCATTATCGTTTGAGTTGTTCAGGAATTGATTAATAAAATTTCAACGGATATGGTTATGAAGAGGTATGAAAAGTATTAATATTTAAATATTCAAAAATCCCTCAATTGAGGGATTTTTTGATAATAATTATTTTAAAATAATCCTAATTGTTGAGGTTTTTCAAATTCTTTTTTCATTTCAATTAGTGGTTTTTCTAGTCATCTGATTCAGTTTTGATTACAGATGATATCGATGTATTTACTTCAATCAAAATTGAATTTAAAATCATCTAGCTTAGTTTGCGATAAATCTATATTAGCAAGTTGAATCATTTTTTTAGAAAAAAATGCATTATCTTTTTGGCCCTCTAAGACAGAAGATACAGATTTTTCTATTCCGTTTAAGTTGTTGTAAATATTTTCTATAGTACCGTAATGTTGGACTAAACTTTGAGCTTTTTTCTCACCAATTCAAGTTACTCATTTGATATTGTCAGCACTATCTCCAAGTAGAGCAAGATAGTCCACAATGTATTGAGGTTCAAATCAGAATTCTGATAAAAAATCTTTTTTTTGGTATGGTAAATCTTTAACGGGATCTACAATGAATACTCAATCACTTAATAATTGTTTTAAATCTTTATCTGCTGAATAAATATACATGGATAAATCTCAATCTGATTGATATTGTTTTACGAAACTAGCAATTACGTCATCAGCTTCATATCAAGGAGCTATTTGTGAAGTGATTCAGAGTTCTTGGATGATTTTTTGGATGATTGGAATTTGTGAAATGAAATCATGATCCATTTTTTTCCTAGTGGCTTTGTACTCCGGAGCTAATTCATGACGAAATGTTTTTTGTGGAGCATCTCGTGCAATGGTAATATATTCAGGTTTTTTAGATAAGCGTTTTAATATCATACGAAGAAATCAATAAACTGCGTTTATATTTTGTCATTCGGAGTTAATCATCTCTGGGAACGCATAATATGCACGATATAGGAATGCGAATCAGTCAAAGAGGAAGAAATTTTTCATATTTTATGATATCTGTAATAAAAATTTATTTTATTGATCGGAAATGTGTCTGAAATGTGGCTTAGTACCGTTGTGCATATACAAATAAACGAAGAAATAATCAAAATATGGTTAACCGATTATTTCATCAAGTTGTTTGTGTAATTCTTTAATATTTCAATTATTGTTAACTATAAAATCTGCCATATTCATACAAGCGTTGATATTTTGTTTAGAAGGGTCAGAATTTTCACTTTCTAAACGCTCTTGTTCTTGGAATTTTTCAAAAGTCACAAAATCTGATGCACTTTTTCTAGCAATGGCTCTTTCGAATCTTAATTTTTGGTCAGCATTGATTCATAGTAAAATGAAATCAGAATTCTTTTTTAATGATTCAACTTCTCAGATAGCACGAATAGATTCGATAATAGAATCATTCCCTGACTGCTGGGCTTGTAAAAATAGTTGGTCAGTGATGTATGACGGTCAATATTTTGCACGTAAGTCATTGGCTACTTCACGCATACTATCCCTATCAAGAGGGAGTCATCTTTTTTCAATTTCTTCAGTCAAAAATCAGCGTACTGAGTAATGAGAAAATCATTTTTTTTCAACTAAATAATTTACAATTTCTCATTTTCATGCTGCTTGTGGGCCAGTAATTCAGATGATTTTCATGAATAAATTATGAAAAATAAAATTTACTTGATTCATTCTTATAATTATTGTTTTGAAAGCAAGACATTTTTTGGGTTTTTGGTAGTTTTTATAGAATATTTTAAATAAAAAACAGACTCAAAAAAATATTTAAAAAAATCTTTTGACAAAATTAGAAAAATATTAAAAATTTGTATAAAATTGATAGTAAAAAGTTGTCTTATTTTTTACAAAACATAAAATTTCAAAATAGTAGTTCATATCTAGGAGAATCCCATGTAGAAATTTTCTCTATAATATTATGTGTTTTTATGAAATAAATCATCAAAAAGTCAACCTAAGAATATCGAATTTTTGGTTATATTTTTGCAAAATTTGCTAGTTAGGAGTATAATTTTATAGTAATTGAATTTTTAGAGAAAACCCGAAAATGAAGAAACGATTTAGTATTGTAGCGATTATACTAGCGATGGATAATATCCTCACTCCTTTTTCAATTGCCTTTGGGAATGATGGAGATATTTTTGATATAGGGGAAAATGTAGTTATTGAGAATGAAATCACAGAATCGGGATCTCCAGAAGATATTCAGGAAGAAGAGAGTGAAATAGAAAGAGAAGAACAAGAGGCTTCAGATGAAGATACACAATGAGAGGTATGAAGTGAAGAGGAAGCTTCAGAAGATAGTCAAGATGAAGAGATAGAAAGTTTAGAAAATGAAGAACAATCTATTACAGAAATAGAGGTTGAACAGACAGAAAGAGAAGAACAATGATCTTCTATAGAAACGAATGATGGGAATATAGAAACGAACAATGATAAAACGGAAACGGAGAACTCTTTAATTGATACTACAGAAACACAAACATGAATTTTAGAAGATACTTTGACAACATCTCAAAATAATGAGAGTAATACTCTAGAATGACAATCAGGAGATGTAATTACATGAGATATACAAGAATCTTTGACTGGTATAGAGAATGATGACACACAGATGGGAACTTCTTTAACAGGGGTTTTAGAAATACAAACATGAACGCAAATGTGAAGTGAAGAAGATACATTAGAACAACAATTGACAGAGAATGAAGATAATCAGTGAACATGATGAGTAATCGATACCATAACAGAAGAAATCCAAGAAATAGTAACAAAAATTAGATATTTCTTCAAAAAGGAATGAGACAGTAGGTACATAAAATACGGAAGAGATTCGAATAATATATGAACAGTTACTCTAAAAGATCCAAAAACATCGGCAAGTATAACGATAATGGATAAGAATCTATGAGCAGAAAGTGTAGGAGTAGGAAGAAGTTCATATGGAAATTATTTCCAGTGGTGAAATAATAGTGGAGTAAAAACAGTGAATTGATCAAATAAAACAACAGAGAAGGCAATATATAAGGATAGTTATTATAATCGTGGATATGATGGTAAATGAATGTTTATAGTGTGAGGTAGGGATTATTGGGAGAATGGAGATCATTATAATAGTTTGTGGTGAAATGAGTCGAAGGAAAGTTCCAGATATGGATCCTGTCCAGTAGGATATCATATACCAACAGTAAAAGAATGGAATCAATTGTTGAGTATATGGTGAAAGATTCATACACAAGATACAACTAAAAATGAAACAGTATTAAGATATTCAGCAGATTATGCTACAAAGAATATACATACCTTCAAATGAGCAGCTACACAGTGTACTCAATGAGAAACAGAATGTGTAGATGAAGATAAATTATCGATTATCATAGAAACGTTGTCAGAGGAATTAAAACTACCATTGGCATGAAGTTATGATGAAAATGGGAATTATGAAGGAGGATTGTGAGTGTATTGGACAACAATAGCAAAGGATTGAAGTAGAGCATGAGTATTTGATATGAATGCATATATTTGAAATAGAGAAGATGAGAGATTACAAAATAAATCACAATGACATACTATTAGATGTTTCCAGAATGTGGAGCCATATGAAGCACCAGTAGAGATAGAAGCTCAAGAAGGAGAAGATGGAACAGAAGCATGAAGTGGAGAACAAACCTCCTCGACCCCTCTTTGTCAAGAGGGACAAGAATGTCAAGAGTGAGATGAAATCCTCATTGATAAAGATGAAAATGGTGAGATTGGTGTGAACTTGACGTGAGATATACAAGAAAATCCGAACGAAACAGGGAATCAGACATATACAATCACATGGAAGAATGAGGATGGAACACTGATAGATACGACAGTTGTAACAGGCGGAGAGATGCCTATACATGAAGACGCAAATCAGCCAGCAGATGCTCAATATACATACGTATTTAGTGGATGGAGCCCAGAGATTAGAGAAGTAACATGAGATACAGAATATAGAGCAACTTATACATATATACTAAATCAATATAATGTAACATGGAAGAATGAAGATGGTACTATTAAAGACACAACTAAAGTAGCATATGGGCAGATACCAACACATGAAGATATCACACAGCCATCAGATTCAAAATATACATATACATTTAAATGATGGGAACCTGAAATTAAAGCAGTGGAATGAGATGCAGAATATAGAGCAACATATACTTACACACTCAGAAAATATACAGTAACGTGGAAAGATGAAAATGGAACGGTATTGTGAACATGAGAAGTAGAATATGGAACAGTTCCAACATATGATTGAATTACACCAACGAAAGAATCTACGGAAGAATATGAATATACATTTGCATGATGGGATAAAGAAATAACAGAGGTAAAATGAAATGTGGAATATGTAGCGAAATATGAGGCTAGAGGGATAGTAAAGGAAGAAAAACAAGATTTATCTACATTAAATCAGTATGATGAAAATATGTTATCATGAACCATAGAAAAATGAAGTGAATGAGTCAATGATTTAGGTAGATGATGAAATATCCAAAATTCTCTATCAGATTCCTTAGAATTAAAAACATGAGATGTTGAATCATGATCAGCTTTAGATTTATTGAAGGAGTTGTTATTAGTACAAACTGAAACATGAGAAGTATTAGAATACACAGAAAAAGATAAAGAATTAGAATTATCACATGTTTGGGAAACCTTAAATGAAAAAGAAATAACATGAAATAAGATGTACAAAAATGTAATTGTGAATGTAGAAGCTCCTATAGGTTCTTTTCCTTCAGTAGCAGAGCTTAGAATTACTCCAATTACAACAAAATCACAGCAACAGCAAATTAAAGATCAATTAGTAGAAAATACTGATGTGACACAGGAGTCAGAATTAGTAGCTTTTGATATTTCATTTATATATACTTTAACTAGTGGAGAAGAAATTGAACTGCAACCATATACATGACAGACAGTAAAAGTATCATTTAATTATGTATATAATGATGATTTAGCAGAAGCAAATAGTGATGAAAATAAAGAGCTGAAAGTATATCACTTAGAAGAAGTAAAAGATGAGAGAGGTAAGAAGACAGAAGAAGTAGAAGTAAAAGAAGTAGAAATAAATCAGAAAGCTACAAGCGATGGTGAATTGGTAGTAGATGCTGAAAGGTTTAGTCCATATGTGGTAGCAGCAGTAGATGCTCCTGTCTTGAGAGCTGCGGATGTAGAAGAAACACCAGCTAGTTGTTTTGATTATGACAGAGTAGCTCTAGATAATTGAAGTTATTGAATCCATATTATTGATTACACCGTAAATACAAGTGATTGATGTACAACTGATGTAGTAATTCCTGCATATATTTCATATAATGGTACAGATTTACCTGTTGTGTGGTTGTCTTATTATGAACATGATTGATCAACATCTAGATATGAACACAATTGAGTTTTTGAATGAAAATGAATTACTTCTGTAGTAATTCCAGAAACAGTAAAGATAATTTGAAAATATACATTTTATAATAATAACTTAACATCTGTTGAAATTCCAAGTTCTGTAGAAGTGTTAGAAACATCATCTTTTAATAAAAATAATTTTCCATGTGAAGATGGTTTTATTTATGCTAGAAATAATTGAGTAGAAGATAAAACAACAATAGTGAGTTATGCATGATGAACTTCTTGTACTTCAATAATAATTCCAGAGTGAGTTGAGAGGATAGATGATAGAGCTTTTTATAGTGTTGCTATTTCAAGTCTTACTTTGCCAAGTACTTTAACAAATATTGATACTTTTTGATTTATATGAAATACAAACCTTAATAGCTTCATTGTTCCTGCGTCTATTTCAAATCTTGTTATTTGAGATGAGGCATTTAGAAAAAGTACTTCTCAAAATTCTACAACAGAGGCAACTTGTTATAGAGAAAGTAGTAGTACAACTGTGAGTTGAAAAACATGTAACACAACCACAACGTATAAAGTTTTATTTGATACAGACGGATGAACACAGGTGCCGTATCAGTTATTTACATCTAGCTCCTCTTATGTTCAAGTTCCAACAGTTAATATAACTAAGAATTGATATCAATTTAATGGATGGTATTATTATAATACTAATAATGTAAAAACAAATTTCACAACGAGTACAACATTTACCAATATGTTTTGAAATTCTGCAACTCAGTGAACAGTGTATGCAAATTGGATAAAATATGTAACTGTTACATTTAATTGAAACTGATGACAAATATTTACAGAAAGTGTTGAAGTTGTAAGTTGAGAAGTAGTAGATTCTGTACCTACAGATCCAACAAGAGATTGATATGTTTTTACAAAATGGACAACAGATCAAGAAGGTGAAAACGAATTTATTTTTGGTTCAACAATAGTTACTTGAGATTTAGAGTTGTTTGCTCAATGGTTAAAGGCTAATACAGTAACATTTAATTCTAATGGATGAAGTAGTGTAGCTTCTCAATTAGTTGGTTCTGGATTAACAGCAGAAGTCCCAGAAGATCCAACCTATGATGGATATGCTTTTTTGTGATGGTATTTGACTGGAGCAACTACACCATTCAATTTTTCTACTCCAATTACATCAGATATTACATTATATGCACATTGGGGAGAAAAGCATACTTATACAGTAACATTTAATTCCAACTGATGAAGTAGTGTAGAATCTCAGGAGGTAGAACCAGGAGAAAGAGCTGTTAAGCCAGAAGATCCAACTAAATCTAATCAATGATTTAAATACTGGACTACAGATAGTGAATGAAATAATGAATATGATTTCAAAACACCAGTAACAGATGATTTGGAGCTATTTGCACAGTGGTGAAATATATGTACAGTATCGTTTGGAAATGGTAGATGTTATAGAAATACCAGTAGTCAATCAACATGTAATTTTACACTGCCAGCACAAATTAAAGTAGCGTGTGGAACTCCACTTAGAAGACCTGAAGATCCAAGTTCATTTACAACATCATCGCGATTCAATAGTTATACTTACTATTTTTCAAGATGGAGTAAGGTTAATAATGCAACTTATAATAATACTTCTAATGATTGGGATTTTGATGATCCAGTTACATCAAATATGACACTATATGCTATGTGAAATAGTACTACTTATACAGTAACATTTAATGCAAATTGATGAACGTTAGTTGGAGGAGATACTCAAGAAGTAGATACTATGTGACGTAATGCTGTAATAAGAAAACCAGATGATCCTACTAGAATATGATATGATTTTAAGTGGTGGTCAAGGCAAAATAGTACAACAGAGTATGATTTTTCTACGCAAATTACCGCACCTACAACTCTTGTTGCACAATGGACTCCTATTACATATACAATTAAGTATAATGCGAATGGATGAGCATGAAATATGTCCGATACTAGTATGACATATGATACAGCAAAGAATTTAAGTTCAAATACCTTTACAAAAGCTAATGCTACATTTAGTGGATGGAATACTAGAGCTGATGGAGCATGAACAGGATATAGCAATGGAGAATCTGTAAACAATCTAACAGATGTAGCATGAAGGACTATCAACTTGTATGCTCAGTGGAATTGTAATAGTGGATATCATGATGATTGAGGTGAATGTGTACAGGATGCACAGGATTGTGAATTCTTGTGACAGACAATAGCCGATGGTAGTGGACTTGTGGTGTATTCAACATCATCTCCTACTTGTCCTACTATATGTACAACATGAATAGTGACTTGTACTAACGGAGTACTTTGATGAGATACATGATATACAAATCTGACTTGTGCACCAGTATCTACTACATGTGATGCAAGTTTTACATTAAATTCAACAGGTGCTAATGGAACATATGACTCATGTACACCATATACAGCTAATGATAATAGCTGTAATGCATGAACTACAGTATATAAACTAACGAATTGTGCTAATGGATTTCATACAGAAGATAATTCATCTTGTACAAGTGATACAAAACAAGTAGCTTGTATACAGAATTGAAAGCCAGAGCATTCAAGTTATGTAGCATGAAATGTAAATATAACTTGGCAATGAACATGGAATAATGGAAGTCGGTCTACAGCAGATAATTGTGCATGGACTTGTGATTCTCACTATCATACATGAGCAAATAATAATTCATGTGAAATTGATACTGTCCAGATTACTTGGAAAGATGGAAATGGAAGTACATTAAAGACAGATACTTTGGCATATGGTTCTATACCATCATATAATTGAGCTACTCCAACTAAAACAGCCACAGCACAATACAGTTATACATTTAATAATACGCGGTCTCCAGCTATACTACCAGCTACAGCTGATGCTACTTATACGGCACAATTTAATGAAACTGTAAATCAATATACAGCCACAATTACAGCTAATCCAGATGGATATGGAACTGTAAGTAGTTGATTAGTAACAGCAGATTATTGAACATTAATTTCCATAAATTGAAATACATTAACAATCTGAACTACAACTGTGGTAGCCACACCAACGACATGAAATGCACAATACACATATACATTCAGTGGATGGAATAATACTTGTGGAAATTCATTAATAACTGGATGTATCATCCAGGCACAGTTTGATAGAGAAGTAAATAAATATGATGTAATGTTTGATTCTACCGGATGAGACTATACGCCAACTACTCAAAATGTTGAATATTGATCTACAGCAACAAAACCAATTCCAGATCCAACTAAAACATGATATGAATTTAGTGGATGGACATTAAATTGATTGGATTTTGATTTTTCTACACCAATTATATGAACTAGTAATTTGGTAGCAAAATGGAATTTGGTAGAATATACAATTACATATAATTTGGATTGATGAATAAATGATCCAAATAATCCAGATACATATACAATAGAAAGTTGAGCAATAACACTTCAACAACCAATAAAAACATGATATATATTCTTATGATGGACATGAAGTAATGGGGGTGTGGCACAAACGTGAGTTATAATTCCATCATGAAGTGATTGAAATAAGATATATAATGCGGTATGGCAGAGTAGCAATGTAGAATATATAATATATCATTATGTGAAGAAGATTTGAGAAAATAAATATATATTAGTAGAAACGGAGACATGACATTGAAGAACGGATGATGTATTAACATTATCATCTCTATCTAAAGAGAGTCAGTATCCATGTGCAAGCTATGATAGGTGAAGTTTAACATGAACAGAAAATTGACCATGAGAGATAGTAACAGAAACTACGATTAAATGAGATGGAAGTACAAAAATATATCTATACTATAATAGAAATAGTTATACGGTGCATTTAAGTGGAGATAAGTGAGTAGATTACTTAGAGATAAATGGAGAGAGAAAAACAGAAGCAGTACGAGAATGTGGAAGTGAAGTACCAGTAAATGCAGTGCCAAAGCCATGATACCATTTCGTAAGATGGGATAGAGAAGAAAATAGAAGAAGTGAAGAAGAGGGAGAAGGATGAGAACTTCCAGTAAAATAATGAAATGAGTTTTAAAAGTGAAAATTTGTAATTGAAAATAATGCTTTACTTTATATATTCAAAAAAAGAATTTATATTAAAAAATTTAAATGTTATATTTTGTACCTACTCCAATATGAAATAAGGAAGATATTACTTTAAGAGCTCTCAGACTTTTAAAAGAGATAAACATTTTGATATGTGAAGATACAAGGACAGCAAAGAAATTATTATCAATGTATGATATTTCAATTGTCTGAAAAGAATTTTATTCGTTAACTAGTTTTACTTCTCCAGGGAAACTATGATTTTATGCTAAATTATTGAAAGAAAATGATACGGTGGTTGTTTCAGAAGCTTGAACTCCATGACTATCTGATCCGTGAAAGTCTTTAGTTAAATTATGCAATGAAAATCAGATTAAATATTCTGTTTTGCCCGGTGCAAATGCTTTAGTCCCATCGATTGTTGCAGCCGGATTTGATACAACAGAATTTATATTTATATGATTTTTACCTCAAAAGAAATGAAGACAGACAGCTTTGAAAAAGATGATTGAAAGTGAGACTCCGACATTTTTTTATGAATCAGTCCATAGAATTTCTAAATTATTGGAAGAGTTGAAAAATCTGAATTTTAATTGAGAAATATTTATAGCACGTGAAATAAGCAAAGTTTTTGAACAATTTTTTACTTGAAATCTATTTAAATGTGAGGAATTTATCAAATCTTGAAGTATAGTTATAAAGTGAGAATTCGTAGTTGGACTAAAACCATAAGAATAGATATATAATATTTTATATTGACTTTATACATAAATACATTATACATGGTGTATTTATTTTGTTATTTTCTATAACATGAAAAGAGCATTATGAGCTTTAGCAGTTGTAACTTTGCTTGGTTGTGGTAATACAAAAGCACCAGAAAAGGAAGCAAAAGCAACACAAGAAAAAGTAGAAACAGTAGATGTTTCGAAATTTGAATCAAATGGAACAAAACAAGACATTTCAGAGATATTATCTTTTGATGACCAAGAACTACAACAACCAGAACAAAGTTTACGTTCAATAGAACAAGATTTATGAGGGATTGATCAGAATTTATGATTAGTAGATCAGAATTTATGGTGATTAGAACTAGATTCTCGTCAACAACGTATTAGGGATATGATTTCTCAGATTAGGGAGCCTATCATTGTTTGAGATTTAAGTCAACCAAATGTTGCGATTTCTATAGATGATGGGTATGGAAGGAAGAGTATAGAATACATGTTGGATTTATTTGAAAAAAATAATGTAAAGGCAACGTTTTTTGTAATTTGAGAATGTTTGAGAATTCATTCTGATCTTTGGAGAAAAGCTGCTCAACAGTGACATGAAATTTGTAATCATACAGATCATCATAATAAATATTTTAAAATGTGAGATGAGCCTGAACGTTTTGAAAGAGAGCTTTTGTGATGGGAAAAGACTGTGAAAGAAGTATTGTGAGAAGATTATCTTCTTAGAATGAAAAAAAATTATCCATTTTTCCGTTTTCCGTGAATGTATTGAATTAGAGAAAAAGCATATTTAGATATTTTGAAGAAACATGGTTATATCCCTATTTGATGGCGATATACAGAAAATCCAAAGGATGGAGTGGTTAATAATGGAGATATCTTTCTTTGGCATTTTAAGGATCAGGATACGACAAATGTTAGAAAAAGTTTAGAGTTAATATTACAAAATGGAAAACAGCCTAAAACAGTTTCTGATATAATTACATCTGATGGATATGATGAGCCTATTTGATGGCATAATGTACATAAGAAGAAAAGTCAGACGAAAAAATAATAAATAGAAAACCCTCAGTAGATAACTGAGGGTTTGTTAATTGATTTTACTTTACTTGAGTTTTATTCCAATCTTTTGTTGTTTGTAAGTAAATCTTTAAAATCTTTTTTGTCTCTTCTAGTCAATAAGAATTTTTCATTATGACGGTACAAAGACCAAAAGTTATCTTTATTATCCTTAACTATATAGAATGGATACCTGTTGATGTCATTATAGTTTAACCATCTAAAGGCTAAATATAGGGTATCTTTTTCTGTAGTTAGGATAGCATCTCCAGATGTCGTAGAGTGAGATAATATGCTCGTTAAACATGTAGGAAATCCATTAAAAGTTAATGTTGAATTTTTTTCCATTTTTACCATTTTATGGTAAAATTTCTCATTAGTTTTTGAAGCATATTCCACCTGGGAATTTTGATTTTTGCAGGATAATATCATTTTGTATCCTACAGGGATGGCGCATAAAAAAATTGTTATAAAAGATGCAACACCCCAAGAAAAACGTTTTCTTTTCATAAGATTTAAATTTAAGATTTTATTTTCACATATCTTAAAAATATATTTTCGAGATATGTATATATACTTATATATTTTTTAAAAACAAAGTCAATAGAGGATAAAAAGTTAATATTTATGTCAGATTTCTCTTGTTTTTATTATTAAAAACTGTAAGTTGGAAGTGGTTTATTTTTTATTATATAAGAAATGACGTTGTTAGAAAAAATTACAGAGGATTATAAACAAGCTATGAAAGATCATGAAGAAGTGAAAAAGTTGGCTTTAAACTACTTACTAGCGCAAATTAAGAATAAAAAAATTGAATTACGTGCAGATCCTACAGATGATGACGTGATAGCGGTTATTAAAAAGGAAATCAAATCGTTGAATGAAACTTTATTGTTTTTAGAAAAAGCGAATAAATCTGACGAAATTGCAATAGAGACTCAAAAAAAAGAGATTTTGCAATCGTATTTGCCTGCAATGTTGTCTAGAGAACAAACTGAAAGTTTGATAGATGAAACTGTTGCTAAATTGTGAATTACTGATTTGAAAACTCAGAGGGGATTACTTATGAAAGAGTTGATGGCGAATCATAAAAGTGAATTAGATTGATCTGTTGTGAATGATATTATTAATTCTAGATTATAATTTGAATTAATTAAGAGTTTTATTTTTTTGTAAAAATTTATTTATATATGACAACTGAAAAACAACTTTCAGAGAAACAAACAATGAAAAAGAAGTTAGTTAGTGATTTAATTGAATTAGTTATATGACTTCTGCTTTTATGGATGTCGTATGGATATCTTCAGACGCATCCGGCAGAGAAAGTTAGCTTTTTTTCATGATATAAGGTGATTTATCAACAGACTGAAATATTTTTTCAAAATGTGTTTGGTAAAAATGGAGAATGGTTAAAGCAGAAATATAGTTTAGAGTCTTATTATCAGGCGATGATTACTTTGTCAGAGGAAAAGCCTTGTATTGATGCAGATGTTATTAAGGATTTACATGAGACGTATGAAGCATTACTTGATGAACCTAAAAATACATTAGAGCATAAATTACAGTATTATATAGATAAACAATATGAATTTGATTGAAAATTGAGAAAAGAATGTCCAGTTGATGATGAAGAATTAGAAGTCCCAGAAGTAGTTGAAGAAATTTCTCCAGATGCTGAAATTGTATGATAATATCCAAAATAAATAAAAAATCGGAAGATCAGGGATTCGAACCCTGGATTCGTATGAACGAATACACGTGTTCGAGACGTGCGCCATCAACCGCTCGGCCAATCTTCCTTTTTTGTATGGGTAATATATAAATTTTGTAAATATTTTCAAATTCTGTTTAGAAAAAACTCCTCTATTGAGGAGTTTTTATATGTTTATAATGTTTTTTTATGCTGTTGGATTAGTTGGTTGCTGTGTGTCTCAAAGTTGAACTTCTGCAGTCTGTTGTACCTGAGGTGCAGCTGGTTGCTCAACTTGAGGTGTGGCAGGCTGCTGAACTTGAGGAGCAACTGGTTGTTGAACCTGAGGAGTAGCTTGTTGTTGAGCTTGCACATCTGTTTCTAATGGAGCATTGATTTCATCCATTACTTTTTTTGCATCTTTACTAGAGAATCAAGATTTGAAATTGTCCCATAGTCAAGAAAAAAATCATTTAGCCTTTTCTCCTGTCTCCTGAATTGTTTCTTTTGCTTTTGCTCATAAATCTTGAGCTCATTGCGAAACTTTTTCATTGAAGTTTGCGACTCATTGAGCAGCTTGTCATGGTAGAACAGCTCATGCTATGTTGTTAACAGAATCTTTTACAACGTTTGTTGCTGATGTAGCAACGTTAGATACAGCTCAAACGGCTCAAGTTACTACAGATGTTCATGTTTCCATTACATTTGTTGCCGCATTTCATACTACATTTGTAGCTGTCGAAACTGTTCATTGAACAACAGCCTTTCATGATTCTAAAACTCATCCACTAGAAGTGGCTCATGAAATTATATTTCAAAATCATTCTTTAATATCTTGTCAGACATTTTTGATTCATTCGATAGCGTTTTGAGAAGTTTCTTTTAGCATATCTCATCATTGTGCAAGAGTGTCTTTTACAGACTCTACTCATTGACTTGCAACATTTTGAACTCATTCAACTCCAGCTTTTCAGAATCATTTTATCTTTTCTACTCATGAAGAGATTACTGCAGAGCCATTGTTAATTAAAGAACTAACAGCAGATTCTCCTATTTCATAATCAATAGTATGCTCTTTAGAACTTGTTTCTTCGGACATTACTATACCTTCTGCTTGATTATCAGAAGCTAGAACGTCTTGTTCATCTGCTACTGGGGTTGTACCTTGTTGTGCTTGGTTTCCAGAAGCTTGTACATTTTGTTCGTCTTGTGTTTGTGTCATAATTTTTGTTTAATAAGATAAACCTATTCGAATTATATATAAATTTTTCTGTATTGCAAATTTTTGAAGACTTTTTTATATAAATTTTTGACTTGTATAATTTTATTGAAAAAATAGATTAAAATCAAATTTACAATTATTGTTATGATGCAAGAGATAATTTATGAATGAAAAGGATGAGAAAGAATTGATTCTCGATTGAGTTGACAATTTTCATATTCCAGGAATTTTTTTCATCATATTATTGAGAGATGAGGAATTCAAGTAAATGGGAAAGTTGTGAAAAAGTCGTATAAACTTAAAAATTGAGATAATATTCAAATTGATGAATTGGAGCGTTATTTGTCTCCTATAATTTTGGATGAAGCGGAAGAAATTGATATTCCAATTGTTCGTGAAGAAGAAGATTATTTAATTTTAAATAAACCTAAATGAGTATTATCACATCCAAATAGTATTCGAGATGCAAAAAAACCATCAGTTGTAGCTTTTCTTTATCAACATTATAAGGATTTGCCTAGCTATGGAAATTTTATTAGGGCAGGTTTGGTTCATAGATTAGATAAAGATACAGATTGATTGATGATTGTAGCGAAAACGGAAAAGTGATTGCAGCATTTTAAAACTCTTTTTCAGGAAAAATCTGAATCTTCATCTTTAGAAGAAAAAGAATCTACTCCTCTTCAAAAATATTATCGTGCTATTTGTGAAATTACTACTAAATGAGCAGAATTTCTTCAAGAAATAAAAAAAGTTTGATTGCCTTATTATATTCAGGAAATAGTTGTGGCTAAAGTCCCTAATTGTACTCCAAAGATGTGAATAACTAAAATTTTAGACTTTGAGGAGGCGTGAAGTTGATTAGTAAAGATGCAATTACAAATCCTTACGTGAAGAACACATCAGATTAGGTATCATTTATCCAGTCGTTGATTGCCAATTCAGTGAGATTATTTATATGGGAAGGAGAATGAAAACATTCCTATGCAATTAACGGCTTGGAAGCTTGAATATTTGGATTTGAACTGAAAAACGCAATCAGTGATGATTTAATAAAAATTCTCGTATTGACTTAATTTATAAAATATTTATAATATAAATATGTTTATATTAGATATTTTATCTAATGAGTAATTTTAAGTTGATTTTGTTGGTTTTTATTTCAGGATTCTTTTTGTTTTGAAGTTTTTCGTTTGCAGGAAATTGATTTGTGCGAAGTTTGCTTTGAACTCAATTAGAAATTTGACTGAATCAGCGTTCAAATATCTGAGAATTTAGGGATTGAAGAGCGTGAAATTCCTTAGTTTTACAGCAAGAAATTTTATCTCAATGACAGTTTGATTTAATTTCAGAGTTGGATAAAGCTGGAAATGAACAGGAAAGGTTAAAAATCATAGATCAATATATTTCATCGTTAAATAATTCTATATCCAATGGTAAAAATTTGTGAAATTATGAACAGTCGCAAATAGATTATTATAATAATGAGGCTAAAAAATGTGAAGACCCAATAAAATCTAAAAATTCTGAATTTTCTAATGCTGTAAAAAGTTACGACTATGAAAGAGCAGAATTTATATCAAAGGAAATAGCAGAATTGCGTGCATGTGTGGCTAGGAATGAGGTTTATGCTAAAGCTCATGCATCATATTCATCTTCTAGTAAATCATTAAATACTCTTCAAAAAAAGGTTGATTATTTGTCCAATAACAGGGAAAAAATTGCAAAATATTATGAGATACTAAAGCCAGATTTATTAAAAGAACTTTATGATATTTCCAAAACTGTGGAAGACTTTTAGTATTTAATTTGGTTTGATTTTTATAGAGATTATAATATAGTGAAATGGTGAGGTTTTTTATGTTGAAAAAGTTATTTAGAATATGGTCCTTTTGGTAATATTCTTTATGTTCACTTTATTCTCCACGTTTTTCTATTTGATAGGATTGTGGTATTTAGCATTATTGCCTTTGGCTGTGCTTGTTTTTATGTTATCGCATTGAATTAAGAATATTTTTACGTGAATAAAATTAGAACTTTTATGGGAAAAATGGAGTTTGATTGTAATCTGGTTGATTACGATGATTTGACTTTCTTGAATTCTGTTTTTCGTTTGAATTAAGGAAATTTCTGTATATTTGCTGTTACTTATTCTCAATATTTTGTTGATATTTTGATCACATATTTTTGATTATGAGGATGGAAAGTTGATATTTGAAATATGAGCATGGTTGATGGTAGTGGTAATCCTTTGAACTGTGTTGTTTTCATGAGGATTCTTTGAATTTTGTGATGCTATATTATTGGTTGCTAGTTTGATGCTTTCTGTTTATGCATTTTTGCAATTCATTATATGAATATTTTTTCCAACTGAAAAAAAACGACTTTATATAATGGTTATACTTTGAGCAATTGTGATTTGATGAACTATTATTAATCGTTTTTATCCAGCAGAATGGGTGTTTGGTTTGTCGTTCTTCTTGTTGGCGTTGGCGTTTTGTGGAATATATATTGTTCAGCAATGGGAGATGCCCGCAAAACAAACTACGAGAATTTCTCTTCGTAGGATACTAGCAGGCGAAAGAATATTTAAAAAGCTGAATGTTCCTGAGTGGAAAATTATAATTTATGAATGGCTAGAAAACAGTCCAAAATGGTTTGATCGTATTTTTGAGTTTTTAAATATTGGATTGTTGATTTTTCTTCTTTTGTTCTTTTTTTGGTGAATATTTACATCATCAGAGGTGCATTTATGATTGTGATATCGGTTAGGAATATCATTATTTTTGATAAATACATTTTTGCTAAAAAGAATTTGATATGCGACAGATGTGTCTAGATTTGCGTTAGCATTGATTGCAAATTTTGTATTATATTCTGTATTGTTGATAACTGGATCGAGTATTGAATCAGTTTTACCTTTCTTGATTGTATGGGGATTCTTATGTCAGATTGCGTTATTCTTTGTGGATCGTATAAACCTGACATTGTTTTCAGACAAAGATTTTGTGTATTGGATGATTGTTACATTTATTGCGTTTGTATGTAATATAGTATTATTGTGTCGTGTGGATTTGCCAGGGCAGTTCTTGTTCTCAGTAATATTTGTATATGTTGGAGCTGAATTAATGTTGGTATATTACATATTTAGATTTTTGGCTGAAAGGAGAGCTGCGATAGAAAATGCTGAACAGGAAGAAAAGAAAATCATTAAAGAATTAGCTAGTAGTGGTACTGAGTAGACAATTAAAAATTATTATTTAGAATGATAATTTATGTATGATAAAAGCCCCACAATTGGGGGCTTTTTGAAATTTAGTCTATATTTATGGTTTCTACATTAATTCACAGTGAAGTTTTACTGTTATTTTCTTTTAATCTATCTCGGTTTAGTTTCTTTAAGTCAAGGATATCAGTTTTGATAATTTCGTGTTTAAATGCTGTGGTGTTGTAACTATTCCTAGCATCTCTAAGGAACCATCATTGAGTAGATGATTTATTGATATAAATTAGAAACACGAAAATGCAGAAAAATATTAGAAAAACTAGTCATCAAATTTCAACCAAAGAAACAAATTCTTTCTTAACTCTATATTTAGTTAACCAACTTTGATATACTTTGTGGAATTTTCACTCACGAAAGAGAACCAGTTTTTTAATTAAACTATGATTTTCCATTAAAATATTATAACAGGTTTATAAATCAGATTTTTTATTTTATTGCATAAATTACAGATACATCTAGTGTAAGTTTCATCTCTCATAATTCAATAGCTCATCATCAGATATCTGCTTCTTCTTCAATAGTATCATCAGCCATTTTAGCCATTGCATAATTTGCAGTGCTTACAGCGTAATCATAACTTCTATCTTCGATAATTGATATTGGATCTCAGAGTTTTACATTTCCATATTCAGCTAAATCAGATGCCTTCTGGTAAGCCTTTTCCATAGCAAGTTTTCTAGCTTCTTTGTAGAATGGAGCTTTATCGAAAATATCATAGCTGATATTATTTAACAATACTCCACCGATTTCAGAAACCTGAGCGATAATTTTTGAAGCGATTCATTCGTTTTCAATATTTGCTTTCTTGATTTTAACTTCTAGTGTATGACTAGCTGTATATCCTAGAGAAACTCTACCAGATTCTCTCCAATCGTATTGTTCATAAACGTTTGCATTTGTAGTTTTGATATCAGTATTTTCTACATTATATTGTTTAATAATTTCTTTTACTTTATCGATTTTCTCATTTGCATTTTTCTGAGCTTCTGTTGTTGTAGGAGCGGTTTCCTCTACACGGAAACTTAGAATCAAAGTATCAGGAGTAACATAAACTTCTCCATTTCACTGAACTGAAATTGAATGTTCAGCTTTATTAAAGTTTTTGCTTGCATAGTAGCAAGATCCAAAAATTGTTAGGCAAATAACGATAATTGCGATAATTTTTTTCATGATAATTAGATTATAAATTAAAAGTTTAATCTAATATTATTAACGAATTGATTTTTGATTTTGTGGCAAGAATTTTTTAATATTCAATTTTATCATTTTTTTCTTTCCATTCCTTGAATACCTTTAGAGCATTTTCATTTTCAAGGCGGTGAATTGGTAGACTTCTTTCTTCCATTTTTTTCTCCAATTCTTGATAAATGAAATCATCATCAAATCAGATTCATGCAGCATCTTTTCTATCATTCCCATAATAGACAGCTTTTGGTCTGGCTCGATAAATTGCTCACATACACATTGGGCATGGCTCACAGCTTGTATAGATTATACAGTCATCAAGCTGAAAACTTCACAAATTTTTACAAGCATCTCTGATAGCTACTACTTCAGCATGAGCAGTTGGATCATTTTCAGATGTAACATGGTTAGCTCACTGTCATACGATTTTTCAATCTTTCACAACAACGGCTCAGAATGGTCCACCTTTTCCAGCTCTCATATTTTCTAGTGAAAGTTCTACAGCTTTTTGCATAAAATCTTCGTGATTCATTTTAATATTAGTTATTTAATAAATAGAAAGCGATAGTTAGATAAGATGCAAACAATATCCACAAAATATAAGGGATCTGAAGTAATCAAGCAACTTTATCTTTTTTGTACATTTTTACTACCATCCAGATCACTAAAATATCTAATAATATAATCCAGAAGAACGAGAATAATCTCCATTTAAGTACGAAAAAGAATATGGACCATAATGCATTTACTCAAAGCTGAACATAATATAGAATATTCAGATTTTTATCAAGTAAATTCTTATCTTCTAATCTTGCATAGGATATTCACATTAAAATATAGAGTATAGTCCAAACGATAGGGAATGCTATACTTGGTGGAGCTAAAAATGGGCTTTTGAGAACTTCATAATCGATAAATGATGACATAATTCGTCCAACTATTCAACCAACTAGCACAGGTATTAAGATTCATTTTGCATAAATCCAAACTCTTTTTTTAGAAATTTTAGGGTTCTTCTTTTGCATGAATTATGAGTAAAAAATAAAATATGTATCTATACTAATAATACGGAAAGTTAAGTCAAATATTTTCTGTTGCCTTTTTTGGTAGTAAATTTATAAGAAAGAAAATTTTATATAGCAAAATATTCATGAACATATTTGAAATTATCGGAATAATTGCATGATTATCTACTGCAATACCATCAATTCCACAGATTATTCAAACATTAAAAACAAAAGATGTGAAATGATTATCATCTTTGACGTTTTGGATATGGGCGATATGATGAGTTTGTTGGATAATTTATGGTTGGTATTTAGGTTCTTGGCAGATGGAATTCTTTAATTCTATAACTACGATTTGTTCGGTGATAATGTTGGTATTGATTTGGAAGTATTCCAAGAGGAAAAAGTAATTACTTACGTTTATTTCATTTCTTTTTAGAATTGGGTTTAGATGGTTGATGATCATACTTATCTCATTTTTTTAGGAATCTATCATACCATGGTGTTGTATCTATTAATTTCTTAGTGTCTACTTCTACATGCGGTATGTGTTCAAATTTTAGAGTTCTATTAAATTCTTCAATACTATTTCTAAGTTTCTCCTCTATATTTTTATCATCTAAAGTACAGATTAAATTAGTATTAGCTTCCTTTATTATTTCTTCGTAATTTGGAGTGTCTTTTGGATCTATTAACAAAACATCTACAGTACGTTTTGCCATACCACTTATGAGGAGTCTAATATTTTGAAACTCTTGTTTTGGTGCTATAACTATAATTTTCTCCATTTGTTATTTTTATACAACTTTAAAATTACTTCACTCTCTCAATAATTCTCAATTTAGCACTTCTGGCAGCTTTATTAGCTTCTACTTCTTTATAATTTGGTTGAATAACTTTTTTATTTACTAAGTGGAATTTCCCACTTTCTTTAAGCTCTTTGAACGCGATTTTTGTCATTCTATCTTCAATACTATGATATGTCATAATCGCGCATCTTCCACCGATATTCAAGCATTCTCAGAAATCTTTCAAAAAAGTTTCAAGCTGGTCTAATTCGTGATTAGTTTGGATTCTGATTGCTTGGAAGATAACAGCGATTCTTTTATCTCAAAATCAAAGTTCGTGTAGAGTAGTAGTCAAATCGCTTGTGGTCTCTATCAGACTTTTTTTTCTTTTTTCTATGATTCATTTGACTACATATTCAGCATTTCTTGGGGTGAAATCTCCGTATTTGACTAGCATTTCTTCTAGTTCTTCTTTGCTTCATTTATTGATTAAATGAGATGCTGGCTGTCATTTTGAAGTATCAAATCTCATATCAAGTGGAGCATCGGATTTTATGCTGAAACCTCTACTTCCATCTTTGAAATGTTCCAAATTCACTCATAAATCTAGCAGCATAAAATCAAAAAGTCATTCTTTCTGTGAAATCTCCTTGATATTTGCATAAGAAGAATGGTAAAAACTGATTTGATTTGTCCGTGCGGATACAAATGCTTTTCATCTTGCCATTACTTTTTCGTCCACATCACAAGCCACAATTTTCAATTTTTTACATTCTTCTGGATTATCCTTTTCCAGGTGTGTGAAAAAATATTCCACATGTCCACCATGTCAAAATGTTCCATCAAATGAAAGTTTGAGTGGATGTGGGAGATTTTCATATGTTTCTTTTGCAAGTACTGGATGATGTCTAAGCATTATTTGGATAATCAATAAAACTTCAACTATTTATTTTATTAATTTGTTATTTTAAATCAAAAAGAAATGGGATATTAATCTATTTCGTTGAATAAAATAGGAAAATCGTTATATTATGTATGATAAATAAAATGTTAAACAAATAAAAATAGGAGGCTATCTATGAGATTTGAATTAGCGAAAGATGTGATTTTCAGAAATAAGAAAATCCATCCTATTTTGGCAATAATGGATGATAAAACAAAAGATGCATTTTTCTTACATTTTTATTATTATCCTGTACCGTTTTCTTTCACTAGGGTGGTAGATAATGCTAAGGTAAGTAAGACAGTAGAAGAGTTTATCTCTCTATTGCCAGCAGACGAAGATGGGGTGAATCGTCTTGTCGAATTCTTCTTTCGTTGGAAAGAGTGTTTTGATGGGTTTGAAAAAAAAGTTTTAAACCTTCTTTCGGACAATCCTAGGCGAGAAGAGTATCTGTTCCTGATGTCCTTAACGTTTCTAAATAATAGAGAATTGTGGAAGGGGCTTGGCGTAGATAAATCAAAGGACGATATTGAAAGATCGTATTATGATTATTTGAATCGATGTCGGCGAGCTGACACATTGCGAGAATATTATGTTATTAAGATTTTTTATCGTTCTAAGATTCTTGCAAACAAGTTTACCCATCAGCTTTACGATTTGAGAATGACTATGGATGTATCGGGATTTGCAAGTGGCGAAGGGTTTTCTTTAATTCCGCTCATGGTTAAGTATGAGGATGTATACGAAACTCCAATCGAAGGACATGAAATTTGGGATGGAAAATTTTAAATTTATCAAAAGAGGATGCTGAATTTCGGTGTCCTTTTTTTCTATATCCTATTTAATTTCATCTAAAATTTCATCAAAAATCTGATTTTTCTCAAATCCCCCTGCCTTCGGCTTCCCCCTTTGTCAAGGGGGAACATTTTTCTCCCCTCTTGATAAAGAGGGGTTGGAGGAGATTTGCTTTTTGTTATAAATCTTCCAATAAGCAAAAATTCATAATCAAATGAACAAAACTACCAGTACATATTTCTTCCAAATATTTCCACTTTGTAGGAATATTGCATATTTAGCTCAAAACTGAGATAATCCATAAATGATATCCATGAGTAGTTTTTCTGGTCGGATTCGAATACTTCGTGGAATTATTAATGACAAAATCAGGCTGATAAATCCGTAAATTGTTACGATTGGAATGATTGGAACTATGATTACGTTTAAAAGTATTCCGACTAGATTTACTCAATTCATGAAGAATATCAAAATTGGTGCAGTTCACAGGCTGGCTCAAATAGTTGGAACTAAATATTCTTTCCAGAATTTACAATCAAAAAAGTCTGATTTTTCTTTTTTGTTTCACTTCTTTTTCTCTTTTCTTTTTTCTACTAAGTTTTGAGAGAATTTTTGGAATAAAACTATTCACACAATAGCTCCAAAACTGAGAATAAATCAGATATCATATCATAAGCTGAATGGATTGAAAATTAGAATTGCCATAAATGCATATATCATTGACCTTCGGATTGAAATTTCTCTTCATCGGAATAAAGCAATTAGTGTCAAACTTCACATTACAGCAGCTCTAAAAACGCTAGCATCACTTCCGCATATCATCGCATAGAAAATGATTCATACTATAAGGAAACAATTTCTGACATAGAACGGCAAGAATGACAAAAGAAAAGAAAGCAGAATCAAAACCATAGCGATATTACCTCCACTTACAGCGATAATGTGAACGAGTCAACTATCTACGAATGTATTATAATTATCACTTGGAATCATGGATTTATCTCCGATAAAGAGTCCGAGCAATAATCATGAATATTTATTTTCTCAGAAAATGGAGATTACTGTATTTTGCATTCGAGAGCGGATTTTATCTATCTTTCCAAGTGGCTCAAAGTGAGGGGATTTTCACTGCATTGTAGACTTATTACAGTCTAAGATTCAATCTTTCTCTTCGCAGTCAGCTTTGAAACTTGATTTTTCATACATTGAGCCATCTACTCATTTCATGAATAGCCACTTATCATAATTGAAATCGTAATTCCAAAATTCTTTGGTGAATATTGCATTTCCACTCAAAGAAAAAATATTAGAAAAATCTAAATCTTTTTGATTGGCAGATAGATAAAGAATGTCTCAGATGTGATAATCATTTTCACTATTTAATGCATAAGTTTTTCAATCTTGTGTCTCCACATAGTATCTATGATATTTCTGAGTATCAGATATACGAACGAAATCATTAAAAACTTTTCGTTCAGGAGTAGAGTATTCGTAGTTTTTAATTCCGATAAACTGCTGGAAATATTCGGAATTTTTGTAATATAAATGTCATGAGATGACTACAATTGCGAGTAGATTCGCGATTATTCATCGTAGTAGATTTCTGAGAAAAATCTTGCTTCGTTTCTTCATCGTTTGTCATTCTGAGGCTTTAGCCGAAGAATCTTGTGTATTAGACCTAAGATTCTTCGCTTCATTTCATTTCGCTCAGAATGACACTAGTATGGCCAATAAAATAATCGCAGGAATGAGAAAAATCTCAGAATTTAATAAATTCAAAAATAAAGTGAAAATTCGAATACTGCCTGCAAATGCTAGAAAAAACATATTTTAGTTTTTATCTAAATCTGAAAGATTGACTTGAATTTTGTGGCTATCGTGAAGTTTAACGAATTCTTTTTCAAAGAATTTTAGAATATATAAGAAGTGTAGTCTAGCTCAGATTCATCATTCCGCACAGTAGAAAAGTTTCAAAGTTTCAGCTATATTAGCTTGAGTTCGGTCAAATATTTCACAGTTCGGAAGAATTTCTTGAATATCTTTGAAAAACTTTTCATCTTCAGATTTATTACATGCAATGTAGATTGGCTGTAAATCCTTGTGTGAATCAGCAAATTTTCTAATCAATTTAAAACTTTTTTCTCTATCACAAAGAGGAGAGTAATTTACCAAATAATATGGATCTCTTTTGGATTTAATCTTTTCTTCAGTAAAAACTTGTTTTGTTTCCTCTAGTAGACTTAAAGTTAAATCTCAGTCATATTCAGCTTTTTCTTTTCGATTTTGTCAGTTTTGTCCTAAAATCTTTTTAGTTAATTCAAAAGAATTCTGATCACGAAGTATGATAATATTTGCATTTTTCACCAAAAAATTTTGCAAAAACGTAGTTCACCATTTTTTATTCGTTCCTAATCCACCAACGATGGCAACTAATCAATTTTTAATTGACCGTTTATATTGGAAGAATAGGTTCCATCCACGATGAAGAAAATCTCTACTTTCATCTATTACTTCTCATCATCCAAGAATTATAAAATCATACATATTTCTTTTCATTCATAGGCAGATTTGTATTTTTTCTTTCCAATTTGGTCTAGGTAGAAAATTTAATTTTTTGATAATTCATGGAATCAAAAAATCTCTATGTTTTAATATCCAATCCTCCAACCATTTTTCATCTCAGCATTCGATACTGATTTTATCTGGATTGAAACGTTCATCTGCTCGATTTAGTAGCGAAAAAATAATGAGTTCATCTCACAAATTCTTGTATCCATAATATCACTTGATGAGTAGATGCATTATTTCTTCTAAATTAAATATTAGTTAGTATATAGTGTTTTTGTTTATGAGTGCAAGAATTTATAGTTTTGAAATGATTCTTTGTGATAATCTTTCAGGATCAAAATCTGACTGTTCTTCTTGATATTCATTCAGAATTGTGGTTAAATTTCCATATTTTGGA
The DNA here is from genome assembly GCA_947168725.1 of uncultured bacterium. GTDB lineage: Bacteria > Patescibacteriota > Gracilibacteria > Absconditabacterales > Absconditicoccaceae > UBA3291. The sequence goes on along the minus strand of CAMVNA010000005.1, from coordinate 87,002 downwards.
CAGATTATATTCAATTGAATATCGTTTAATTCATAATTTTTCATTCTGTTTTCTATCCGCTTTGTGAGCTCATCTGTATTTTCATGATCAACTAGAATAAATAATTTTTTTGAATTTTTAATATTATTTATCATCTCTTCACTCCAATCTGCATTCAATTTTTGCAATACAAAAATGCTAACTTGTTTATTATGATTTTGAATTATTTCTCATGTTTGAATTGCTGTTGCAAAAAGACTTCCTGTAGCAAAGATTACTCAACTATTTCCTGCAAATCCATAAGTTTTGAGCGATATTGAATCTAAATTTTCAAGCATTGATGCATCAATTATTCCAAGTTCATCTACATCAAAAATTGCATCAGGCATTTCTTTATGTAATAAACGTATGTATTGTTTTTGATTTTGTTTGAAAATGTTCCGCATATTTTCCAAATCTATCGGTTCGAAAATATTGAAATTCAAATTATAAACATAGTCCAAATCATTCGTTTCAGGTGAGATTTTTTTACCATAACTTCATAGTCATGCATGAATATTTATTATTGTTATGTAATCTTTTTTATTTAATATATCAAAAATAGGCTCTAAAAAGTTGAGATTCAATTCGTTTAGAATTATTAATGGATGTTTTGATGCTGAAATAGCATCTTTCCGAGCATCAAGTAGTGAAACATTTTCGGGTTTATTTTCGGGGTTGATTGTTAATATTGGACAATCACTGTAATTCAAATCACTTACGATAAGGTCGAAATTTACATCACGGTCAGCTACTTCTTTGCGTAAATCTTGGATAAACATATTTGATTTGATATATTCTGTTAAGAATAATGATTGCATTTGTTATTTTCATATCATTATAAAAATTATTCCATCATAGAGTATCAGATTAAGAATTCTGCGATTTCTCAGAAAATTCTTCAGGCAGTATAAACTCACCATTGATTGTTTCTAGGACGTGATATCCATATTAATACTACATACTCTGGATTGTCTATCGAGACAATTCAAGCAAAAGTGGCCTGAGTCCATCAAACTCATCTTCTATATTTTCATTTGTAGGCTACTTGAGAAGTTCATGATTTAGCACCTAAGCGATATCATGAAACTCTAGCGCGTTCATATTGACTGTTTCTTTCTATCACAGAGAATAGTGCATTTCTCATTTCATCGCTTACTTCATGCCTAATTACTTGTCTTATTGAATGAGCTACTTTTTCTTGAATTACTATATTATCATCATTTGCAAATTTTTCTTTGATTTGTGAGATTATGGTAGGTTTTATGTATTTTCATCAGTTGACTAGTGCTGCATAGGCTGTAGCAAGTTGAATTTGTGTTGCGGTTACTCATTGTCAGAAAGAGTTATTGAAAAATCATGCCATTGAAGTTGCTGACGATTTTGGTATATATCAGTCTTTTTCTTCGGCTAATTCGATTCATGTTTTTTCTCAGAATCAAAATTTACTTAAATAATTGTAAAATATTTCTTTACCTAATGCTTGGACAATTCTGATCATTCATACGTTACAAGAGTTTATTAATGCTTCTTGAAAACTGTGGTATCACATACATGCCGTTTTGTCTGCATCTTGGATTGTATATACATCAATTTTAATACTTCCATCGTCTTGGTAGTGGTCGTCAAGCCTGATCTCATCGCTATCTAGTCATATTGCTGTAGTAAAAGCTTTAAAAATACTTCAAGGTTCAAATGCAATGGATATATTTTTGTCAACAAAAACAGATGCTCAATATACGTTTTTTGATATGTATTTTTTTAGTGTTGGATCTCTTCTTTCTTTTGATTTTGTTTTAATATATTTTCATCATGAGTAAATGTATACTGGTACTTCGTTATAAGTTTCACTGTCAATTAAATATGAATATTCTGGACTTAACGGTATCATAGTGTAGGCATCATTATAATTATTTGGATTATATGTTGGCAAAGAAACAGATGCTTTTACTTGTCATTTTTTTGGATCAAATACCAAGACAGCTAATGAATCGGCATGAAATGCTTCAATATATTTTTTTGCGATTGCTTCGACTTCTTTTTGAATTCAAATATCAATAGTTAGAATCACATCATCTCAATCTTTTGTGTTTATTACTTCAAAATCACTTCATCACATATTTCGATTTGAACGTCACGTAATTTCTCAATCAATTCATTTTAATATATTGTTGAAGTATTTTTCTATCCCGTAAAATGCTTCTCAATTTTTGTCTACGTATCCAAGAACGTTTGACATAAATTCTCAATATGGATAATATCTAGTTGCGTTTGGTTCTAAAATTATTCAGTGAACAATCGAATATTTGTTATAAGGACTTCAATCTAAGGAATATTTTTCATTTCCATAATCTATTTTTAATTGTTTTATATCTTGTGCAATTTGTGGGTTTGCAGATGAGAAAAGTTTGATATATTTGTATTCTTGTTGCTTAAATAATAAATCAACAGTCGTATTATCTATAGTTTCTCATCGTTTATTCATAAAATTTTTGAATAAAATTTTATTCTTATAACTATTGGACTTTCATGGAATTATGTATAAGTAAAAATTAGCTTCTAAAGATACGAAGTTAAATTTTTGTTTTTCAAGATCTTCAAGAAATTCTTCGTTTGTGAAGTATCATACATAATTTTTTTCTTTAATTCATGTTTTAATTTTCTCATTTAATCTGGCTGTTATTATTTCCATAGCTTTTTCTTTTGAAAATTCTGCTATGACCTTTTGTTTTTCTTCATTAAATTCTTCATAATTGAATGTTGAATATTCAGGTGAAATTACTGGAATTTCATTTCATTCAGCATCGTATTCTTTTCAAAAATAGAAAATTTCAGGCTCTTTTGGTAGTAGCTCCACATTAGCAAAAGATTCTATATTTTTTATACACTGTTCTGTGTCTCATTGTATATCATCCATTCAGTGAATTACGCATAAATGTTTATATACGATGGGTGAAATTAGTTCAATGAAGCGATCTTTCATTAATTTTCATCCTGTATTGTATCAAATTTCTCTAGGATCTATAGCAATATCATAAAGATTTATATTTTCTGTGAGTTTTACGGGTTGCCCAGTCTTATCTAGAGCATAAATATCTCATCTTTCAGCTTTAATTGATGCTAGAGAAGTAGATTGTTTTATCAGTTCAGTGTTGTAACTGTTATGTTGAATTATTTGTAAATAAAAAAGTCTAACTAGAATAATCAAAAACATTGCTCAAAATAATGAAGCAAGTTGCATTTCTTTTGAAAAATTGAGGTTTCATATAAATGGAATTTTACGAAAATAGAACGAAATTCGTTCTCGTATATTACGTTCTTTTTTGAAGGATTTTTGAAAATTACGGTAACTGTACATATGTGAGCTATTGTTTCATTGTTATTAAAAGTAATTCACGTTGTAGATTATTTATATTTTAATTATTTTCAATGAAAAGTTGGTTGTTTAATTATTAAAAAATCTTTGAAAAAATTTGACAAAAATATGTTTGCTGAGTATAATTTACGTGGTAATGTCTTTTTATTCCAGATTTTGATATATTTATGACATTTAGGCCAAGTGATGATGTGTTGGATGAAAAGATGGCTGATCAACAGGTATCTTTGAATCAAAGTGATGTTTGAACTCAAGAGAATGGACAAAGTATATTTAAAAATACTGGAGATTTTTCTAGTAATTGAATTGATGAGGGATTGAAAGTAAATCAAGCTATCATAGATATTCCAGTGGAAGAGGTTAAAGCACCAGATATTTCGGAGCTTCTTAAAGATAGTTGAGGAGGTAATATGGAAAATGAGGTTAATGATTTGCAAAAAGTTACTGAAAATGTTAATAATGTACAAAATTTGGAAAATATAGAAAAAAATTTAGGAAATGTTACTATTAATGAGGAGACTCATGAGGGAGACATAAATAACAAATCAGATAAACTTGATGAGGAAAAAGATGAAGAAAAATCTGAGAGTCCAATTCAGAAAGAGGACTTATTTACTACGGATTCAGATGAAATTACAGATAAGGAGAGGTCATCGATTGTTTCTTGAATGGAGGGAGCAATTAATAGTAATTTAGATTTATTGGTTGATCATGATTGGTTTGATCTTGTTAAACAATATAAAAACTTAAATCGTTTGTTTTTTAGATGGTGATTTTTTGCTTTTTCGGTTATAATTGGAATTGTCTCTTGAATATTTTTACAGACAAAGATAGGTTCTGCTGATAACATTGAAATGGTAAAAGAATCGTCTGTTGAAAATAAAAGTAAGCGAAGGGATGAAACGCCAGATAAAATTTTATTACCTTTGATTGAAAGTGGAGTAAAAATAGATGTTTGAATACCTTATTGAGGAATATCTCTTAGTTGAACTTCTTTTTACTCAAAAAGCAATTTGATTTTATATAAATGAGTGGTTCTTCCACAGTTAGCATTTGTAGATTATAATTCTGATGATTTTATTTCATTAAAAGATTTTAATGAAAAAAAGCTGAAACGTAAGGATATAGTTAATCTTATGAATTCTTTAATAGTTAATAATGATATTTATAAAAATACGGCGAACATTTCTGATGTTCAGGATTTAAGGTGGATAAGTAATGATTTTTGATGATCGTTAGAGAAATATTTTAATATATCTTGTATTAATAATTCTAAACTATCTGATTTTGTGTGTGATAAATTCTTGGAAATATTCAACAATTATGGTAAGTATTATGATTTAGGGCAAGGTTCAATTGAACTTTTAGATGTAGTTAAAAACTTAAAGAAGAAAAAAGAAGATATTGAGCCTATTTGTGATATGGTTAAAGAATATACATTACATGTTGGTAGTACAACTGGATCATTGCTAACCATGATGGAACTATGTAGTCAAGATGAATCAGAATATTATAAAAAACTGGTTAATTTTATAGATTTAGAAAATTCTTTAGGACAGCCAGAGCTTTCTAGTAAGGTCTTTGATAATCCAGATTTAAATGCATATAAACTTTTGTCAGCTCAGCAAACTGTATATAAGATTTTGTGATGAACATCATTGAATGAAGGGTATATAAAAAGTTATTTAGCTTTTGTACAAACACTTTTGGATAGGGATAAGGGTAGTAATCGTTATTTACATCCAATTTATAAAGATTTGTTGTATGTATTTAATATGGATGAATTGTATCAGGGGTTGATAAATAAATGAAAGCTTTCTTCAGATATAAAATTGCAGATAGACCAAATTAATAATTGAAGTAGTCTTTGATCGATATCTTTAATATCACAATTAACAACTGCGGATATTGTACATAACGAATCAGATTTTACGGGAATGACATTAAATGAAAAAACGTTAGAAGATCTATTTTCTCAGTATTATGCTATGAATGATCGTTTAAAGGTAAGAAGGGCAGATGTTGTTTCAGATGATACCATTAAGGTACAAACGGAAATATTTACGGATGGAACTAATTGAGATACCTTGAAAGTAACGACGACATTGCGTAGACAGGATAATCTGCTATATGTAGAGAGCATAAAGGTTGCAAATCAGCCTAAATTTACGGATATTTTAAATATTTATTTATCTGAGTGAAACATTACGTTCTATGCGATGTTGAATTATATTGATGAACAGGTTTGAATGTGGTATGAATCTACTCCAGAAAAATTGGAAGATCAGCCGACATTTTGTGAAAAGATTATGGAAAGACAAGATATTTCTGTTTATACATGTGATGATGCCTGAATTTCGCTTTACAAATGAGATGTTGAGTATAATTTTGTACTAACAGATTGAGTATTAGATTCATTTACAATTAGTGATGAAGATTTAGAGCAAGTTATAAAATCTAAGTTGGATGGAGTTTTGTTTATGAAAGATTCTACACCAAGTATTATTACTTCTATAATAGATTTTACAATAGAAACTGAAGATGGAAATTTAGAAAGAAAATTAGAGATTATTGACCAATTCCGTATTCATTTCAAGATGGTGCCGGATGATATACGTGATATTCAATGAAAGTCTGATTTATTCTTAATAGATTTTACGTTGTGAGATTTTAAATTACAAGGTCAATATAATGTAGATACTCACGTATTGACAAAGATTGCTTATACAAATTGTGATAAACCTCTTGAAATAAGACAATTATCAATAGAGATTACTTCTGAAAACGAACCTCAATTACTTGAAATATTGAATAATCCAAGAGTATTCTTTGCAACGGTAAGCCCTTCAATTTATAAAAAATATCAAAAAGCCTGTTTGGGAATTGTTGAAAATTCAGGTAAATAGGATTGTATAAAAAACGTTATTATAATATTTTTTCTATCTCAAATCCTCAAGGAATATCCTTTATTCAGTATCATTTTGATTGAATCTGATTTCTTAGTTCATCAGCGAGAGTGTAATTTTTTTCTTGTTTTGCTTGTAAACGTTGATTAGCAAGCTCAGCAATTTCCTCTGGAATATTTTCATTTACTTTAGATTCTTCATATTCTCATAGTAAATCTAATTTCATGACTTTTTTGTCTAACCAAACTATTATTCAAATAATTTCAGAATTCTGATTCTTTAATCATGAATTGATAGTTGCAAGTAGTTTTGGAGAATTTAAATCATCCAATAAAGCATCCAAACAATCTGATAAAAATTTGATTCATTCTTCAGTTTTTAGTTCATTTGCTACTTCTTTGTAATTCTTTCATTTTAATTCAATCCTTTTAGCTTTAGAGATTTTCTTAATTAGATTTTTTCTTTGGACTTTGGCTTGTTCTAATACTGTTTCATTGAAATCTAGGAAATTTCTATAATGAGCTGTATAGTAAAGTAGTTTTAAATCTAGAGCTGAATATCATTTTTCTTCCAAATCATCAACAGTAACTAATCATCATGCAGATTTTGATAGTTTTTTTCATCATAGATTCAAAAATTGATTGTGCATTCGGTATTTTACTCGAGGTTTTTTTCAAAATGTACATTCGCTCTGAGCAATTTCATTTGTATGGTGGACTCAAATATGGTCTACTCATCATGTATGAATGTCAAATTGTTCTCAGAGATATTTGCTAGACATAGCACTACATTCAAGATGCCAACCAGGGAATCAAGTTCCCCATGGAGAATCTCGCTCCATTTGTCTTTTCTGATCTTTTGGAGAAAATTTCCACAAAGCGAAATCTGTATCATTTTTCTTGTTATCATTTTGAATTCTAGCTCCAGCAATTCTTTCTTGGTTTGCTAGTCATGCTAATTTTCCATAATCATCAACTTTACTTGTGTCCATATAAATTCCATCATTTGGAATTTTATATGTGTATCATTTTTCTTCTAATATTTTCACCATTTCAATCTGTTCTTTGATATGATCTGTAGCCCTAGGCATTACGTCAAATTTCTCTATCTGGAGTTTATCAAGATAGCTATAAAACTTTTCAATATACATGTCTGCTAGTTCCCAAACAGTTTTATTTTCTCTTTTGGCTCATTTTTCCATTTTATCCTCTCATTTATCTCCATCATCAGTCAAATGACCAACATCAGTCAGATTCATAACATGTTTAGTTTTATATCAGAGTATATTTTTGATCACATTTCTGAGTAAATCTGCAAAAGCAAAAGCTCTCATATTTCAGATATGAGGATTTCGATAAACCGTAGGACCACATGAATATATTCAAACAAAATCTTTTTTTCACTCCTTTATTAAAGGGATAAATTCTTCTTTTTCTCTACTCATAGTATTGTAGATATGCAGTTTTTTTTCTTCCATAATTTTATACGCAATACAAAAAATATAAATCTGAATATAACTTATTGATAATTATAAAAAATGCAAACGGTTATTCGTTTAATAGTTTTTTTAAAATATTTATTGCAACTTCTTGATTTAAAAAATAGGGACTAGTTGCAATTGTAATACATAAAGCAAAATTTCAAAATTCATTAAATTTTTTCTTTAGAATTTTTATAGATTCTTCATTTATTATACTTCTATCAATTCAATTTAGACAAAAATCTAAGTCAATATCTAAAATAAAATTCTGATTTTTTTCTATTTTTAAATTTTTTAGTGCGGAGATTGAACGTATTTGTGTTTGATTTGAGATTATTCAACTTTTAATACTGGAAGGAATAAAATTTCCTACGTTGCATTTTTCGTTATAGAAATGAAAGACATTTTCTAATTCATTTTCATTTCAGTTTCATTTTAAATGATTTTTATTTTCCCAGCAATCTGAATGTTGGTCTATGTGAATTAATTCTACATTTTTAATTTTTTTGTTACATATAATATTATATCGAAAAACTGGAGCATGATTATGGTTGTCAAAAATGAAAATAGGAGGAACACATGATTTCTCAATCCATAAAAAATTTTTAAGTCCATGAAAATATTCTATTTTTCAGGTTTTATCTTTTTCTGCAAATGAAAAATGTTCATAATCTATTTCCAAATCCACATAACTATTTATTTTTTTAATTGGAGCTACTCGTAAATGATTTTTACAACCAGAAATTTGAGAGTTTGCACTCTCTTTATTTAAATAAAACCCATTGTATAATTTTTCAATTTTTTCCATTATTTATTCGTATTTATTTTCTACTGAAAATCAATTTTAAGAAAAACTCTGTATTTCTACAGAGTAATTCTTTTACTCAGAATTTTTGTTTTCTGATTATGTTGAATTTTTGTTAGCTTTTTAATTAAGCATTTTTTAGCTCATTGATAGCGTTAACAAATTCATCAACAGGGTAAGCTCCAGAAACTAATTTATATTTTCCAGTTTCTCTATCGATAATTACGTTTCCTGGAGTTCCATTAACTCCGAATAATGTAGAAGCTTGAGTCATTCCGTCATTAATAGCTTGTTTGTATTTTCATTCGTCTACACAAGATTGTAATGCAGATTTATCTACTCCAAGTTCAGTAGCTATATTAACTAAAGCATCCATGTCTACAGGATAAGCCTCAAAAGCTTTCTCAAATGTTTGATAATAAACTTCTGGCTTTAATTCAGCTACACATTCCATAGCAGAAGCTAAATTTAGAGCATCTTCTCCGTGAATGATGAAGTGTCTTGAAACAGAATTTACTTCTCATGGGAATTTTTCGATTACAGAATTGATAGTTCCAGCCTGTGCATGTCTTTGACAATATGGACAATGTAATTCAGTGTATTCTACGATAGTGAATCTAGCGTCTTTATCTCCACGAATTGGACTATTTGAAACCATATCTTCAACAATAGTTTTTACATCTTCTGTTGATGCGTTATTAGTTTCTTCTTCATCTGTTGTTGTGTCTTCATCATTTACGTTAGTGTCCTCATTTGTGTCCCCATACTGTGCCATAAAACCATCTATGTATGCTTGAGTTTGTTCAGTAGCATATTTTATGTAAGCATCAGAAGAATATAATTCATTCATTTTTTTTAGATTGTCATGTCATCCAGCAGAGAGAACATTTAAATTGTAAACTTTACAAGCAAAGATGCAGGCAACTATAGCAGCAATACATCATAGAGCTGATAAAATCAAGCTAATACAATTACTTCCGCAACATTTTTTGCAGTCGCAATTTTCGCAAGTAGTAGATTCTTTTTTAACCATGGTTTATAAAGAATAAAAAATAAAAGTTTATATATCAAATGTTTGATATCTTATAATATAATATATTCTGCCAATTCGTTAACAGTGTTGTATGTTTTTAGTGACAGGAAAAAGGTTGCTAATATAATTATGCACATTATTATGAAGCAGAAAAATATTAACATATCATATTTGTTTTGTTTTTGTCACAAAGAGATACTATTACTATTTTTTAAGCTTTCTGATTTAATAACTACTTTTGGATTTGTGGTTTTTGTAAAAACAGAAACATTAGTTTCGGGGTGGTCGGAATGTTTTTTCTCTGAGACAACACTAGAAACTCAAATTTTTTGGGAAGCCTTTTTAGCTGTGGAAGCTTTCTTTTGTTTTTTTGTTCAGCTTGTTGTTTCTGTCTTCATTTATTAATAATTAGATAAAGTAGTTTGAAGTTAGGCATTTTTACTGTTAAAACAAGTTGAATTAATATTATAGTTGAAAAAAAGATTTGACAGAATGTATTGTTTTTGTTCAATAATTTGACAAATCAAATATAATCTATATTTAAAATTCTTTAAATATTTATTGTTGTCGTGAATGGAATTTATAAGAACTTTTTGTTAAATAGTATTATTGTCTGGTAAATTTATCTTTGATTGCAATACATGATTAATTTTTTATAATGTTATGGTTAGATTTTATTTATTTTGTTAGTAAAATGGAGAATAAAACAGATTTTTTTCAGAAAAAAATGTCAGGTAATATGTCTTTTTCTAGAAAAAAGAAAAAATCTAAATTATGGGTTTGGCTATTGGTTGCTTTGTTATTATTGGTAGTGTGATTGGTGTCTTGGAAAATTTTTGATGGAGGTGAATGAGAAGAAAATAATGACTTTAGTTTTTCACTTTGAGAAGAAGTTTTTTTACAGTGAGAAATCAAAGCGGATGGTGATATAGTTACATATACTCATACTATAGATGATGTAAATTATTGAAAAATATGATTAAAGTCAGATTCTATAAATCTTTCTGATTATGCTGGTTTTGCCGAGTTAACGTGAATAGTTGAGAAGTTTTATCAGAGTAACCCTATTGTAAGAGTATATAGTATTTCGTGAAGTAAGGTTGGATTAGGTAATGGTGCAGACATGGCATTTGAGAGTGATGGTAGTGTTTATATACCAAAAGCCGGAGTATTATTTTTGCCAAACTTTTTTGATGAATATGTTTTATTGAATGAGTGAGAAAACGGGGAGATCAATATTCAAAATGTTCAGACAAACAAAAAGATAGTTTTAAAATATTTCCGCTGTAATTCATCAGATCCAAGTAGAAATTGTAAGGGATTGATTGAAAGTTTTGAGAATAATCAGGCTCAGAGCTCTTCAAATTATGAGTGAGATGTTTATTATAGACAAAGTGAAAATCAGTGGTTTGTCGCCAATGGAGATTGGTGGGGAATATTTATTAATGATGTTTCTGAGGATGAAATGTATAAACTTAAAGATTTAATAAAGTTTGCTAATGAAAAAAATATCAAAGAATGGGTGAAACTTCGTGCAGTGAGCATTTGTCAGTGATCGTGAGAAAAACTTCAAAAGATAAATAATTCTGAAGTTTTGTTGAAGCAAGAGTGATTGATTGTAACAGTTTCTGGAGACTGAAATGAGAAACAATTAACTTGTCAGATTTTAGTTGATTTTAGTTTACCTACAAAATGACAGTTGCAGTCATTGATGATTTGAGATGATGTAGTTGCTTCAGATGAAGGAGATGAAGATAAAGAATTAGAAACGGAATCTACATGAGATATCGTTAATGAACCTATTTCTGTTATGAATTTAGATACTAATGTGGCTCAATTTCCAATCAAAGAAGAATGATTGGAGTATAAGTCTGCAAGATGAGGTTATAGTTTACAGTTCCCATCATCTAATATCTCATATTCTGTAAGTTCAGTAAAGGAAAATTTTGGAAGAAATGATGTATCTTGTTCGTATGTTATAAATGTGGTTAAGTATTCAGATAAAGAGAATTTGGAAACTTCACCAGCTGTTAGAATTTATGAATGTCAGTGAAATGTTGGCAAATCTTGGGGGCAATGAATAGTCATCTATTCTGCATCAAATAAGAAATTTGTTGTTCAGATGAACGATGGAGCATGGAATGACTTTTCAACACATTTAAAATTTCAAGCAATAACTGAAGAATAATTTGTTTGAATATTTTTTTTAAAAGTAGATTTGTTATGAATCTGCTTTTTTTGTATTAAAAAATAGGCTGATAGACTGGTGAGGATTCATTTTTTTGTAGTTGTTATTAAAAAAGTCTTTAAAAATTTGACAAATCGCTGGTAGATGAATATAATATAGGTGTTTTATTTTATTAAAATTATTAAAATGAACCTATTTAACGAAGTAAAAAAAGATATCAAAGAAGCAAAAGACACACTCTCAGATGCTTTAAATACCAAAGAATGAGAAAAGGTAACAGAAGAGGTTGGAGCTGAGACTGAAAAATTGAAAAACGATACTAAGCTTAACGCAACAACGACAGAGGCTTTATCATTTGCGCGCCTTCAAAGTGTGTGATTGACGGAAGATGATATCAAAAAGTTATACAAACGATGAAAAGAAAGCATTTCCAAAAAGGATGTTGTGGATCTCGTTACATCTCTTAAGAACCCATATCTTTCCGATATTGCTTGATACATTAAAAAGAATGATATTGAGTGAATGCAGAAATATCTTAATGGAAAGATTGAAGATTGAAAAATAAATAAAGAAGAATTAGAAAAATACCTAAAAGATAGAGGAATTCGACTTAATTCATGAAAAATTCTTGAAGATTGAAAGTTTGGTCCTCAAACATTATATACAATGAAGTTTATTATTGATGAAGTACAAGAAGGATGAAAAGAAAAAAATAAAGAAGGAGGAAATGAAAAAAAAGAAGATAAGGAAAGACCAGATCTTAGTTGGATTCCAGAAGAAATGGCTAAAGTTCTTGATGGGATTAGAGCTACAGATACAGATAAAGATTGGTCTCCAGAAAGAAATCTTAAAGACGGAGCCCCTTGAGACAATAATTGGAATGTAGATCTAGATTCATGAAGAGTGAGTATTGCAACATGGGGTAAAGAATTGAACGGAGATGTTAATTCTCATGTGCCTGGTAATAGATGTGAGCTAGATTTGAAAAAGGGTATAATATACGTAGTTTGTGATAAATATGAATATGAGTTTCCTATAAAACTAAATAATGGTTTAGAAATGGATGCAAACTGATATCCTAAAGATTCTTATGAAAATAGGACGAAAATTAAAGCATTTACTAAAGTTTGAAATTTGATGAATCATATAAAAGCTAACTATGTTTTTAATTGAGGAAGGCATTGATTCGAACAAAAACGAGGATGTAACCTTGAGTTTAATGATGGTACTTTTCAAGATACTGATATCTTAAAAGAGAAAGGTTTTAAAGAAATTAATAAAGCTTATGCCACTGTATGAATGGAATTTGGTAAACATGAAGTAAATGAACTCGCTGCTTTATGTAATGCAATGAAATATGACATTGGTTGAGTTTCAATAGATGAATTAGATGATGGACTTTATCAGGAGGATATAGACCGCATGAAACATTATAGTAAAACGTTTGAAAACTAATTATTGATTTTAATGCTCTTTGAGAGAGAAAAGTTATTATGACTTTTCTCTTTTTTTACCAAAATAAATTATAAATTCAGCAAGTTATAAAATTTAATTCATAACCGAAAAATTTACTCCAAAAAGTATGAAATTTTAAACTATTTTTTTGGCTATCAATTTTGCTCCATTCCTGGTCGGAAATTACTCTTTGTTTAAGTAAAACTTCCACTTTTTTTACATTTTCTTTTATAGCATCCAGATTATCAATATATTCAAAATGTCCACTTCAAAACATAGTTTTTATTAATGCAAAACAAGGATCATATTTTAAGGCTTGTTGTTCAGATAAAGAATATTGAGCTTTTGAAAGTAGGTAAATCACCCTATCTACAGAATCTACCAGATTCTTTTTAGATTTTAGTACATTCTTTAAACTTATACGATGTAATGGCAAAAATATCAAAAAACTGATTCACCAAACTAAAACTAATATACTCCAAACTGTAGTCCGAGTCTCGTTTGATTTGAAAAAAAACTCAATCCAATTTGTATATGTAGACCAAATGTTTCCCATTTAGATAAAATCGAAAAATAAAATTATTTCCATATATTCTTCCACATATGGATAACCTTTCCATTTTTTATTGCAAGAGGAATCCAATCTCTCCACCACATTGGAATCTTTTGATTTAAAGCCCAACGACTCCATTTCTTTCATGCAAAGATATCTCAATCCTGCGGCAATCTAATTTTTCATCAAACCAATTCATCTCTCGGAATTTCTAAATCAGATCCAAAAAATCTGATATTATCCATTGATTCAATTCTTAACCAAATATTTTCATCAGCATTATTTTTTCTTTTCCAAAAATCTTTTTCAGCTTTTATGATAAAAAGCTGTTTTTCATGAATGAAAAAATAAACTCATCAAATGTATTTATATCCATTCTCTCAATTATTCAACCAATTCATCCACTCATTTACTACATTTGCAGAAGTTTGAATTTTTAATGTGTGGAAAATATCAAAAACATCATTCTCGTTACATTTCAAAATATTTTTTCACCATAGATATGAAAATTCAGCATTCCATAATGGAAAACTTGGTATAGTTTTCAAATCTTTACTTGAATTACTATTTTCAATATTTTCTAATTGTTTATAAATTCATGCACAACTTTCTAAAAATTTATTTTCTTCTCAATTTCCGGTTCAGTACATTGAAACTGGATTTAAAACCTGATTTCTGACTCGATTTCTTCTGGAAACTGAAACATCTTGATTTGTCTTATCTTCAAAAAATGGGATTCATGCTTCATTACAAGTATTTAGAATTTCGGATTTTGAAGTTTCCAATAATGGACGACAAACTTTACATTCATCTGGAAGTAGGTGATGCTTTTCTACTTCACGCATATTTAGAAAACCATTGATTCATGCCCCACGCATTAAATTTAAGAATGTTGATTCTACTCTATCATTCAAGTGGTGGCCGAGAAAGATATATGAAGCTTTTGTAGATTTTTGCAACGATGAGAACTGAGAATATCTTCGATTTCTGAGTGAGTTTTCATCATTATTTTTCAAATTCTTTCTCTCATATAGATGGAAATCTAAACCAGAAAAAAAATCTGACATAAATTTAGCTTCATCCTCACTTTCAGGTCTGATTTTATGATTACAGTGTGCAATATGAATCTTATTTAAATCTAATCCATTCTTGTGATAGAAATACAGAATCTGACTTGCAACTATCATACTGTCTGCTCCTCATGAAACCGCTAAAATGATATCTTTATCTCCGAGTTCTAGCGATTCGAGAAGTTTAGTCAGCTGTAATTTCAAAAATAGTGAATTTTCTGTAATTCTTTCGTTCTCAAACAATTGAGTATAATGCTTAATTTCCCATTTCTCTTGCATTATTCTAGAAAAAAAGTAGAAGCTAAACTAATATTTATCATACATTTTGACTAGGAAAATTAAAGATAAAAAATATTGAACGTTGTTTAATCATATATTAATGTATATGAAAAGTAAAACATATACCATATTAATTATTATATTCTCAATTATATGTGGAATCCTATCAAAGGATTATTTTTTGTGAACATTGATATTAATGTCTGGGTTATTAAATGCCTATTATGCAAGTATAGGAAAAATATATAATTACATTTTCGGAGCTATTTATTGTATACTGAGTGGATATGTGTGCTATTTAAATTGATTATATGGTATTGCATTTTTATCGTTATTAGTATTTTTTCCATCACAAATTCATGGATATCTAATGTGGAATAAGAATAAAAAAGAAAATAAAAAGAAAGTAAAAATCAGATGATTTACACTAAAAAATTCAATTTTAATTACGACTATTTGTATTGTTGGTAGTTTTCTACTTTGATATTTATTGAGTAAAATTCCATGACAAAATTTAGCATTTTTGGATGCAAGTAGCAATATAATCCAGCTTTGTGGTATCGTGCTTATGAATATGAGATTCAAAGAATGCTGGGTTGTATGGTTATTCAATAATACAATTGATTTAATAATCCGAATTATAAATTTTGTATTATGAACACCGAATGCAACTATGATGTTGATTGTATCAATTTGATATTTGCTAATTAATATTTATTGACTAATAAAATGGATTAAACTTGAAAAGGATAAATAAGATAAAGCTTAAATTCCCATTTCTCTTGTATTAGTGCAGGAAAAGAGTAGAAATAAACTTGCAATTTATCATATATCTCTAACTAGAAAATGAAAGATCAAACATTTGAAATAAAGATAGGAGATTTGCTAAATCATGTTGCAGTCGATGAAATAATTTTTGAAAATAAGAAAACAGATTTAATTCCAAATCTTAGTGAAGAGTGAATCACAGGTAAAATTAGACTTTCGTGAATCGATGATGAAAATATTTTAGTAGAAATCGAAGAATTGGAATGTACTTTGAATGAAACTTGCGATTATTGCAGTGAACCATTTCAGAGGAAAATAAAAATTCAGTGATACAGTAGTAGATTTACTCTGAATAAGGATGAAGTAAATTATGCGAACGATGAAGTGCTTTTTTTCATTGATGAAAAAACTTCCACAATTAATATTGAAGAATTGATTTATCAAGCAATAGAACTCGAAACACCATTTGTATTATATTGTCCAGATTGTGCTAAACAACACGAAAATTTATCAGAAGATGAAGTCGAAGAATCTGGATTTGATGTAGAAGTAGAACAATGATGAAACATTATATTTCATAAATAATTTTTAATTTTTATTCACTAAGATATGGTTCAAAAAAATGTTGGATTTGGTTATTCACGCCAGAAAAAGAAAAAAGGTTGAAAGTGATTTTTGTTCATATTAATTGCGATAGTTGTTATTGCTATTCGAGGTTGGATTAAGTTTTCACCATCAGATTTAAATTTCGAAAATCAAAAAGTTTCAATCGTAAAGTGAGATACAATTAGCAAATTTTACGATGCATTGCTAGATGATAATCAGACTTTTTGGATGAAACTTTATGTTAGAAATCATAAAGATCAAGTACCAAATATCCAAGAATGAACATATATTTTTAGTGGAAAATATACTAATGAAGAATTCTTATCTCACATATGAGAGGGACCAGAGAAGGAGTATATTTCATATACAGTTTTGGAATGACGATCAATTTACGATATTGATGCAGATTTAACTGCTAAGTGATATATTAATGAATGAGAATATATTGCTTATGTAACAGATTCTGCTAAAATATCAGAATTATCAACAAGATATGATTTCTTTGATTCTAGTCTAAGTTCATTAGAATGATTCCTTTATCCAGATACATATTTCCTAAGTAATCGATGAAATTTGGTTAAAGAGCTTGTATCTATGCAGTTAAATACATTTAAATCAAAAGTTTGGGAAACTCATTCTTCAGATTTTACAAATATTCAAAATAATTATTGATTATCAGTTTATCAGACCATTACTTTGGCATCAATTGTTGAAAAAGAAGAAAAAAATAACGCAAATAAGCCAACTGTTGCATGAATTTTTTATAACAGGTTAAAAAATTGAATGCTGCTTTGAGCAGATATTACACTTTGTTATGAATTTGCTAAACCATACAGTGATTGTACTCCAAATATTATCGCAAAAAATGTAAGTGATTCAAATAATAAATACAATACACGTGCAGTTGCATGACTTACCCCAACTCCAATTGGAAATCCTGCTATTTCTACAATTGAAGCTGTATTGTTTCCAACTCAGACTTCTTATCTTTTCTATCTGCATGGTTCTGATGGACAGATTCATTATGCAGAAACCAATGCACAACACGAACAAAATAAACAATATTTATAATTCTAAAATAATAATTTAATGTCAGAAAATAAAAAATATATTTTAGTCCTTTCATGATGAGGGGCAAAATGATTTTATCATTTATGAATTTTAAAGGCTTTAGAAGAAAGCTGAGTAGAATCAGAAATTGATGCAATTTTTTGAGTATCGGCCTGAGCAATGGTCGCTTCATTTCGAGCAAATGGAATGAGGGCTGATGACATTTATTCTAAACTTTTGGAAAATATTGAATTTCTTAGTGCAAAAAATTTAAAAATGCCTCCTGTGACAAGCATTCTTCAAGAAAAAAATGTTCAGAAACTATACAAAAAATATCTTCCAGTCACATTTTCAAAACTAAAAAAGAAAGTTTATATCTGAGCTACCGATTTGAATACAGGAAAATATAAAATATTTCATACAGGAGAATTGATTCATCCTTTAATGTGAAGTATTGCTTTGCCTGTAATCTTTCCGCCAGTTAAATTTTGAGATTATTTATTGGTAGATGGGGGAGTGATAGATAATTTTCCAGTATTGCGTGCAAAAAAATTGTATCCAAATCATGAAGTAATTGGTGTAACTGTTTCTTCATTTAAAAAACATCAAAAAGTTACAAATCTTCTCTCAAATGCTATGGTTTCTTGGAACTTGGTATTATCAAAAGATATTGAGTGAAATATTAAAGCAACAGATCATCTTTTTTGTAAAAATACGTGAGTTTTTACGGCAGAAACCAATAAAGAAAAACTTTCTCATATTTATGAGGTTTGATATAAAGATGGAATGAAATATTTCAAAAAGTTAAAAAAATAATATATTTTCTATCTATTTAATACACTTAAAGAATTTAGCTCATTTTTCGAGAATTTTTTTATCTGTAGAGTAGGAAAGCAGTCTTTCAATTTTATTGTAATTTCAAGTAATTACTTCATCTACATCAGGGAAAAGATCTTCTGATATTTTTTTACTTACACTCATAGCGAAAAATTGAACTTGAACAATTCATTCAGGATTTAAATATTCAACAGATCATAAATTTTCCATAATTTTACATTCGAATCCAGTTTCTTCTAAGACCTCACGTAGTGCAGCTTGCTCTGAATTTTCCCCGGGGTCAATATGTCATTTAGGCAATGATATGTCATTATATTTATTTCTTTTTACTACAAAAAAATTGTCACCATCAAAAACCACTCATCATGCTTTCTTTACAATTCAACTTTTTTTTCAGTTCATATCTATAAAATTGGATAAATTTTGTTTACGATAGGTATAATAAAAAGCTGATAAAATTTTTCAAGTAGAATTTTAGAAATAGAAAAAGCCCGACCACTATTGGACGCATTCGTACAATCATCTGTCAGGCTTTCTGTTTCTGATGATAATCAGATTTTTTATAACTGTTTAATGTCTATGAATTAGGCAGCACGCTTATAAGGAACGTGAAGAGCTTCATTTTCAGATATAGTAGTATAATTTCATTTTTTAAGCTGATTCTTAACCTTATCATAAGGATTTTCTAAAGTATCAGTTAATTCTTTATGATAATTAAATTCTACCATTGATTGATTGAATTCACGAAGTTCTTTAGCTTCTATACGATGTAATCTAGCTTCATCTCTTCTATCATCTAAAGTATGTTTAGATTCAGATGGAAGCATAGGTTGATTAATCAGAGAAACTCCAGCTAATTCACGTTGTTCATTTGTAGACATTTGTAATAGATTAAGAGGTAAATAGGGTTAATTACGATATCTTCATCATGTTTTGAAAGTCTGTCCATAAGGAAGATAATGCACTTTTACTGGATGAATTGTTTGTTTTTATTCATCAATTATTCCATGAAATCTTGTCAATTATTGAAGATGTTTTTTTTGATTCGTTGAATCCAAAACTATCTACAATAAGTTTTGCAACTTCTCATCTAGTTATCAACTGCTCTCAATTTCCCGCAAAGACAAATTGGTTTTTAGAAGTAGTCGATAATACTGAAGCAACTTCTCACCGAGAAAGTAATTTATTAGGTGAGAAAGAAACTCACTTTGGTGTTTGAGAAAGTATCGAATCACAAACTTGAGACTCAAGGCAAAACTCAAGATATGGAGAGTATGTGGAATTGTATGAAGCATTCAGCAGATTGGTTAAGTAATAAAAGTTGCTGATAGTAGGTTGAGAATCTGACTGTCTCATCAGAGCTCTCGCTATCATAATGACAAAATCTTTATTCTCGATTTTGGCATCTGGGTAAAATTTCCCATCAACTCATCAAACAATTCAAAGCTTCGAAAGAAGTTGAATTTCATTTTGATAAGGAGATCAACTAATATCACTAAATACTGCTAAAGATCATACATTCAGCTCTAATCAAAAAGCTGATACTACTAACTGAGCCATTTCATCTTTACGTAAAGTTTCTTTACTATACCAAGATAAATTTGAAATATTCTTGATAGAATTAGGATATTTATCCTTAATAGTATACAGAATATCTTTGGCTTCTTTTGGAGTAATAAATGCATTAAGACGGAGATTTCACTCCGAATCTTTCAAAGCAAACGATTGAAGGAATCATAATTCATACGCCGAGTTAACCTTCCTCATTACTTCAGAATCAAAATTTGGATCCGAAAGATAGAAATTAGTTGTTAACCCTACTAGGTTGCTAGGCTCATATCAGAGCTGGACGCGATAAGCATCCATCACTACCCTAATGAAATCACTTACGCGTACGTAATTATGAGGATAAAACTTATTGCTAGACTGAATTATTCCGTTGGAATAAAGAATAGTAATAGCGTCTTGATAAGAAGAGGTCGAAATGTCCTGATAGACAGACGGCAGAATATAACCATTAGCAAAACCAAGTTGCATATTATTTCATGCCACATTCGTTGTCGAAGTATCTTCATATCAAGAGGCAACCTCATCTCAAATGGTAGTATTCTCTCCATTTTCAGGAATATTTACTACTAAAGAGCTGGTACTATCATTATTCCCTACGAGTTTATTCCATCACGAAATAGCTCGATCTGCAACAGATTTCTCGACTCCAGCAACGGTTTTCTCCTGATCCTCTTTTCACTGAAGGTCTTTTTTAATATGAATATTTTCTGCATAAGGAGGGATATCTTCATTATTACTAATCGCAAAAGTTTCACTTCACGACAAACAAGAAAATATATATCCTACTCAGAAAAGAACCATCACAAATGCTACAATCGTAAGAAATCACGAAGATTTCTGATTTTTGCTTGTGTGCATATAGTGTTTAGTTTAGGGAAATAAATCGGTAAATTTTGTGTGTAGAACCAATTTATTCATAACAGCAAATGAAAATGATTCTGATCAAGCTAAGCTTAATTGTTCGATCGAATACTTAATCATAATTAAATTTCATATTCTGTTCCCTAGGCGTTATTATCCCCCTTTCATAAATAATAACATATATATTATATATCTTTTTTTTAATTTGTCAATTTTTTGATGACTTTTTTAAAACTTTATATTTAGAAGGTATAAAATTATAGAAATAATAGAGAAAATTTGGCGTTTAAATAGAAGTTTTAAGTGTATAAAAAATCTAGCCACAAGATGGCCAGATTTATTATTAATATTTTAAGGTAGAGAAGGTTTAACAATTAATTGATATGATTAGAATCATTGTTCTTTACAATTGTGTTGTTTGTCAAGTTCGTCTATTGATTTTCAACTTTTTACATTTGTAATTAATTCAGCCCAATCATTTTTGTATCTACTTTGTCTCGTAAATACGCGCTCATCGTTAGCTCACCATATATATTCATTTCCGTACTTAAAATTAATATATTTACAATCTTCTCGTGGTTCAACTGCTACTTGGAACCGGATATCATTAGAATTACTTCTTATGTAAATTTCGGCAACTTCATTAATATCATTATAATATACCTCCATTGTATATCAAACGAATTCTGGTCAAATTTTTAGAATATAATTATATTCTTCATCTACAAATAAGGCTCTTTTTTCTAGCTTTACATAAGCACTGTGTTTATTCTCCTTTTTTGAAACTAAATCTTCGGCTTTAATTATATCTCATTTCCAATTTTTTATCATTTCGTCTATCCATGAATTGTCAGAATTGGTAGATGGTGTATCTAAAGAATTATTATCTAATCAATATATTTTATCGTAGTAATCACAGTCATTTACATAATATACCCCAGGAATTAAAATCATGGTTGATTTTTTTTCATTCCAATAATAATGTTTTTGGTTATTGTACGAGCCATCATCACCAACTTGTTGACAAAAAATATTTGAACAATCTGTTGAACGTAATTTCATATTTTTCATGGCATTTGATAATGCAGGTCTATCTAAGTAACTATCATAATACATGAAACCATTACTATCAGGTTTTGCATTAATAATGCTATAATCAGAAGTTGTATTATCTGTAGTTATATCGTTAGTGGATATTTTAATATCACTATAAGCAGAATTTTCGCTATTATTCATGTTAATATTTGGACCATATTTCTCATACATTCTCTTGAATATAATCATTACATCTCATCTTTTGGTCTTTTTTTGTGGATTATTTATATTGTTTATAATCTCACTTTGCTTTAATGCATTTAAATGGTAAATATAATATCATTTTCCACTCGCGTTATATTCATTTCACCATAACATTCTAGATATGACGGTTCAAAGCTGAGCTCTGTCAACAGGTTGAGTGGGATTAAAATTCTTTCAATTTGATCACATAATTTCATAGGCACAAACTTTTTTAGTATGTGGTTTTAAATTGTTAGTAATTTTATTTTCATCAGGAAAATGACAAGAATTTGTTGTTAAATTTGCTCACACAATATTTTCTAAATAATTTACTACCATTTTGGCAAAAGCTTGTCTAGTAAGAGGTGAATTCATTTTAGCATCTTCGATGGTTGGTTGTGTAGTAATTCCATACTTATATGCCCATTGATAAGCTTCTTTTTGTTCCTGTGTATAGGCGAAGGTGCAAGAAATGGAAGATAAACTTACAATACTTATCATTCACAATAGATTAAAAATTTTTTTCATGTTTTATTAATAAAAAATAAAATATTTTATATAGTACATTATATGTCTTTTTATTAATTTGTCAAATTATTGATAACTTTTTTATTTTATTAGTTTTAACAAAGTCTTGTTAAGAATTTCTTCAGTAATGTTTATGTAAGAAACTTCAAGTAAAAAACTGACCATTTCTGGTCAGCTTTTTATTTTTTCAAATAAATTAATTACTAGTATGCAATTACTACTGCAGGACTCATAGTTGTACTAAGAACAACCTTTTTGATAAGTTTTCCTTTTACACCAGTTGGTTTATTTTCCTCAATAGCTGCAAGTAGGGCATTAACATTTTCTACCAATTTAGCATCATCAAAAGAAACTTTTCCAACTCCTGCATGAATATTTCCAGTTTTATCAAGTCTGAATTCGATTTTTCATTTCTTAACTTCTTCCACAGCTTGAGGAACATTCATAGCGACAGTTCCAGCTTTTGGACTAGGCATTAAACCTCTAGGTCCAAGTTGTTTAGCAACTGGAGCTAAATCTCTAATGTGTTCAGGAGTAGTAATCAAAACATCGAAATCCATTTTACCAGTTTTGATATCATTTAACAAACTTTCAAATCCAGCGATATCTGCACCAGCTTTTTTAGCTTCTTCAACTTTATCATCACTTACGAATACAGCAACTCTTTTAGTTTTTCCTGTTCAGTGAGGGAGGATAGTTGTGGCTCTAAGCATTTGATCGTTGTACTTAGGATTTGCGTTAGTTTTGATAGCAATATTTACAGTTGCATCAAATTTAACGTAGTTAGTTTGTTTAACTAATTTTACAGCTTCTTCAACGCTGTATTGCTTTTGATTGTCGATAGCTTTCTTAGCTTCAACATACTTTTTTCCGTGTGTTGGCATAATAATAACAAATAATCAAAGTAAAAGTGGTCCATAGCGAAAGTCTTTACTTTCTGCCACAGTAATATTTCATTTCTCTAAAGAGAATAGAAATCTTATTTTAAATCACAATCAACTCCCATATTTCTAGCAGTTCCAGCAATAATTCTAATTCACTCTTCAACGCTGTTTGCATTTAAATCGTCCTTCTTAATTTCATAGATTTCTTCCAAATCTGCTCTTGAAAGTTTCCCAACTTTATTCTTGTTAGGTTCTCCAGAACCTTTAGCAAGATGTAACTTCCATTTTATTAATCCTGACGTAATAGGAGCTCAGATTTCTATTTGAAAGGTTCTATCTACAAAGATAGTCAATTTACATTTAATTTTAACATCTGTAGGGGCGAACTTTTTCATATAATCTGAAGTTTTTTCGTTGAATTCTTTTGTGAATTGACCGATATTTACACCGTTTGCTCAAAGCATAGGTCCAAGAGGAGGAGCTGGTTGAGCTTTCCCGGCAGGAATCTCAAGATTGAGAATAGTTTGCACTTTTGCCATTTTCAAGCTTAATAATCAAATAAATGTTTAATTTCCCATACTTGGACAGTCTAACAAATGTAGAACATTCGTAGAAGCTTAGACATTCTGAGGTAGAAGACTCAGGCCAGATAGGAATTTGAGTATTTGAGATAGTTACTCAACATAAATTAATTAGATTTTACTCAAAGAGTCATCAAAGTAAATCTCATATTCACAAATTTTCGTCTTTATTTTCTACTGCATTTTTATTATCTTCAATTTCAATATCTTCATCAATATCATCTCATTTATATTCAGGAATACATCTTCTACAAGGATCAGTTAATCATCTTTCATAAGCATCTCTAACTGTTCATTCATATACTGTTTCACTGTTTGAGAAAGCAGGACAGTCTTTATCTACGTGATATTTTTTACTATATTGGGCCCAATATACTGTTCCAGATGGACTAACCTGTAACACTTCTTGTTCAGCCCTTTCTAATCATTCCATAGACACCGGATTATAGTCATAACTTGCAAATCCTGCAATAGTTAGAGCAATGATAGCAACAGTTCCAACTATACCTTTAGT
Source organism: uncultured bacterium (assembly GCA_947168725.1). Taxonomy (GTDB): domain Bacteria; phylum Patescibacteriota; class Gracilibacteria; order Absconditabacterales; family Absconditicoccaceae; genus UBA3291. Next base: position 62,363 of record CAMVNA010000005.1, on the reverse strand, counting down.
TTTTTTATCTAATTTTTTGTCTGTAAATACAAATATGATAATAGGCAAGAAAGCTAATACTGAAAGAATCGTTCATAAGTTATTCCATATCCAGAATTTTGTTTTGTTTTTTTCTGAAGCTGGATCAATATGATTTGCTTTCTTCCGCAATAATGAACCGGGAATGAAGAATAATAAATCCAATCCAATACAGATTAATAAAAACCACATTGTATCTAATTCGCTGAACCAATTGATGACCTCAGTTAATTTTAATATCCCCATAACTTCGAATGCAATCGCAATAATCCATAATATAATTGCCCACACTCTTTTACAAGTAGCTCTTTTTTGAGGATCTCCAGTTTGTTCAATTTTTATAATTTTACCATGTTCATCCTTTCCATAAACTTCATTGTTTTCAGATTTTTCACTCTCAACTTTGACATATTTTTTTTCTTTTGCCATCTGTAGTTAGATTAGTGAATAAATAATGATCTGAGATAGTCTTTGCTATAATGATATTTGTCTGCAGGTATTTGCAATAACCAAACATCATTATCGATTTCAATGACCATCATCACTCGAACATCTTTGAACATGGACAGATTTATATAACTTACTCTATCTCCAAATAATTGATTTTGAAGAATTTCTGACTCTGTCACCATTTCGTAGACATTTCCTCCTAATGTTTGAATTGTTTGCACAAAGTCTAAATGACTTCCGTAATATGCAAAGTAATTTCACTTTGAATCTTGTAATGTAAATTCAGGCTTTTCTCATAAAATGTTTACAATATCTAGAGTACCGAAATATTCAGTAGTACCAGGAAGTATTTTTGTATTAGTCGAACCTAAACTTACAGAAGTATAAGATTCATCCATATCAAGAGTTTGAGTATCTGAGATACTTACTCAACTAGGTTGTACATCTCACAAAGAAACTGAATCTGAAATATAAACATCTTCAGAATCTTCATCAAGATTTACAGAATTTTGTGCAACTAATCATCAAATCTGATTTCATGTTTGATTAGTTATTTCATTTCAATCCTTTAGTGTAGCTTTGAATAAATTTTCTTTTTTTTGATAAGTAAGTGCATACACAATCGATAAGCTAAGGAATAGAAATATCAATGATCGAGTAATTACTTTTTTGTTTTCTATCATAGTTGGAATCTTGCTTGATAAAACTATTGAGCAATTTCCACAGTATCCATTCAAACTGTTGTAGGTGTAAGCTGTCCTAACCATTCAACACTTACAGTAATTAATCATTTATCTGAATCAACAGAGATAACAGTTCATTTTGTCCCTTTTAGATCTCATGATTTGATAAGTACCAAATCACCCTTTTTGAACGGAACCTTAATATCTAATGAATCTTCAGAAGCCTGAATTTGTTGCATCATTTGATTAAATTCGTCATCTGTAAGTGGAACAGGATGAGTATCAGCTCACACAATTAATCTTACTCATGGTGTATTTCTGATTACATACCAGATTTTATCATTCATTCTAGATTTGAAGAACAAGTAACCTGGATATAACCTTTTTTGTTTAATAACCTTTTCTCATTTTTTACTTATAGAAATCTCATTCACTTTAGGATTTAGTAATTCAATTACGTCTTCTTGTAGTCATTGTCTAGCCACTCTCTCTTTTAGATTTTCAAGAACAAGTTCTTCTTGACCAGAGTTTACACTTAATACATATCGTCTAAATGTACGATCTTCAATTTGTTTTTTGATTTCTACTGTATTTGTTTCTTGCATAATGTTTAGTGAAGAGAATAAAATTTTTCATCACTTTTCAATTTCTAATTATTAATTCAATATTAAAGAGTTCCAGTCATTGCTTGGTAGAAAATTTGATATCCTTCGCTGAAAATATAATCAGCAAGCACAAAATATAAACCAGTTACTATAACCACACCAAAAATGGCAGCAGTCAAAGTAAGGTACATTTTTTTGTCTGGATGTTTTAGGCTTTTTACCGTATCCAAACTGTCATAAATAAAGTCAAGCATTCTGCAATTTCATAATAATAAAAAACGCGAGCGTTTACAACGAATACTTATAAAAAAATTCACATAAAATGCAAGAGAAATCTGATTTTAGTTTGCATTTAAAACAAAATTTTAAAATAAAAATGCGATAGGAAATACCTACCGCATTATTTACATTTTGGAGTCGAGACTCTTTACACAAATTCGTTGTGTGAAATTCGATGCACACATATACCAATGAGCGAAATCATCCAAACTGTCATGGTAATCAGGGATGGACAACTTGTAATGCAACAAATCATTAGTATTATTGCCGCAAGGATAGCTGTACCAAGATACAGCTTTGTCTCATAGGTTCTTTCTCTACTAGATAGCCGCTTTTCAGAATAGTTGTCGAATTTAGCGGAAAAGAATGCAAGAATGGAGGTGCTTACTGCGACACAAAATACCCTAATTCCAGGGAACCAGTCATCAGGCATGTTTGCGATGTTACCCAGACAGCAGGTAAGTCCCACAATCGCAAGCCAATTAAAAATAATTAAATTTTTCATATAAAAAACTTTTGTATATTTGTATATCGATATATAATATGTATTTTTTAATCAAAGAGTCAAGTGCTTTTTGAAAATCAAAATTTAAAGGTCATTTTAATAAAAAAATACGGCAGGATAAACCTGCCGTACGATTAAAAAGTTAATTAATTTTAAGCAACCCAATCGAGGTTAAAGGAGCCTTCGTAGGACTTCACAAATCCGGTAATTTGAGCTCGGATGTTTTCCTGGACGTAGGCATCGTTTTTGCATTTGTTTTCAAAATCGGCAATACAGAAGGTCCAGATCCCAGCGACATCACCGAAATAGATGTTGTCTTTGGATACAGCTTCTCCGCTTTCTGTCCGATTGTGCCCATACTTATCTCTGCCAGCTTTGTTGAGCTCACTCATGAATTCGTTGAGTCCGAGCTTGGCTTTAGCCCTCTTGAATTCACATTCTTTCCTATAAGATGACTTAATTCCACAGAATTTGAAGCCTCTTACAGTGGGCAAAAACTCCTCGATTTCCCTGGCGTGGTCTTGGAGATAGCTAGTGATAGTGAAGAATTCCACCACTTTGTCATAGCAATTCTCCTCGTTGATGTGGTTGATGATCTGGTTGAGATTCTTAACCTCAGCAACGAACTGATTTTTCGAAAATAATTTCATTTTTTTAATTTTTTAATGGTTTGACATTTTGTTTTCTTGTATGTATTGTATATATATATTTTTATACAAAATGTCAAGTAATTTTATGAATATAATTTAAAAATGTGATAGGATATACCTACCACATTATAAAATTAATGGATTCAGAACATGAGCCAATTAGCATTGAAGATATCTTCATAGGATTTCACAAATCTAGTAATTTGGTTGCGTATGTGTGTCTGGACAAATGTGTCATTCTTGCATTCCTCTTCGAACGTTCTGATGCTAAAAGTTCCAATACCCCATACGTCTCCAAAATAGACGTTATCCTTAGTTACATCTTCTCCAGGCTTTGTACGGTTGTGTCCAAAAGAATCTCTTCCTGCTTTGTTAATTTCACGCAAAAGCCCATCAAGTTTTATCTCGGCTCTCATCCGAGAATTTTCCGATTGCTTACGTTTTGCTGACTTCCACCCACAGAAATTGATCCCTTCTATAGGAGGAAGTAATTTCATAATTTCTTCACTACGATCTTGTAGTTCGCTGGTAATTTGGAAGAACTTTACAATTTTATCGTAGCAATTTTCTGTGTTAATGAGTTCTATTATCACATGTAGCTTCATTACATGAGATAACAGCTCTCTTTTAGTTAAATTTCCCATAACTTAATATTTTTATTTGTTTGATATTTTATTTCAGTACATAATATTACACTTTTTATATAAAATGTCAAGTAATTTTTATTTTACTTGAAACTTACAAAAAAAATCCTACACTCACAGATAGGAGAATTAAAATATTCTCAGATTTTGTTGGATTTTAATAAAATAACTAATGACAGAAAAACAATTCTGAATAGAAGAAAAAAAGAAGAAAAGATGAGGTATGCCTCCAATTCAATTTTTCATATATTCATTATTATTTCTAATTTTTTTTCGGGGATTTAGCCTATATTCAAATATTACAAACATACTTTTTGGGGGGTCTGCATTAGATATTTTTACCAAAGATTTACAAACTTTATCAATTTATTTCCTCCCAATTGATAAGGAAGTTTCTCATGAACTTTATACACTAGATACAATAGTCAAATCCTATCAAAACTGAGAAAATATTTTTAAAACTAAAAAATCTGAAATCGAAGAGGTATGGTACTATATAATCAATAATCAAAATTATCTTTCATCATTATGATTTCAGCGTTATGAATCTTTAATGAAATTTTTATCAGATTTGTATGATCATCGTGAGGAAGTTTATGCGTTATTATGAGAAAATTATTCGTATAATTATTTAATTCCACTTCAAAACTGAAATGAAAAACGTCCAAATGGATGATTCTTTGGTTCGTTTGCTTTCGTGACTTTAAGTGGCTGACATATAGAAAATCTTGAAGTTATTGATTCATACTTAGCTGATTATATTGCTCCAAAATCTAGAATGAATTTACCAGAACGATATTCTCAATATTTTGGAGAATATCAATTATGATTTGTGGCATGAAACAAGTTTTGATTTACTGATATAGACTGAAAAAATTTGAAAATTATGTATGAAAAAGCTTTTAATGAAGATTTTGAAATGGATAAAGTAAGAGAAATGTATAGTGAACAGCAACGGAATCTTTTGCATAATAAATATATAAAATGAGTAATATTCCTTGATTCAAATTTACTTGAAGAATTGTTGCCATGATTTTCTGATAAAATGAGGGAATGGCAGTTTATTAACGCTTCAATTGATATAATTCGTGGCGAAGTTCGTTGAAATAAAAAGGAAATATATATAGCTGAAGTCTTGGATTACTTTTATAAAAATTCTACAACTATCGCTAGAAATTTGATAAATAATCGAGATGAAGTTTTAAACAAAAGGTATATTCAAATTTATCTTTCTGATATGTTTGTAAGCCAAGAATTTAGAGATATGATAGCTAGAAACAATTTGAATACGAAGTTTCAATGATGAAAAATATATGCACGAGATGTGAATATAGCAAATAATAAATCAGATGATTTTGTTACGAAGCGATTAAAACTGTATTCTTTGACATGACAGTTAATTACTTCACAGCAAAATGAAGTTCTTTCGCTTTCAGATTTGCCAATATGAGAATATCAACTCGTAATTGATTATTATTTTTTTGTGCCAGAAAGTTATAGAAAATTTATTCGTTGATTAGAAAAAAAATATGAAATATGAATCACTCCAAGAGAGGAATGAATTTTAGTTCTTAGTCCAGTAAATCATTATGATGGGAAGCCTGAGCGTATGTGGCGAGAAAAATGAATGGTTTATTATCCACGAAATATGAAAATTACTTCAGTAGGATGAGATGTAGAAAATGTAAATTATTTTCAATCTGATTTTGCACAATGATTGAATTATACGTTACGTACGGTAAAGACTGAAGATCAGTTGCAAGCTGTAGTTAATTTTAGGATTAATCCATAATTTTTTAATTTAGTATATTAATTCGTAAAACTTGAAAAAAATGAAGAAAATGAGTATACTACTACTAATGCAAGTAGTAATACTTCTTCTGTAAACCTTAGCCTGAATGGAGAAGAGACTGCTTGAACAGAAAGCAGTAGTAGTTGAGCAACGCCACAGGGGTGAGATCAGGTATGACCTACTACTGCTTTTTCTGTTTACAACATTTTCAAATATTGTCTTAATTTGAAATCAATATTTTCAAGAAAATTCTTTGTATAGTTTAATCTGAAGAGTGATTATGAACAGTAATTAATTCCATAAAAAATTGACAAAATAAATCATATAAATATAATATAGATATATATTGTTTTCTTCCTTTTTATTTATTAAAGTGTAAATTATGGATAATGAATATGCAATAGGTATCGATATATGATTACTCATTTGAATATCACTTTGCAAATTATTCCCTAAAATTATTTATGATTGGGGTTGATGAACGTGGGCGGTAATACTTATTGCTTTTATTTATCTTTGCCGAGCTGGTATAAAATTGGATAAGAAAAGAAAAAAAGATGAAGAAAAAAGAGAGGAAGCAATAGAAAAAAGAGTAGAAAGAGAGATAGAAACGACGGAGAAGCTTAGGAAAAAATATGGATAAATATTAGACTTTTTTATTTACAACACACTCAAATATTGTCTTAATTTGAAATCTATATTTCCAGCTGAATAAACTACAATTATTGAGTTTCAGTCAGATTTTTCTATTACATTTTCTACTTCGCTAAATTCTTTCAGATAAGTATTTCCGCAATGTTTGGCAAATGCATTTCAAAGATCTTCCACACTTTTCAAATTCAAATCTTTGAAAATTTCTTCATTTGCAAAATCTTCGATATTTTCTCTAGCTGCATAAATATCGTAAATATAACTTTCATCGTATAGTTTCAAAGCATTAGGAAATTCATTCCATCCAACCAAAATTCTATGCATCTGATGTGGCTGAAATATGCAAATTAATTTTTTGTCAGGAAACTTTTCTTTCAAGGCTTTATATCATAATTCTATACTTGAAGCCACATGTCCATAATCACTAAAAATCTGAACTCAATTTTCTGTTTTTTTCAAAAATTCCATTCTTCTCCAGATTCACTTAAAATCTCTCAAATATCCACGAATTTTATCTTCTGCTGTTAATTCTTCAATTCATTCATTTTTCATCAATCATTTCAAAAGTTCGCAGACAAGCGATGCATTTGCTTGTTGATGTTCTCACCATACGAAATGCATATCAAAATTTTCTCTATTTACAATTTTTACTTTATTTTCGTTCAGGATTTTTTTACTATTCAAATCTCTTAAGCAGTAAACTTTATCTTTAGTTTTTGCGATCATTTCTAAGAAAGCTGACTCATAATCATCCCAATCTTTGAAATAATCTGTATGTTCCAATTCTAGACTCGTAATAATAGCTTCATCTAAATTCAAATTCAAGAAATGGCGTTGATATTCACAAGATTCTAATAAGAAATAATATTTCTTCACAAGCGAATAATCCAATTTTCTTCACGTGAAAATATAGTCAAAAATATTTTTCAATTCATCCTTATGTTTCATGTTTAGCATATAACTTTTCCCACCAAAATCAGGCACTAAAGCACCGACTATTCCTATTCCAAAATTTGGTAAACAATGTGATGCAATATAAATTCACATGGCACTTGAACTAGATTTTCCATTCGTTCCTGTAAATCCTATACTCTTGAAATACTTGGTCATTTCTCAAAGGAATTGGAAATAATCCCAGATTAGGAATGGTTTATGTTCAGACTTTTTAAGTTCAAAAGATTTCAACACTTCAGGACTTTCTTTGGTCGCGGCAGAATATATTACAGCATCATCACTCTTCACCTGATATCTTCAATGCTTAAAAATCTGAACTCATTTTTGTTGTAATTGCTGAGTAATTTGAGATTCTTGTTCATCTATTCATATTAAATTATGAAATCCTAAATCCCATAAAATTCAGACTAAATTACTTAGTCAGGACCCACCAGCTCATACGAAAACGATATTTCACTGCATATTTTATGATAAAATCCATAAATAAATCTAACTTTAATTCTACTCTTTGTTTGTATGAAAGCAAGGGAGTTTTTGCCATGATGATTAGGTAAAAACTATTTACAAAATTTAATCTTGATTTTTAATATGTATATCATTATACTAATCGATACAGATTTAAAATTAGTACTAACATTAAAAAACAAAGAAAAAATGGGTTTTTTAACTATGAAGCCCCTTTATGAGTGGGCAGAGGATTATTTTATGGCTGATCAAGTTTCGGTCTTCCTCGATTTCTGTAAAAGAGAATTCTACAAAGGAGAAACCGACAACATCTCTAGGCAAGTTTTTCTTGGCTTAGTAGAAAACTTTAAGAGAGGTAGATGAAGCCAAATCCTTTTCAATGAGAACTGGTGTGGATTTTCCCACCAGTTTTTTTTCAAAAAAAGTTTTATTAGTGAAAAAATGATAACCAATTGCTATCGTCAATTTAGACATTTTGACTTGAAATACAAAAACCATTGTCTATAAGGGATGTTAGTCCAAAATATGAGATTTGGCTCAAATTTTACATAATTTATAGACAAAACATGACAAATTGACTTAAATTTTTCTTAGCATTTTATATTTTAGTAGGTCAACCAGCTTTGCTAGGATGGATGTTAGATAATTGTAATTTATATGAATTAGCAGGATTAAATGCATGAGTATTCTTTATTAGTTGGATTGTATCAGCACTTTGTAAATCATCTAAAAATAAATCTGATACTGATAATAAAGTTAAATTAGTTGAAAAATCAGAAGAAAAGCTTTCAAGAATAGAAAGTGATAATGGAGTTGCTGTTGTTGAAGTTGCAAAAAAAGAAATAGTGGTTGAGACTGATAAAGATGAAAACACATGAGAAAAAGCTGAATCATTAGTTGAAAATACAGAAGAAAAATCTGAAGAAAAAATATCTGATAAACCTATGAGAGAAAGTGTAACAATTCCAAAGATTGTTCAACCTCTTACATGACATTCTACTTCAAATAGTAAAAAGAAAAAGAAAGAAGTGAAACGGTGACAACGATTAATACTGTTTATAACTCTTGGAATAGCAGCAGTAGTTGCTTGGACATTGTGGGAATTCTTAGGTAATCGATGATTAGCAATAGCTTTATTCTTATGACGAATATTATATTTAGTCATCTGAAAGTTATTTGATGTTAATGGTTTCTATAACGCTAAAAATTTATTCACAAATTGGTTATACATTATATTAATCCTTGCATGAGTGTGTTATGGAATTTATGCAATGCAAGATGATAATTCTCTTAATTTAGTAAAAGATAGAGCAGTATCTTATGTAAAAGATCTATTTAATTCAGAAGATGACTCAGATTTAGGTTCATGAGATGCTATATATGTATTTGAGTGAACAGGAGAGGTGATTACAGATACGTGAGACATTAATATTTTAGACAATACATGAGCAGCTCAAAATGAAACATGAATAACTGAGAATGTAGTAGAAAATACAGTAAGTAGTTGAATAATTGCTAATACTCAGCCAGAGGTTAGACAGGAAACTCAACCAACAGAAACAGTTGAAACTACTACACCATCAGACAATCCAAACAGGGAAGTGACACGATGAGAGGCAATAAAGCATTTATTGCAATGATATACTCTTTCAACTAAAAAGGATGTAGCTTTTGTATACGTAGCTAAATCTAACGAGTTATATCCATATTTCAAAACAGCTCAGGAAAAAGCGATGATTTGATTCGATGTAAATCCAAGTAAAAGAATATCTTGCGAAACATATATGGCATTGAAATGAATATTAGAGTGATGGACTGTAAATATATATGATAGAAGTCAGACTAGAGTTATTTATTGGAATAAGGCAAACGAACTTGGTAAAACAAATTGATGTGCAAGATGAGCTTTCGTGAAGGCGAAGAATTTGTAAAAAATATTAAGTTTAAAAATATAAAAAATCCTCCAAGGCGGAGGATTTTTTATTTAGATAATGTTTTAATTTTCTCTTTCTGTCACCAAATCCTGAAAACATTACCAAACAAACTTGCAACAGTCATTGGTCAGACTCATCATGGAACGGGACTAATTGCATAAACTTTATCCTTAACTTTTTCAAAATCTACATCTCCTGTAGATTTTCAATCCAAGAATCCATATCAAACATCTATTATAATTTGATTTTTTTCTTTATCTATAAATCTATCATCAATTAGATGTAGTGCTCATGTACATGAAATAATTACATCAGATTTCTTAGTTTGATTCATGATTTCCTCAGGTGTATTATTAATATCAAATGTATACACATTAGCTCATTTCAACTGTAAATATCTACCAATTGGACGTCAAACTATATCACTTTGTCATATTACAGATATTACTTTTCATTCAAAATTTCATAAATCATAAGCATTCCATAATGAAATCACAGCTTGAGCTGTTGCTGGTAAAAATTCAATTTTTCACTCAAAAGCCCGTTTTTGTAATTTATCTCATAGTCAATCCATATCTTTTATGGGAGTTATAGTATTACAAATTTCTTTTTGATATGGTTTTAATTCTTCAGTTAATGGTAATTGACAGATTATTCATACACAACGTTCATCATTATTTAAGATTTCTACCAATCTTATCACCTCATCCTTATTTGAATATTCTTTTTTTTGAAAATCTATCAGATCAGGATATTCTCTTTCAAATCATGTTTCTCATTGTCCAAAAATTAAGAAATCAAATCAGATTTCTTGTGCATATTTTTTCTTTAAGTTCACATAAATTTGCGATGGATTACTTTTTCAGAAAAATAAAACAGCAATAAATTTTCTATTATCTCAAAAATATTGAGTTCTTAATTTTCTATATTGTCCTTTTAGTCACTCTGATTTTTCTTTTCATTTAAGTAATAGCATAATTTCAAAATTTATTTTAAATATTCATAAATATATTGTATAAATAAAATATATTTTAAAACAATAAAAATTATGGATTAAAAAACTTCACATTGTGGAGTATATTATATGATTAATATTTATATTTTACTCTATAAATCTAGCCTGAGAACTATCCAATAATGGGTTATACATACGGAATAATAAAGAAACTACACCAGCAGTATCCAAACGTTCTGCAGACATTCATAAATCATTTAATCCTGCAATCAACACATTCTCTCTGGTTTGAATATTCTGTTCACATTTTATAAATGTTCTATATCTTTCAACAATCATTTCTACATCATCTTTCGCGTTTAAAATATTTAAAAATTTATCCCACCAAGATCTATTAACCTGTTCTGCGTCTCTTTCATCCCAGTAATAAGGAATTACAATATAAAATTCTTTGACATAAATTAATCATTGTTGGTTATTGATTCATTCAAGAAAAGTTACATAGTTGTTTCATTGATTTTTCAGTGCAGGATTATCGATTTCTTTTAAATTCTTCTTTAAATATGATAAATATTCTGTTAAATCAAGATAGGTATTGCGGATTAAAACCTGAATAGGGAAAGATAATCAATTTAAAAATCTTTTATATTGTTCGATTATCACTTGCTGTTCATCATAATTTTTTAGATCCAAATTCAATCCATCGACTTTAATAACAGAACGCATTCATCAATCTTTTAAAATAACTATCCCATTTTTCACTTCAGAAATAGGAAGCATTGTCTCTGTGTTAAACAGATTATCAGGCTTTCATTTTTTTACTTTTGATTTATCAAAATCTAATATTCACATCCTTTATTAAATAGTGAAATAAATTCAATCATTTAATTCGTAATTTATCATGGTAATTTCCTCGATGTCTTCATCCTTATTTCTATCAAACCAATTAGTTCTATACCATCGGAATATAAAGCTAACAATTAACCAAGCTAATCAAATAATAGCTAAAGCAACAAAAATTCCAACCAAATTTCATTTTGCTTTTTTTATTCCTGCTTCACTTTCAGAGAATATAACCATATAGAACGTGTAAAGAGTCATAATTAAAGCAATAAAAGCTGTTAACGTAAGAGCTATATTTATAATCGCCCTTACATAATCTATAAATTTTAAATCTCTTTCTGTACTAGTATCTAACCCAAAAACTCATAATAATCTCCTAATTATAGTATCTTCTACTGGTTTTTTCTCATCCTCTTTAATGCTTGTACAGTCTCACAAATTAGTACTATCGCATTCTAATGCATTAGTACGTTCATTCTCATATGGAAAAGATGAATCTAATCCATTATCTCATAATTCTCATATTCAAAAACAAAATGAAGAGATGAATCATACGGAAAGAAAAGTAAATAATCAGTATTTAATAAAATTTTTTACCATTTTGTGTCTATTTAATGTATAAAATTAAGAATTTCCTTTTGATATTAAATTAATAAACCAAATCATGGCACTAATCACTAACCAAGATAGTCCCACCCCAGCAATGGTAATTGCTGCACTCGAGATTCATTTTTTACCTTTTGATACATTTTTATCATCAGATCATGATGATAATATTAAGAATCCACAATATAACATATATACTAAAACAACAGAAGCTAAGATTCATAATAACCAATTAATCGTAATCTGAATTAATGAAGTAACATATCATAAAGATGTAGGATAGTTACTTTTTTGTGGAAGGCGTAGAATTCATTCTAATTTATCACTAAAAGTCTTTGATCATTGGTTTATACCTTCTATTTCCTGGAACTCTTCTTGGGAGTTTATTATAGGAGTAGAATCTCAGTTAAATTTATCAGTATTAGGTCATGGTGTATCTAAACCGCAATATCAAAAATTTATAACTAATAATCCAAATATACTAATTAAAGTAATTCATATTGTTTTGATAAATTGCATATCTATTCTTTACAGAATAAAAATTTTCCATTACAATTATATTCAGAATCGCTTTAAATGCAAATTTTTGCCTAGAATTTAAACTAGAAAAAGGTTGACAATTCACTATACTACCACACAGTTTTTCAAATTATAAAAATTTCAAAAAAATGGCAATTAGAAACATTGCAATTATTGCACACGTAGATCATGGTAAAACTACATTAGTAGATCAACTGTTACAACAGTCATGAACATTAAAAGCTCTTGAGTGACAGGATTTAATCATGGATAATAATGATCAGGAAAGAGAACGTGGAATTACGATTTATGCTAAAAATACAGCGATAATCTATAAATGAGAAAGAATAAATATTGTAGATACTCCAGGTCATGCTGATTTTGGTAGTGAAGTGGAAAGAGTTTTACGTATGGTGGATTCGGTTCTTTTGGTTGTAGATGCATATGAATGACCAATGCCTCAGACTAAATTTGTACTAAAAAAATCATTAGAACTTTGACTTAAACCAATTGTAGTAATTAATAAAATTGATAAGCCTACAGCGAGAGTTAATGAGGTTATTGATATGCTTTTTGACATTTTCATCCTTCTTTGAGCTACAGATGAACAAGCAGATTTTCCAATTATGTATGCTAGTGCAAAACAATGATATGCGGTAGCTGATTTGAATGATGAAAAGAAAGATATGACACCGCTTTTTGACGCAATACTAAAATATGTACCGGAAGCTCCGAATTTTCCAGAAAAAGATTTTAGAATGCAGATTGTGAATTTAGGTTATGATAATTTTCTTGGTCGTTTGTGAATTGGACGTGTATATGAATGAACTCTTAAGCCATGAACTCAAGTAAAGATTATAGATCATGAATGAAAAATTAGAACATGAAAAGTAAACAAAGTTTTTTCAACTTTATGACTTCAGAGAATCGAACAGGAAGAGGCTCAATGCTGAGATATAATTACGATAGCATGAATCCCAGATATTTTTGTTTGAGAAACTGTTTGAACGTGAAATGTAGAGCCTTTACCTTCAATTGCTATTGATAAACCAACATTACAGATGGAATTCCTCGTGAATGATTCTCCGTTTGCAGGTAAAGAGTGAAAATATATGACCACCAGAAATTTAAGCGAAAGACTAGAAAAAGAACTAGAAACAAATGTTTGACTTGAAGTAGATTTTTCAGACTGAAAATTTTTAGTATCGTGAAGATGAGAACTTCATTTGTCTGTTCTTATCGAAAGTATCCGTCGTGAATGACGAGAATTACAGGTCGGAGCACCACAAGTAATTTTTCGTGAAGTGGATGGAGAAAAACGGGAACCCATTGAAACTTTGGTAGTAAGTGTAAACGATGAATTAGCTTGAACTATTATTGAGATGCTTTCTCATCGTAAAGGTATGATGAATACTATGAATTCGTTAAATTGACTCACTACCATAGAATTCGAGATTCCAACGAGATGATTACTCTGATTTCGTGGAGAGTTTATTCTTGAAACAAAGGGAGAATGAATAATGTATTCGTCCTTTTCTCATTATGAACCATGGAAATGAGAAATTAAGAAAAGAGATGTAGGTTCTATGATTTCCTCTGCTACTTGAACAGCTATGAATTATGGAATCTTCAAACTTCAGGAAAGATGACCAATTTTCATCGATCCAGCACAACCAATTTATGAATGAATGATAGTAGGAGAGCACTTAAAATGATGAGATATGACAGTAAATCTCACAATCAACAAGCAACAAAACAACTTTCGTAATTCATGAAATGATGAAGCAATGCTTCTAAATCCAATTAGACATTTGACTCTTGAAGATGCTCTTGGTTATATTTGATTAGATGAATTAGTAGAAATTACACCAAAATCTATTCGTATTAGAAAAAAATATCTTACAGAATGAGCTAGGAATCAAGCTAGAAAAGCCTGATTGATATAATACTATTTGATTAAAAAACTTCTCTCAGATACAAGAGGAGTTTTTTAGATGTTTTTGTTATTAGTGCCACCTACTAGCAACTTCGATGATGGCCCATAGAATACTAGATACTATGGCTATTCCAGCAGAGATGCTCAAAATTAACGCATGATCAATCCACCATTCATTCCACCAAACTGCAGGAATCATTATGATGAAGAGTTGTATAACACCCACCCCAACAATCCACCATCCAATGGGGGTCCGATTTGTAATACGGCTCCTATTAAGGATTATTGAACAATAGCCAAGTACAACGACTGAAATCAAACAACAAATGGTTACAACAATCTTGAATAAAATCATAGCACAAAATTTTTGTTAGTATTTTATTTGAATAATCTCAATATAGAATATATTGACTTTTTCACAAAAGTCAAGTGTATTATTTAACATCAAAAAAACTCCTTCTGGATTCAGAGGGAGTTTTGTATTAGTTTAATTTAGGTTATTCTTTCTTTTTAAACCATTTGATCTCTCCAACATCATTTGTTACATTTACAAGGATTAGGTATACAATGATTGCAAAAAAGCAGAAAAAACGAGAAAGACTCAATAACCATCTACAGTCATCAAATAAAGATGAACACCACAAGTTGAGAGTATAGATAATGCAAGCCTGAAATACAAGTAAAGATAATATCCATATCCATGCTGGAAATTCCTTGATAAAGTCCCACATAGAAACATGAGAATCTAAACTCTCTCCAGTTAAATCATCATCACCCTTACAGAACTTAACCCCAAAGAATGGGATAATCACAAAAGAAATAAATGCTCCAACAAATAATATGAGCACAGTAAAAATTAGATTCGAAAAAAACATATCTTTTATTTTTTTGTTTTAATAATTATAATATATAATTATTAAAAACAGCAAAAAAGTCAAGATAAATTTCAAAAAAGTATCTTGACTTTAATATTCTGATTAAAAATCACAATTTTTAGGAGTTCTAGGGAATGGTAATACGTCACGAATATTTTCCATTCCAGTTACATACATTATTAAACGTTCAAATCCAACTCCAAATCATGCATGAGGTACAGATCACCATTTTCTAAGTTCCAAATACCATCGATAATTTTCGGGCTTCATTCAGTTATCTATAATCTTTTGAGTTAATACATCTAATCTATCTTCACGCTGAGAACCTCAAACAATTTCTCCAATTCCAGGAGCTAAAAGATCCATAGCTGCAACAGTTTTTCAGTCTTCATTTAATTTCATATAAAAGGCTTTAATTTCTTTGGGATAATCAATTACGAAGACAGGTCATTTGAAATATTCTTCAGCTAAATATCTTTCATGTTCCGTTTGCATATCCATTCCCCAATGAACTGGGTATTCGAATTTCTTCCCAGATTTTTCTAATATTTCAATAGCTTCAGTATAAGTGATTCTTCCAAAATCAGCTTTAGTAAATTTCTCTAACCTTTCTTTTACCTCAGGATTTATAAATCTAGTAAAGAAATCTAATTCTTGTTGTGCATTGTCTAATACATATTGGAACACATACTTCAACAAATCTTCAGTTAAATCCATATTGTCAGTGATATCAGCAAATGCAAATTCTGGTTCAATCATCCAAAATTCTGATGCATGACGAGTTGTATTACTATTTTCAGCACGGAATGTTGGTCAGAATGTATAGATCTTTCCAAATGCAGTAGCAAAAGCTTCTCCATTCAATTGTCCACTTACAGTTAATGATGTAAGTTTTCCAAAAAAATCTTTGCTATAATCCACTTTTCAATCTTCTCCCTTTAAATTAGGATGTTCTAAGTCAAGTGTTGTAACTTGAAACATTTCTCACGCTCATTCGCAGTCACTTCCTGTAATTAATGGGGTGTGAACATAGACGAATCATCTTTCGTTAAAGAATTTGTGAATTGCAAACGCTATTAAACTTCTCACTCTGAATACTGCAGAAAAAGTATTTGTTCTCGGACGTAGGTGTGCTATCGTACGTAAATATTCCATGGAGTGTCCCTTTTTTTGGAGAGGGTAGTCAAGTGGAGATTCTCATATTACAGTTATTTTATTAGCTTTTAATTCAAAATCTTGTTTTGCTCACTGAGATTCAAGCAAGGTTCACTCAACTATCAATGAAGTACAGATTCATAATTTACATATTTCAGCAAAATTAGGTAAATTATCTTCAAATACTACTTGTAAATTTTTAAGGCAGGAACCATCATTTAATTCAATAAATCCAAAAGTTTTAGAATCTCTGATTGTTCTAATTCGTCAATTTACAGTAATATTATTATTCAATATAGGTTTAAAATTCTTGTAAAGTGATGAGATGCTCGTAAATTTTTGTTCTCTTTGCATGGCTAAATTATTAAAGGATAAACTCTATTAATTCTTTTAGCCATTGAAATTATAAATGCAAGAGAAAGCATATTAAAAAACTTAATATTTATCTTGCAAGTTAGATTTTTTTATCTATTCTAAAAAAACTTTACTTCATTCTCAAATATGGAAGATTTACAAAGTTTTCAAACATTCTTTGAATATAAGCCATGTAATGAAGAAGATCCAATTGATATTTTGGAGAATATTTTAGGTAAAGCTAGAAAATATTTAAGACAGGAAGAAATCGATGAAATAGTTAGAACTTATGAATTTACTCGTGAAGCACACAAATGAGTTTACCGTAAATCGTGAGAACCATATATAATTCATCCACTTAGAGCTACTGAATTTTTGATGGAAATAAACCCAGATGTTGTTTCCATACAATCTTGCATCCTTCATGATGTAATCGAAGATACGGATTATACGTATGAAGACATTGAAAAACTATTCTGAAAAGAAATCGCGGATATCTGTGAATGATTGGTAAAAGTATCAAAAGTAAGATATAAGTGAGAAGATCGTGATTTGGAAACAATCAAAAAAACGTTTCTTGCGATGGCCAAAGACTTACGTGTAATTTTTGTAAAATTTGCAGATCGTATTCATAACATTCAAACGCTACAATATCATCCAGAAGAGGCAAAAAGAGTTAAAATCGCCACAGAAACTCTCAAAATTTATGCCCCACTTGCAAAAAGATTATGACTCTATAATTATCAATTATACTTAGAAAATTGATCTTTTCGTGTGTTATATCCAGAAAAATTTGAAGAAATTATGTTGTATTTAACTAAGCAATTTCATGATTGATCTAAATTCTTGGATAAATGAATAAAAAACTTAACGGACATTCTAAAAAAAGAGTGAATCGAAGATTTTAAAGTATTATGAAGAATTAAGAGTCCATTCAGAATTTTCGAAAAAATGAATAAAAAATATCATACAGAAGATGTGAGTAGAATTATGGACCTATTAGCATTTCGCGTTGTTACAGAAACTATTACAGATTGTTATATGATTCTATGAATTATTCATAAATACTACACTCCACTTATCAAAAAAATTAAAGATTATATAGCCATTCCAAAATTTAACTGATATAAAAGCATTCATACAACAATTCTATGAATGTTCCGTTTTCCTGTAGAAATACAAATCAGAACGAAGAAGATGGATGAGGTGGCTGAATTTTGAGTGGCCGCACATTTTGCCTATGCTGAGAGTAATGCCAGTGTAATTGCCCCATCTCAGCAATGACAGTGGATTCAACGTTTGCAACAAATTGTAGCAGATTATCAAGTATCGGAAGATAAGGAAAAATTTAAAGATGCATTGAATATAGAAATTCTTGATAAAACAATATTCGTCTATACTCCAAAATGAGATATAAAAGAGTTGCCAGCATGATCTTCTGTGTTAGACTTTGCATTTAGTATCCACTCAGAAATATGACTAAGATTCAAAAACGCTATAGTTAACGGTCAGATTAAGCCTCTTTCTTACATAGTCAAAACATGAGATATTATAAAAATTAATACTTTTAAGAATCGTTATTCTGCAGTTAAACATTGGATTGATTATTTACATACACCATCAGCACGTGGGCAATTGATTAAATACATTCGTACCCAAGAAAGAGAAGCACGTTTAGATGAAGCTATTGATGGATTAAATCAATATCTAAGAAATCTGAATCTTCCAATGTTTCGTTCGGATGCTGATTTGATTCAAAAATTATGAGAACCATTAGAAGTTGAGAGGAGATTATTACAAGTATTAGATAAACAGGAGACATATGGATGATTAGTACGTGCTGCTTATCCGGACTTAAAAAAAGAAACCCAATGAAAAACTTTGCTTACAGACGCAAATTTATTGCAAAAGGAATTAAAGTCCGAAATTATTTCAGCAATATCAACTGATGTTAAATCATCAGATGTAATAGTTGATAACGATAAATTACTCCATTGTATATTCTGTCCTGAATGTAATCCGGCAATGTGAGATAAAATTATTGCAAAATCAGGACGTGATTGAATAAAGATTCACACATTAAAGTGTAAAGCTTTAAAAACATTATCATATTCGTCACTATTGGAGGCTCATCGAAAGGAGAGTGAAGTTTCTACAAATTATATACTTAATATACAATTAAGGTTTTCACCCAAAAGACTTAGTATTATAGATGTAATAGCATTATTTAGCACATTTTCTATCCCTATTTTTAAATTTGAACTATGAAAGGAAGAATGAAAAACAATTGCTAATATTCAGTGAGATATTTCAAATCCAGCGAAAATCTGATTTTTACTAGCAGATCTTCGTCAAAATCATCCATGAATTGAAATTGTTAGTAAGGAATTAAGATAAATAATAACTTGAATATTTTATGAGAAATCCTATATTAATCTCAGATTTATATTTATTAATATCGTAGTGATGGTCAGTTTAAAAGATCTTTGACAGTATAAAGAAATGTATTCAAAGTATAAGCAATTAGACAAAAAATTAAAAAGTTTGATTATTAGAGCAAAAGAATGAAAATATATAGAGGATTGAGAAGAAAAAGATCAAGTAGTTATCGATATTTCATGAGAAATGAAGATAAGAGATTTACATATTAACGATGAATCATTATTTACTCCAAGTAGAAAACCTGAACTTGAAAATTTGTTGATTACAGCTATTCAAAAAGCTCAAAATAAAGCACAAGAAGTTGTTGCTCAACAGACAAAGGAAATTCTTTGAGTAGATACAAACGATTTAGCTGGAATGCTTGGATGAGGATGATTGCCTGGCTTATGATAAAAATAATATTTATTTACAAAATAAAAAGTCCTCTATTGAGGACTTTTTTCGTTATTTAAGCTTTTTTCTATGTAGCATTTAATCGTTTTATCCTAGTTTCAATATCTGATGAAGTATCTTGAGTTATTACCCTATATGAACTTGAAGGTAAACGATTTTTAAATGATTTTTCAATCTGTGCGATGTCATGATTAATAAAACGTCATGATTGAAATGCTCTTTTTTGAGCTTTCCTGCGCTTCTTTCAATCTTTTTTAAATACATCTGTTTCGTCTCATATTTCAGTATTATCGTATTCGTATTCTCAGTCTCCAGCAAAGACATCTTTGTATACATTACGTGATCATAGTAACATAGGCTCGGTCTTTATTCAATCTGCTTTAAATGCTTCTTTTATTACGAGAGAATTATTTAAAATCCCTTTTTCAAAAGCCTCTTCAAAAAAAGTTTGGAATGATTTTAAAGCATTTTCCATTTCTGGTGGTAGTTTACGAGAGGAGAAACAATCTTTTCGAACAGTTCATTGAAAAGTATACCACAAAATATCTTTTATTTCCTCTCAAGAAATGTTTCACATATCTAAATATTGTCATTTTCCATTGTAGTTATATGCGTAAGGTTGTCATATCCTATTTTTCCAGTAATATGCAGTATGTATTCGTTTATACGCTTTTTGTCTATCAGCTTCAGAGTTTAATCCAAATCGGCTAAAATACTGATTTAATACTAGATTTACGCTTTCAGGAGAGTCTGGATTCATATCACCAACTTCTTTTGCAATTTGTTTCCAAAATTCAGCTCTGTTGTTTCTTTCATCAGGATCTTTTCAATCAAAAGATCAATCTTTAATAGCCATTCTATCACGTACAACATTGGCATTAGATAGTAATCATCAGCTATTGGCTACTACAGGATTATCAAGTAATGAATTGTCTATGTTCTCCATTCCAGAGTCTAGAGCATCCTTTTGTAATTTTTTCAAAACTGAGTTTTCAGGGAAAACTTTGGAAGGAAAGACAGATTTAGAATATTTTTCAAAATTTTTCATTTTGTTTACATCCCATCGAGAATCAAGTTCTTCAATTAAGTTTCCAATTTTTAATTTTCAATCTTTCAAATCTCACTCATGGAAATATGACTTAACGCTATCTGAAAATTTTCCATATCATTCTTCTTGACAAAAATCGTCTAATAGTGTAGCTACTTTTTGAGAATGGGATGTTTCTTTAGCTAGCATTCATGGTAAAAATCACATGGTTTTTGCCCATTGATAGGTTTGTTTTCTTAAATCTTTTTTCCCATTTACATCTAGTACACCACTGAGCATGTATAATAGGAAGCATTTTTGATAATCTGCTTGCTGCTCTGGGGTTTTTGCTAATAAAAACATTTTTTTGAGATTTGCGATGGCTCATGGAAATCTAGAAGATTTGATCAGCTTTTTGAAATCTTCTTTGGCTAGATTAAAGTCGTTATGTGAAATTTTTCCAAATGATTCTTCAACTGATGATTTATTAAACCGTCATTTGTATGATCATTTTAATTTACTTGCAAATTGGTCAGATAGTAGTCTCTTTGATGGATTGTCTATATAATCTGTACCTTCTTCTCCAGGAATTCATCTTCATTCATGACTACCAAAATATTTAAGTTTTCAGTTAGCTCAATTGATATTGTTTATAATATAATCCATTTCACAAGTAGCCAAAACATCTTGTATTTGATCTTTTTCTTTTGGTTCTTTTTTAAGATCATTAATACATTTTTGTTTATCTCTCATAAATTGAGCATAATGTTCATCACCAAGCAAGACTCTTACCCAAAGTCCAGAATTTTCTTCACCAGCTAATCAACGATAAGGAGATGATCACTTTTCTATATTAGCCAATAGCAAAGCGGCAGCTTTATGAACATCATCCTTTGATCTTGATCTATTAGGTTTGGCCAAATCTGTTATGAAATCTTTATATGATTTTCATCATAAAATTTTCGCAAAAGGTGGAACTTGTTCAAATGTTGTTCAAAAATCA
Source organism: uncultured bacterium (assembly GCA_947168725.1). GTDB lineage: Bacteria > Patescibacteriota > Gracilibacteria > Absconditabacterales > Absconditicoccaceae > UBA3291. Next base: position 40,625 of record CAMVNA010000005.1, on the reverse strand, counting down.
GGATCTGATTGAAATATTTTAAGATATCATTCAATTTTTTTTCGAGTCCTATTATCTCTCTCATTATAATATTCTTGCTGTAACTCTCACAATCATCCTTTCATTGATGGGATAAATCCCAGCACTCATGCTAGTTTATTATATAATCATCGATCTCAAATTAAGATGTCTTCTAATTTTTCATCTTGAGATTTATTGTATTCATCCATCTTTTTCTTAATGTTTCATTTTATATTCTTGAATATGTTTTTAAGATTATTTATACTAAACCGATTTAATTTCCATTTTCATCCATTCACCATTTTAAAATCTTTATCTTGTCTTGCAACTGCATCTTTTGCTTCTTCTTCTGTTTGAGGAATCAATCATTTTTGAGTAAAAAATATTAAAAAATTATTTCGGTCCATATCACGTTTGTATGAAAAACGTTTTTTCTCAGATTTTCAATTTTTTCATTTTTCATCTCAATTAAATGTAGATGAAACGGTAAACGAGTGTCTTATTGGATTATATTCAATTTTATAAGTAGACTTATCGTCTGATGGAGCTCAAAAATATTTTACCTCAACCTCTTTTTCTTTTCAATTATTGTCAGTGATTTTTTGTATAAATTTATTACCATTCCAGGTTATTCATGAAGTAGGAAATGTTAAATTACTGGTTCATAATCTATTGTTTAGGCTATCTTTAAAAGAATTAAAATTTGAATTATCTGGATCTGGTTGTAGCCAAACTTTATTAGAATCTTTTGATATCTTGTTAAACTCTTCAAAAGTTTCTTTATTCATTTTAAACTCTCTTGATTTTCATTCAACTTTATTACTAAATTTTAGTTCTCATCAATATACAGTTCATGTGAAAGTTCAATTTCTCATGTTTATTTTATTAAGCTTGATTTTCATTCGTTGATATCATCATCCAGGAAGCTCACTATTTCACATGGGTAACCATATTTCCGATCAATTTTCGAATTTTCATGGTCAGTGAGTTTCTATCGCTTGTTTAAATTTTTCAGGAGTATCTTCATTATTTTCCTCTGGATTACTTTTTGGTTTTGTGTTTTTTGCTTTTCAAAACCAATTTTCAATTTCTTTTTGCTTTTCAGGATCTATCTCACTTATCTTAGTTTTGTTATTTATTACAAAAAACAAATAGATTAGAATTCAAATATCTTCTCATTTTATTTCATATTTATCTCATTGATCAAATTTAGATAGTAAATTTAAGAGCTTTGTCTTATCTTCTATTGTAAGATTTAGAGAATCTATATCTGTTTTATAAATGGTAAACTCTATAGGTAAAGTATCAAATGATTTTTCTGCATTTTTTCAGAATTGTTCTATATCTTTTAGTCGTTCGTTTTTTCCTTCTACAATTTTTTTTTGAACTGGAATAATTGCACCTAATGTAGCTGTCCCCCCAGGGACGACTATATTTGTATCGTTTAATACTATATTCCTTTTTGTAGGATCGGCGAGATTTTTATAGAAATTTTTAAATTCATCAATATTTCATCGATTTATTTTAATATATTCGTTTAATCATTTGTCGAAAAGCATTTTTAAACGAATATCAGCGACTCTATCAAGGTAATCTTTTAATACATTAGCTTCGATCTTAGAATAGTCAAAATCATTATTATAAAGTTGTTCTAATGTATTTCAGATTTTTGAATTTTTGGTTTTTAAGTATTGTAGGTAAAACTCTCGTTTTACTTCGTTTATTTTTTTATCTTTTTCTTTCTCATTTAAACTTGTATTATCTCTTATTGCTTGGAGTCTTCATTCGTATTCTGGGTATGTGTTTGATAAATTATTTTCATCGAATTTATATTCATCACTTTCTCATATAATTGTATTTATGGCTGGTAAAGTATTAGTAACTAGTCATTGGATATTTTTGGAAAAATTCTGGGCGATATCTATTGTACGATCAGCCTCTTTTCAAATTTCAAAAGACAATAAAGCATCAAAATCGTTCTTCGTATTGCCTGGTATTGCAGGATTGTTTAAATTTATTCATACTGGAATTTGTTCTCATGGAGGGAGAAGTGTATTTAATTGTTCGTTTGTGATAGTAATATCTTTTAGTATTTCTATGGTTTTTTCTGAATTGCCTCATTTTGATGTTAGATAATCGACAACTTTTTGAAAGTATCATAAAACATTTGTATCTCAAGGGATAGAACAATCGATATCAAAACTATTATACGGGTTTGGAGGTGCAGCTCATCAAGGTACTCATCAGATTTTTGTGCGAACTTCTTCAAAAATCTTTTGAATAAAAGCCTTTTTTATGTTATCATTGGTTATTTTATTCAGGCAATTTTTAAAATCCCACTGTAAGTTATTGTATTCTAAGAGAGCTAGATTTATTCATTCATCTTTAATCCAGTCAAAATTTAAATTAGGATTTACTTCAATAAATTTATCAATTAAACTTTCTTCTCATTTAAAGTATGTTTGATTAAAAAATCTGGTTACCAATTCAGCATTTCTTTGTTCTCATGCTTCAAAATTTCTGAACAATTCATTAATAGTTGATTCTAGGTTTGCTCATTTTACAATATTTATTGGAACTGTTTCTCTTAAATCCATATGATTTATCATATTGTATTATATAATTCTATTAAAATATAGATCATAGATTAATTATATTCACTATACAAAAATAATCAAAAATTCGTTATTATTTAACTAAATTTTATCTTTCTTTTTTTTGTTTTTGATACATAATATATACGTTTAAATTAATGCTATTTTCACAAAAGTCAAGTCTATTTTTTTGAGATATCTTCTTTTTTATAATGAAAATCCTATATTTAATGAGTTAAACTTTAATACTTCAATTTGATGGCATACAAAATTTTTGGGTGTAAAGTCAATAAATATTTTCTTAATCAACGATTGGATTTTTTTTATAAAAATTGAAATAACCTTAATAATACTTTATTGATTGCTGCATGTGTAGTTACAGATAGAGCAAAAAATAAACGGGTGAGAGAGGTAAAACATGCAATTCAACAATGATTGAATGTAGCTATTACATGATGTGGAAGCTTTTCTCGTTGAAATCTAGTATCAGAATTAGAATTCTACTCTATATACCCAGAATTAAAACAATATTCTGATAAAATTACACTTTTACCAGAAAGCCCAGAAAAAAATTGATTCGAATATAAAATCTGATGAAAATCTTCAGTTTATACCAAACATTTTCTTGTAGTTCAGAATTGATGTGATAACCATTGTTCATTTTGTCTCACGGTAGCCAAAAGATGACCACATATTAGTAGACCATTAAATGAAATAATTCAAGAAATTTATGAAATAGAAGCACAATGATGAAAAGAAATCGTAATAACATGAATAAATCTGGCTGCTCGATGATGCTCAAATTCTACTAAACCAGAAGAAACAAAATTTCCATATTTACTTCGTGGAATTCTAAAACAGACAACAATTCCTAGAATTAGAATTTCTAGTATGTGACCAGAATATGCCAATGATGAATTTTTTGAAGTTGTATCAGATGAGAGAATTTTGCCACATTTTCACTATTCAATCCAGAGTTTTTCAGATAATGTTTTAAAAGATATGTGAAGGCATTATTCTGCAGATGGGTTAAAAACAGTCTTAAAGAAAACTAGAGATTTAAAAAAGAAAAATCTGGTTTCTATCGGAGCAGATATAATTGTTTGATTCCCATGAGAAACAGAATCAGATTTCCTTGATACATATAGATGAATTGAAGAATTTTGAGTCACAAAATTGCATGCTTTCCCATTTTCAGATCATACGCAAAGAGAAAGAATTCCAGCTTCATTTCTTCCAAATCAAGTTAATCAGAAAATAAAAAAAGAAAGGGAAAGAAAACTTATTTCCAAATGAGATGAAATTAGACAAAATTTTATAGATCAAAATAAATGAACAAAGCATAAAGTTTTAATTGAGGAAAGAAGAAATTGAAGATGGAGATGATGGACGGAAAATTATATTCAAGTTGAAGTAGAGGGGGATCACAGCAGATGAGATATTATTAATATTACACTATAAAAAAGATTGCCACAATGCAATCTTTTTTAACTTTAAACAATATTATTCACTAAATTTTTTTTTATGAATTAGTGAATTTTCAAATTTATCAAGTTGAGGCGAAATCTGATTCGGGGCAAGTTTTTTTGTTTTATTATCAGAAATCGCATTAGCTACATCATATTTTTTTGAAGCTTCTGCAAGAGGATTTTTCATAGCTTTTGATAGTGCAGAATCAGTTTCTTTTAAATCATTAGCCATTTTTGGAATGGGATAGAAATAAATTATTATAAATCTGCTAAATTAATAGTTTGGTGTAATATATTTCCAAAATTATCTTTTACTTCAACATCAACGCTTTCGGCGCTTGTAGTAAATGTTACTAATCTTCATGGGAATGAAGTGATTACGCTTCATCATACGCTAACACTACCTCCAGGGATTCATGACAAGCGATCATCAAATACAAGTGTAACTTGATACTGTCAATCTCATTTATCCTGTTTCTTTGATTGCTCAGCAACTAAATATGGAGGCTCAGCATCGCCAGCTTCCAATACATCAGAAATGCTAGCTTTATTCATATTTCAATTGGCATCCATTGCTTGAACTGTAATTGTATGAGTTCATGCTGCAAAGTTTGATAAATCAATATCAGTAGTTGATAAATCTTCAGTTTGTCTTTTATATTCTTTAGAGAAAACCAAAGTTCAGTCTACGGTTATTTGTAAGTTTCTTAGTAATGAATCACTTTTTACAGAATACATAATTGAAGGTTTTGAAGAGATTCTTTGGTTGGTTTCAGGATCTATGATGGAAACTTTGATAGCATCACTCATAGTAGGCTCTCTGTTTTCACAATATCATTCAGGTATTGTTGACAAAATGTTAAAGCTTGCAGCTCATTCTCATCCCACAGGTATTTTTGCTCTAGTAGCCCACCATTCTTTAATTCATTCCAAATCATCGTTATTAGGCATAAATGATGATAATTTCATATAATATCATTTCTTAACTTCTTCTATAGGAGTTATAGGACTTACAACTCATAAACATGCTGCATCATATTCATATACTGTAACTTCTCCTTCAGATTCTTTTGGCAAATTACCAGCAAATCATAAAGTAGAAGTTATAAATTCTGCAGGTGTAGTCTGGGAAGGTATTTTTCATGTTATTTTTGAAATGCTAACACTTGCAGTATCAACATTTGTCATTTCTCTATTGGTGATATATCATCATTGAACTAATCATCATAAGAATTCCTTTAGAGGTTGGGCATGAATTGTTCATCAGTAAGCATTTGAATTCATAGGAGAAGCATCAGCGTTTCCAGCCCACATCAAAATTAGATTATCAGGAGTATAAGCAGCAACTAAACCATCTCTTGGACGATTTCACTTTTCAGTTTTCATGTTCGATGTTCATGTTTTAAGAGCGTATGTTAGTCATGAGACATTAAATTTATTTACCCATCCAGCTAGTCTGTTAGCAGGTTCTGAAAGAATTTTCCATATTAAGTATCTTACTCATGCAGGAATAAGATCCTCCTTTTCTACGACTTCTTTTGTATACAAAACTGATCAATCAGCTGATGTAATTTCTAATATAGGATCAAGTTCTGCAGGAGTTTCTGTCGTTAAATATGAATAGGCATCAGCAAATTCCAAAAGATTAATTTCTGCAGCTCATATTGCCAAAGGATATCAGTAATTTATATCGTCACTTAATGGCAATCATAAAGATTGTAAGAAAGGTTTTACAACATTTTCTCATCATTCGGCAAGAAACATTTTAATAGCAGGAATATTTCTACTATGTCATAGTGCAGCCTTTAATGTCATTAATCAATCAAACTTATTATCAGCATTATTTGGTCTATCAGGTCCAACTTGGTATGCAATATCATAAATAGGTGTATCAAGAGTAATAGGTAATTTCATAAATCCAAGAGCATAAATTAGAGGCTTAATTGAAGAACCAGACTGACGACGACTTTTTACCATATCGTTTTGTCATTGGATTTCTTCATTGAAATAATCTAAAGAACCAACATAAGCAAGGACATCTCAGTTATCGGTATTAACATAAAGCAGAGATGAATTATTCGCTCAATTTTCATATAATGTACGAACATTGTTTTGGAATGCTTGCTCAGCCATTTGTTGGATATTATAATCTAGAGATGTTTTTACGACTAATCATCATTCCAATACAGCGTCTTCTCAGTATTGTTCCTCCAATAATTCTTTTACCCAAAATACAAAATGTGGAGCTTTTATAGAAAATGCAGCAGATTTAAATTCAACAGTTAATGATTCGATTTCAGCTTTTTTATACTCTTCTTCTGTAATGTAGTCATCTTCAAACATCCTACTTAATACAACATCTTTTCTTCAGTTATAGAATGTAACATAATATTCTTTACCATCCATAACCAATGTGAAAGATCCTAATCATTGCAAAAGATTTACAGAAGAATTTCAACTCTTTTTGTTCGAAAAGTCAGCTTGTTGTACGGCATCAGAGAATCTAGAGATGATATTTTCTTTTAAAGTACCATCATAAGGATATTCATTTCAAGCAACATCTGTAATCTTGAAATATCACATTAATTTCTTTCTTCCGGATTCTGTGAAAGGAGAGTATGATCATGGTCATTTTGGTAATGATGCCAATATAGCTGATTGAGCAACAGTTAAATCTTTTGCAGAGACACCAAAAAAAGATTTAGCAGCAGCTTCTACTCAAAAAGAATTATTTCAGAATTCTATATAGTTTAAATATAATTCTAAAACCTTTTTTTTCATTTCCTTTTTGGCTTCACTATTGGAAAGATTTGGATTTTCTTTTTTTACTTGTTTTTGAAATGTAGAGTTTAATCTCTTCGCTAATACTATTTGACGTAGTTTATAAGCAACTTTATCTGCATAATATCCAATTTTACTTTTATTTGCACTCGTTAATCATGCTTTTAATTTGAAAACATTTGTCATTAGCTGCTGAGGTAAAGTAGAAGCTCATCATTTTCCTTTTATAGCAGCACGAAAAATTCCCCAAGGATCTAATCATTCATGCTCCCAATAATTCTGATCTTCCATAGCAACTATAGCATTAATCATATTATCAGACATCTGTTCAATATCAATATATTCACGATTTTCATCGAAAAATTTGTATAATTCTACACCATTTCTATCTTGAATCACCGTGGCTTGTGAGAAAACCATATCTTTTACTTGGCTAACATCAGGTAGATTTTTGAAAACATTTATTTCCATCCATATCGAGACAACCAAAATTCCTGCGATGATGAAAAATAATAAGAAAAGACCTAAAGTTTTCCAAAATCAGAATTTTTTTCTTCATGAAAGCTTTTTTGCTCATTCAGACCAATTTTTAGAGTTTGCATTAAGTTGTTTATAAGCAAAAAGCGTACGAGGTGTAGTCATAATTAATCATTGTATAAAAAATAAATCAGAGCATTTCTGAACAAATTCATATTATTTATTCACGTGATAAAAACAAATGATTTTATAATAAAAAAAGCTGATCTTTCGACCAGCTAATATTTAAATTATTATAATTACTTCTTTCTGTAGAAGATATGTAATAATTCTTTAATGACAGGAGCATTGATTAATAATGTCAATAATACTCAAATAACTAACATAGTTCCAAATCATTTGAACATATTGATTCACATAAGCATAAGTAATAATCCAATCATTCATGTTGAAATCTGTCCATCACGGATTGCATTCCAACTTCTATCGTAAGCTATGTTAATTGCTTCACTATCTGATTTTTTATTTTCTTTTTCTTCTCTCATTCTTTCAAAGATAAGCACATTGGCATCCACAGCCATTCAAATAGAAAGAATAATAGCAGCAATTCAACTCAATGATAATGCATAGTCTATAATTTTCACAATAGCAAATAATACCATTGTATAAACACTTAGAGAAATTAGACTAACTAATCATTTTTTCCAACCATAAATGAATGACATATATAACCATATAGCGAGGAATCCAATACCCATAGCAAGTAATGCTCAATTGAAAGCATTTTCTCAAAGAGTTGGACTTACTTTTTCTTCTTGCATCAAAACTAATGGTGCAGGCAATGCTCAATCATTTAATTGATTAGTAAGCTCTTTTGCTGATTCGGCAGTGAAATTTCCATCAATTTGAGCAGAACCATCACATATTTTAGCCTGAATAACTGGACTAGTAATTAGTTCTCCTCAGATGAAAATTGCCATTTGTTTTCCAATGTTATTTTCTGTAATATCACAGAAAATAGCCTTTCACATATCATCAAAGCTAATTAGAACTACAGGTTCTCCAAGCTGAGATGTACTAACTGAAGCATATTTGAAATTGGCTCCGTTTAATAGTTTTCAGTCTGAAGATTGAGCATTTACCCAAGCTAATTTATCTTGAACAAACACCTCTTCTAATGTATAGAATGTTTGAGATTCCAATGCTTTATTAAACTCTTCTTTATTTACTCAATTTACAGTAGCAAAATTATACCAATGATCAGTTGGTGATTTTCTATCTTTTAGTACAACTAAATATGTTATTCATTCAGTTTCATAAGTCTGGACAGCATCAGTATTGTTAGCATCAAAAGAAGGAATTGCAGTTTTTAATTCTGTATTTGAGATAATTCATTCGTGAACAGGTGATGCTTCTGCGATTTCAGCATCATTGTCGGCGAGAAGAGCATCTTTAGCAGAATTAACTTCATTATCAAAAGCGGCTTGATTAGCCTCAGTCTCTGTAGTTGTATCAGGAATCATAGCGAGAATTCTTACATCATAAGCCTCTTCATTTGGATAAACTTCACCGTTATTATACTTTAAAACAGTTCATTCTACATTATACGATCCAGAATTAATATCAGTTCAATCTTTAACTAAGTTAAACTTTTCATCATATGTTGCTCATAAACTGGTAGCAACCTCCAGAATATCACTCAAAGAAACGCCACTTCTAGATCATTTCTCCTTAGATATCATATGGAAAAATGTGTAACCATTCATGTCTATGTTTTGAACATTTCCACTTTCATCTTGATATTGATAAGAATAATATTCTCATTCCATTAATGGAGAAATTTTTCATTCTTGAGTCTCATTTAATACTGAAACGTTATCTTGATATATATTTGGCAGTTGTGAAAGTGTAACTTTGTTGTACTTGTTATAAACAATATTTTCTGATTGTCTAGATCATGCAATGGCTTCAAATTTATCAGTATTATCTAGTAAATCACTGTATAAATTTTTAGCGATGGTAGTTCTTTCAGCTTTCTCAGCGTCTGTTCATTCTTTTTCATTAGGTAATTTAAACTCAAGCTCAACGGTTTTACCTATTAATTCTTTAGCCTGATCAAGATCTGCAACTCATCATATTTCTACTACAATTTGAGTTTCATTGTCTAATTGTTGAGTGAATGACTTATAATCACTAACTCATAATTTTGAAATCCTACTATCAATATTTTTAGTAATTATGTTCTCAACTGTGGATTTAACAGCTGCTAATTCTGCAGTATTTCCAGAATAAGTTTGTTCATATGTATCATAAGCTATTCTATATGTAAGCCTAGTACCTCCAGAGATATCCAATCATTTCCTAAAATTAGTAATAGCATTTCACGTGAAAGAAAGTTGTCTACTCATCTTTTCGCTATTGAATGTCCGTCAAACGAAAAATACAATAAAAGCAGAAAGAAAAATTATAGCTCCATAAACCTTTCTACGAGTGTTCCAAAACGATTTCATGAAATTGCACACAAATAAATAAAAAAGATAAAAAATTATCAATAACAAGTGAATATATATATTTTTTTATATAAAAAACAAGTTAAAAGAACTGGTCTTAAAAATAAAAGATATTATACTTGTAAAATGTTTTTTGTGTAATTAACTAAAAGCAGATTGACATTTTATATTAAATCAATAATTTATACAAACTGCAAACCAATAAAATGTTGTTATGAAAAAAAAAGAAAAACCAAAAGCGGAAGTGTTGTTTTCTGAATTGAACCCACTTGAGCTGTGGGGGAAGTTGAGATTAGAACAAGATGTAGAATCGGTTGATGTTATCAGCCAACCTTTCTTTGAGAGTAAAGAGGCAGAGGAAGCCTATAAAGCTTTCATGGAAGACTCTCAGAGCACTCAAGTTCGAGAAACAGAAAAATCAAAAATCATTCCATCATCTAAGGGAAGCCTTTTTATTTGGGCATTACTAAAAGAAGAGTCGAAGAGATCCAAAAGATTATCCTCAGTGAATCATCTTTTCAAGGACGACGTTTTCAAATGTATATGTCACAAGAGTAGGCACACAAATCCCAAAGTGGAGTTTGACGAACAAGATTTTGATGAAATCGCTTCGTTTCTTGAGAGAAAAAAACTTATTAGAACTGCAAGGCAAGCTGTGAGAATTACACAAGAGTTTGCTAAACTGTTCCACGAGAGTTACGGTGCATGGCTAGTATTCTAGCAAAAAGAATTAATCCAAAACTAAGAATCGGAGTGTATTTGCTCCGATTTTTTTATTTACTTAAATAGTATTTTCTTTCATTTTCATCTAATTTTTCAATAGCATATCTGAGCATAGTTCTTGGCATCTTGCTAGAATATTTATCCAGGAAATCTTTTAAGACTCTTTCATCTTTTTTTCAAACTTCTCTTAGTAGCCATCATACAGCTTTGTGAATTAAATCGTGTTTATGATTCAATAGCATTTCAGAAATTTTCAAAGTATCATCAAATTCTCATTTTTTTACAAAAGTCATGGTTGAGACAATTGCAACTCTTTGTTTCCACATATTTTTATCGTTAGCTAATTCGTACAATATTTGTCTATCTTTATCCAAAAGATAGTTTCACAAAATTTTATAGCAAACTAAATCTACTAAATCCCAATTATTACAATACTCCAAATGTGATAAGTAAAAATATATAATCTTTTTTTGTTCATCGTATAACTTTTTCTTTATTACAGATTCATATTTATAGCATAGAATTAGGAGAGCTGTTAAACGAATTTCATGATACGGGGATTTTAATAATTTTTCTATATCATTCAGATTGCATTTCTCAAAATATTTTTTTGCAACAATTCTTTGCTGTGGAACAGGTATTCATAAAAATTTATCTCATTCTCCATATTCTCATTTTCAGGTTTTAAAAAACCTGGATAAAATTTTAGCTTTATCAGGATTTTTTAGTTTCTCTAAATCTTCAACAATTTCTTGATACATAGTTATTTCTTTATTAAATTTATTATCACCATTTCACTTTGAGTTCAAAGTCTGAATGGTAATCACCATGTTCATATTCATTCAGTTACGTACGCAATTCTATTTCATAGTTTATATTCTCAATATGCATAATCATTCATCCATTCTACCACTTTACGCATTCAATAAAATTGTCCACGATGGGTATGTCATGCAACTTCTAAATCGATAGGATAATTTTTTAATTTTTCTAATCAAATCGGTTGATGAGTAACTAAGATAGAAAATAAATCTGAATCATTGTTTAAATCAACTCAATCCATAATTTCGTTTATATTCAGATTTCACCATAAACTTTTATCAATAATTCAAATTAATTGAATTCAATTAATCTCAATACTTTCATTATTTAAAAAATTTATACTAGATTTGTTTGGGATATCTTTCACAATTTCAGTATTTCACATCACATCGTGATTTCCCATAACAGCATAAATTGGTGGAAATTTTTCAGATTTTAATTCTGAAAAGTAGCTTGTATAATTGGTATTGGGCCTATTCATTAGATCTCATGCAATGATTACAAAATCGGGATTTTCATTTTCGATAGCTTTTTTAATTTTATCTATGTGAAATGTTTGTGTAACATCTTCAGCATGAATATCACTTACAAGCAAAATCTTTGTATTTTTTTGAATCTTATTTGTTTGAATATTCAGATTTGTTATTTTGGTATGTAGTGCAAAATAAGCTCACAATCATAAAATCAAAACGATAGTTCATATAATAATTCGTGGATTTATTTTATACCAAACAGAAATAATATTTTCGATTAATAATATAATCATAAGTAAAAATCATAGTACAAAAATCCAAGAACTAATGGTAGACAATGTGCCTAAAATTTTATTGTTACCTTGATACATGAATATTAAAACCACAAAACATGCTAAAATTATAGCAATAATCAGAGGAGTGACTTTTGAATTATTACGATAAATTACAAAAAATCTTCGTATTACATAAAAAAACATTCATGTGCAAAATAGAGTTAGTACACATCTGAATCATAGATTACTTATTGTCTCACCCATTGTTTTTTTCTTTATTAATTAAAATAGCAATAGCCCTTCATCTATGTGAAACGCTATTTTTTTCTTCGGCTGTAGCTTCTCAGAAAGATTTATGCAAATCGTCAGAAAAGAATAAACAATCATATCAAAAAGATTTATCTCATATTTCTTCTTCTAATATTGTTCAATAAGTTTTTCATTCACTGAAAATATATTCTCCATTTGGAAATGTTTCCACAATTGTACAGTTAAAGTAAGCGGATCTATCAGATTTTCATTTTAATTCATTTAATAACTTTTTTCTATTAGCAGCATCATCTCAATGTCATCATGCGTACCTAGCACTATGTATTCATGGTTCTCAATCTAAAACATTAACACACAATCAACTATCATCAGCAATAATATTAGCATCTATTCATTTTTCTATTAAGAATTTACGAACAGTATTACATTTTATCAGAGCATTATCTAAAAAAGTTTTTCAATCTTCAATTATATCGTTATGAAATCAAATATCGTTTAATGACAGAATTTCAGCATCAAAAAAAATTTCTCTAAATTCTTTTATCTTATGTTGATTATTTGATGCTAGGATAATTTTGCGCATAGTATTAGTTGAATAAAAACAAAAAGATTATTAATAATTCTGAATTTAATATCAAGTTACTCTAAAATAAATTTTCTCATTTCTTTTCTGACTTCTTTGTATTTTGGATATAAACTTTCAACCACTTTCCAAAATTTATCTGAATGATTCTTCTGGACTAAATGAGCACATTCATGAGCAGCTACATATTGAATATATTTCTGTGGCAAATGAACGAGCTGTAAATTTAAAACGATATCTTGTTTGGATGAGCACTGTCATCGGCGAGCTCTCATTTTTCTAATGGCAAGAGATTTATATGGTTCTCATAATTGATATGAAAATTTATCCACCCATTCTTTGGAATATTCCAAAAGAATTTCTTTCAGCTTTTTTTCTTTGGTAGTATTGGAATAACTTTTATCATTATCAAAAAAATCTGACCGAGAAAGATGTTCTCAAAAAATAAGAAGTTCCTCATCTGTAGTGGACTTTAGTTTTTCTTTTTTGGAATATCTTTGGTATAATTTTTCACCTCTGCCCAAAAATTCAGTTAAGAATTTTTCGTTATTTTTGAGTCTAGTCGGAATAGTAAAAACTACTATACCATCACGATTGATTCTAGCATAAGCATTACGAGTATTTTTGTAGATTATTTCGTAAGGGAAGTCCATTAAATAACAAACTATTAAAATTTTATTATTTTCTATCATAAACTCAAATTTCTTTTAATTTTTTATCATAGGATTCCCGATTACAAGCTCATTCTTTTCATTCTGAACCATCTCATTCCGTATAATTACAATCAAAAATAATTATATCACTATCCCTATCTTCTATTTTATAATAAATCGTTCTTCTATATCTATTATCACGTAAATCTTTACCATCATCATATGATTGATAAACAATACAGTGTCATAAGTTAGTAGCATATCATCAATCTATATGATGATTCCATTTGTATCATTCAGAAAAAGGTTGCTTATCTAAGTCTTCATCTAAAATACGATTTATATATAAGTCAGTTTCATATTTACAATGTTCATTTTTATATTTTAATTCTAAATCTTGGTTTTCTGCTTTTAAGTTTTGATTTTCTGTTTTTAAATTTTGGTTCTCTTTTTTTAACTTGTTATACTCCGTTTCTAAGGCTTCGTTCTCAACATTTAAATCTTGATTTTCTGTTAATAAATCGTTCCCATCTATTCCTAAAACTTGTTTATTTGTTGCTAATTTGTTATATTTTGTTATTAATAAAATTATAATGCCAATGATTATTAGAATAATTATACATAATATAATTGTTTTTTTCTTCATGTTTGCTTTATTAAAAATGATAAACAATTTTTTATATTTAACTTTCAAAAAAATACAAGGTGTTATATAATAATTACACAGGTTTCTTCCAATAAAAATCAACTTCATCAGCTCAATTATACAACTGCTTGTGCGAGAAATGCTTTGAACTGAATAGTTTTCACATTCACGGATAAGATGAAATTACTCATCCATAACATTCTTTCAGATAATCAGCTAATTTTTCGTAAAGTGGAGCTAAATCATCATTTGCATTCAGCCTTTTTCAATATGGTGGGTTGGTGATTAGCCAAAAATCTCATTCAAAAAGCATTAAACCTGACTGAAAATCTTGATGCTCAAAACTGATGCAGTCGCTTACTCATGCATTTTCAGCATTAATCTTTGCATATCCTAAAACTTTTTCATCTATATCACGAGCAACTATTTGATAATTGTTGTTAAATTCAGAATTTTTTGCATCTAAAAGGATTTCATTCCATGTATTAAAATCAAAATTTTTGAATTGCTGAAAAGCGAATTTTCTATGTTTTCATGGAGCGATATTTCTGGCAAGTAGAGCAGCTTCAATTGCGATAGTTCCAGAACCGCAGAATGGGTCAATCAATGGTTTATTGAATTTCCATCATGAAAGCAGAATAATCGTAGCTGCTAAATTCTCTTTTAAAGGTGCCGGTCCAGTCTGAGTTCTCCATCAGCGTTGATGCAGTGATGCTCATGAGGTATTTATACAGACTTTTAGATTATTTCATGACATGAAAAGGAAAACTTCCTGCGATTTCTCTGGATCGGTTTTTGTATCTTCCAAAACATTTAAAGAAGTCAGAATGGCTTTATGTGCCACTGAAACGAGAGATTTTTCTGACATTATTTGAGAATTTTTGCATGATGCATGTAATGAAAATTGAGTAGTTTGAACAAACAAACTATTCCAATTTAACGATAAAACAAAATCAAAAAGCTGGTCAAAATTTGTGATTTTGTCTTCTCACATTACAGCATAAACTTTATTTGCTATTCTTGATCGTAAATTGATGCGATAGATATCTTTCCATGTTCACTCACTCAGAACTGCGGTTGGATGACTTTCAATCAGTGGTAAGCTCAGCCTTTTTAGTTCTTTGGTTAATAATGACGCACATCAGAAAGGGCAAGTGATTAGTATTTGCATGTTTGTTTTGTCTATTATAAAAGTTCTATCTCCCTTTCTTCGTCTCCAGTTTTTGTTATCGTAAGAGTTTTAGTTCATCCAAGATTTAATTTCTCAGTCCATTTAGGCCATTCTATCAAAATATATTCATACTCATTAATTAAGTCCATAATTCATTTTTCTATCAAATCTTCAAAAGTTTCCAGTCTATACATGTCGATGTGTAATAATTTTTCATCATATACATTCACATAAGTATAAGTTGGGGATTGAACTTTTTTAGAATCAATTCAAAGTCACTCAGCAAATCATTTTGTGAATGTAGTCTTTCCGCTTCATAAATTTCCAACTAAAAAAAGAGTAGATTCTGATTTAGAAAGTTCGATTCATAATTGATGCATTTCGGCAGGAGAGTGAATTACTTTTTTCATATCAATAAAAGGTTAAATTATACTGATGAATAATTATAAAGAAGAACCAATAAAATTCAAATAGAAAAATGACTAGAATTTATAAATTTTTATTATATATTTCATTCAGATTTAAATTTTTAAAGTTTTCAAATATGGCAGAGGTTCAAAACGTAGTGATAATCTGATGAGGACCAGCATGACATACAGCAGCAATTTATACTGCTAGAGCATGATTAAATCCAATAATGTATGAATGATTCATGGCATGATGAATGCCTCCAGGAGGGCAGTTAACTACTACTACAACTGTGGAAAATTTTCCATGATTCCCGAATGGAGTTTGATGATTAGAACTGATGACACAAATGAAGCAACAAAGTGAAAATCAATGAGCAAAAATTTTTATGAAAACGATTGATCGTGTAGATTTTTCTTCTCAGCCATTCAAATTGTATACATGAAATGAAGAAATATTGGCAAAAACGGTGATTATAGCTACTTGAGCTACAGCAAAAAGACTTAGAATCCCATGAGAAAATCAATTCTGGCAACGTGGAATTTCTGCATGTGCAGTGTGTGATTGATGATTGCCAATTTATCGTAACCAAAGAATTATCGTAATCGGATGATGAGATGTAGCATGTGAGGAAGCGATGTATTTGACAAACTTTGCTAGTGAGGTAATTATGTTGGTGAGAAGGGATGTGCTTCGTGCTTCCAAAGCTATGCAAGAAAAAGTTTTCAAAAATGAGAAAATTAAAATAATGTGGCATACTGAAGCTGTTTCATGTCATTGAGATAAAAATCTGGAATGAATCAAAGTAATAAATAACCAAACCAAAGAAGAATCTGAAATTGAATGTCGTGGGCTTTTTTATGCTATTGGACATCAGCCAAATACAGAATTCTTAAATGAACAGATTGAGATGGATGAAACTGGATATATTATTACTCACAATGGCGTAAAAACATCTGTTCAATGAGCTTTTGCAGCATGAGACGTACAAGATAAAATTTATCGTCAAGCAATTACGTCAGCAGGGACTGGTTGTATGGCAGCATTAGAAGCTGAAAGATTTATAGAAGATATGGAATAATTTCAAAGCATATATATAAGATAAAAAAGCTGATTTCGGTCAGTTTTTTTTGCATTTTTTAGACAATTTAAGTATAATTATGATGGATTTTATACGAACATAATCTTCATTGATGCCTACATCACAAGCTCAAACACAAAGAACTGAATTAGAGAACCAAATTAAAAACGATTTTTCTGAATTACAAAAAAAACTAGGAACGCTCAAATCAGAGATACAAACAGAAACAGATCAAACTAAGAAACAAGAAAAAGAAGTAGAAATTCAAAAAATGGAAAAAGATTTGGCAAACATGGAAGAACAAATAGATAAACTTTCTTCATTACAAGATGAAGCATTGCAATCATTAAAAGACAGATTAGAACAATATAAACAAGTAAGGCAATATGTTCAATGAAAAACCATAGAATTATTGGGGGAGAAAAATCAAACCCCAACCACATACGAACTTATAAAAGATTCTGAAACTTATAATAGATTATTAACTGTTATTTCTTCAAATCCAAAAAAATTTGCAAATCTCCAATGAGAGACGGCAGAAGCAAAGCTTGAATATATTTTTTCTCAAATTCGCAAATGAGTAACTCTTTTCTTAAAAAACAAATTATGAAATTCTGAAAAAAATGACAAAGTTATAAATAATACAATAGCTCCTGCGTTTGAGTGGAGTATGATGGAGATGCTCAGAGACCAGTGAAATGAAACAAACACTAATATGTTACAATGAATGAATAAGATTTCTTGGAATAGTCTTAATAATTTAATCACTTGAGTGTGAGATTTTGCTAAAAAAACGAAATGATCGTTTAATAAATTTAGCCAATGGATGAATGCATTAGATTATCTGTCGGTTCATAATTGAGTTTTAAATAAACCCGAAAAATCTGCAGTTTTGGCTAGCCCACTCGAATTTAAAAATTATTTAAATGATGGAGTTTTTGCTAGTGAGGGTTTTTCACCTTACAATTTGATAGATAATAATATATTTAAAGTAGATGAAAATCAGACTTTCGAATTTTGAATCTCATTACAGGAAAGACAAAATATTTTAAGTCAGATTTGAAATATACAGGTTGTTAATAGTCCAAAAACTACAGCATTAATTGTAAAAATGTTGGATAAACATGATAAATTTTTTGGTGCATCTGCGTGATTACAGAAGGTTGCTAATGGGTTGCTAGATTGAGCCAATGCGCTGAATTCAGTTACAAAAATTATTGGAATAGATTTGATATGAGAGATTAATAAACCGGTAGAGAATAGGGGTTTCTGGTATAGAATTATAGATTTTGTGTGTAAATTAATATGAGTTACATGATGATTAGAATGAATGGTGAAGAAATGGCGTTTGGATAAATTAAATCTTACAGATGAAAAAAACGAAAATATATCCAAAATTTTTCAAGAATACCAAAAATTAGCTTGAAAATGAAGTGATGTATCAATCACAGATGGTAATTCTTGTTCTTCAGCTTTAGCAGATTTTGCTCTTACAGATTTGGATAAAACATCTTCAACTAAATGAGATTATTTGCGTGATACGATGGCAAAAAATATTGATATAAATCAGATTCCTGTTTCTGTAGTACAGCAAACATTATGAAATGACTATTTAAAAAAAGAAGTTATTACAGTTAACTGAAAACAACAAGAGAAAATATCAGTTGATGTATCAAAAATTACGGAAGATAAAAAGAGGGAATTAACGCATTTACATATCGGCAATATGAAAAAACATTTAGAAGAAAATTATAACGATTTGAAAGATTTTTATTACACTATACACAATACTGATGATTTAGTTATATGTTTTACTGCAGCATTATATGCCGATAAAGAAGACGTAATTGAGTGAGTAAAGGCTAAAGTATTTTTACCAGAGAATTATTGAGTGACTTATGGGTGAGTTGTTGCCAATTGAAGATGAAATGAGAATTGAGATAATAATTGAGGAGAAGATTGATATAATAATCGAAACAATAACTGAAACGAAACCTGAAATAATAATTGAAATAACAATTGAGCCGAGAATCATAGCAGTACACTGTCTGATTTAACATCAGATGAAAAATCTGAAATGGATAAATTAGTTTGGTAGCTTTCAATCTGCTTTGGCTTGTTACAATTGGGGGCCCGGTAATTATAAGGGGAAAATAGGGGAAAAGAGCCTTACATCATGAGATTTATCAAAATTGCCAAAGGAAACTAGGGGTTATGTAGAAAACATAACTAAAAATATATTGCAAAATAATTCAGCATCATCCAGTGATATATTCACTGACCTATGACAGTACTCATGGGGATAAATAAAATATAGATTGAAACTCTATAATAATTTGCTAATCTAAGCACCTTTACTTATTCGTTTTATAAAATATAATAATAACTATTAAAACTTAGCACTTACACTATTTTTTGTTCAAAATAAAAACTGGATATAAACATCCAGTTTCTACAGAATCATATCCAACAAAAATTTTATGCAAATATTTTTACAGCCAAATTTACAATTACATAAGCCAATAAACAGATAATTATTCAAATGATAGATTTTAATAATCAACTAGTGGCTGTAGATGTCTGTTTTTCATCTCAATTGTTTATTATTAATTTATAGCCATTGATAATCATAAATAGAAAACATACAAATCAGATTGCAAACCATAAATAGCTGTTAACAAGGGATATTATGTCAAAAATTGAACGACTACCATCAATTTGAGATAGGTCATGATCCGCAGTATCTGTTGTTCTCTTGATAGTTTGAACTGTTATGGCAGAAACTTTCGATATAAACCCAATTATCGTGATTGTTCAAATGCTAGTTAGTTTTTTAGTGTTTGTCATTATGTCGTTACTATCAATTAAATAGTTGTATTGATTTATCTTATAATTCACTTTCTTGTTGTTTTTTTGTATAGGTTCTCATATGTCACGTTTAAAACAATATATTATTTAATGATTCTGCTCCTACATCATTCCAGTTTATCTTCTTTCATTTTATGAGATCTTTTTCTTCTTTAAAAATTTGTTTATCTTCTTTTTCTAGACTTAAATCGGACTTATTAACCAATTCTTCATCTAATGTTTTTGGAATAGATTGTATTAGATTTATGATGATTACACTAAATAATGCTATTAGAATTCATACTATTATTCGCATTACATTTGTTATATGTTTTTTTCAATCTTCTCATTTTCACGACTGTACAATATATAAAAATCAATTATATAGTATCATTGTTACAGCTAGAGCAATGGTTAATATTAATATAAATCTAGTAATTCTTACGATTAAAGATCAGTTGTTACCTATTCAATCTATAGATATTTCAGTAGATCATCCTATTATACTATTTCAAACAGTCTTAACATTTTCTCCTAAATTAATCACGGTGTCAGTTTGCTGGGCAGGTTCTATTAGTTGTTTTAGTAGGTCATCGGCTGAATAAGAAGTTCATCGAAAAAAAATAGATGTTACCAAAAATATTCCTATTAAATATATAATGTAAGACTTTATTTTAAAAAATCTTGTTATCATAAGGTTAGATTTGGTTAAGTAAAGCGTCAGCTTCAACTTCTTCTTGTTGACGAGATGATAATTCTGATTGCTTAATTTCATCTTGTTTTGCTTGATAAGCACCAGATGCATAAGTTTCTTCGTATTTTCTTTTAATTTCATCTTGTTTTGCCTGATATTTTGCTTCAATTTCGGCAAGTTTTTCTTTTTCTCTAGTTAAAATATCTCTTAATTTATCTATCTGTTCTTGATTCATGAGAGAGTATAAGTCGAACCAACTTTGTTTTTCCTTAGATTCGTTAATTGATTTACTCTCTAAGACAAGAACTACTAAATCAGAGTTGTTTTTCATCATGTCATCTGGAATATTGTAATCCAAGGCGACCTTTCGTAGGCGCTCAGGTAAATGTTTTTCTATGCTTTCTTGTGTTACCATGTTTTTGTGAGTAGTAAATAAATAAAATTAATTTTACTTGTTATTTTGTATCTTTTTCAGTATATCATCAGCTTTTTTTTCTTCATCTTCATGATATTTGTTGGATTTTTCGTTTATGATTTTTGATTTTCACATATTTTTTATCATTTCTTCTATCTGTTTTTTTGTCATCCTTTTGGGTCTTCATCATCCCCCTTGATATCATTCCCACATTTTATTATAAGTTATGAATTAAACTTGAGAAGTTGATTTATTATTCAACAACCGTTCTACATCTTCTTGATTTATAATATCTCTTTCAAGTAATTTTTTGGCATATTGTCTCATTGAAATCATTCAATTTTGAGTCGAAGTTTCAATAATGTTTTGCATTTGATCTACTTCTCTTTTTTTCAAATTATTTTTCACTGCATTACTATTTAGCATAAGTTCAAAGATTCAGATTCTTCATTGAGCATCCTTTGTCTTTACAAGAGTTTGAGACATTATTCCTACTAAACAGTCAGCCATTCTTTCCAGTACAGAATTTTGCATATCACTAGGATAGAAAGAAAGGTATCTATTTAATGTATGTGTAGCAGAATTGGTATGTAATGTAGAGAATACTAAATGTCCTGTTTCTGCTAGATTTAGTACAGCCTCAGCTGTTTCACTATTTCTTATTTCTCATACAAATATTACATCAGGATCTTCTCTTAATGTAGATGAAATTGCAGCTCCAAAAGATCGTGTATCATGACCAATTTCTCTCTGTGATATTAGAGATTTTTGAGGTTTAAATACGTACTCAATAGGATCTTCAATTGTGATAATTTTATAAGGTTTTTCTTTATTCAAAATTTCAAGCATAGCTACAATTGATGTGGATTTTCCTCATCAAGTAGGTCATGTTACAAGGAATAGTCACTTAGGTGCTGCGAGAACATTTTTCTTTATAGACTCAGAAATATTCTGAAACATAATTCATTCTAACTGCCTAGGAGTGCTATTAATTTTTCTCATGACAACGTTGATTCTTCATGTGCTAAGATATGCATTTACTCTATATGCAGTATCATCTTTTGCTACATAAGCAAAATCAGCCTCTTTATCCACCAAGAATTTGTCATATCTTTGAGGATTGTTCTTGAAGAGTTGTTTAAGTAAAATTTCCATGTTTTCATCTCAGATTTTCCCTAATTCTTCCTTTCTAACGATTTCTCCGTTAAGTCTATACGCAACGGATTCTCAAGCAGAAAGATGTAGGTCTGAGATGTTTTGATTGTTTGCAATGAGTCTCAAAATCGACTCAATGTCTAATCAAATTCATTGCATGATTACTGAAATAATGAATAAATCGTGAAATATTCACTCACTTAATTATATTCAAAAAATTTTTTCTGTCAAAAAAAATGGGACTTTTTTATGAAATTCTATCAAAAAAGTTTGTAATTTTTATTATTGCATTCAAAATTAAAAATTTTATACTCACTCTCGTGAGATATATCCTATATGATTAACTTCTATTATGGGTATTCTGATTTTATAAAGAGGATTATCTAAGTTTTTATGCATTCAGAAATAAATAATAAAAAATCAAAATCTATATTTTCGTGAATTAGAAATAGTATAAAGAGCAGCCCGTTATATTGAAGAACGCTGATTATACTTTTGTTTGTAGCTTTAATTACAAAATTAGTTATTGTTTATTTTTCCTATAAAAATCTAAATCCACGAGAAAATGTTATATCATATTTAGCCAGTGATATCCCTGTAATATTTTTTGCACATTTATTGATAATAATTAATTATTGGGTAAAAAAACGTAAATATAGATTGATAAACGATGTTATTGTTTTCACTGTATTGTTATTATACATAATAGATGTGTTTACTATATTTGTATTTCATAGTAGAGTGTCATTAGTAGATATATTTGCACTTTGAAGTAATGGTTCATCTTGATTTAATTGAATCATAAGATTATGGATTATAGTATTGATTTTAGTATGACTCATCACGTTTTTCTTAGTACAAACAAAAATGAAATTTTTGAAAAAATCAGGTAAAAATATGCTTATAGCGTTTTCCATTTTTTCATTTATTTATGCTCTATTTTATGCAATAATTATAATTTCAAATGCAAATATAAATTATGTAAAAGATGTGATTTCGTTGAATATACAAAAATTTAAAAACGATGATATAAATCTAGATTATCAAGAGGTTGAATTTGATGATAATGGATATCAGATTGATAGAATTAAGTGAGAATGAAAAGATTTGAATGTTATACTAGTTTTTGCTGAATCGTTATCAGCTATAGATTCATCCAATATGTGATGAAATAATAATATGCCGAAATTTGATGAAATACAAAAGGATTGAATTACATTCACAAATTTTGTCACAAATTGAACGACATCTGATACAGCACACATATCAACGTTATTATGAGTTGTGCCGTTGATAAACATGAAAATGGGTAATACGTCATATAGTTGATATAAACTGAAAATGCAATCTCTTCCAGAGTTTTTTAATAATCAATGATACACAACCACATTTATTAGTGCCGCTAGTTTAAATTTTTTGAAACAGAGAGATTTTCTTTCTTGAGCATGATTTCAAAAAATAATATGAGAAGAAGAGTTTGAGAAGAATAAGAAATATACCTTTGAATCGGCTCCAGATGAAGATTTATATGATAGAGTTTTACAGGAGGTTCAAGCGCAGACGTGAAAATATTTTATATGACTTCAGACTATATCATTTCATAAACCATATAATACACCATATTGAAAAACTGAAGAATTGGCATTAAAATATTCAGATGATGAATTATATAGATTTTATCAAAATCTGCAAGAAATCTGATTTTTTGATAATGGGATCTTAGTTATAATGTGAGATCATAGAAAGATGAATTCTATCGAAGAATGAGAGCGTGATCTTTTCTGACCAAATCGATATACTAAGTCTGTAGCAACAGTGGTTTGATCATGAATTCAAGCGTGAACTATCAATCCAGAATTAGTTCAGCATACAGATTTTTATAATTCATTGAAAAGAATTATATGATATTGAAGTGTAGAAGTGGATAGTATATATAATGATATTTTTACGCAACAAACAAATAGAAATCGAGGAATAACAAATTCAGAATTTTATGAAAATAATAGATATACAATATCCTCACAAGATGGAGATGTATTTTTGTTTAGAAATATTTCTAATTTACCGAAAAATAGTCCAATATATGATTATTTCTCTTCATATGTGTTATTTGAATTTTGAGAGGAAAAGGAAGAAGGTAAATCTGAAGATGCTGATACTATCAAATTTATATGACATAGATGAGCAATCGAAAATTCTCCAGAAAATACATTAGAATCTTTTTTGGCAGCAAAAGACCTATGAGCAGATTGAATAGAATTCGATGTATCTTATACAAAAGATCATGAAAATATAGTTGTACATTGAGATCTCCTTTATGCTTCAAATTGTAAAAATAGAAAAGTTTGAAATAATAATTTTGATTGGATACAAAATAATTGTACCATAAAGAACGGAGAAAAGTATATGAAATTACAAAAAATGTTGGAACTTATTGATTGATTGTTTGATTATTACTTCCTTGAAATTAAAGTTTATAATGAAAAGCTTTGAGCTCAACAAGCAGAAGAGATAATACAAACAGTGAAAGATTTGAATATGCAGGATAGAGTAATTTTTATTAGTTATTCAGATGCAGCGAGGGAAGTTTTAGATGCTGATCCAGATATAATATATTGACGGGATACTTTTGATATAAACGATTTAGATTTTATATGAGAGAATAATAGTAAATATTTTTTGGCTCCGTATGATATATTAACACCAGAAATAGTTCAAAAAGCTAGAGACTTATGAAAAGAAGTAGTTACATATACAGTTAATGAAACATGAGATTTCCAAGCAATGAAAGACTTGTGAGTAAATATTATAATGTCAGATAGAATTGATTTACTTCAAGAATATAACAATACTAGACATTATCCTGTTCCTCACAGTTTTGAAATACCAAATCTAAAAAAATCCTCAAAAGTAGATTCTGAGGATTTTATATATTAAATAACTTATTATTTTACAATTTTCCTGGCTTCTAGATAATATCTCTTTTCGTCTGCTTCTCACATAGAGAATGTTTTTCTAGGTAAAGCTCAATCAACAACAACAGTCTTGAAGAAATCTGACTTATCCATTATTGGGAATAGGATTCCGAAATTTCCATTTTCTTTTCAAAGTCTTTCAACCACATCATCTCAGTGAACATAATCAATTTTTGAATTATTGTGGTCCTTCAAATATTGATCCAAAAATGCTTGCATATTTCCAACTTCCAAATTTAATTTAGGATTTACTATTCAGAAAAGATAATATCCAGATTTTGAAACTCATCGACAGTAGTGTGTGTTTCAGTCAGATTTTTTCATATTTTGCATTAATTCTTCTTTATTTGAATATTCCTCTACTTTCAAATCTGATCAAATACTTCTAAAGAATCTTCACATATCATCCAAAAAACTATTTTCTTCTACATTAAATAATACGCGATGAATAGGTTCAAAAATAATTCATTCATCATGTACATTGTTTATTTCAACTAAAGCGAATCTTGCAGGATCATTTAATTGTTCTTCTGGACTAAGAGTTTTTTTCTTCTCTTCCCAAATGGCTTTTGCTGTAGCAAAAGAATGGTTTCCATCTCCCATTGCAAAAAGCAAAACTCACAAATTCTCAGTTAATCAATATTTCTCCTTAAAACTTTCAGGATTATTTAATCTTTTGAGTCCATTTACAATCTGTATAATAGTTTCTTCATCACTAATTTTCCATCATTTGATATGACCACCATTCATCATTAAATCAAAATCATAAAGCAGATTTTCATCTTTTACGTTAGCTTTCAAAGGCTCAATTACTTGCTTATCAGGATCATCTATCAATACCATAATATGAGGTAATTCAAAAATTGCATTTTTTCTAATTTCTACACGAGGTGGAATCCTCTCAATAATTGTTCATTCAGTAGCTCTAATTAAAGTCTGAGATCCTTTACTAAAATCATATTTTTCCAAGTCTAATGCTAAAATTAAACCTTTTCTTACAGGTACATGAGCAGTTTGTCTTTCGATATATACAAATCACATTCACTGGTTTTCTAAAACTCAATTTTCATCATATTCGTGCATAGTCTTTACAATATTTTCAATTATTTCAGCTTTATGTCATCCTTCCAGATAAATTTCAGGGAATGTGATTTTTAACGTAGAAGGAGAATCTCCAACTATGCTTTTTACTTCATTCCAATATTCTGGCTGTGAAGTATATTGATCACAAGCTACGACAGACCATTTAGATAAATCTGTTCATTTTTTTGGTAAATAAATTTCAGGCACTTTTACTCAAATTTCATCAAAAAAGTCTTGCATGATTATAATGGTAGAAAATAAAATATAATATCATAAATCATGATATGATTTTATGATAATATTTCAAATGAAAGAAAATTGATATTTATATCAAACAAAAAAGTCTGATTTTTTTTGCATTTTTAATAATGTCTGATTATAATTAAGTGTTTATATACATTATATTGTTATGAGAAAATTATTTAACATAGGGATAGTATTATTTATTATGTGTTCCATATTGTTGCCGATATTTCAAGTGAAAGCAGACTGGAATTTTAATCAAACTCCTATTAGAATAGTTGATGAAATTAAAACAAAAGCTAATGACAAGGATGCTGTACAAAAAACAGATTTGGATGAGGTAACATCGAAAGGGACTGCGTGCGACTGAATTGCTCCAGATTCTAGATTTACTTTAACTAGAACACTTTGTAATATAAAAGCAAACATAAAAGATTATTTACAATATGTAATGTACATAGGACTTACAGCAGCTACAATTTTGTTAATATGGAATTGATTCAAAATTGTTACGGCTTCAGATCAATGAAAACAGATAGGAGAATTTAAAAAGAATTTAATATATATCGTAATTTGAGTTGTCCTTTTGATTTGATTCTACTATGTAATTGATATATTTGTATCTGTCGTTAATTTGGTTGCAGAATAAAAATATTTTTATAAGATAACAAAATTTAATAAATGTGGTCATATTTGAAAAAAAACTTAGGTAAACTTATATTAAGTTGCTTAGTAATTATATGATTTTCTCTTTCTTTAAATACATTTGTTGAAGCGGCTCCTCCAAAATACGATAAAGATTTTACTTCACACTTAAAAAATTATGTTTTAAATCCAGATAAATTTTGAGTAGATTCGGATAAAACTTTACGTGAAAATATATTGTCTTTATTTTATCCTTCAACATATGGTCAAAATTCAATATACAAAGTTATAAGGGATATTACATTATGAGTTATGATAATATTTCTGGTTATGGCATGAGCCACTTTATTATTTAAAAAACCTGAAGAAAGTAAAAAACAGTTAACGGGTATATTGTATATCCTACTATGATGAGTATTTATATATGGTGCAAATCGATTGTTTTGAGAGGTGCTGAATTTTAATGCTTGAGATTTTACGCCGTCAGATTGAACACAAACAGGTATTGAATGAGTAACGCAATCATTTATTTGAAAAAAATGAGTATTGTTTGTGATACTTTCAGCAATTAAAGCATTTGCATTTTTCTTGGCCATTATAATGATAGTTTTAACATGATTTAAAGTAATGGCAGCATGAGATTGAGAAAAATGAAAGAAGCTAGTAAAATGAATAATAAATGTTGTAGTCGCTTTGTTAATTATAAAATGAGTAGATTTCATATATTATCTCGCGGTAGATAGTAGTAATTTTGTAGCAAATGCATCAGATTTTATTATCAATGTTGCAAAGGTGTTTGGATATATATACTGAGTATTAATTGTTATTATGGTAATAGTTGCATGATACCTGTATATTACGGATGGATGAAGTGGAAATAATTTCAAAAAAGCTGGTAATATTTTATTAAATATTTTATTGTCGGCTTTGGTATTATTCGGATTCTTATTAATCGTATATCAGATTTTTGCAGAGTTTCAAACATGATGAGATGCAGTTACTGAAACGACATCTTTTGTCATAAAAAATTATATATAATTAATTAAAATAAAGTCAGATTTTTTCTAATTTTCAATTGAAAAATATAAAAGGAATCGTATCTTGAACATATGTAATTTATTTTTCTAATTTTTGCTTTGGCTAGGAGGAGAAGACGTTCAAGGTCAAGATCAACCTTTAAAGTTAATAAATATCATATATGAATTGGATTCATAGTTTTGTGAGCTTTATTCTTTTTTGCAAAACAGTTTGCTCCAGATGCACCAATTCTTTGACGACTTTCAAAAGGAACAAGTTATGCGTTTTGAGAAACATGATTGGTAGTGTTTTTCATATTATGCGTTTTGGTAGGAATTCTTATTCTTTTGAGAGGATACCTGATGAAAACTCTAATTAAGCAATTTTTTTGTTTGATGTTTCTTACATCAGGAATACTAAATTTTCAAGCGATAGAAGAATGATGAAATACTTTGGTAAATTGGACACAATCAGTTCATCATGGATGATATTGTTCGTGGCCGGTTTATCGATTGCTTGAATCTATATTTGGACCAGCTAAATTAGCAATTCAAATTTTAATAATTTTGATGTTGCTTGGAGTCTTAGCTTGGGTTTTATATGTATTAAATGTTAAACTTCCCAAACTTCCAAAGATTAATGTAGAGCGTGAAGAAGCTCCAAAACAAAAACAAACTAAGACTACTCCGTATCTCACTCGTGAATCTCAAACAACTTCTGATTCAGATTTACTAAAAAAATTAGCACAGGCCACTTGAAAGAAACAATCTGCAGTTTGAACATGATCAAAAGTAGAAAGACCATCAAATTCCGGTTCACTTCTAAAAGATGGATTTAGTTCGCTTTTTAAACAGAAAGTGCAAGAAAAAATAGAAGAAAAACAACAAAAGCCACGTCCACAGATTCATTTTTCATGAGATAAGCCCACTTTTTCTACTTCACTTCTTACGTCCAATCTTTCAGAAGCTCAACAGGTAGATGAAAAAACTATTGTAGAAAAGGCACAAGCTCTACAAAATAAACTTTCAGAATTTTGAATTTATATTTCTATAGAATGATTCGACATTTGACCATCAGTAGTTCAAATTAGGATTAAACTAGCAGAATGAGTTAAAATTTCGGCAATCACGAATTTGATGGATAATATCAAATTATCATTACGTACAAAATCAGTTAGAATGGTTGCACCAATTCCATGAACTGATTGTATCTGAATCCAAATTCCAAATCCAAAGCCAAAAATGGTTTGTCTATGAGATATATTATCTTCGACAGAGTTTCAAAAATGAATGCAAAAATCTGAAACGACACTCGCACTTTGAAAAGGAATCGATGGAGCTATTGCTATTTCACAGCTTGATTCAATGCCTCACTTACTCGTAGCATGAGCCACATGAAGCTGAAAATCAGTTGGAATCAATAATTTTATTCTTTCATTAATGTATCAAAATTCTCCATCAGAATTAAAATTTTTAATGGTAGATCCAAAGCAAGTAGAACTATGAATGTATAGCTGACTCCCATATTTACTAGCTCCTATCGTTTATGATTCTTGAAAGGCAGTTAAATTGCTTCAATGGACAGTAGAGGAGATGGAAAGAAGATATTCAATATTATCTCAAAGGAAATTGAAACAACTTTCAGAATTTAATGCTGCGTATCCAGAAGAAAAGATGTATCGTATAGTCTTCATTATTGATGAAATGGCTGATATGATGATGTCATCTGCAGCAAATAGAAAAGAAGCTGAAACGTGTATCAATCGTATAGCAGCTAAAGCTCGTGCAGTTTGAATCCATTTGATTCTTGCTACACAGAGGCCATCTGTAAATGTAATTACATGACTTATTAAAGCAAATATTCCAGCTAGAATAGCATTCAGTGTCGTTTCTGATGTGGATTCTAGGACAATTCTTGGACATAAATGAGCGGAAGAATTAGTATGAAGGTGAGATATGCTTTATATGGATACAAAAGTTACAGATCTTAGAATTCAGTGAGCATTTGTAGATACGAAAGAAATTGATGCGGTAGTAGATCACTTGAAACATAAATATATGGTATGATTGACAGAAGACGATGTTTATAACCAAGATATCATTAACGCATTAGAATCAAAATCAGAAATTTGATGATCATATAATGTATGATGAAGTGGAAATTGAGATGATGAAGATTTGATTAATCAAGCTATTCAAATTATAGCAGAGACTAGAAAAGCTTCTACGACAATGATTCAGAGAAAATTATGAATATGATTTGCTAGGGCTGCTAGAATTATGGATACATTAGAGGAAAGGGGAATTGTATGACCACAGGATTGAGCTAGATGAAGAGATATATTCATCTAATAATATGATTTCTACATGTAATAACATAAAATTTTTGAATTAATTTTTCAATAAATAAAAAACCGTCCTAAGAAAAACATAGGACGGTTAAGTAGAAATACGGTTTTGTTAATCGAGGCTCTCTAATGCTCTTTTAACGTGTAAGCTGACGATTATTAGCACCCAAACAGCAATAGGGAAATACACTATAATCATAGACCAACCATTACTTATCAATAGCATTTTGATGCTTATTATAAACATGGTTATTAGAGTAATCCATGATAATAAAACTCTTAAGAACTTTCGGAAATGGCTGAGATTATATCCGTAGTAGCCAAAATTCCATAATTCCCGGTTCGTATTAGTACATACAGATATACGGAATAATATGAGAATGTACATTGATATCCCTACAGTCCACCATGATGGATGGGCTAATGCCATCGAAGTTGAGCCAATTGCAACACCGCCGAAAACTATTATGTCTGTAATGTTACTAAAGGCCTTTGGCCTAAATACTGCATAAACAAAGCAGTGGGCAATAATTAGTATACCAATTATTACCGCAAAAATTTGATAAATGTTCATAGTTGTGTGTTTTTTATTTTTGTTTCTTCCTGATAAGGAATTTATATTTTTTTCATGAAAAGTCAAGTTAGATTTTGTCTAAAGTCTCAGATTTTTTATTTGAAAATAGATTAGTATAGTTGAATGCGGTGGAAACGAAAGTTATCTATATTTTTTTGCATATTATTGTACTACATTATATGTCAATAAATAATAATTAAATTCTTATATATATGTGGGTAAAAATAGTAGTTTAAATTGAATTAAATATTATTATTTTAATAATCAACTTGTTATTTACTTTATAACAATAAGAACATGAAAAAAGGCCTTTTATTTAGTTTAATGGCTACATTTTTAGCTGGAATCTGATTCGGAGGAGTTAGTTTGGCTGATTGTGAGACTAGTACGGGATTAAAAGCTGAGCATGTAGCTAGTATTACAGTAGGTTCAACGACAAATTATTATTGTTCTTTAGCTGCAGCAATAGGAGCTGTAGGTGATGAACAAACCGAAGTCGTTCTTTTAAAGGATTGGGAAGAATCTCCTACTATTGATGAAAAAGATATTATCCTAAATTTAGGAAATAAAACTTTAACTGTTGGAAATTATGGAGTTGATACTTATGAATCTACTTTACTTGTAACCAATGGTACTGTCAATGTAAATGGAGGTTTTTGATTCTATTTAAATAATGGTAATACATTTACGTTGGATAATACTGCTAAAATTATAGGTGGTGGAGTTGGAATTATATCAGATTTATATCCATATAATGCTACTGCTAATAATATGGTGGTTATTAACGGTGAAATTAATATTGATGGTACTGCTATTATGCTTGATAATGCTTCTACATTATCTGTAAATGAAGGTGCTAAAGTGGTAGGTATAAATGGAATTTTAGTAGCAGATGAAACTGATTCAGAAAAAGTTGAGCTTAATAAAAATGCTAGTAATGTAAATGTAAATGGTTATGTTGGAGGTTCAAATGTAGGGATTACAATTAATGGTAATATTACATCAATAACTGAATGTCCAACTATTACTATTGGTAGTAATGCAGAAATTGTTACGGATGGAGATGAAACAGTTGGTTTATATTTAGCAGGATATGGTAAAACAACTATAGCAGATGGTGCTAAAATGTCAGGTACTGCAAGTGCCATAGAAATTAGAGCTGGTGAATTAACTGTTAATGGAGGAACTTTTACGTCAACAGCAGATAATTTTTCAATAACTCCTAATTGAAATGGATCAACTACTGTATGAGCAGCTATTGCAGTTTCCCAACATACAACAGATTTACCTATTAGTGTAATAGTTAATTCATGAACCTTTAATTGAGTAAAGGCTTTGTATGAAGAAGATGTCCAAAATGAAATAGCAACAGGAGATATTGCAATTAGAGTAACTGATGGTATTTTTAATTGAGATGTCTTTTCACAGAATGTATCTAATTTTCTAGAATGATGAATATTTTCATTAGACCCATCTGATTATATTGAGGAATGATACACTGCATTAGAAAAAGAGTCAAAATTCTATGTTATGTCTCTTGCAGATGCTGCAACAGATGAATCAAATACAGCAAATATTCAATTACCAGAATGAGTAACTGTTAATACATGAGCTTGAGATGTAACTATGGATCTTTCGGATGATATTACAGCTTATTTATCTTGAGATATAGATACAGCTGTATCTATAGAGGATAATGTGTTAACATGAGAAATTCAAGATGCTTGATATCAAAGTGCTACAGTTGTATGAACAGTATTATTAGACTTTTGAGGAAGCGCTGTATTCTCAACACCAATTGCTATTAGAATTCCTGTATCATGAGAAAGTCCCGTAAAAGTTAAAGTAAAGCATGGAACAGATACTTATGGATATACAGGATTAACATTAAATCCTGATGCAGATTGTAATGCTGATTGAAGTGTAGCATCAGACGCATATACATGAACAGATATTACTCCAGTAAATAATTTTGCCGTTATCTATACATGTTCAGCATCTACTTTTGTAGCTTATACTGAAACAGGAACGACTTCATCATCAACTTCTTCTTCAAGTACATCATGATGATGAGGTGGTGGTTGAGGTGGAAGCAGTAGTTCTTACTCTTGTAAAAGTTTGCCAGCTAATGCTGTAGTGAACAATACATCTAAACCAAAGAAAGATACAAATTATTCTTATAGTACTGATACAGGTGTTGTATGTACATTCCAATGTAAAGCTGGTTATACTCGAAATGAAAAAGATGAAAAATGTGAAAAATCAAGTGAAGCTCCAGTAGGTGCAGATAAGGAGGGTACGGAAAAAGTAGATACTACTGACACATCTGATACTGCATTTGAAGATTTACGAAAAGTATTGGATGATGGATATAATGTAGAATTTCATAATGCTTATAACTTTGCATTCAAAAATGGAATTACGACTATGCCAAATATTCAAGCAGCTGATATGAATTCTCCATTAACTAGAATAGCTATGGCAAAGATGTTATCTAAATATGCAATCAATGTGCTTAAAAAGACTCCAAATACTACTAAAACTATTTCATTCCCAGATGTTAGTGCAGAATTAGATGCTGAATATAATAATGGAGTGACATTAGCTTATCAATTATGAATCATGTGAGTTAATATAGAAAACTTTAGACCTGATGATCTGGTAACTAGAGCAGAATTTGTAACTGCATTATCTAGAATGTTGTTTGGTTTAGCTGATGGAGAAAATCTATATTATGAAACTCATATGCAAAAATTATTAGATGAAAATATTATCACAGTTGATAATCCTAATATGCACGAATTAAGAGGATATGTAATGATTATGCTTATGAGAAGCGTAAAAAATAATTAAAAATTTGATATAAGAATATTAAAAAGTCGTCTCAAAAAGGGGACGACTTTTTTATTTTAAATGTTTTTTTAAGATTACCACCTTCTCCAACTAGGGCAAGGTTGATTTACATTAATATGAGCGAATCATTCATATTGGATAGCTTCTTTTATTGTCTCTTTCATTCAATTTAAATCTTTTCAATCTACTTTTTTTACGAATCCACATCATGCACTTTCTAGTAAATTAACTGGGTCAAAAGGTTTAGTATAATTTCCATTTGGAGTAGAATTAGTTTTTACATCTAATGGAGTAGTGGGAGAGGCTTGACCAGTAGTTAAAGCATAATTTTCGTTATCACAAGTTATGTGTAGAATGTTGATATTATTTCTAGCAGCATGAAGTAAATGTCATAATCCAATTCCATAAGTATCTCCATCTCCAGAAAGTGAGATTACAGTCAGTTTAGGATTTGCAAGCTTTACTCCTGTTGCGAAAGGTATACCTCTTCAATGTAAAGTTTCTGCTCAATAGCAATCCATATATTGGCTCATTTTACTTCCACATCCAATTCCAGTTACGAAAACTACATTTTCTTTTTCTATTCATAAACTTTCTAGAGCTTGCTTGATAGCTAAGTGAATTAAAAAATTTCAGCATCAAGGGCATCGTTGTATGGACTGTAAATTTGTTCTCATGAGTAATTATAGCATAATTTGATATAAAATCTCCCGGCTTTCAGCCACCCTCTTTAAAAAGAGGGAAAGTCCTTTGCTCCTTTTTAAAGGAGCTGTCCGAAGGACTGAGGATTTTTTTATTTTATTTTTTCTTCGATTTCTTCTACCATAAATGGATATAAGCTGAACTTTCTTAGATGATCAATCTTCTCATTTCACTCATCAGTAACTAGTCAACACTGTGTACGAATATATCTTTCACAGCTTCCATCGTGATTTAATTCAACGAATAATAATTTTTCAATTTGATTTTCATTCTCTTTGAAGAACTTCCTTAAACTTTTATCAAATGGTTGGAATACTTTCATTACGATTAATCACCAGTCATTATTTTCACTAATCACTTTTTCAATAGGATAGCGATTGATTCATCGAGTTATAAAAAATTTTTTTGCATTTGGATTGATAATTTCATAAGCAATTCATTCTTTCAATTCTCCTTTTTTGAATGTTTCCATTTTTCTAGCACGTTTATCCATTTGTTGAACTTTAATTTTTGGATTCTCATTTGTTGATCAGCTTTCTGTATGTTCATAAGAAGTGGCAATAAACAAAGTATTTTTGGTTCAAGGAATAGCTTTAGGGGAGATTCAGCTTTCAGTATCTTTGTATCTCAAATATTCATCAGAATCTGATTCTTTAGCAATTTCTCCACGTTTAATCTCAGGTTCTTTTAATTTACTCACATCCAAGCTCATTAAACATTCAGATAAAGTTTTATCTACCAAAAATATCACAGGGTGTTGATATATTTCACTTCGATTTAAAGCTCGTGAAATCATTTCATAAGCTTCTTCATAAGTACTTGGTGCTAAAACGATAGGTTTAGTCCCCCCAAATCAAGCGTTTAAAGCTATATTTAAGTCTCATTGAGCCACAAAAGTTGGAGTTCCAGTACTAGGCCCATCTCTTTGAGATAATACATATACTCATCATATTTCAGCCTGGTTTGCAAAAGCTAGACTCTCTACCATTAAAGCAAATCCTCATCCACTGGTACCACACATTGCTCTTTTTCATGCATAAGAAGCGCCTAGCATCATCATACTTACAGCTATTTCATCTTCTCATTGTTGGAATGTTATTTCAGGATGTTTTAATACACCATTGATTATAGTAGAAGCAGGTGTCATTGGATATGCTGAATAGAATTCTAGTCATGCTTTAGCGGATCCATCAGCTATTAATCAGTTACCAAATTGCATTGATAGGGGATCTCAAACATCATTTGAAAAGTCTGATTTTACTCATCCATGATTCTTCCCAAATTCAATTCATTCTTCCAATGCTTTCAGATTTCATTCTCTATCTTTATCCAAAAATCATTTTTCCTCTAGCATTTTTTCAGCTTCCTCATGTTTCAAATTCAATTTTTCTACAGCCACAGCAAATGCAAAAGTGTTTTTCCTAGTAGTGTTTACAGTACTCAAATCAATAATCTCCTCCAAATCAAATAGTTCAGAAATTTTTTCTATTGCCAATTTATCCAAAGCTATAAAAGTCTGAACTTTACGAGAAAAATAAGGTTTCCCATCATTGGAAATGTTTACAAACATTGTGTTGTTGTTTCACTTTATCACACTTGCATATTCTTTATCCACTCGTACGCAGTATCACTTTTTAGCCAATAGTTCAGATAGTAATTCTCATGCGGTATTGATTCCAGATCCAGCAGGTCCAGAAAATGCTATATTTAGATGCATAGTTCACCAAAAATTATAAAATAATTCATTCAAAACATAATGATAATAAAAGTCTGACTAAAAACAAGAAAAGAAAAAACGGAGTAACATTACTTACTCCGTTGATTTACTTATTATTAATTAGTCCTTAAAATTTTCAAGATACTCTTTTTGCCAGTTTGTATACAATTCAGCTAAAATAGCATCAAAATTTGAAAGTTTATCCTCAAAAAATTTCAAATTTAAATCTTCTTTTCTTGATTTATCATATTCAGTTTTTTCTTGATCGTTCAAGAATTTGTATAGATTTAATTCGATATATTCATCCAAAATTGCCCTCATGTCCTCTTTAAGCATCTCAAAATCATCCTCTTTAGGATCAAATCATGCCATAATGAGAGTATCATTTAGGAATTGTTCTTGTTCAATATTCATTTTTATTTTGTTTATGAATTAAAGTAATGTCATTTTATGAAATCTTTGTGATATTGCAAATTAACTTCACTTATATGCATCTAGAATCTCTTGTTTAAAATCTTTTCAGTCTTTTGTGAGTAAGCTCTTATCAAGAAACACTTTAGACAATGATTTACGAGAAGGTAGTCAGTCCTTTAAGTGTTTAATGTTTTTAGTTTTTATAAATTTTAATATATTATTTGTATTTACACCATTATCCATCGCATACATTACTAGATCATAATACTTAGGTCTATCTTTTCAATTTATTTTTTCAATTAATTCAAACAATGGAGTATTTTTTTCGACTTTATTAGGATCTCCTTCTCTTTTTCTAATTAGCATAGCTTTCCAAAAATCTATTTTTTTAACACCATCAGTTTTCTCTATTTGCTCAATAGTATTGATGTAATCTTTATAACACATATATATTTTAAGTTCAGGATTCTTATAAGGTTTATGCCATCTACTTACAATTTCCCAAGCAAGAGATTCTGTGGCAGCTTCATTAAATCATCATCAATCGACTGCAGAAATATTTCAAGTTTTATTAAGTTTAATACGTTTTAGACCAACTCTTCTTGGAAAATAATCTGATTTATTTCATTCCTTTTTCGTATCAAAATAGTTGATAGCACTCATAGAATGTATAATCTCATGCACAACAGTATGTATTATATTGAAATATAATTCTGGATATGAAATATTTCCTTCTCTATAAAGCACGTTTCAGTCTAATCCTCATGACTCTTCTAAGAATGATTGGCTAATATATATATCTCACTCTTTGCTCCTAAAAACTCATAAAGCTCAGTCTTTTGAATTGCAATCCATAGCTAAAAAATCGCGATCGTCTACTAAATGAATTCTATCTTTGGACATAGGAGTATTTAAATATTTGTAATCATCTCAAAAAATATCTTTTAAGTGCCTTGGTAAATCTTCTTCAATTTCAAGAAGCATTGTATTTAATGCTTGTTGTTCTTCGGATTTTTCAACTTTATCTCTATCTTCTTCTATTTTTTGTGCTAAATACATTATTTGTTCATTCTTATCGGCAATGGAATTAAGGGTCTCTATGTCTTCAGGTGAGAATTTATTTCTTCTAACTTCTTCTAATTCTTCAGGAGAAAATCTATGTTTTCTATCTTCCCAATGGCATATTATCAGATTTGCTGCAGCTTGAATTGGAGTCAACATCTTACCATCTCCAGGATATTCAATTCATAAATCACTATCATCGATTTTATTAATCTTTTGTCATCTTGTTACTATTCATTTTACTTCTCAAACTTTTTTTCATACATCTTCTGGTTTTGGCTCATCATCTTTATGAACATCATCCGGATTTTTTTTAGGATCTACAGGTTTAGGTCAAGTCTTCTTAGGTTTATCATCTTCTGGGGAACGATCATCTCATTTATTTTTTCACTTATCATCTCATTTATCATCTCATTTATCATTTGGTTTATCGACTGGCTTGTCACTTGGTTTATCGTTTGGCTCATCAATAATTGGAGCTACGGGTTTTTGTTCAGGTTTCCCATCATTTTTTCTCTTGAAAGTATTAGAGAACCATGGTAATCCGAGCACCAGCCATTTTGCTCCACCTTTTACAGCTTCACGTCATGGTTCTCCAGGTACTACCGTAGAAATTTCTAAGAATGCTTGACTCATTCTAGATGCAGCATCATGAGCGACAGCTGAATCAATATTTAATGCAGTATCATAACTAATATTTAGGCTTCATGCAAAATTTCATGCTCATTTTACAGTTTCTTCAATTGCTTCTAGGCATCTCATTCCATGCAAATCTGTGTTAGTAAATCCACTCGTAGCAAATCATTTATCTAATTGACTAATTAAATCAGCTTTGTTGTTTAATGAAGAATTAGCAACAACATCCTTTACTTGGGCTAATTTGTCTAAATATGTTGAATGATTTTGTAAAATACTTCCAGCACGAACGGCAGTTCCATCTGTCCCTGCTCATAAATGTAGAGTGACAGTATCAGTAGAATTTAAACCGGAAATATTATTTTGTGCAGTATTGAAAATTTGATTTCATCAAGAAAGTTCATATTGTCACATTCAGTAATTATCAGTTACAGTTCATGTATTCGTTGTAGATGTAGATTCTGGTGTTCATGGAGTTCATGCAACAGCATCTTTTGCAAACATTCATGTTCATGTAGCTGCTTGCATGACAGCACTTGTTCCAAATGTAATCGCTGCAGTTCATAATCACCGTTTAGTAGCTAACCATGCCCTTTCTCATCTAAACTTTTTTGTTGCAGAATTATAATCTTTTCTGTATGATTTTAATAAATCATTGTAATTTATATTTTTTCATGTAGGATCGTGTGCTTGTATTAATGAAATATCGTTTAGAGTTGCTCATGTACCTAAAATACGAACTGCACTTAAGTTGAGAGCATTTTCTAAATTATAGAAATCTCTTTCAATTTGATTTACATCTTTGGATTTTAAGAAATTATGTCACATCGACCAATAAGTTTCAAGTCTTGCTTTTGCATCTAGAAGTATACAATTTAACATATCCTTTTCCGTTGAATCTAAGTAATTATAACGGTCTAAGGAAGTATAAATGAAATCTGAAATCTCTTTAGTATTTCATGTGTTTTCCTTTTGTAATTCAGATTGAGTGGTTTTACCATATAATTCTAACTGTCTTTTTGCTCTATAGCGAGTGAATCGTCAGTGTGTATATTTACCTTCACTATCTTTTTCTGTTCTAATGTTTTCTCGTTCTCTCATTTTAGCAATTTCTTCTTCATAATTTCTAGTCAAATTTTTTTCATAAGTATTTTGTTCTTTTGTGTGGTGAGTGAATTTCTTTATGGCGGCTTTTGTTCATATTAATCCAGATGTAGTTAATGTTGCAGCTAGTGCTGTTCATCATAATAGTCATACGGCAATTCATGAGGCACTAATTCATGCAATAGTTAAAGCCTGTCCCCATCGTGGCATTTTGTCCAACATATGACCAAATTTATACAACCAATTTTCACGGTCTTTATTATTTGTTTGATATGCTCACTTACCATTTGTTAATAAATCTAATTTGATTTGTAAGTTATTAGCTGAAGCTTTAGCTAAAGCTTTTTGGTGTTTTATGAATTTTTCAATTTTTTCATCAAGTTGTTCTTTAGTCAATCATGTGGTATTTCATAAAATGTCCATAAGTTCTTTTCTAAATCTTGGATCTCTTCTATATTTTTTGAAATCATCATCGATTGCTTTACGAATTGCATCAAAATGAGAACTATTATTATCTTCCAAATATTCTTCCAAATCTTTTGTGAGGAATGTTAACAGTGTATTATCATTTTTAATAGCATTCAATTTTTCCAAAATATTAGTTGCGACAAATTGTTGTTCTTTAGGTAATCATAGCCTATTCTGCACAAATTGATTAAATCTATTT
Source organism: uncultured bacterium (assembly GCA_947168725.1). GTDB lineage: Bacteria > Patescibacteriota > Gracilibacteria > Absconditabacterales > Absconditicoccaceae > UBA3291. The sequence goes on along the minus strand of CAMVNA010000005.1, from coordinate 539 downwards.
TGAAATTCTATTTGAGAAATATTTCAAGCGATGTAGTTTTGACACATTTCTTTAAATTCTTTTCATCTTGCTGTTTCGTGAAGAGGATCTCAGGAAACTTCATTAGATGTAATCATGTTTTGCCTTCCAATATTTCAAAATGCATTACGAGATATTCAACGTCATTGCAAAATTTGTTCTAAATCGTGACGTGCAGCTTGTGTACTCATTTCAGCATTAATTAATCAATTGTTTGTGAAAGGGGTTCTTTCATAATTTTCTTTCATCTTTTTGATTTTATTCTTCCTAATTCTTCATCTCATCAAAAATAATTTTCCTCTTTTGAAGATGTTATATTTAGAGGTATTATGCCAGTCTTCATTAATTTCATTTTCTACTTCACAAGAAATTAGATCTTCATAAGATTCTGATACATCGGAAAGTATTACACTTTCTTCGAAAGCTATTGGTTCGATTTGTGTGGGAATGGGTGTAGGTTTTTCAGTTTCAGTAGGTTTTTCAGTTTCAGTAGGTTTTTCAGTTTCAGTAGGTTTTTCAGT
>CAMVNA010000004.1 GCA_947168725.1 uncultured bacterium | reverse complement strand
CTTAATTTTTAATTAAATATTCTATTTTTATGAAAATTTTAAAATCATTTGATACAAAAATAGATGCAGAAGAACTTCTCGAAGCAACTGAAAAATATGGAGAATGAAATGCAATTTTAGTGAAAAAACATTGGGTAAAATTATTGTTGCCATTGGTATTGGTTTTCGTTTCAATGTTGCTACTAAATTCTATGTTATATGTCATTTATATTCATCTTTTTCATGATCATAAGGTTTTATTTCGAATATTAGCAATATTTTATGTTTATACGTGTGTTACGTGGAGTTTGTATGCAATACTCTGAATAATGACAAATATAATCTGACAAATTAAGGCAAAGAAAAAATATATAGATGACATTTCAATTGCGGAATTTAAACAGAAAACTTTTGAAAAATTTTTGAAACGTACATTTGTTACGTTTTCTTTTCATGTTTTAGTTTTCATATTTAATGCGATTGTTCCGTTTGTAATAAATGAAAATTCAACAAGAGGTGTAGCTATTGCGATATGAGCGCTGATTCTAGACTTAGTGTTTATAATAATTCTCAATAGGGTTATTTATAGAATTATAGAGTATGAAATGAATTTCGATATTTGTACAAAAGATGGAGTGATCTCATACAAACAGGACTGATTTTTCAAGACTAAAACCATGAATATTTCTAGGGATGCCATTAGAGTGATTCAGCATTCTAAGGAATGAATCAAAAGTGCTTTATTTCAATATGGTAATATAAATATTTATACAGATTCAGAAATCGGAAATAAATGAAGTAAAAATTTGGAATTGTCATATATTCCAGAGCCAAAACGTTTAGCAAAAAAGCTGAATGCAATGCTGGAAAAATCGTGAGAAAAGGCGAATAATGTTGAAGTCTGATACGAATGTTGATAGCAAAGAAAAAATTTAAGATTTTCAGCTTGATTTTAGTTGTAAAATTACTACACATAAACATGTGATTTTTATTTTTTATTTTTGTAGCAATGAAAAAAAATTATTTACTATGAGTTGCTGCATTGTCTGCTGTAGTATTACTTGCAGGATGTGGAACTAAAGAATTAACTCCAACTGAATTCTGTGAAGAAAATGGAGGAGTATCTCAAGAAGGAATCTGTTTGTTTGAAGATGGATCTTACTGTGCAGAAGAAGCTTTCCAAAGCGGAGAATGTAAAGCTGGAGAAATGATTCTTAATCCTATCGAAGAAGAAGTTGTTGAACCAGAAGTAGTTGAAGAAGAAGTTGCTGAACCAGAAGTAGTTGAAGAAGAAGTTGCTGAACCAGAAGTAGTTGAAGAAGTTACTGGAGAAGTAGCTGAATAGTTCGATTTATACATAAAAAGAAAGGGTGTAGTCTGAATTACTCCCTTTTTTTGTTAAAATTTCTTTTAATAGTATTAGAAATCTAGATTTTCATAAAATATGGCAGAAAAGCTAATAGAAAAATGAATGAGATGGGCAGTAGCAGAAAATTTAAAAAAATTTGACTGTTTTAACAAAGATATAGAAAAAGAGATGATAGAAGAATGATATTGAGATATTATAGTTAAAAATCCAGAAAAACTCTAACTTAAAAAAGAGTAACAAATACAATAAAAAGCTGATTTATTGATTCAAGTTAGCTTTTTAAAATTACATATTTTATACTATTAATTACATATTTTATACTATTAATTACATATTTTATACTATTTATAAATTAACTTACTTTACTATTTATCCAATTTTATAGTCTCTTCTTCCCCATTTTGCATATTTTTCATTTTATATATTCACTCACTCCATTCTCATTCTCACAAAATTACAACATAAGGAATTCATTTCTTGTCTGCATATCCAAATTGTTTTCCTAATTTTTCAGGTTGATAGTATAATTCACAATTTTTTCATTTTTTTTGAAATTCGTTTATAAGCTTTAAAATTTGATTTCTTGTTCATTCAAAATTCAAAAATAGGTATTCAGTCGACGTTTTTTGTTCAATTTTTTCATTTTCTTCTCCAAAAATTTTGGACAACAAACGAGAAATTCATATAGATCCTCCAAATCATGCATAAATATCTTTTTTTGGATTTAAGTATCATGTCAAATGGTCATATTTTCCTCCGCCACAGATTGAACCTAGTCATTCATCATTTTTCAAAACGGCTTCAAATACAGTTCCGCTATAATAATCTAGTCCACGAATGATTTGTAAATCTACTACGTAATTCAACTTTTCTCATGTGCTTTCTTCCCAGCTTTCGAAGAAATTTATAACAGATTTTAATTCAGCTAATCACTCGAAGAAAAGTTTATTTTCACTTAATTTATCTATTTCCTTGATCTCACCCACTGTATAAGTGCGAGAAATTATTTCATTTATCTTTTCAGCATCTGATTTTTTAATTCATGCATCAACCAATGATGCTATAAAGTTTTCTGCTCAGATTTTTTTTCTTTTATCGATATATGAACAAACTACAGGAGTCTTTTCCTCTCCAATCAATTCATTCAAAAGTCAGATTATTAATTTTCTATTACTTATATGAAATATGGCTTCATCTTTTACTTCCAACTTATCCAAAACTGCATTCAATGCATGCATCAAAGTCAAAATAGTTTCTCCATCATAGTAAAGCACAGTTTTTTCATTATCGTTTCTCCAAATTACATCTATATCACATTGCCAAAATTCACGATAACGTCCTTTTTGAGCTCTCTCTCCACGTCGCACTGGCTGGATCTGAAATCTCTTGAAAGGAAAAGTGATCTTATCTTCCCAGTCTAGTACATATCTAGCAAAAGGCACAGTTAAGTCAAAATGTAGAGCATAATCTTTCAAATCACTAGCTCATTGAGCTAATCCATATAGTCCAAAAATCTGTTTTCATGTTTCCTCTCAGTTTTTGGATAATAGTACAGCATTACTTTCAACTGCAGGAGTGTGAATATGAGTATATCAAAATAGCTGAAATTGATTCTGAATTTCGCTGATTAATTGATCAAAAATACGTTGTTCGCTAGGTGAGTATTCCACAAATCCTGATGGACGTAAAGACATAATAACATAAAAAACAAGTAAAACATTCTGATGAATGATATTTGATTATTTATAAAATTCAAGTTAAGTTTGTTATATTGATGGGGAATTTTTAACTATACAATCTACAGTCAAATCTCATGCTTTCCATTCGATGTTATCAGCTTTAGTTACTCATAACACATCGTCCTCAAATGATTCGATACTTTTTCTATCTTCATCACTGCAATAAATTACTATCTTTTCGAGAGCTGTTCACATTGAGATTTGAGATTCAGTTTTGAATCTTCTAACTGCTTCGATAACTTCACCAACTTTTTCAAATTCTGATATAATCTTTTCTGGATTATTGATACTTAATATCTCTGTAGGGAATGCGCATTTATGGATAGATATTTCATTAGCAAAATCTTTGAATTGATTTTGATAAATTTCTTCAGTGATATGTGGCAAATATGGAGCTATCATTTTGAGAGTGGCGAATAGCACATTGTACAAAGTCCATTGTCATGCTAATTTCTTAACTTCTCAATTCTCAAATAATTCAGGTTTATATAATCTAACTTTTACTAATTCAAGATAATTGTCGCACAAATCATGCCAAAAGAAATCTTCAAAAGCGATTTTTGCTAAACCGTATTCGAAATTATCTAAGTATTCTGACATTTTTTTGATAGTTTCGTTTGCTCTAGCTATAATCCATTTGTCAGTTTCAAGCAAAGTAGAAGTATCGAAATCTGCTTTTGGATCAAATCATTCAGTCAACATTCCTACGAAACTAGCTGCATTTCGAAGTTTTGTAACTAATTTCTGTCAGTTTTTAAATTCATTTTCTTCGAAAAGCATATCTTTTCCGAGTTGTCATCCAGCTGCCCAATATCTTACAGCGTCAGCTCACCGTTGGTCGATAAGTGTTTCTGGATCGAATTTAGCATTTCATTTTGATTTACTGAATTTCTCTCATTTCTGAGCCATTACAAAACCTGATATCATTACATTTTTGAATGGTACATCATTTTCTCTGAGATAGCTATGTAATGTGGTATATAATAACCAAGTTCTGATAATATCGTGTGCTTGTGGTCTAAGATCCATAGGGAAGAAATTTGAAGTATCAAATCCGTCTCTTTCAAGCATCTTTTTATTAATCAAAGGAGATAATCCAGAAGTAAACCAAGTATCCAAAACTAAAGTTTCTCATTTTACTTGGTCGGCCGTATATCCGTCTGGTAGATCTACACTTGGATCTACTGGTCATCTTTCGAGTTGTTCTTCAGTTGGCAAAATTATTTCATTTGTATTAATATCATACCAAACAGGAATAGGGATTCAGAATTTTCTATTTCTGGAGATATTCCAATCCCAATGTAAGTTTTCAATCCGATCATTTGATCTTTTTTTCATGAAATTTGGGTACCAATTCATTTTGTCATTTTGAGCTAACAAAATATCTTTTTTATCCAGAATTCTTACAAACCATTGATGAACTGGTAAAATTTCCACAGGCACTTTTCATCTTTCAGAAATTGCTTTACTCTGAATGATAGGAGTTCTACCTCTAACTACTCATTTTTCAGTCAAGATTTCCATCATTTTTTCTCTAGCTTCTTCTACTTTGAGTCCATCAATTTCAGGTAATCAAGTATTTATCATCCTTCCATATCTATCGATACAGATTTTTGGTTCTAATTCATGTTTTTGAAACCAATAAACATCTACTTCATCTCAGTAACTACAGCACATTACTAGTCCAGTTCCCTTATCAATTTTTGCTTTATCATCTGGTAATAAAGGTACAGTATCTCCGAGCGGAGTAGTGATTTTATGACCAAAATATTGCTGATACCTTTCATCATCAGGATGAGCAAAAACTGCTTTACAAGCCGGGAGTAATTCAGGTCTAGTCGTAGCAATTACGAGTTTTGTTCCATTATCTAGAGTAAATTCTATATCATTGAAAAATTCATTAAATTCTTTTTCCTCAGTTTCAGCTTGTGCAATTGTGGCTTGTAATTTAGTACACCATAAAGCAGGAAAATCCTTAGAAATAATTTCTCATTTTTTATATAATTTTACAAATTCTTTCTGAACTAACTGTTGTGTGGATAACTGAATAGTACTATAACATTTAGTCCAATCTACAGAGAGTCACATTCTAGTCCATAAATTTTTGTAGATTTCTACGTATCTCTCATTAGTTTCCAAACATTTCTTGATAAAATCTTTTCTTTCCATCTCCTTGATGTTTATCTTCAAATCTTTCTCTACAAGCTGTTCTGTAGGAATTCAGTTATTATCAAATCCCATAGGATAATATACGTTAAAACCTTTCATCCTCTTGTATCTAGCGATGATTTCAGCTTGTGTATATGAAGAGATATGTCCAATATGTAATTTTCAGCTGACTGTTGGAGGGGGAGTATCTATCGAAAAAGTTTTGTTAGAATCTCTTTCATCCATATTAAAAGCGTTAATCTGATTTTCTTCCCAGTATGCTTGCCATTTGGGTTCAGATTCTGAAAAATTGTACTTTGCCATAATTTTTAATTAGCATGAATAATAAATTTCGAACATAGAAAAAATACTTATTGATGGGTGAATTTCAAGAGAGAATAAAGAAAAGTCTTCGAAAATTTGACAAATTTAATTTTTTTATGTATAATAGGATTATAAATTATTTTTATTCTGTAATTTTTATGGGAATGACAACTATTGAAAATGGTAGATCTTCTGCTGATAACCTTAGGGAGATTGATTGGGTTTCACAGCAAGTAAAGAAGGAACTTGATAAATTAAATATCAGTGTTGGTGATAATTTTTATGAAAAGAAAGGTGATAGTGTAGAATATAATATGACTCTTGTGATAAGTTACCTTGAAAGTATAAAAGGTAAGAGTTATGTAGAGATGACCAAGTCTAATTCTGCAGTTATGGTTATGGCTGTACAAATTGCTTTGGAGTCAAAGGGTTATGATTGCGGTAAGATTGATGGTATATTATGAAAAAAAACTAAAGCAGCAATTAAAAAGTTTCAGGAAAAAAATTGATTTACTTGAAAAGATATTGATGGAATTCCTGGACCTAAAACAATTAATAAATTATTAGAAGTTTTATGATGAAAATCAGGTTGAGTAGAGGGAGATAAAGAGAAAACAGATAAAGAGAAAATAGATAAAGTAAAGTGAAAAGATAAGAAACAAGTAAAAAAATGATCTGAAGTCGATCCAAAAGATTTGGTAGATAATTTACCAGATTGATGAACAGTAGAAGTGGAAGGAAATGGAATTGATACTAGTAAAACAGGGGAAGTACAGGTAACATTAATAGTAAAGGTAGGGGAAGAAACGAGAACAATCAATGTTATTGTAGTGGTAGTGGTTGAAATAACTGAAGAAAACAAGAATGATGACAGGAATGACAATGGAGACAAGGAAAAAAAGAAAGGCGATAACCCGGGTGATAAAGATGAGGTGGATGATGGAGTAGAAGAACATAGAGATTTAACATATTGAAAAGAAATGTGTGCTGTAGTTGATAATTTGCCGAATGGTTCGCAATTGATAATAAAGGATAGAGAAGAATTGAAAAAGTTTGGACCTAATTTGTATGATAAGTATGATGATAATTATTTTAAACAATATTCTTTAGCACTTTATTATCATAGAGGAACTAGTACTGCAGATAAAGGGTTGGATATAACTTCAGTAAATAGAATTCCATGACCATTGTTTGGGGTAAATGTTAAGTATAAGGATTTAAGTATTCCAGGATCTTACGGAGGTATGATGATGTCGCCAATTGCTGAGTGTCTATTTGTTGAAATTAATAAAAATGAAGAAAATAATGTTAAATGGGAATGCGAAAACCCTTGGCCTTATAAATAAGATTTTTAATTATAAAATAAAAATAGCTCATGGGGGCTATTTTTTATAAAACATAAATAATTTAGAAGTCAACTCCATAATGCAGTACGACATAATATCTGTTATTTACTTTATCAATTGCAATTCATGCTCACATTTGTGTGAAATGTTTCATTACAGCAGCTTTATAGTGGCTCCCATTTGAAGCTTTTTCTCACATAATTAGTCATGCCCAGGTTTTTTTGATAGCTGTAATTAATTCGTCAGTACAGTCAGATTTATTACATTTATATACATTTCGTCATACCGTTTCAGAAAATGCGGTAGCTCATTTTGGAGCGTTTCAAAAATTTATTCATAAACTTGAAAACCAGTTTGTCATGGAATTATAATTATAGTATCAGTCTGAAGCTTTTCTAGCGTGTAGATTTTTTGTTTTTCCGGAAATGGCTAGATTATTAGCTCGAGTTGTGGCTGATCATTCAAGATCTAAACTGTATTTATAAGAATTACGTCATAGAGATGCTCTTTCTTGATTATGCCATGAAAGTATAGATTCACGAACTTTTTGTATATCAATATTAGGAAAATTATTGGAAAGATGAGATAGTTCAAGAGTTGAAGTTTTTACTAAGAATTCAGAATTGTTTGATACGATTCATTGAAAAGATTTTCCTTGTTCTTCATTTAATTCATGTTGGAAAACATTCAGCATATTTAGACAATATTCTCTAATTCCGTTATATAATCGGGCGTCTTTGCTTTTAGTGTATTTGGAGTTAGTTAGTAATTCTGAAAAAGATTGTAAATATTTTACTTTTTCCTCAGTAGTTTCCATTTTTGATATTTTTTTGTCCAATATGGGCGTAAAATCTGCAACACTAACAGCTTGAGTTTGATTGATAGAAATTATGACTATGGATAATATGCTAGATATTATCACTAAAAATTTTTTCATCACAAAAATTTGAAATTAAATTTGATTGAGGGAGTATATGGATTTGATATGTGATGTCAAATTTTTTAAATTTATTTGCATTTTAAAGTAAAATTTCTATATTTCGGTCGACTTGATTAGTCCCGTTGGGGCTTTTTATTATTTTCAGTTTTGTAATATGGATCAGCAGTCAAAGGATCAAATTTTTCAGCTCTTGTCAAATATTGAAGAAAGTAAGAAAGTAATCCCAACTTTTTCGGATATGTGTAAACATCCACTATTGTGAGCTAGATTCTCTGCCATGAAATGAAAAGAAAAATCTGAAATTCAAAAATGTATAAATGAATATGTAAAGATGAAGGTAGAATCTTTATGAAAGACTAAATGATGACAGCTCTTTCAAAGATTTTATGAATCTGAAAATGAACTTTTTTGGAAGTTTAGAGAGTTGAATGAAAACGATGAAACTGCATCTTCTCCAGAATTCCAAAAAATCTGAAAAAAAGTAGAACAAGAGATGTTTCGTTTGGAATGAATTTTGACAGATAGAATGTTAAAACAGGAGAAATGATTAGACAAAGTAATTGAATCATTCTATAATATAGTATATGCGTTTTTCCCTAGGTATAATTCGGTGGAATAATTATAGTTATTTAAATAGAAAAAACTGGATTTTTAATCCAGTCTTTTATTATAAAGTTTATTTACTCAACAATATGTAAGATAACTCCGGCGAAAGTCTGAACATTTATTACTTTAACTTTTTCTCAGCCATCTAATTCAATTGTTCATTTATCTCATGTTTGACCTCACATTTCAGGATAGAATGGAGTCTTATCGAAAATTAGAACTCTTTGTCAATTTACTTCAAAATCTTTGAGTAATTTTACATCAGAAGTTTCGAATTCTTTATATCAAATAAACTTAGTTTGAGGAATTCATTCAAGATATTTAGACCAATCTATTCATTTTTTGAACATTTCTTTAGTTGCTTGGCGAGAATTTTCTTTTGCAGTATTTACAGCTTCTTCATATTCTTTTTCATTTATTTCTAATCAATTTTCTGCTGCAATTTCTTTAGTTAATTCTAGAGGGAATCCATAAGTGTCGTATAGTTTGAAAACATCTTTTCATGAAAGAGACTTATTTTGATTTTTCTTTTCTTTTTCAATCATTTCTTCAAGGATTGTCTTACCATTTTGGATTGTTTTTAAGAATGTTTTAATTTCTTCTATGATTACACGGATAATTTCACTCTCATTGAATTCACGTAATCCTTTAAAGGTAGATAATAATTCAGTACAAATTTTTTGGTATCAGTTTAGATCTATTTCTTTGAGTAGCATTATGTTGTATGTCATTCTTCTGATAATCATTCTAAGTACATATCATGCTGCGATATTTGATGGGATTAATCAGTCATTGATTAGCATAAAAGCTGTTCTAGCATGATCAGCAATAATTCTAAATCTTCTAGTTTGCTGAGAATATGAAATTCAAGTTAATTCTTCTAGTTTTTTAATTGCAGGAATGAATAAATCTGTATCATATACGGATTCTTTTTGTTGTAATACGCAGCACATTCTTTCAAATCACATTCCAGTGTCTACGTTATGGTTGTTTAGTTTTGAAAGAGTTCAGCTTTCGTCACGATAAAATTCCATGAAAACATTGTTCCGAATTTCCATCCAATTATCTTCATCGTTTTCTACATTACTTCATTCAGTAGGAAACTCTGATTCTCCGACTCGGTAAAATATTTCAGTATCAGGTCCACAAGGTCCCACAGGTCCGGGAGACCATCGATTATTGTCAGCAGGAAGGTAAGAAATTCTCTCAGTAGGGAGTCAGACTTCTTGCCATTTATTTGCAGTTGTTTCATCTCTTGGGGCACTTTCATCTCAGGCAAAAACAGTTACTGCTATCTTTCTTGGGTCAAGTCACAAATAATCAGGAGAAGTTAAAAATTCCCATGACCAAGTTACTGCTTCATTTTTGAAATAATCTCCAAGTGACCAGTTTCCCATCATTTCAAAAAATGTGAGATGTGAAGCATCTCAAACTTCAGCAATATCTACGGTACGTACACACTTTTGAATATTAAAAACTCTCTTTCATAATGGGTGAGTTTTTCACATCAAATATGGAATAAGCTGCTGCATTCATGCTACATTGAAAAGGGCAGTAGATTCTTTCCCAGAAGCAATAAGTGATGCTTCAGGTATGTATTTATGTTGTTTAGATTCTCGGAATTTGTTTCGGAGTTCACGCAACTCTTGTGATGAAATGTTTTTCATAAATTGTTTATTTAAAGATGATTAAAAATCTGATTTGAATATTATGTATTAATTAAATGATTTCAAATAAAAAACACCATTCTACTGTTGAATGGTGTTTATGTTTGGTATATGCTTAAGAATTTAGGTATTCATATAGAGGAATTTTATTTACTCACATATTTGAAAGGATATATAGCTCAGGGTTATCTCAGGAATTACCCAATATATCTACATCATATATAGTTATTCATTCTATATCAAACTTTAGACTGAGTAAATAAACTAATTGATATTCTCTTTTCCTTTCATCGTTTAATTTTGTAGGTTCGGTATTATATACCGTAAATAATTGTTTTTCTTTATCGTAAGTATATATGTATCTAGAGTCTTTTGATGCCAAAATCTTTACATTATCAGAATGAGAATCTATCAAAGGATTTGATCATTTAACGTTAATCTCACGATAATTGAGTGTAGTTCATGCTGCGTCATCTCTTCGGAAGAGATAGAATTTTCAGTTAGCCCAACCAAAGAAATTTCCATCTATGGCAAAGCTAGAGAAAGTACCAAAATCTACTCCAGATGCACTTATAGAATAAGAAGATCATCATTTGAAATTTGCATAAGTTCAATCGTTGTTTGTTTGATATCTGGAAAGTAGAATATTTCATAAGTTAGAGATGTTTGAATTGAATACGTATAGATTTCTACTGCTGTATGTTCATAATCATCATATTCATGCATGGAAACTTCAATCTTCTGTGGTTAGAGGTACAATTCAAGATTTTGAAATCATATATATTTCTCATTCATCATTATAACAATATATTCAGTTAGAATTTAATGAAGAAATACAATTTTTGAGGGGCTTTGTTAAATTATATGGTTGTAAATATCATCTATTTGTATCACTTGAGGCATCGATTATTGCTCATTTACTTCCAGCAATCATAATATTTCTAGGAGCAGAAATAGAAACTAAATCTCATAATTTGCTTGTATCAGATGCATTAAATGTAAGTATTTGGGTGTTTTTACCGGCAATATTATTTAATTCGTTTTCTGACTTAAATTGAGTAATGCGAAATCATTCATAATAATTCTCTTCAAGTTGGGATTTTAAATCTTTGACATCTTCTAACCATTTTCATTGATCTTCTAAGAATTGTAATTTTTGAGAAATTTCTGTATATTTGGCAGATTTTAGGTTAGATGAAGGATCTAATGTTTTGAATTCTGTAATATCATTTTGTAAATCTTCCAAATTTATATCTATATAAGTTCATTCAGATGTTTGGAATTTGTCAGTGTGGTTGCTGTTATTTAAAATTTGTGAAGCTAGTGAATATAAGAATACAAACATAAGAATAACTAGGACAAGTCCTACAACGTATGTTTTGTTCTCATATAATTGTTTTTTGATATTTTGAATACGTTCAGAATTATGAACTTTATTTCATATATTTGATATATATCTAATTGATTTTCACTTAATTCAAGTCATTCATCATGTTAATTTTAGTCCTGATTTTCTTGTAGTAGCAAAAGAAATTGATGGTCATTGAACAAAATAACTGATAATGAATCATATGTTAAAATTTTCTATTCTAGTAGTTAGTAATTCTTCTAAAAAAGATAGTATTCATTCTGAAGATTCTTCTTGAGCCAATAATTTTTCCATTTCTTTGAGGTCGTGAGAATCCATTACATCTGCAAATTTGAGTCAAACATACAAAATTTGATCGTCTCTTTCAAGTTCTCATTCGATAAAATCTGAGAATAAATCAATTTTAGCTTTTGTATCTATACTATTTGGTACAGAATATGCGGTTTTTTGGTCTCTCAAAACAATCATACTTACGTTTCCAATCATTGAAGACATTAATTTTTCGTCGACAACAAGCTGTATGATTCATTTTAATGAAAAATGCTCAATATCACGAACTTTTTCTGCGAATTGTTTTAGTTTAGTATTGAGAAGCTGTAAATTTTGTTCAAAAATTTCTCTTATATCTACAACATCTAATTCTTCTGAGGTCCTGATTATATTTGTGAAATCTGCGACAAATTCTTCAAGAATGTCTTTTTGATATTGAAGAAATTTTTCTCTTGAGCACTGAACAAAAACTTTGAAAGAAATATTATCTAATAATGTATCCTGAAATGAAAATATTTCATCATCTTGTACATAAACTTTTTTGTGTTCCTGAAGCTGCATTATGCCTGCTATTATTGAAAATAAAAGTATAGAAAAATCTGATTTTTACTTTTTTATAGTATATATAATTATGAAAAGCTAATCTTTTTTCAATATTAAATAACGAAAAATGTATGGAATTATCATCAGAGAATTAACTACTTTTTTATAATTTCTTTTTGGCTGGGAACACAGTCTTCGTAATCGTTCTAATTTTAGTTTACGGAATACTTTTGGTGCACGTTTTTGTACTCATGCAATAAAATCGAATAGTCATCAAACATTCATTACAAGTAATTTATTGTCTTGAATTTTTTGGTAATTTCTAGAAGTCCACAGTTCTTGTAAAGGAATCTTTGGAGTAGAGCGAGCGACTAATAAGATATTTGTGGTATCTACATATTCATTTAAAGATTTTTCTGCTTTATCTCGGTCAAATTCACTGAATCCATCTTGACTGTATATTACATTATATCATTTTAAACTTAGATTTTCTTTTACTTTTTCTACGACATTTGGTTTAGATCAATACAATAATATGTTGATTCTCTGGCTTCAATATTTCTGTTTTGTATCGTTCAAAAAATATGGAGTAAAATCTGTTCAATTTAAATTTGGAATCCATTTTTTATCAGATTTTACAACTCAGAATAGTACAGCACAATAATAAAATATTTGTAAAGCAATTCCATCAGGCAACAAAAAATCTGCTTTTAGAATTAGTTTTTTATACTCTTTTTCTTTTTCAGTTTTCTTTTTTGCAGAAGAAAAAACTTTTTGAGAAACAAGTTGTGAAAAATAAATGAAATTTACTACACAATGTCACTGTTCATTGTATACAGAAATTATATTGTCACTAGTTTCTGCATAATCAGTTGTAGAGATTTTTTGTAGAGTAGACTTCATAATGAAGTTGTTTAAATAAAAAACCGTATTGATTATATCGTTTTGTATATTCAATGCAAGCATCGATTGAAAAGTAGGTTAAGCTGTTGCATTACTTTTTGAAATTTATATAAATTTGATGTTTATATATTTTGTGGTTATGGTGGAAATGACTTTATTAGATGGTGATATGGAGGTATAAAGTACGTTATTAGTTTTTTGTAAAATATTAAGTTGTTTTTATTTTTGTTGTTTTTTAAGATGTTAGATTTGAAAAAAGTTCGTGAGAATTTAGAAGAATATAAACAGGCTCTTGCTAAGAGGCATAGTGACTGTGATGTAGATATGATTTTATCCAAAGATGATGAAAGAAAAGCTATTCAACAAAAAGTTGATGAGCTGAAATTTCAACAAAAGACTTTAGCATCACAGCAAGACTATGAATGAGCAAAAGCTTTGAAAGGTCAGATTCAAGAACTAGAAAATCAGCAAACTGCATTGCAGGATGAATTGAAAAAATATCAATTGAAAATGCCTAATTTTATTTCACCAAATGTACCAGAGTGAAAGGATGATACTGAAAATGTAGAAGTAAAAAGAGTCTGAGAAATTCCACAGTTCGATTTCCCAGTTCAGGACCACGTGACATTGATGAAAAAATATGATATGGTGGATGTAGAAAGATGAGTTAAATTAGCTGGAGCACGTTCATATTTTCTCAAAAATGATGGAATGCTACTCGAACAAGCAATCTTACAACATGCTCTCAAAAAGATGGTAAAGAAAGGATTTACTCCATTTCAAGTACCTAATATGGTAAATCCAGAATGTTTGGTTTGAACTGGATATTTCCCATGAGGAGAAGAAGATGCTTATTGGCTCGAAAGGGATGATCAGTGGATGATTGCGACAGCTGAAATTCCTCTAACTTCATATTATAGCGGAGAAATATTGAATGAATCAGATTTGCCTAAAAAAATGGTTGGAATGAGTCCATGTTATCGTCGTGAAGCATGAAGTTATGGGAAAGATACATCTGGACTTTATAGAGTTCACCAATTCATGAAAGTGGAACAAGTAATTATCCTTCCTGCTGATGTGAAAATGTCGGAGCAATTTCATGAAATGATTTTACAAAATTCTATGGAACTTGTAGAAGATTTGTGATTACCATATCGTTTATTACAGTTATGTTCATGAGATTTAGCATTAGGAAAATATAATTCGCACGATATAGAATGTTGGATGCCATCTAGGAATAGTTATTGAGAAACACATTCTGCTACATCATTCTTGGATTTCCAAGCTAGAAGATTAAATTTGCGTTATCGTGCAGAGGATGGAACTATCAAATATTGCTATACATTAAATAATACAGTTGTAGCATCTCCAAGAATACTGATTTCACTTATTGAATGTAATCAGACTGCTGATGGAAAAATAAAAGTTCCTGTATGTTTACAGGAATATATGTGAAAAAATATTATCGGTTAATGTAAATTGTAAAAAGAAAAATCCAGACAAGAAATACAGGCTGGATTTTTTTGTGACTTTTTATTTCATTTCCTTTTGTACGAAGGCTTTTTTAAGCTGCTGTTGGAATAGTAATTTCATCTAACATTTTTGTGATTAAATCTTTTAATTCATTAGTAGCAAATGAAAATTGATTTCTAAGATATCCATCATTTGCACAAACTGTATCAATTGTATCAATTGTATCTAATAGTCCTCAGATGATGTATTTTAATTCATCTTGAGAAGAAGCAAATCAATTATTTAATTCTTTTTCGAGGCGGAGTAGGTGATATTTAATTTTAAGAATATTCTTGATTAGAATATCAATATATTCTGTGTTGATTTGATGAGCAACTCATCAGCTATATCCTCCAACAGATTCTGCATTTATTTCAAGAGCGGAGATTAGAGCGTTACATGTTTCATTAATTTTATCTATCAAATTGGATAGCTTTTCGTTTGATAGGATTGAATTTGATGATTCCATGATATTATTAAATTAGAAATAAAAAGTTTATTTTTGTTTGACGATGTAATTATATTCCTAAAATAAAAAATATGCAAAAATTTTTATAATTTTGAGTTTCAATCATCTTACGTTTTGAGAATCTAACTTTTTTAATATTTACTTTATGTGATTTTGAGTAAGATTTGATAACTGTCGGTTTGCAATTGAAGAAATTTGATAAGTTTTTGAGTGAAATTTTATGATTATAGAAATTATCTTGAAGGAAGAGAGAGAAGTATTTTTATTTATTATCATGTACAGTATTCCATAAATCAATGAATGTATTCGTACAAATTATGGCTAATTTTTCTGGTAATCATTTTTTAATATATCGTTCCTTATTTTCTTCAAAAATGTCTTCATATTTTGCATCTCTTGCTATGGCTGTTGCTACATTATCGCAGACCATTTCGATTAAATGTTGTAGTTTAGGTTCATCGCATTCCAAAAATCATTCTACATGATGAGTATTGTTGTGATTGTGTATTCTTTTTCGTTCACGATTTATCTCTTTTTCATTAGGATGATTCAATAAATATGTATATTTTTTTAAATTTTTTGGAGTTTCTTTATCTTTATCGTGATTTTTTCATAAAACTTTTAATTTATAATAAAAAATATCCATGATATCCATAACAAATCTTCTATGTTGTCTTGTTATTTCTATACACTTTTCTTGTGTATATTCTATGTTGTTTGTATTTTCTGGATATTTTCGCATAGCATATTATACATTAAAAGTTAATTGTATATACATATATCGTCGTTATTGTCAATGCTTTTTGTATTTATCTGATTTGTTGACTAGTGTCTTACTTTTAAAGTTATTATAATAAATTATCACATTAGAAATGTTTTAATAAATTCTATATTGAATTTGTAATATAAAAGCGTAATTTTTAATCAAAATTTTTATTAATTATTGAGTAATATGAAAATAGTTGAATGAGCAATCAAAACTCCAAAACAGATAGAAAATATAAAAGAAAGCTGAAAATATTTAAATGAAATGTTGTTAATTCTTAGAGAAAAAGCTCAAGCATGAGTTGCTTTAATAGAGCTTGAATTTATAGCAGAACACTTTATTCAGCAGCATCATTTAAGATGAGCATTTAAGTGATACGATGGATATCCTACGAATTTGTGTTTATCCGTAAATAATTGTGTAGTTCACTGAATTCCAAATGAATATATTCTCAAAAATGGAGATTTGCTCAAAATCGATGCATGAGTGATTTATGAAAAATGATATTCTGATTCAGCAATTTCTGTATTGATTTGATGAGAATTTGCTAATCCTTTAGCTCATGAATTAATTACTGTCACAAAAAATGCACTAGATAATTGAATAGCAACTATCCAGCCATGAAAATCTATGTATGATTATGGGAATACAGTATCAACTATTGTTCGTAATGCGGGATTCAAAGTCTTAAAAGATTTGACTGGGCATGGATGTGGAAGTGCAGTTCATGAAAGGCCATATGTTTTTAATTATGGTCATCCGGATATGAAAAAACAATTCTTTAAACCATGAATGGTTCTTTGTTTTGAACCAATCACAGCTGTAATGAGTGATGATTTCTTTATGGAATATGGAGATGAGTGAATGTATACTAAACATGGAGATTTATGATGTCAGTGGGAGTATATGCTCTTGATTACAGAAAAATGATATGAAATGATGAGTGGAATTACTGAATGGGAGTAATATTGAAAATTTTTGATAAAAAAATAAAACAAATAAATCAAATTTTTATTTTCAGTTTTTGTTTGAATGACAGAAAATACTCCAAAGAAAATCTATCTTTTTACGTGAGAGAATGTTTATACATTAAATAAAGAACTTAAAAGATGGAAAGATATGTTTGCTGAAAAAAATGGGATAGACAGTGTTTTTTCGTTTAATCGTGAAAATCGAGATTATGGGCAGATAAAACAAACTATTTTTAGTGGAGGATTTTTCGTTACTAATAAATTAGTTATTCTTTATGGAGTTCCATTAGATACAGAAAAATCTAATGCAATCAAAGCTGATGAAATAGAAAAATTAGCTGAAGATATTATGAATTATCCGCTTCCTGGTGAAGTCCTTTTGATTTGTGTATCATATAAACCCGATAAGCGTGGTCGCTTTTATAAGCGATTTGATAAATTGGATAAAGATAATTCATCTCAGAAACTTATAAAAACATTCGCTCCATTATCTGAGCGTGAATTGCCTGATTTTGTGAAAGAAACTTCAAAAGATTTAAATCTGGATTCAAAAGTTATTCAGGCTTTGATTCATAAGGTTTGAAATGATCAGTTCCGTTTAGAATCAGAAATAGATAAATTAAGATATCGAAAGAAATATTATAATGATGAAATTACGTCAAAGGTGGTAGATGAAGTATGCTTTGGAATGATAGAAGAGGATATTTTTCAGCTTTTAGATTTGGCTTTAACTGATACAAAATTAGCCATTAAATTTGTTCAATGACTACAGGATGATTGACTAGACCGCAATGCAGTAAATGGTTCATTCGCATGGGGACTTAGAAATTATCTATTTGTACTCGACTATGCTGACCACTGAATTACAGATTCAAAACAAATAGCAAGTGAACTAAAACAAAATCCGCGAGCAATTATGAATATAACAAAAAAATTATCACTTCTAAAGGAAAAAAGAGATCTGATTCAGTCTTTATTCAAAAGTATCGTAGATATAGATTATGGTATAAAAAGCGGTAATGTTCAGCCTGAAAGTTATTTTTTTACAATGAAAAAAGTGTTACTTCAGAATTAGTCCATTATTTGATTTTTATAAATAATTTATTATAAATCAGGTTGTTGGATATTTTTATTTGAGGTGAAATGAATGCGTAAACTTTGGATATTTGTGTTGTTGGTAGTTATGACTTTATTGTCTAGTCAGACTTTTTGATATTTGGAGAATGTAGTATATTGTAATTTAGAAAATGAAAATGTAATAGTTTTTCTTAAAAATGGGTGATGAACTGTAAAATGTCAGACTTATTTGAATACATTGTATCAATTGGCTATGAAAAAATATAGTGAAATCTCGGCAATTCGTTCATATATAAACCAGTGAGATGATGTGTATTATCGGAAAGAGATTTTAGAAGAAAAAAAGTCGGAATTTATTCAATTGGTGAATTATAGAAGTCAGATAAAGATGGCGATGGATAAATTTGAATGATTGTTATTTGATAAGTATTATAATATGATGCAGAAACCAATGAAAAATTATTATTCAGATTTGGAAGTGCAATATTATATATTAATAAATCAAAAACCAGAATTGAGAACATCAAATTATTCTTTGAAACTTGCTCAATTGGAGCAACAAATGTGAAATGTGAAACATATTTTGGGAGCAAAAAAGTTGGATAATATTGTAGAAGTGCTTTCTTCTTATTTTTACTTAAAGAAGGAAATAGAATGAAAATAGGGATAGTTAGTTCAGGAGTAGATACTCTTTCATTATTTCAATTTTTGACACGTTACGATAATGAATATTTGATTTATTGTGATCAGACTAATTTTCCATATTGAGAAAAATCTTTGGATTATGCCTTAGATTGCATCAAGAAAGCAGGAGAGTTTTTGATTAAAAAATGAGCTGAAGTAATTATTCTTGATCCAGTTTATGAATTAGCTTTTAAATATTCAGATAAGAAACTTTGATTTAAAATTTTACCATTGTTTAAAACATATTTACAGGAATATGCATTCAAACATTCATTAGTGGGTAAAATCTGAATTTTGTCAGATTTTTGATCTTCTTCAAGTATCCAAAAATTCTTCGAAAAAGAAGAAAAGAACTATGAGCCAACAAATGAACAAAAATCAATTAAGAAATTTAGACATCCGTTTATTTATCGAGTAAAATCAGCTAGTTCATGGACGGCAAATATAAATAATTTATGAGTACATAATCCGTATTTGATTCGTACGATGAAAAATGATTTGCGTTATTTCAAGGATGCATATGTGGATACAATTTTGCCTATGCATTATCATTATTTTTGTATGCAGAGAGCGATAAAATCATTTTTTAATTTTCACAAGATTAGATTTCATGATTTTTCTGTTGTTGAGGAATGTTTTACAAAATTAGTGGGAAAGTCTAATTGAAATTATTGAGTTAATGTTTGGATAAATCAGCCTTTAAAATTTTTGACTAGGAATAAGCAATTGATGTGGCTGATGCAAAGGGGGAAAACTGTGGAAGTAAATATTGAAGAGGTTTAAAACAAGTTGAAATTGTTGAGCAAAAAATTATAAGAAGCTTACAAGTATGCCAGGGTGATGGAATTGGTAGACATGCTAGACTCAAAATCTGGTGACTTCACGGTCGTGTGGGTTCGAGTCCCATCCCTGGTAAGTAAGAGTACTTTTTTGAGACAAATCTCTCAGAATGGTGTAAAGAACTGGGTTCATCGGTGGTTTGAAGTTCTTAAGGTTAATTAAAGGATTTAATCCTTTATTTTTTTAAGTCAGAATTTTTTATCGTATTTTCTTTAATATTCACTTGATAAATTAAAAAATATTTATATCTTGATATTAGTTTGATGTTAGTTTGTTAATTTTATTTTTTAATTAATTTAATTATGAAAAAAACTAAGGATTATTTTAAGAAAGTTAAGAATTTTTGTTCAAAGTTGTATATAAGATTTGCTAATTATAAAAATACAAAAAAGTGGTTTGTGCTTTATCTATGTGTTTTGACTTTTTTCTTATTTTTGTTTCCTGTAGTGAATGCAAATGGAAGTGGAGTTAGATTTTTGCTTTCTGGAATGTTATTTAAATCTGGATTTGTAATGTTGATTGCAATGGTAGGATTGTTCTTATGGAATTTGAGCATATCTTTCAAAGGTTGGATTACTAAATTGTGTGCATTACGTGAAGATGAACCATTGGTGGATTTCTTATTATTATGGATTATAGCTAGTGTATTTATGTGAGTATTGGATTGAGCTGGTATTGCTTTAGAAAGTGGAGTAACTCAGAAAATTTCGTTATTAAGTGGACGAGTAGCTATCGATGGGTTATTGTTATTGTGATGATTGGTTTGGAGCTTTATATCTCTTCGAAAAATTTCAAATAAGTCGAATAGAAAAACTAGAATTGTAAATATAGTAGAAGAAAATCATCCAAAGTCTGAACCTCAAAGGACAAGACAGGTTACACATCTATTTGATGATTTACATAATGAAAAATAGAAATTAGTTCTAAGATAAAATCCACAATCCTAAATGGTTGTGGATTTTTTTATATCGTTGAATAATATTTACTTTCTCTTTTCGTTATTCAAGTATCACCATGCATCTTCCACTCATTGAACAACTGTTCTTGTGGCTTCTCGATTTAAGAGTTGTTTAGCTTTTATTGGATTAGCTAAGGATACGGCAACATCTCATGGTCTTCTTGCCACTATTTCATAAGGAATTTTTTTATCAACTATTGTTTCTACGATTCATATCATTTCTGTTACAGATTTTCAATATCATGTTCAAATATTGCATATTTCAAACGTAGGATTTGCTGTATACATTTCACTTGTTTCATTGATTTCTATTCTATCGAATAGATATTTTGCAGCGGCATAATGTGCTTCAGCAACATCCATTACATGGATATAATCTTTAATACAAGTTCAGTCTTCTGTGTCATAATCATTTCAGAACACATTCAATTTTTCTATCTCTCATTTAGCTACTTTTAGCAAAAATGGCAGCAAATTTGTTGGAATTCATTTTGGATTTTCTCATAAAATATGAGATGAATGAGCTCAGATGGGATTGAAATATCTGAGAGCAATTGCAGAAAATCATTTTTGCATTACCATATCGCGGAGCAGATTCTCGATTATAAGTTTTGTTGTTCAATACGGATTAGTGGTTTTGGTTTTGTCTGTTTCACTAAAAGGAGGGAGTAAATTTTCTGCATCATATACAGTAGCACTACTCGAAAATATAATCTGATTAATGTGATGTTTGTTCATCACTTTCAATAAATTTATTGTTCCTAGAATGTTGTGATCATAATATAAGAAAGGATCTTGACAGCTTTCTCACACAGCTTTTTTAGCTGCAAAATGGATAACGAGAGCAATATCATTTCCGTGTTTTTCAAATATCGAATCCAAATCTGAATAATTTCTGAGGTCTAATTCGTAGAATTTCGGAGTTTTTCATGTAATGGCTTTTATGCCTTCTAATGCAGATTCATGAGAATTTGATAGATTATCAACGATGATAACATCATATCAATTTTCAATAAAAACTGTGGTTGTGTGAGAACCGATATATCCTAGTCCTCAAGTGATTAAGATCTTTTTTTTCTGTGCCATGAAATATGTAGAAAATAAAATTCTGTATAACTACTTAGAATTTAATGATATCTATTTATTGGATGTATTCAACTATTATTTTATGTCGGGGAAATATCTTATAACTTGGAGAACAAATTTATCTGCTAGTCTGTACCTCTTTTCTCGTTCTTCTGCAGACATGAATACAACGGAAGCGTTCTCAATAAAAAATTCTCTAAATAAGTTAGCGATTCAGCTTTTTAATTCGTCTATTTGGGGCTTCTCCATATGTTGGTAAATTATCACAATATCCATATCTAGTGGAATTCAGAAGATTTTTCACAAAAAATATTTATTTATCATGACTGAGTATGTGTCGAATAAGTTAGTTAAGTTGGATTTTAATGCGGTGAAAAATATTTCTTTGAATAAATCGAAGTATTCTTTTTTTATTGAAATAGAAAAACCTGAATTTTCTTTTTGAATATCTAAAACTCAAGATTCTTCCAAAGAATCAATTTGTTTTTTGATAGCAGGGAAAGTCCATCAGATTTCACTTTCTAATGCTCTCATAGAAACTCATTGTCTGCGGAAAACTAAGTATTTGAGTATATCTACCTTGGTTTTACTTCAAAAGAGCTTTTCTAAATTCATTCTGGGAATAGATGTAAATATTAATTTAAGAATAAAAATATAGAGTAAAAATACAAGTTATTTCAAAATAAAAAGTTGCTGTATAATTTTCTATGGAAAAGTAAAGTTAAAGTGAGAGAAAAAGGTTTAGATTTTTTGCTTTTTTAATAATTGATGGCTATAATTATGTGAACAATATTTTATTTAAAAGATTTTGATATGGATAGATATATACCAGAAGAAGTCTTGGATGAAATTGCAGGACTGACAGATGAGGGAAAGTATGATGAAGCGATTGAAATGGTGAATAGAATTCTTACGAGAGACCCCAAAAATGAGCAAGCGTTATTGTTGATTGCAGATATCCAATATCGTCAGTGAAATATGGAATGAGCAGACAAGGCGGTGACTTTTTTGAACTCAACAAAAAAGGATGATCCACTCTGATTATATGTGAAATGATTATTGGAGATGGAAAAGAACAATTGGAAAGAAGCTCGTTCTTATTTAAAAAAAGCGATGCAGCTTACAAATTGAGAGAATCACGAAATTATGCGTTGTTATGGATTGAGTGAATATCGATATGGAAATCGTGAAAAATGAAGAGATTTCTTAAAAAAGGCGTTTAAACAGAATTCTTTAGATGCAGAAGTAGTTTATAATATCATTCAGTTAGCGATTTTAGATGAAGATTATGAAGAATCCCAGGAAATGATTTCATATTATTATGATAATCATTCAGGATTAAAAATTGTAGATAAGCCAATTGAACGGTATGATAAAAAAATCGCATTGTTTGAAAAATATTTGAAGTGAAAA
Source organism: uncultured bacterium (assembly GCA_947168725.1). Lineage (GTDB taxonomy): Bacteria > Patescibacteriota > Gracilibacteria > Absconditabacterales > Absconditicoccaceae > UBA3291. Next base: position 104,533 of record CAMVNA010000004.1, on the reverse strand, counting down.
AATTACTTTAAATTAGAAAAATAAGTTGTTTTAATCAGGTTTAGGATTTATATTTATAGTTAATTATACAAATGAAACTTAAAAAACTAAAATTTCCGAAAATTAAATTCCCAAAAATGAAGATGCCGAAAGCATTTGTTTCAAACAAAAGAGAAAAACCAACTAAACCGTTTATTGATGATGTAAAATCAATTTTTCGTTCATATAGATGACAAATGATTTGGATCAGTGTTTTATCTGGATTTCTTCTTTTCTTGTTAAATGTTTTGATTTGAGTTTCTATGTATGGAAATACGTTAAATGAATCCTTAAATAATAAACTATGAATGTATTTTTATTTGAATGACGATGTAGAAACAGAAACAAAGCTTTATAAGCAGGTTATTCAATTGAAGGATAGACTTGAGAATGAAGGATTACATGTGAACTTTTTAACAAAAGAAGATGCGATGGATTTTATGATGAAAAGATTGCCAGAATTAACATGAAGTTTAGAAAAATTTTGAATGAATAATCCATTACCAGCAACTCTTTATGTAACACTTTCAGATATTTCCAAATATGAAACTTTGAAGGAAGTAATGCTAGAAAATAAGGATATTATTTTAAATATTCAAGATGTAGAACAGTTGGATAATTTGGAAAGTCAAGAAAATAGAATTAGAAATGTAATCAAACTTTCGAATTTTGTGCAGGTATTATCAATGTCTTTGATATTTATATTGGTAGCAGCAGTGTTATCATTTTCTATATTTTTCTTGCGTTCGATTTTTAGTAGATTTTGGCATGATATTCAGGTTAAAAAGCTGCTTTGAGCGACTAAATCTCAGATTGTTATGCCATTCTTAACATTAATTCTTTACTCAATTATATGAGGATTTTTGATTTCGCTATTGTTGACATTAGTGTCAATGTGAGTATTCGATTATTATATGTCGCAGTTGTTCTCTTATACACTTACGGCCCATTTATTTGCAAAATGGTGAGTTATTGTAGTATTGTTTGTTGTAGAAATATTAGTTATTGTAGGTTTGTTAATGGGAATTTCTTATGGATTTGTTTCAAAATTACATAAAAAGCTTAAATAATTGTTTAATATCTTATTAGGGGAGTCTTATCTTTTTGGGCTCCTTTTTTTGGAATTTTTTTGCTTTTTATTTCAGTAAGCTTCAGCAAACATTGCATTTAATTTTCACTGATTTGCAGTTTTTACGTTAGAATATTGATTCAGTTTTTTCTTTTTTTTCGCTTCATGGGTTGAAGACTTTTTAGTTGTTTGAGTTCAGACTTTTTTGCTATTTTTTCAGGTATTTGAAGAATCTGATTCATATTCATTAGGGAATTTTTGATTTTCCCTTGATTTTTTTACTTCATCGTATTTGCTAACGTGTTTTTCTCGTTTACGAACTCATTTATTTGTATAAGGATTTCTTTCAATTTGTTCAAATTTTCTAGATTTTTTTTCTGGCATTTCTTCCTCAAAGACGTCTCATGGTTGGATACCTTCAAGTCATGCATTTCTTACATCTTCTTCATTATATTTTACAAAAATATCACGTTCTTTTCAGCTTTCTCAGCGGTTACGATATTTAATCACGATAGGTACTCCGATAAATCCAAAATTTTTCCTTATGCTATTCTCAACCCATTTTTTAAACGCAAAATTGGCACGAGCTTTATGATTTACAAAAACTATAAAAGTCGGAGCATCTATAGCGATTTGAGTGGCATAAAGTATTTTACAGATTTTATTTTTTGGAAAGCGAGGAGGACGCTGAATCATCTCGTGCTGTAAAGCTTCATTCAAATCTCTTGTAGCGATTCTTTTTGTGTTCTCTTTCTGCAAAATTGAAACGAATTTCATTACATCATCGATTCACTCTCACTTGATGGCAATCATTGGAACGATTGGCAAATATTTTGCAAAATCCAAATAAGTCTGAGTATTCTTTATCATTGCATCTATGGCTTTTGGATTTACTTGATCGACCTTATTTAGCACAAAAATCATAGGTAAAGCGAGCTGATGAACTTCCTGTAATAATGTCATATCACGATGAGTGATTCATTGAGTACAATCTACCATGAAAATAACTACAGGACGTACGAATTCAAGCATGGCTTTGGTTTTGTCGTAAGCTATTTTTTCTATTCAATGAATTTTTCAGCGTTTTTTAATTCAAGCTGTATCGTAAGCTACATAATCTCTACCTTTCCATGAAAAATTTCCAGCTACATAATCTCTGGTAGTTCATGCTATATCTGCCACTTTTGCGAGAGGTTTTCCCACTAAAGTATTTAGCAATGTAGATTTTCCAGCGTTAGGTTTTCATAAAATAGCAAGTCAAATCCTGAATGGTTCCACAGATTCTTCTTCATCTTTATGAGTTTTTTTTCGTTTATTATAGAATGAATTAATCTGATTTTCGATTGTGCTTAAATTTCTTTCTTTCTTGGCAGAGACTCCGATTACATTGGATAATCCTAGAGTGTAGTAGTCAGAAATTGCCATTTCAGTTTCAGATTCTTTTCGTTTTATGTCTAGTTTATTAATTATCAAAATTGTAGAATTTTGTTTTTTTTCTTTTCTGATTAAATCTAAAATATGTTGTTCTTTTGCAGTAATTCATACACTATCATCAATGAGAAATAGGAGTAAATCTGAATCTTTGATAATCTGTTCAATATATTCGAGTTCTTCCGTAAAATCGAGCAATCCGGGAGAATCAAAAAAAGTATAAACTCAATTATCAGTTTCTACTTTATGTTGAATAATGTCAGTTGTAGTCCCCGGAATATCGGTTACAATTGCACGAAATTGTCCAATCAATCTATTGAAAAGAGTGGATTTTCATACATTTGTGGCTCATACAAGTCAGATTTTCATTTACTTTTTTGTGAAAGTAAAAGTTTACTTAATAAGTATATTTATTTCCTATTTAAAAGCAATTATCGTTTTTTAGGGATGACATATTTAAATTTTGTTTATCTCTTGCTTTTTATATTTGAAAATTTACCTTGATAATGTAGTCAGATTTTATCTCTTAATTTTTGGATGATGAAAACGGCTGTGATGATAGTTGCAAATAATGGATTTCAGGATCATGAATTTTCTGCGACTTATGAAGCTCTACAAGAAGCTAATGCACAAATTACTATCGCTGCATGAAGAAAAGGTCAGTGTGTATGAGTTTTTGGTCAGAAAATAGATGCAGCTTATGAATTATCAGAAATAAAGTGAGATAAAATTGAAATGGTGATTTTTATCTGATGATGAGGTTGCTTGACTCAATATTTACATAATTCAGATTATTTACGTATAGCTCAGGAGGCTAAGAAATTATGAGCAATTTGTATAGCTCCAATGGTAGTGAGTGAAAGTGGTGTATTCAACTGAAAAATTGTTACTTCACGAGATGATGAATGATTACAGCAAAATTTTATAGAAAAAAATGGTGGAGTGTGGAAAGATGAAATGGTAATTCGTTATGGAAATATAGTGACAGCAAATGGACCAGAAGCAGCGGAAATGTTTGGTAAAGAGTGTATAAAATTATTGGAAGATGATACAATATAAAAAATAAAGCTGACTCATAGTCAGCTTTATTAAATATTATAAAGAGACTTTGTGTTTTTTTCAACTATTTTTTCTAATTCTTTTTGTTCAATTCCCAAAATTTCACATAATTTTTCATATACGTATATGACATAAGCAGATTCGTTTTGTTGACCACGCATGGTTTGTGGGGGAAGAAAAGGAGCATCAGTTTCAGTCAGAATTTTTGCAGTTTTAATATTGCGAATAGCTTCACGAATTTTCTCTGCACTTGGATATTCGATTACATTTGTACAACCTATTCGTAGATTCGGAAAAGTTTTTTCACATTCTTCTAATTCATCTGGTCAATATCCTCGAGCATGAAAATAAATTTTTAAATCTGAAAAATCTTTGAGAATTTCCATAGTTTCGTGAAATCCATCACGAGAATGAATCATTAACGGGAGATTTAATTTTCTAGCCAATTCTGCTTGTAATTTTAGTGCATTTTGCTGTACTTCGACCGTAGGATTTTCTGGGAAATGAAGATCGATTCCACATTCTCAAATCGTTACGATATAGTCCTTATTTGCTTCATATAGTTTTTCTAATTCATTCAAAAGTGGTAAAAAATCTGATTCATTGTGTGGTATATCACACGGATGTCGTCAGATTGCAGTTTTTACAGTTAGATTTGAAAATATGATAATCGATTCTTGTGAAATTTGGATTCATTTTTGATTATATTCGTTATTCGCTCATGCATTAACTACGATTTTTCATCAGATTTTTTCAAAATTTTCTAAATATTTTTTGTAATCTCAAAAAAGTTGATTAGTATTAAGATGAGTATGAGCGTCTATTATCATTTTGATTTTTTAGGTAAATATAATGTATGATGCATTTTATGATTCTTTTGTGATGATTCAATATTTATAAAGTTTATCTATTGACTTTTAATTATAAAATGTTTATCTATATAAGATATATAAAAAAATGAATATAAAAATTATATGAAAACAACTCGTTTCAATGAAGTGTATTCTAAGTACAGAACAGCTTCTTTAAGTGATGGTGTGAGACCTGAGCTTTATAAGTTGATGGTCAAGTGTGCAAAGTCTTTTGATGATTGGACTATTATTCACCGATATGGAGATGGATCGTATCAGTCTCTTGCTCAAGAGAAGATGAAAGCAACTGTCTTTAATGAAAAGACTGCCTCGGATGTTCAAAGAAATATTATAAATCTCTTTGAACTAATAGTGGATGATGATGAACGGAGAGAAATTATGGAAGATTTTATTTCCAAATATCAATCGGTAGATGATTATCTCTTTGCCATGGTCATTACACCTACTGTTGTATCTTATTTTCCGGGTATGGAAAAAATGACCCTTAAGGAGATTGATAAAGTTCTTTCAAGCAAAAGGGGACAACTCCAAAAGATGTTAGAGATGGAAGACTAAATCTCCTTTATTTAATCTCAAAAGAACTGGATGGATTCGTTCAGTTCTTTTTTATTTTTTATTTTAAATTCAAAATTTCCAAAACTGTTTTAGTTTTCTTTAATTATGTTGTAAGTATCCTGTGCAATCATTAATTCTTCATTTGTAGGAATAACATATACAGGGATTTTAGAATCGCTTGCAGAAATCTCTCTAAATTCTCCTCTGAAATTATTTTTTTCATCATCAATCTTTACTCATAGAGATGATATTTTTTCTCATATCATTTTACGAGTACTTATACTATTTTCTCATACTCAAGCAGTCATAACTATTACATCAGTTCAGTTGAGCATATTATTATACATTGCAATATAATTGGCAATCTTTTGAACGTACATATCTTGAGTTAGTTTTGCTCTTTCATTTCACTCTTTGATAGCGTCTTCTATATCTCTCGAATCTGATGAAATTCAGCTTATTCCAAGTAGTCCACTATTTTTATTTAGTTCTTTAGTTGCTTCATTGATAGTAATTCATTTTTTAGTACAAATGTATTCTAATATACTTGGATCTATATCTCATGAACGAGATCCCATCATAATTCCTGGTAATGGAGTAAATCACATTGAAGTTTCGATTACTTTTCATGCATCGATTGCTGTGATACTACCACCATTTCCGATATGACATGTGATAACTTTGAGTTTATCGTTATTCAAGTGTTTACAAATTTCTTGATAAACATATTTATGACTAGTCCCGTGGAAACCATATCTTCTTACTCCATATTTTTCATACCATTCGTAAGGAACTGGATATAAGAAATGTTCAGGATCCATTGATTGATGAAAAGCTGTATCAAAAACTACTACATTCGGTACATTTGGTAAAACTTGTTGTACAGCTTCGATTCATGTAATATTTGCAGGATTATGCAATGGAGCAAGAGGAATTAAATCTTTCAAAGTTTGCATAATTTCAGGAGTTACCAAAGCTGATTCGTGAAACTTTTCTCATCCATGAACCATTCTATGTCAAACTACTCCAATTTCGTCTAATGATTTGATTGCTCCATTTTCGGGTGAAACTAGAATATTTAAGATTTTTTTCAAGGCTTCTCCATGATTAGCTAAATCTCTAGGGAATTCAGTTTTGTTTCAGTTTTTGTCTTTATGTGTGATAATTGATCAATCAATACCGATTCTTTCTGCTAATCATTTAGCTTCCACTGAGAAATTATTATCTACATCGAAAAGCTGGTATTTTAATGAAGAGCTTCCAGCGTTAAGAACTAAGATTTTCATACTTATTTTTGAATAAAAATAAAAAATCAGATTTATTATCTGAATACGACTATAAAAAAAATATTAAAAATTTCAATGGTTTTCCGCAGTATTGAGTATTGCTTCATATTTTTGTAAGACTTGTAGTGTTGCACGAGTATCTCACATTGCTCTATGTGCTCTTTCATTTGTTATTCCAAAATATTCACATATTGTTCAAAGTTTTCTATTTGGTAATCAAGGGAGTAATCTTCTGGCTATTTTTAGTGTGCATATTGTTTGGTTTTCGAGATATGCTCACATGATTTGGTAGTGATAATAATTCAAAAATCTGAAATCAAAATTTACGTTGTGTCCAACTATTATATCATTTCAAAGAAATTCAGAAAAGTTTGGCATAACTTTGCCAATAGTTGGAGCATTGGCGACCATTTCATTTGTGATTCATGTTAATCTTACAATTCAATTTGGAATGTGTCTTTCAGGATTTATTAAAGTTTGAAATTCATCTATAATTCTTCAATCTTTACATTTAATAGCGGCAATTTCCGTGATTCATTCTCTGTACGGAGTTAATCATGTAGTTTCTAAATCTAGTACTACATATTCAGTATTTTTTAAATCTTTTAACATTTTGTATGATTTTAGAATTTAATCTATACGTTTAAACATTCAGCTAGGAGTCTGTGAGTTTTGGTTTTTAAGTTTTTGTTCTGTTTGAGGATTCTGTGTTGTGATGTTATTTTCTATATTCGTTGTATTATTTGAAATTTTAGGTTGAGAATAGTATTGCTGAGTTGTAATGCTGTTTGAACTTTTTTCAATTCTTAAATTTTGTAGGTATGCTCTTTTAATTTCATTTGTGTTTAATATTGTTTTGTGTTGAAATTGCAGTATTTTAGCCAATACTTTCTTATCATTTCGTTTACGTTTTCAGAAATTTGTAAGTTGTACTTGCTCGTGTCATTTTCAACAAGAAACAACAATATCTCATTTTTTTGCTATTTCAGTAGCAAATTGTAAGGCATATCTTCTTTCTGGTATAACAAATACTTTCTTTCTAGAAGGGTATCATTTTTCTTGGATAGTTTTTGATAGTTGATTCAATATACTAAGCCTGTTTTCAGTATCTGGATCATCATCGGTGAATATTACAATATCTGAATATTTTGTAGCTATTTCTCACATAATTGGACGTTTTTCTTTATCACGATTTCATGGAGCTCCACAAATTGTGATTAATCTTCATTCTCATTTTCTGCTAGATGCAAAACTTAAGGTTTTTTCTAATCAGTCTGGAGTGTGGGCAAAATCAATGAAATATTTGACTCATTCGGTATAAATTGGCTCCATTCTTCATGCAACTCATTCGAATCATTCTATCGATTTTAATATTGGCTCGATTTTTAATCATAAAGCAACCCCAACGGAAATGGCTCACATTATGTTACAAATATTGTAAGATCAGATTAATTGAGTTGTTCATGAATATTTCTGTCCAAGGTAAGAAAATTCAAAATATGTTCATTCAAATCATTCTTCTATTTTTGTAGCTTTAATTACAGCTGAATTGTATATACTGTATGAAATCTTTTGGTCAAAAGCCATTTCTTCAAACCATTTTTTCCCAATTTTGTCGTCAGTACAAAATGCTGCATATTTTTTATCTTTTCAGTTAGTTAGTACATATTTGAATAGCTTCTTTTTTGCATCAGCATAGTTATCCATAGTTTTATGGTAATCTAAGTGATCCATGGTAATATTTGTAAGAACAGCGAAATCAAATTTAATTCATTCAAATCTGTATTGATCTAATCATTGAGAACTCGTTTCTAATACTGCTATTTTGCATCACGATGCTTTAGCAGAAGCTAGAGTTCGTTGAAGATCAAAACTATCTAGTGAAGTCATCTTTTTTTTATTTTCCATGACCTCATTTCAGATTTTTATGTTTGCTGTGCTGATAGCTACAGTAGGAGCTACATTGTCATTAAGTATTTTATGTAATAGGTTTACAACAGTGGTTTTTCAATTAGTTCATGTTACTCATATAACAAAAAAGTCTTTGGATGGATTGTCATATAGTTCATTTGCAATTTTAGTACGGAATTTTTTATATGCTTGATAAAAAAAACTGTCTTTTAGTGTTACATATATTTTATCATATCAAATAAGCTTTTTTATAAGTTTTTTCATTATTTAATAAGATTATAAATTAATTTTTCATATAGTCGGCAATTTTAGAAATTTTGATTCTTTTCTGCTGCATAGTGTCTCTATCTCTGATGGTTACGGTTTCTCAGTCTTTGCAGCTTTGTTGATCAACTGTTATGCAGAAAGGTGTTCAGATTTCATCTTGTCTTCTGTATCTTTTCCCAATAGCACCATTATCATCGTATTCACATGCAAATTGTTTAGTTAAATCTTTGAATATTGATTTAGCAATTTCTACTTGTTTTTCATCTTTTTTTACTAATGGTAAAACAGCAAATTTTATGGGTGCCAATTGTTTTGGGAATCTGACTACAACGCGAGAATCTCATCATTCAAGTTGTTCTTCGTCATAAAATTCAAGCATTACTACCATTACCTGTCTTCCTAATCCAAAAGAAGCTTCAATACATCGTGGAATGTATCTTTTTCATGTGTAAGGATCAGAATATTGCATATCTTTTCCAGATTCATTTTGATGCTGAGATAAGTCAAAATTTGTTCTATTATGGATTCATTGAATCTCTCCAAATCATCGTGGATAAAGATATTCTACATCTGTAGCCGCCTTTGCATAATGAGCTAACTTTTCATGATCTTTAAATCTCAAATGTTCTGGATTAATTCAAATAATATTTGTCCAATAATTCATACAATCTTCTTTCCATTGATTGTAAGTATTCATTGCTGTTTCTTCATTATCTTCAACGAAATATTCAATTTCCATCTGTTCAAATTCTCTTGTCCTGTATAAGAATTGTCCCGGTGTAATTTCATTTCTGAAAGCTTTTCAAATCTGAGCTAATCCAAATGGAATTCTACATCTAGTCGTATCTAAGACGGCCTTAAAATCTGTAAACAAACTCTGACAAGTTTCGGGTCTCATGTAAACCTTACTAGTATCATTTGCAACAGGTCAAAGATGAGTATCCAACATTAAATTGAAATTTCTACAATCAGTCCATTCTGCTGCTTTCAATGTATCAGGATTGTTTGGGATATTTTTAACTATAAAATCTCTCATTCAATCGTTTCATCGAGATTCAGGAGATAAATTTTTTACTCAATATTTTTCAGCTAGTTGCTCATCAGACATTCAATCTCTGTTTGATTCAAAAAAATCTTCGATGATTTTATCTGCACGGAATCTCTGACCAGTTTTTTTGTCATCAATTAAAGCATCAGAAAATGAAGCTAGATGTCCACTAGCTTTCCATGTTGTTGGATGTGCAATAATAGCAGTGTCCATAAAAACCATATCATCTCTCTCTTGGGTAAAATGTTTTACCCAGATGTCAGAAATATTTTTTTTCAATTTGGCTCAATATGGTCAAAAGTCCCAAGCATTTGCAAGTCATCCATAGATTTCGGAGTTTGGATAGACAAATCACTTTCTTTTTGCCCAAGCAACGATTGTATCCAAAGAGTATGTCATATTTAATTTTAAAATTAAAAAATTCGATGAAATTATATGATTTGAGCTATTAAAGTCAAAGGAAAGTGAAAAATAATATTATTAGTAATTCAGTTTTTTAATTATTTAGTTAATAACTAATATGGAAAATTATATAAAATGATATGTTTTTTAATGTTGTGAGGAAGATGATTACTTGCGAATTGGTTAATTTTTTTAATTATTTTTGTTTATCATTTTGTTTATTGTCCTGTTTATTTTCTTGTTTATTCTGCGAGTGATCTTCTCTTAATCATTGTATGGTGTCTTTTATGGAATTTTTACTAGATGAAAAAATAGTTCTTATTGCTCATTTAGCTGTATGATATCATCAATTTATTGTTTTTCATATTCATTTTAATGCAGTTTCTCAAGCAAATTTTGCTTGTTCAATATGATGTTTGCTTATATCTTTTCTATATGATTTTATATCTGGATTCTTATTTCACATTTTTTCTGCAATCTTGGAAGTTCAAGCTTTGGTTAATTCCCATGTCGCTGCTAGTGTATTGAATAGAGCATCACATGTTCATCTAGTTATTTTTGATATTCATTCTCAAAGTTCTTCGTGTCAGCTTTGTTTCTCTTTATTCTGTGGGGTGTTGTAGTTTTTGTTTTTTAGTCGATTTTTCATGGTATTATGGATACCTTAAGTAAAACATTATTATGTATTATATCAAAAAAAATAAATTTGTCAAATTTTTCGATATATATTTTTATAAATAAAAAACCTCGTTTGATAACTGAGGTTTTTATAATATTCTATTTGTTTGGCTTTTAAAAATCTTCGTTCATTTTTACGTAATAACCTTGATCATGTCCACATAATGGGCAAACCCTTGGAGGTTCCTTACCTTTCCAAACGTATCCACATTTTGTACAGGTCCAATAAATTTCCTCCTCTCTCTTGAATATCAAGTCATCTTTTACTAAGTCGTGAAGTTTCTTGTATCTCTCTTCATGATGTTTCTCTGCAACCATGATAGCTTTGATTCTAGCTGCGAATTGTGGATATCATTCTTCTTCTGCAACTTTTGCAAATTCAGGATACATATCAGCCCATTCTTCGTATTCTCCAGCAATGGCAGTTTCTAGGTTTGTCTTAGTATCTCCAAATTTAATCATTGTAGTAGTCTCTACGTCAATATATGGCATTTCTACTCATTCTTTTTCTACAAATTCTTGCATCATTTTGAATAGCCATTCGGCGTGTTCTTTTTCTTGCTCTGCTGTTTCAAGAAATACATTTGCAATTTGTAAATATCATGCTTTTCTAGCTACACTTGCATAGATTGTATAACGGTTTCTAGCTTGAGACTCTCATGCGAATGCTTTTGCCAAGTTTTCTAATGTTTTTTTCATGATTTTAATGATTGAAGAAATAAAATAATGCTGATTTTTATTATTTGGTTGGTTCGATTATTGTTGGTTCATTTTTATGAAATTTTTCATTCCATTTAGCTTTGAGTATAGCTCTATATCTTCGAGAAAATTGACAAATACTAAACAGACAAGAAGTCAAAAGGTAAAGTCCAACTGCTGAATTTAATCAGAATACCATTAATCACATCATAAGACTCATTCCAATATTCATTCCTCACATCATTTTTGTCATGTCAGGCATTGAAGCTCCTGGGACTTTAGGCATAGATTTTTTATTTTGAGTGAGTTGAGTTAATTGCATTTGTAAGTAGTATAGAGCTGTAACTATAATAGTTAATATCCAGTTCCCACTAGTGAATAAATCTATACCTAAGAACATATGATTTATACTTCAGGCTTCTAAATATTTTTGTCAGAAACTATAAAAGAAGCTATATAACCAATCTACATCTGCAGGGATTCATCCATTTTGAGCGATCATCCAAATAACTCTATAAAGTCCAATGAAAACTGGTATTTGAATAAGCATAGTCAAACAACCTTTGAATGGTCATTTTCATTCTGTTTTGAATAGTTTCATTGTCTCTTCACTGAGTTTTTGAGGATCATCAGCATATTTTTTTTGTAATTCTTCTACTTTTGGCTGGATATTACTCATTCACTGTGTCATATTGTTTGATGCAGCAGATGATTTGTACATCAATCATCTGACGAGTAATGTTAGTGCGACGATAGCTAGTCGAAGTTGTCATCCAGAAATTGCTAGAAATACTACTAGAATATTGAACACGGGACGGTACAATATTTGGGTTACTAATATATTCCAAATATTCATTATTTATGTAAATAGAAATAAAATCTGATTTTTTAAACTTTTAAAACTTCTTCACTTTTAGCTTTAACTATATCATCGATTTTTGTGTTCATTTTTTTAGTTAAATCATCGATATTTGATTCATTTGCTTTGTGTTCATCTTCTGAAATCTCTTTGGCTGTGAATGATTTTTTGGTATCGTTCATAGCATCTTGTCTGATTTTTCTAATATTTCATTTAGTTTCTTCTCACATAGCCTTGATATTTTTTGCAATTTGTTCTCTTCTTTCTTGTGTAAGTTGAGGAATTTTCACCAAAATGTGAGAACCTTGGTTGTCCACTCACACTCATAAATCTGCTTCATAAATCGCGTTTGCGATGTGTTTTGCAGATGATTTATCTCGTGGTTCGATTTTTATTGTTGAATGATCAAGAGCTGTGATAAGAGCAATTCAGTTCATTTTCATGGTTCCATAGTCTGTTTCTACGTTTAGATTTTCTACAAGTCATGTAGTAGCTCTTCATACTTGCATTCATTTGAATTCATTTTCTAGGTATGCAATGGCTTTCTCCATTTGCTGTTGGTAGGCGTTTATGTCCATAATCTTTTAAATAAAATAAAAGAATCTGATTTTTCAATCATTTTATCTATAGGAAAAATTGTTTTGTTTGCAATATCTTTTTTAGTTTAAAAAAACCGCTCTAGAAATGCTGAGCGGTTTTAGAAAAGTGCAGTGATTTGAATTTACTTGCCCTTTTGACGTTTTTTGAAGTTCACGACATCGTGTTTTTGCTGGTCAATCACGCGTTTGTCGAAACAGTCGATTAAATCTCCATCCTTAAGTAATTTCTCATTTTCCTTAAGGAAAGTTGAGAATTTATCTTCTTTTTTAAGCCCTGGCATTGAATAAGAACTTTCAATGTGAAGTGAATCCCATTTTTCAATGAGGTTTAAGCAGTCTTTCAATTTTTGACTGTCTTTAATCTCAAATCGCCAAGGAGAACCATGTCCTACTTCAGTTACGTTTGTAATTTTGCCATTGAAACTTGAGCCATTGAAAACGAATACTGTATCACGGCTGAATCCATCAGTAATGACTAAAATTTCATTTTCGAAATTCGCATTACAGAGCTCTTTGCTATCGTTTCCTTGTAAATTGGCGGCAGTTCCTGAAGCGATAATGAAGGTTATGCTTTCTGGTCCTTTGACGTAGCTGTAATCATAGCAGTTGTACGTTAGTTGCATCCTATGACGTTCGATGAATGCCTTTTTCCCTTCAAGATTTTCCTTATAGAATTCTTGTAAAGGAACATTTTTCTTTAGTGTGCTATCTGACACGGCAGTGTCGTGGAAATTTAACACTTTCTTCTCACTACAACCAGTAGACATGACTACAATGGCTGCAATCAAGATGGCGAATAAAACTTTTTTTCCCATTTTTGTTGAAGTTGATTAGTTTGACATTTTATTTATTGTTTGTAGCATATGTTTTTTTTAAAAAAAGTCAAGTTATTTTTAGAAATATTTTCTTCATTTCAATTCATTAGGAAAATGTTGATTATTCATTTTAATAGTTCAATCAGCTTGACGATTTTCTGGATGATCGTGTGCATATTCATATCATTTTCAATATCATAATTCTCACATTAATTTGGTTGGCGCATTACGAATTTGCATTGGTACTGGTAGATTTCAGTATTTTTCTACATCTTTCATAGTTTCTCTATCGATTCTATCACAAACATTATTTTTAGGAGCTTTTCATAAATATAAAGCTAACTGAAATAGAAAAACTCTACATTCGGGCATTCAGATTTTTTGTACTGCATCATATACTTGATTTGCTAAAAGTAGTGCATTATTATCGGCAGGTCAAATATCTTCACTAGCAAAGCGTAATAAACGGCGAGCAATGTAACGTGGATCTTCTCATCATACAAGCATCCTTTGAATCCGGTAACAAGCAGCATGTGGATCGCTATCACGTAATGATTTGTGAATTGCGGAAATGATATTGTAGTGTTCTTCTCAGTCACGATCATAATACATTGGTTTTCCAAATGCTTTTTGTATTATTTCATTATTAATTTTTCAGTCCGTACTAAGCATGATTGAAGATTCTAGGAGATTGCAAGCATTTCTCAAATCTCAATTAGCCAAATTTGCAATAGTAGTCAGATTCTCTTCTGTGATTTTGATATTTGGATAACGAGAATGAATCTTTTCTTGGTTGTTGTGGAAAAATGTAATAATATCTTCAGATTTTAATGCTTCGAAAACGATAACTTTTGCACGAGAAAGAAGGGCATTGTTGATAGTAAATGATGGATTTTCAGTTGTAGCTCAGATTAGTGTTATCAATCCACTTTCGACGAAGGGGAGCAGAGAATCTTGTTGAGCTTTATTTCGACGATGAATTTCATCCAAAAAAAGGAGAGTTTTTTTTCAATAAGCTTTATTTTTTTCTGCATGTTCAAGAATTGTATTCAAATCTTCTTTTTTGCTTTTTACTCACGAAAGTTCAAAAAAATCTGCTTGTAATTGATGGGATAATACGTTAGCAATTGTGGTTTTCCCACATCCAGGGCTTCACCAAAAAATCATTGATGGGACTTGTCAGTTTTCTAGAAATTTTTGGATTGAAAGTTTAGTTTGCTCTTGTCATACCACTTCATCAAGTGTGGTTGGACGAAGAAAATATGCTAATGGTTCGTTGTTCATTATGATTTATTGAAGTGTTAAATGTTCAAATATGTTTCATTTTTTTATTAGAGTTGTTTGTATATTTGTTTCAAATCATGAAATAATATTTACAACAAAATTCTCTAAAATTTGTTCATTTCATGTGGAGTAAAATATGTTTTCTTTTTTTTGTTTGTTGTGTTGTTCTAATGTTTTCAAAATCCTTTGAGTTTGTAGTGCAACTGATGGAGCTGGATTTATTACAGTGATTTTATTTCAGACTTTTTTTTCTTCCAAAATTTTCTCTATCATAGGAATTAAGAAAGGGTAGTGAGTACATCAAAGAACTAGATGATCGACATTTGCTTCTATCATTGGGGTGAGATATTTTGTTAGTAATTCTTTTGCTTTATTGCTTTCTGTTTGGTTATTTTCAACTAGTTCAACCAATCCATCTCAGACTTGTTCTATTACTTTTACATCTCACTGAAATTCTGTTAAAGTCCTGTGATAAAGTGCTCATTTGAATGTCCCATATGTAGCTAGAACTCAAACTATTCAAGTTTTAGAATGCAAAAGTGCGGGTTTAATTGCTGGTTCCATTCATACAAAAGGAATAGAATATTTTGATCTCAAAACTTCAATAGCTGCAGCAGTAGCAGTATTACATGCGACCACGATTATATCACAGTTTCATTGTTTAATCAATAAATCAGCCAGTTTCCTACATCTATCTTGTAATTCTTCAGGTTCCTTTCTTCAGTAAGGACAATATGCAGAATCTGCGATATAGCAAAAATTTTGCTCTGGCATAAGTTTTGCCAGCTGTGTTCGTACTGATAATCATCATAGTCATGAATCAAAAATTCAAATCATCTATTCAGAGTATTGATATGAAAGTAAATTATATTCTTCAGTGTCATATTGAGCGACTCACTCTTCATGTCGGAGTAGAAAATGTTTAATTCAAGTATCTAACGCCATTTTAGAGCAGATAGTACAATATGGTTTTCATGCTTTAGACATATTTCATTCTTTATCTAAACGAACGAAATATAAATCAGAACCTTCAATTTTATCCGGATGATTTCTGAGGGCGTCCATAATTGCTCTTTGTTCCGCGTGAATACAGCAGGTTTTATCTGTAACTTTGAAATCGTAAGATTTTTTATCATAAGTGCATTTTCTTTGTGATTCTAGGTTATGTGGGGGAGTATTTCGTCATTGTCAGATTATTTCATCATCTTTTACAATTATACATCAGCATTTGGATCTTTCACATGTTGCTTTTTGTGCGATTTTTCACGTCAATTTAAAATATTGTTCAGATTTTTTTGATGCTTCTCAGGTTAGGATTTTCATAAATTTGTGCATTATGTAAATTGATGAAATTTTAGTATTTGTTCCTAAGTTTTCAAGTCAATAATAAAAATCGACGTAAAATCTTACGCCGATTCCTTTTTAGTGATTAATTTATTTTGTTTTTGTTTTTTTCTTTCATAAATTGTAGCGCATAATATCTATTCTAGTTGGAGATGCGTTACAAAATTCGTCAATGGTTAATATTAAACATCATTTGATACTTTGCATTAAAGTTATAGTTTCATACGTGTTTGTTTCTATTTTGTTTTGAATTGATGGTAGGTCAGAGTCTGAAAAATTTTCATAGTTATAAAAATATGATATTGAATTGTTTAGATTCCTTTTTCTTTCTTTTCATTCTGTAAAGTTTTCAATCTTTTGACAGTTCTCTGTATTTAAAAATATTAGATAATCAGAGAATTCTTTCAGATTTTTTTTGATGTTCGAAAGTTTATGAACGTGAAAATATTTAAGAGCATTTTTTGCTTCATTTTTTAGATATCTAGCAATACAAAGTCAATCACAATGGTTTGCAATTTCTTCGTACAATATATCTTTTTCAGTTTTAGATGTTTGATTTTTTGGCATGAATATTGCAAAAAGCAATAAAATCTGATCTTAATTTTTTGTTAATTATCATAAATTGAAAACGTTTACGTTAGTTTTTGATTTGATGTAATTCAAAAGGTGGACATCATGTGTAATCAAAAGGATTGTGTTTCAAGATTTGTTGGCTTCAACTAAAAGATCTCCAATTTCTTGTGTATATTCCCAATCCAAGTTCCCCGTTGGTTCATCTGCGATGACGAATTCTGGATTGTTAATCATAGCTCTTGCAATAGCTACTTTTTGTTTTTCTCATCAAGAAAGAGCATTGCAGTCAAGTTTGTTTATGTTTTCAATTCATAGCTTGGCAGTAATGTTTCTATATTTCATTTGGATTGTATTGTCGTCATCTCATTGTATTCTAAGAGGATATATGATGTTTTCTTTTACAGATAATGCATCGATTAATTTATAATCTTGAAAAACGATTCAGATTTTTCTTCTATAATTTTGTATATCTGCATCACTATAATGAGCCATATCATCCATTTTGTAATATACGGTTCTAGTATATGGTCTGAATTGTCAAATTAAAAATTTTACAATTGTAGATTTTCATACTCCAGATTTTCATATAATAACTGTAAATTGTCATTTAAATAATTCAAAATTAAGCTTTTTGAATAATGGTTTTTTTGAATCGGGATATCATCGAGTTAAATCTTTAATTGCAATTAGTGGAAATTTGCTATCATCTATCATTACTGTTTTTTTCTTGGATATAAATCATAATCGATTATATTCTATATGATTAAAAAATGCAAAATTTTTGGTATATTTATTTAATATTTGGATTGACATTTTTTGTTGAAAATTTGTATGAATGTGTTTTGTTTATTTTTTGCATTTAGAGTTTATTTATGTATAATATATATGGTTTTATATAATGATTTGGGTAGAATGAAAGATATTTTCTTGTCGTGAATTCAAGGATCTTGAAAATGAACTCAGGCAGATTTATTGATGGAGAAATTTCCTAATAAATTTAAATATTTTGAAACATGAGGAATTTTGCGTGCATTATCTAGTAATGATAATGCAATTTGAAATTATATTAGAAAAGCCGTAGAATCTTGAGAATTGATAAAAGACGGAGTTACTGTATCGATTTTTAATGTGTTTCTTCAGACTGTAGAAAAATGAGATATTCTGCTTGTGGATTGAGTTTTGCGTAAAATGTGACAGACTCAAGCTGTATGTAAAGAAATGCAAAAAGCTGGTCGTGAATTTGTAGTTTTGCATTTTGATTTACCAGATGAGGTCGTATATCAGCGTTTGGCTTCTAGAATAGTTTGTAGTAAATGTGGAAATAATGCAAATTGAGGAGGAGTTTGATGAAAATGTGATAAATGTGGATGAGAGCTTATTCGTCGTGAAGATGATTCAAATCTTAAAGCAATAAAAACTAGAATTGAAGCTTTTCATAAAGAAACGGAACCTTGACTTAAATGGGTGGAAGAAAATGGTTGGCTTGTGCATATTGATGCTAATAGGTGAGTGGAAGAGATTTTCAAAGATGTGATGAAATATGTTAATTAGTGATTTAATTTTAAAAAATCCCTGGATTCAATTTATCAGGGATTTTTTATAAATCAAATTTATTTAATTTTAACTTTCGATTATTTCGTTAGTGATTTCTTTGGCAGGAGTTTTGCTTTTTTTATTCTTTATGAGAAAGAATATTCCACAGGCAGCTACAATTAAACAACATATTCAAATCACAGGTCTAACAGCTAACCACGCGATTCAGATAGTTACAAATCCTACGATTAAAGTTAATCATAAAGCAATGATTCCTGTTCAAACTCAGATGATGTTTGCTAAGAAAGGGAGAACTTTCGCTAAAGTCTCAATAAATTTGAACATTGCAGCAAATCCACAATACATTAATAATAAGCCGATAAATCTGATTATCCATGTCATCATCTTGTTTTCTTTTTGTGCTTGTAGGAACATATCTTCTGCACTTACATTACCTTGACTCAATAGATTTATATTTCTTCAGTTTGAAACTTTATAGCTAGTTAATTCATTTCCCATTTGTTTTCATACTATACTAACAGTTCATGGTTTTATAGAAGAGAATGTAATTTTTAAATCTCATACGGCTGGTTTGGTTGGGTCAGCTCAAATATAAATTTGATTACCGTTTATATGGAAATTTTTATTTGTAGCTACTGTCGTATTTGTGGTTTCTGTAGTAGTTTCATTATCTCAGTATAAGTAATTATTGTTGTTATCTTCTACAGTTGTAGTATCATTAGTTTGAGTTGTTTGATCCGCTATTAGTTTATATTTTTCTGGTATGTTAATGCTTTGTTCGGATAGGTTTATAGTTTTATAATTTGTAAGTTGGTTTATAAAAATAGGAGTAAGAGTATAGACTCATAATGTGATGGGTTCTTTTACTCGTTCGTCTGATTCATATTCCCAAGTTGATGGATTTTCATGGTTTGTTGTTTGGTAGAAATCATTAGATGAAATAGCTTCATCACTTCGTTTTGTATCATATGTATAAGTAGTTTTACAGTCTTCACTTCATCAGTAATTATCATGACATTCTTCATGTTCTTCTTCATACCATTGGTACATTTCTACAGTTCTTTTCAATTTCAAATCATCTGTTTTGATTCAAAATGTAGAGTCTTGTAAGGCTTCAGCTTTTGATGCAGTTTCTCCTGAAACGTGAATTTCTTTTCATTCAAGTTCAGAATCAATTTGATCAATAGTAGCTTCTTGAACGATTTCTGCTCATTCTTTGAGTGCGGCTTTTTGTTTTACGTAGTTGTTTTCATTCCGTGCGAGAAGACAAATCGAAACAATGACGAGGATAATTCCTCATAAAATGCTTTTAAAGCTATTTCCAACACGAGATCCGTAGGAATGATGTGATGATACTGATACACTATCTGCCATGTTGTTTCATATGAAAAAGTAAAAATATAATTTTTAATTATTAATTTTTATGCTGATTGCAACTTATTTTTAATGTTAAATATTTAAACAAGATTTTATAAGTCATGCAAATAATGGATGAGGTCTATTTAATCTTGATTTAAATTCAGGATGTGCTTGAGTTGCTATAAAATATCTTAGTTCTGGTAATTCTATGAATTCAACTAATTTTCAGTTCGGAGATAATCATGAAAACATCAATCAATTTTTTGATAATGTGTTATGAAATTTTGGATTAACTTCATATCTATGTCTATGTCTTTCTTTTACGATATTAGAGGATAAATCGATCTGATTGAATTCTTTGTATAATCCCCATATTTTAGTATTTGGCTTCAAAACAGCATCATAAGATCATAAACGCATGGTTCATCATTTATCAGTTATAGTTTTTTGGTCTTCCATAATATCTATTACGTTGAATTCATTTTCTTGTGTAAATTCTCATGAATTTGCTTGTGAAATATTACAAATAAATCTGGCAAAAGCTATTGTTGCGATTTGTAGTCATAAGCAAAGTCATAAATATGGAATATTTTTTTTCATACAAAATGTAGCAATATTTATCATTCATTGAATTCACCTATTTCCAAATCATCATGGAACAACTATTCATGAAATGTTTTTTGAATTACATAAATTTGCAAAATTATTTTCCCAATCATCTGTTTCGAATTGTTCAGTATCGATTCGTTCGATATTAATTTTTGTTTTGTAAAATGCTCAGGCATGTTTTAGAGCTTCGACGACACTGATATATGAATCATCCAAATGTGTATATTTGCCAGCAATTCAGATTGTAGTTTCGAATTCGGGATTTTTTAATTTATAAACTAACTCGGCCCATTTACTCAAATCTGAACTTTTATTTTCATTGAATAGTTTCTTGATGAGTAGTTTGTCTAATCATTGTTCTTGGAAGGATAGAGGGAGCTCATAAATATTTTGGTCTAAATTCTCTATAATACACTCTTTTTCCATGTCGCAAAACATTGATAGTTTGGCTTTTATTCATGGTTCTAATGGGCGAGGAGTTCTGCAGATAAGAACATCAGCTTGTATTCAAAGTTCTCTAAGTTTTACGATTGAATGCTGGATTGCTTTGGTTTTCATCTCTCAGGATGTAGTTACAGATATGATAGGAGCAACATGAATAAATAGAACATTTTCTTTTCCAAGTTCATATCTGAATTGTCTCATCGTTTCTAAAAAATGAGGTCATTCGATATCTCAAACTGTTCATCATATTTCTATTATAGCAACATCACTTCATTGTGCTATTTTATTTACTCTTTCTTTTATTTCATTTATTATGTGTGGAATTACTTGTACAGTTTTTCAAAGATATTCTCATTTTCTCTCTTTATTTATTACGGATAGATAAATTTGACCCGTAGTTGTGCTGGAATATTTAGTTAGTTCTTCATTGATAAATCTTTCGTAATGCCCCAGGTCTAAATCGGTTTCAAATCAATCGGTTGTGACAAAAGTTTCTCCATGCTCAAAGGGAGACATTGTTCATGCATCTATTTGAAGATATGGGTCCATTTTACCCATAGTTACTTTATATCAGGCGGATTTTAGTATTCTACCAATTGATGCGGCGGTAATTCATTTACCTAATCCGGAAATTACTCATCAAGTTACGAAAATCAGTTTCATGATGATTTTTTTAGTGGGTAAAAAAATTATATACTCATGAAATTATATTTTTCAATAGCAAAAAATTTTATGTGTATAAAAAACGAAGAAATACTACTTTATAAGCTTAATTTTTAATATCGATAAGGTATTTATGAATGAAAAAGCTGAACAGAATTCTGTTCAGCTTTAATATTAGGGATTATTCAAATGCAAGAGGATTGAAGTCAGATTGTAGATATTTCTCAGCTTTTTCAGGTGAAATTTTATCTATTTTAAGCAAGAATCCCATTTCGTAACACTTTAATAGTGGATTGTAGATGGGAAGAAAACAAAGCAGTCCATCTTTTTCTCCGTTAATCAAATCGGCATAGTTTAGAAAGAGCGTAGGTTTGGGTTGATTTTTTTCTTTTAGGATTTTTATTAGTTTTAATTTATCCTTTTTGTAATCACCAATAAAATCAAGTTTTGAATCTGGATTATATGTCTCTAGTTCGTTTTGTGAAAATGTCGCTTTTCTAGGGAACAGTAGATTTGTTGTTCCAAAATTAATCCAAAACATTTTTAATATGGCTTTTATACTTTCCAAGTCGTAAATGCATTCTTTGAGAGATACTTGACCGAGAACGTATTTTATGCCATTATGATTTTTTTGATAATTAATTAGAGGGCCGAGACCAGATTCCCAGATGGAAAATAATCCCCACATTTTTCGTTTGGCAGTTGGATTTACAAAAGAGCGTCCAAGTTCTAATGTAAAATCTGCGAAATTTGTCGAGAAATCTTTTGAAAACTTATAATACTTAAATGTATTTAAGTTGAAAGATTCTCCATTATGAGCATTTTTGCAGAGAATGTATCGGTATCCGGATACAACTTCATTGTTTTCATCTTTGTCGATGCTTACAATATAGTTGTATTGGTTGTCGAAAACATCTTCTGCACATTCTAAATTGAAAGCATTTGCGATAGCTTTCTGAGTATCCTCAAAAAGAGGAGGATCATCTTTTTTCTTCATATTGAAGATGAAGAAGATGTCTTTAAACTTACTGATTAGTTTCATAGTTTATATTTATTTTTGTTATTTTCAGATTTATTTTTTATTGTTTTATATAATAATAAAAAATTATATAATGTCAATTGAATTAGTTGTAAAAGTTTTATGTGTGTTATAGTATGAATCCGACTTTTTTATAAACATCTTCAACTTTTTTCTCTGCAATAGGAGAAACTGCATCTCTTCATTTTTTAAGAATTTTGATAATTTTTTCATCAGAGATTTCAGAGTATTTTTTTTGGATTGGAGTGAGAGTTTCCATAATTTTTTCGAATAAATAATCTTTGGCTTCTTTAAAACTTAGTCAGCCTTTTAAGTATTTAGCTCTTAAAGTTTCGTCTTCTTCTGGAGTGAGAAATAATTTACAAAGATTATATACATTACATTCATCTGGATTTTTTGGTTCTTCTACAGTTTGTGTAGATGTTGGAATCTGTTTTACTCTTTTGAGAACTGATTTTTCATCATCAAGGAGTCAAATGTAATTGTTGTATGATTTAGACATTTTGCGTCAGTCACTTCAGATTATTGTGGCAACTCTATTATCAATTAATGGTTCAGGAATTTTGAAAGTTTCTCCATATTCTCTGTTAAATTTTTCTGCAAAATCTCTAGCATATTCTACATGTTGTTTTTGATCTTTACCAACTGGTACATAGTCTGCATCGTAAATCAAAATATCAGCGGCCATCAAAATTGGGTAATTGAATGTTCATACACTAATTGTTCATGCTTTTCATTTGGCTAAAGCTTCTTTGTATGAATGCATTCTTTCCATTGTTCACATAATTGTTAAGCATGAGAAAACTCGGTTTAATTGTGCGTGAGCTGGAATTTCAGCCGGATTGTATATATAAAATCTATTTAAATCTGCTCCACAGGCAGCATAGAGTTTGACGATATTTATGGAATTTTGTCTAATTGCGTTTCAGTCGTGAAGTGCAGTTAGTGCGTGCATATTTGCTAAAAACATGAATATTTCTGCATCTGGATGTTCTTCTGCCATTTTTAAAAATGGGATAATAGCTCAGAAATAGTTTCACAAGTGGAGCTGATTATCTGTAGGTTTTAATCAGGTTAAAATTCTTTTCGACATAATAAATAACAAATGATATGGTAAAACATCTGTCGTAGATAGTAGAAAATTTTTGGATGTTTTCAAGTTTAGATTCGTAGTTTTTAGATTTATGGGAAAAAATATTTGACATTGTTAAAAAAAAGTTTATAATTGATTCTATAAAATTATGTTTTAATTTTTATTAGCAATTCTCATGCAAGTAGTGGTGTGGATTATTATGATTCTTTTGATTATATTTTTGATATGGCTATTGAGAAAATGGATTAAAAGAATAATTTTTATTATCATTTTGTTGGCATTGGCGTTCCTTATTTATTGAATTTTTAATCCATCATGAGCTGCAAGGATGTGGTATAATGTGAGAACATTCCCTGAGAGAGTAGCGTGATGGATGTGATCAGGATCCGAGTTTTTGGATTATGATGCTTATAAATCAAATGTTTCATCTATTTGAGATAAAGTCTGAGATAAAATTGATTTAGATGATGAAGAAGATAAAAATGATTTAGAATTAGATGATATTGAGTTAGATGAGAGTAATGTTGACGTGGAGAAAGATGAAAAAGATATTATGGGAACTGATGTAAAAGAAAATGAAGAAGATATGGCATCTCAAAATAGAGATAAGCGTGCAATTAAAGCATTTCCGAGGTCTGTAAAGTTTGTTGAATTTTCTCAAATGACAGAAAAAAATATTTCGAAAGTAGATTGAAATTTAGAATGATATTCTAAATCAGATTTATTGTTGGTGATTAATAAATATATTGAAGAAAATCTGGATGATAATACTGATATTTTAGTTACGGTAGAATATGAAGATGAAGGAGATAAACCACAAAGAGTGATATTGGAAACTAGACCAAAGACTACATGAAATAGACAATCAATATATTTTTCATCGAAATTATTAGGTAATTGAGAAAATGGAGAAGTTAGCGAAAATTCTGTTGATGTAGTTGTCGAAAAATCAAAAGAACAAAATGGTTCTAATACTGTTAAAAGAAGTACATCTAGTAAGTTGACTCAAAAGGAACAGAAGGAGGCGGAAGAAATTTTCTCTGTATTGTTTTAATTTCGGAGCTTATATGTGGAAAAATTGTTTATGAAGTAGACATCAATAGGTGTCTACTTTTTTTATTAAATTCCCTTGCATATCATAGGAAAAAAGATATAGACAATCTTAGTTTCATTCGTTTTATTTTAATAATTAACAAAAAATGTATAAAAAGAGAGCTTTAGTATTAGGAGGTTACTTATCTTTATTGGCTTTGGCGGCATGTTGACCAAAAGTCATAGATGATTCAGATTTGGTATCTATTGATTATAAATATACATTTAGTGATTGAACAGTAGTTGAACAATGAACAAAGGATTTTACAGTATGAAATGCGTGAGAGCTGGCTTGGATTGAGGAATTAGTTAGATGAGCAAAGCAGGATGATGAATTTTTTTGAGTAATAAATTGAAAAGAGATTTATGAATCTGAATATGATTCAAATAAAATTCAAAAATATCCAAATATAATTTTGACTGAAGTTATGTGAATCGAAGATCCAACTGTTTGAACAGAGGTTGAAGTAAGTAGTATTTGAAATTGAGTGATTACAAATATAGAAGAAAATGATGAATGATATAATGAATATGAGGTGAATTTTAATGATCCAAAAACATATTCAGAATTATCTTATTCAATAAAGGTTACAAATATAGAAAAGAAATAGTAAATCTGATTTAGAAAGTCCATAAAATTATGCAATTATTTAGGAGACTTTTGCTTTCTTGTTTTCCGGATTCTTTAGTAAAAGATTCGTTTAATCCTGCGTCGATGTTTATCTCTTTTATTTCGGCAAAGGATTTTTTCACTATTATAAATAGAAAAATAATTGAAAATTATAAATTAAATTTGTTTGATGTTTCCATAGATATTTTTGAGTGAAAGTTGTGATTGTGAGTTCATAAGGATATGATGCAATCCAAAATGACAGATGCTTACTATTCTTATTTATCTGCTGCAAATTTTAATTGATATAAATTCTATAATATTTGAAACACAGCTAATGGAATGACACTTTTGTGTTGACTGTATCTGTATGAAGCTTTCGATGAGTGAGAGGAGAATATATTTGTGGATGCACTATATACGTTTTATCTTTTGACTTTTTTGTTTGCAGTAAGGATAAAGGTTTTTCCATGAGATGATGAAAAATCTGATTTTCAATGGTTCGTTGATTTGTATTTTAATTTCTTTGAAATTGTGGCTTCTCAATTGAAACATAAGGTTACAAAGTGACAACTCCAGAAATTAAGAACGAAAATGCTCGTTCATATAGACATATTTTTTATGATGTTTTATTATGAAAGGCGTGTGAATAATCTGTTGATTGGTTCGGGTAATTTGAGTAAAAATTATTATAATGAATTTTATCAATGGTTATTTTGATCTCAACCATCAATTGTTCAAAAAAACTTTTTGCAAAATATAGACAAAACAGTATTTGATCCAAAGATTTTGGAAGTTGAAGAAAACTTACTTTTTGAGATAGCACCTGCCGATATTCATTTGAAATATTTATTCTTGGAAACTGATGTATCAGAAGTGATTTCTTGCATAATTTCTAACATTTTTGATAAAAAGGTGCTAAATAAAAAATTGACATCATTGATGAAAAATGAGTGAGATTTGGATTTTATACTGGACTATGTAACAGACCCTGATAATTTTAAAAAGGGATTCTTTAAATGAGTGAAACAATATGTTTCTCATATGCGTTTGCAGAACCAAGATAGTTATGAAGAACTTGATGAAATGATGTCTGAAATTTGAGACGATATCAATAAGCTTGATGAGATGCAAATTCCTGCAAGTATAAAAAAGGAATCTAAAATAATGGAACAGTTCTTGAATTTTTATGTAACTTATTTGTGATGACTTTCTATTTCTAGATCAGATACATTTTTCTTTAGATTTTTTAAGTGAAAATTGGTTTCGGAATTGTTACAATATTTTGATGTACGTTTCAAAACAGATCAGGCTATACAATATTCGGGGATGTCTCATTTAATATATACTAAAAATCAAGCTTATTATCAGTTTGTAAATAAAAAGATTCGTTCGGGGAAAGAGAAATTTTTTATTCCTACATGACCAATTAAAACAGATTCTGTAAGAGCAACAGCTTATTTATTAAAATCAGAAGATGAAATTGCGTTGACTACATTGCTTCAGGATTGTAATCCTCGTATAGGAAAATTATATGTAAAGAATAAAGCATTATTAGATTGGTTTCAAGCTCAATATTCGGAGCAGATTTCTCCATTAATTCAATTGTCATCTAATGAGTTTGTATATCAATATTATGAGCCAATTTTTTCTAATTTTAAGTTGTGAGAAAATGTATTAAAGATTTTGCAAAATGCCTTTACAGATCAAGATGTTGTTCGTTTAAAGAATTCTTTATATGCATTTGATGTTCAATTATTTCGTGAAGTTGTTGCTATGTTTCCGTGGAAAAAATTCCAAAATCTGTATAATGATACTGTGATGTTGCAACATTTATCATTATTGCGTGAAACTTTGTTCTGATTTCTAATTTATTATAAATATTTGCAGAATATTCAGGATACTGATGGTGAAAAAATGAATCTTAATTTATCGTTGTTGAAAAAAGTGTATATATTACATGTTCTCAATCGAGATGTTTCATTATTATCGTTATGATTTAAGTTAATAGATACATTGTTGGACCAATTTGGATTAGCTTTTTCTACTTTTGTAGAATTTGATGATAACAAAGAATTCTTTTCAATATTGAAAGAGAATTGGGTTGAATTTTTGAAAAAAATGTGAAAAAAATCTGAATTAGAGAAAGAAAGTTCATTTTCAGTTGAGGATTTTCTTCGATTGCGTTGAGTATTAAAACATATAACTTATTATAATAAAAGGTATTTGATTCCAAGTTAATTTATGATTTGAAGATTATTTTTATTTCTAGAAAAGAAAAAATATGAAATGTGGAAAATGTAACAATTCAGACACAAAAGTTGTAGATTCAAGAATTGTTGATAATTGACAAACTATTCGTCGTCGTCGTGAATGTGAAGTTTGTGGCCATAGATTTACTACATTTGAGCGTGTATGAATGACAGAATTGATGGTAATAAAAAAAGATTGATCGAAAGAAATGTATGATCGTTCAAAATTGAAAAAAGCGATACTTTTGGCCTTTGCTAAAATTGATTTTACAAATGAAGAGATTGAAAATTTGCTTAATACACTTGAAATAAAGTGGCAAAGTGAATGATCGGAAATACAATCTAATGTTATTTGAGATGATGTTTTAGAATTATTGAAAGATAAATATCCAGTTCCTTATGTAAGGTTCTCATCTGTATATAAAAGTTTTTCTACATTGGATGATTTTAAACAGCTGATTTGATAAAGATTTTTACGAAATTTTTCGTATGAGTTTATAAAAATTTAAATTTGTTTTAAATAATATTTAAACCATGAAAAAAATCTGACTTTTTATCTCATTGCTAACTTGCAGCATTTTACTCACGGGATGTCTAAAAAATGACAATCCTGAAGTCATTGATGATTGTCTTATTCCATGAGATTGTACAGTAGATGAATCTATCGAAGAAGATTTAACAAATAAATATCTTACGGCATTCTGAACAGAACCATTTTGGAGCATTGAAATTTCATGATGAATAGCAAAATTATCTTCTCCAATGTTTGAAACAGAATATGAAGAAGCAGTGACAATCACCGAAGAATGAGAGAATTTTTACATTAAATGAGAAGAATTAGAAGGGGAGTTTATCAAAAAAGATTGTATAGACTGATGAAAATGAGATTTACATAATTATACAGTTTCAATATCAAAGTTTAGAGAATATGCTTACGAATGATGCTGAGACGATGAAGAGTGAATCAAAATGTCAGATGAAGAACGTGAAGAAGATTTTTCAAATTTCATGACAGAATTCTCAGGTAACATAAAATCATGTGAAAAAGACATTAGAGAAAATCTAAATATGATAATAGAAAATGCTACAGATGTTTCTCAAGGTCGGTATAGTTATACAAATATTTGAGAATCATACCAAGCCGAATGATATATATCATATTCAGTAAATGGTGAATATTACACAAAAGACACTACTTGTGCATTTCAGAAATCAGATTTTTCTGATTGGTGAGAATATTGAAACTGAGAGATTGAATATCGATGACAATGAAATATTCTATGATTAGCTCGAAGTGATGAAGAACAAGAATGCATAGATTCATTATACCAATACGAACCAGAACAAATGCCATGAGACACACAAACAATCATTACAGTATCATGTGCAGGAGTAGACTACTGAAATTCATTTGTAACATGATATATTTACACAACTACATATCCCGATTTATGACTCAGAATTTCTACACCTGCATGACGAAGATATTATGATGAAGGCTCTATCTTTAAAGATAAATCAGATAATCCAATTTTTGTGAGAAATTGAAATAAGATTTCATATATTCATCCAATCGCTTGAGAAGAAATGGAATATATTCAAACTTTTGAAAAATCTGAAAATGAATCATTAAAAGATATCATAGAGAGTAAGCACACAAATTGAAAATGTTCCTTATTAGAATATAATTATTACAGCCAAAATACAGTATTTGCTCCATATCCATGAACTATTATTTATTGAATTTATGAATGAGAGCAGCGAAAAGATTGTAAAATTGATGATGGAGAAGATAAATGATTGGTACGATTCTTTGAATCTCCTGACAAAACTAAATATTATAAAATGGTATTTATGGATTGATGTGCTCCAGGACCTTGTTCTATATTTGGAGAAGTAGAATTATTTTAATTATTAAATACGTGATTATGCGAAAATTTATAAAAGACTTCTTCACATATCCATTTCAAAAGGATAAATCAAAGAATAAACGAAATCTAATGATGACATCATTATTCAAAGATTTTCCCGCTAATTTTTGGACAAAACCAACACTTAAAAAAATATTTATAGCTCCATTATTAGTAATATATTATATATTTTCAGAATGAAAAAGAAAAGATAAACCAGAATAATTTACTATTATAATTTATATAACATGAGACTATTAATTCAACAAGTTAGATCAGCTAAACTAGATATAAAAGAAGATAATATTCACAGAGAAATTTGAAAATGAATCATAATTTATTTATGAATTCACGTTGATGATGTAGATACTTATCAAAAAAAGATAGCTAGAATCATGAAGAAATTACCGCTATTAAAATGTCTAGATTGATCTGATTGAAATATAAGTGCCTCACTACAAGATATAGATTGAGAAATTTTATTAATATCTAATTTCACATTATTTTGAAGAAGTACTAAATGAACAAAACTAGATTTCGTATATTCAGCACCATATAAAAAGGCTAAAGAAATTTATGATTATTTTATCGATGAAGCAAAAGCTAATTGACGAAAAATTCAAACAGGGGAGTTTTGAGCAGATATGATGGTTACCAGTATAAATGAATGACCACTAAATTATGTGTTTGATTATTAATTAAATAATCTCACCAACCAACTTAAATTCTCATGAATCAATAATTTTCACATCGGCAAACTCTCAAGCTTTAATATCTTTTCAATCCATCTTTCACCAAATCTGTTTCATATTATCAGTATGACCAAACCATTCATCTCATTTAATCTCATCAATTAAAACTTTTCTTACTCATCATATTTCAGCTTTATTATTTTCCTGAGAATATCTTTTCAAAAGTTCATTCATTTTCTCTCGACGTTCATGTTTAATTTTAGCAGTTACATCATCTTTTAGCTGTTTATACGCAAAAGTTCATGGGCGAGGGGAGTATATTCACATATAAATCATATCAAATTTTCCAGCCTCAACTAACTTCAAACTTTCATCAAAATCTGAATCAGTCTCTCAAGAAAATCAAATTATCATATCCGTAGTTATTGAAATCTTTCTTTTTAATTTATGGATTTTATCAACAAAATTGAAACAATCTTCTGCTTTATATCCACGAAACATTCTTTTCAAAACCTCATCAGAACCAGATTGAAATGGAATATGAATGTGTGGACAAAGCTTCTCTTCATTTTCATGTAAAGCTAATAATTCATCAGAATAATAAGTTGGATATGGTGATGTATATCTTAATCGCTCTAATCAATCTAATTTCAAAACCTCTTTCAAAATAGTCAAAAATTCTGGATGTTTATTCACGATTTGACCAAGTAAAACTATTTCTTTCGCTCAACTCTTCAAATGAGATTTAACTTCCTTTACTACTTGCTCCACACTAAAATATCTTTCTAATCATCTCGCATAAGGCACAATGCAATACGAACAAAATTGATTACATCCTGTAGAAATTGGGACATAAGCTGTAGTTTGATGATCCGACATATTGGCATTCTCCTGCGGAATTATCTTTTCATATTCATTCAATAATTCTATATCATATTTCAGTCATTTATATCAAATTTTCTCTAGCATTAATGGCAAAAATCCTGTATCATCAATTCTAAAACATAATTCTAAATTAGGATAAGTCTGCTTCAGATTAAAGAATAGAGGATTAAACGCATGATTGATAAACACCATATTCTCAAGTGAAGTCTGTTTATGGTCAATAATCTCCTTAATTTCCTCATTTTCAGATCAATAAACTTTAATCTGTTTTCATTCAGTGGTTCACAAGAAATTTCCACGTTTAAATTGATTTGGTGTATTCTTTTTCAAAATATTTCTAAAATTATGCTGAACCATACATCAAGTAATCCAGATTTTTTTCTCTTTATCCACATCTTTTAAACTTCATGTTATTTTATCTTCAGCTTTTTGACGAACTGAACAAGTATCAAAAATTAGTATATCTGCTTCATCTTGATTATCCACATATTCAAAACCACAATTTGTTAAAACTGACTTAATTCTAACAGAATCAGCATAATTCATCTGACATCATAACGTAATTATATGGAATTTCTTTAACATAAATTCAAAAGCTTCAATAAAAATTTGATTTTTTATAACGATTTACTTTTAATTTTCCATTTTTAATTAAAAAATGCGATAGTAGATAACTATCGCATTTTTAACTGTTCCGTAATAAAGAATTAGGTTAGTCCAGGTAACGAGCTCGCTCATCAGCTCCATAAAGCAAATGAGAAAGTTCATTTTGAAGGCTCTGATCAAGTTTTTCCGAGTCTAGAAGCTTACGAAATTCCTCAGCATCTTTGATTGTAAAGCTATCCAAAGACATGTAACCTTTTTTGATTGCTTTAATCGTGCGTAGCATGTAGCGGTTACAGGCATTCACCAAACCACCATAATCCAGGCTAAACATTTGTTCCAGCTCGTTCTTTTGGTCATCTGTAAGTTCATCTGACAACCAAAGACCAATAGTTCCAGCGAACCTGGCCTCATTTTTGAGTAACTTTTTAGGTCTCATGATTATAATATTTTTTTGTTTGTATGCCATATATAATAAAAATTTTTAAAAGTCAAGTAAAAATTATAACCAATCCTTGTTGCAATAATTTATGAAAAATTTAAAAGTAGAAAGAGATTTATATTCAGATTATAAATAAATGTTAATTTTCTTATGGGTATCTATATTATTCATAACATACATATTCTTTTTTCGTGAAAGTTTTTTAGCCGAATTAGCAATCAGCTTTATTCCATATATAATTTGATTTTGTATACTAGCTGTAATAATAGAAATATATTTAATTATACGTGAAAGTAAAAGGAGGAGAAAACACAAATCATTAAAAATTTTATTAACTATACTTGCAGCAATCCTGACAATCTGAATTTGAACTTTATATAGTTCAGAATACTTTTGATTTTATAATCAAAATGATGAATTAATCCGTTTAACAGATGAAAATTGAATTAAAGTTTTTTATGCAAATATCTTATATAAAAACACAGATTATCAATCCCTTAAAGAAAAAATAGAAGCAGAAAATCCAGATATTGTGGTTTTAGTTGAATTTTCAGATGAACATGAGGATGAAATGAAAGAATTTTTCAAAGAAAATTACCCATACATGAACAGAAATTCACGATCCATCACTCTCGCATGAGACGTTGTTTTCAGTAAAATTCCACTAGAAAATATTACTGAAACTCATCTTGTTGAAGCCTGAGCTCGAAATTATAGTTATATGAAAATATTATGCGATAAATGTGCAGATTGAATAGATTTATATGTCATTCATACAGCCGCTCCTGTTTCATTTAAAAATTTTGAAATGAGAAATACCCAGATTGGTAAATTATTATCGGACCTCCTAAAAAACCATATAGACTGAACTCCAACCATGATTATTTGAGATTTTAATCTATCTCCACGGTCATATTACTACAAACAATTTACTAAGCATTTCAAAATACTAAATGCATTAAGTTTTCAATCACCTAACTATACACGAAGTTTATTACAACAGAAAATATTCCGTTCACACATAGATCAATTATTTATTTCTCCAGAAATAAAAATCTCTCCTGTGGTTATAGAAAATCTAACATGATCAGATCACCGTTCCTTTTTATTCAAATTTTGACTCGAAAATTAATTAGAAAAAAGAATTGTCGTCTCATCATCAAAAGAAAAAACGTAAAATACTTAAATCAGGCACCTTTTGTCATCTGACATATTTAGCATTTCGATCTTTTATTAGTGGAGATACTTTTTTCAAAAATTCAGTTTCTAAACCAAAAGCAGTTGCAAAGGGGAGAGTCCTATCAACAAATAATGGGTCTTCTTTCAAAAGAAGTTTAATTTTATTTTCATCACAGCTTTTTATAAAGTTTCTATAACCAATCAGATGAGATGCTAATTCTGCTCATCTATCGGTAAATCTTAATTTTCATCATCAATATACCAATCATCACAAAAACACACAAGCAAAAAATAAGATTATTAGTAAAATTAAAAACCATGGAAAATGGTACCAAATTTCTATAGAAAATAATAAATAAACTCATAAAAATAACAGAACTACCAAAAAATTATATACATATTTCCACTTAACTCATAATTTAGGTCTAAGTACCCATCATTTTTTAATTCAATGATACTCTAAATCTTCTAACATCAAAGCATATCTCAACTGAAACGCTCATTCAATGATTTTTACATTCCCCATAGAAAATATGGAGTCAAAAATTTCAGTTTCAAATAATGGGCGAGTTAAAGGAATTTCTTCCTTCTTTATCAATTTAACATATTCTTTTTTAGATTTCTCTCATGAAAAAGTTTTTATATCAATTAAATTTTCAAATTTCCACTGATAAATTAGACTTGTAAGATCGGTTGGATCTACTTTACAATTATATAATAATCACGCTTCCGCAGGATTAATTCATTTCGGAGGTGTATATTGTATGATAATTGGATATTTCTTCTCAAATTCTCTTCATAATGATGCAGGTTTATCTCTATTTTTCTTTTCTCGCCAATTAAATATAAAATAAATCGCCGTTCATGATAATAAACACATAATAAAAAAAGGCAAATGTCCAGATTTTATAATTGAATTGAAAATAAGTAGTATAGAAAATATTATTAAACCAACTATCGATCACCAGTTATCCTTTTTTTTATCCATAGACCCATAAAATTTATGCATAATATCTTCAAAATAATATAAACAATTACCAGCTTCTTGAGCCTCATCATCCACCTCATCATCAAAAAGAAAATCATCAAGACGAAAATGATGATCCACTTGAAAATCAGCTATCACTACTATAAGTTGAAAGTCTTTCTCTTTCCTTAGCTCTTCTCCATTCTGCTGCTCTAGTTGAATCTCTCACAATTCTAGATACAGAATCTATTTCATTTACGTTTCATCCAAACCAGGAAGGTCTCATATCCAATTCTGCTAATACAGGTGTAATTTTATTGATAAAATCTGTTTCAAATCAAAAAGCTACAGCATATGGTAACGTCTTATCAAAAAATGTCGAATCTTGTTTTAAAAATAATCTAAGTTTATTTTCATCACACATTTGAATAAATTTTGCATATCATATAACATCTTTTGCTATCTGTTTTCACTTATCAGTTAATGATATTTGTTTTTGGCTAGGAGATGATGAATCTGCATTAAATATTGAAAATAAAACAACGGTTATAAAAATAACGGCCTCCATATTTACTCCCATCTTACCTAAAACAAATAGTAAAATTATTGCTACAAAAAATCAAATATACTTTTTTGAATTATTAAACCATCAGACACTAATCCATCAATTTCCTTTACCATAATTTCTTAGTGACTTTAAAGACCGAACGATATCAAATTCTGAAGCCGTAGAAACATATTTTTTTGAATTTATACCTCTTGGTAGAATAGAATTAAATAAATCTATTTCATATTGAGGAAATGAACTATTAATATCTTTTAATTTAGTCATAATAAATCAAGTTTTTCTATTAAAAGTTCAATTCTCATCCAAAGTTATAGAGATAAATCATTCAACGGCTCGTTTATACAATAAACTTGTTAAATCCTTTTCTTGTAAATAACAATCATAAAGCATTCAAGCTTCAGCACAATTTATTCATTCTGGAGGAGTGTATTTAACAACTATGGGCGACTCTTTTTCAAGTTTATTCGCAAGCTCAGATTCTTTAATTTTAGATCATTTATCACCATGACTCGTTATCATAACGAATATAATTATTATAATAATTCAGATTCATAGGTATTTCCAAGGGAAAAAATCTAAGTTTGTATTAAACTTTCATCATACATATCCAATCAATTTAGACTGTTTTTTATGGTCAAATTCAAAATAATCACTTGGAAACTTAATTGCAAGAGTTATTCATTCTCCAGCAGATAATTTTTTATTATAATTTATTGATATTCTATCTCATTTACTTCGATTTACACTTCAAGCAAAATCTTTCACATTTGAAGTTTTTCAATCTACAGTAATCAAAAAGTCATCACTCGAAAATCACGTATACCCTTTAGGTAATAGTATTTCAGCTTTAAAGCTATTTATATTAGTATCAAAATCATATCATACAAGATTCCAATAAAGTTCCGCATATCACATTCACGAAAAGTTTCTAATTAAACCATAAGCCGAATAAAATATTGGATAAATTTGTTCTCAAATAATAGTCCTATTTGCATCTCAAATTTTTATTTCCAATTCTCAGTTATTTATAGTTTTAGTAAATTTATTTCATTCTACATAAATATCTGATATATCAATATGAAAATCTTTTCATAAAACAGAATAATTAAGTGGAATAAATCTTATAATTCAATGTTTATGTTCAAAAAAATTTGCTGTAAAAGTCTCTTTTACATTGATAGATCAATCTATTTTTAAATCAGCTAAAACATCAAATTTTTCATATTCGTAGTCATTTGCGAATGAAAAATTTCAAAAATTTAGGCTGAAATATAATCATCATATAATTAATAGCAAATTTCTAATAACTTTCATTGTCCCTTATTATAATAAAATTACCTAGATTATATTCAGATGCACTCAAAAAAGCAAAAAATATTCCAGAATTTTTATATTTTATAAAAAATCTAAATAAAAATTTGCATTTATTAAGAAAGTGAATACAATTGTTTAGAGGAACAAAATTTTAATTTTTCTATAAATACATAAATGCAAAAAAAAGATAATGCATTATTACTAAGTACAGATTCTTTACCAAATTATGGACTAGATTTAGTATTTTCTATAGCAAAAAGTACAGGATTTGATGGTATCGATCTAGCTATGCGAAAATGATTTGATGCATGGGATGAAGAATACGTACAAAAATTATCTACAGACCACGACTTACCAGTATATATTGTTCAGACTTCTGCAAAATTAAATCAAAAAGAACTAGATAAAGCTCTTGATATATGCCAAGCTACAAATTGCGATACAATTTGTATAAATGCTCCAAAAATAATTGATTTTAAAGCATTTGATTTCATATCAAATAATTTAGCGAATTATAAAAAGAATAATCCAGATATCCATTTTTCAGTTCTTAATCCAAAAGATAGTAAATTATTCGTATTGCCAATACCTGAATATCGTTTCAGCAATATTATTGATATAGTAAAAAAATATGATTGCTATATTTGACTAGATATCAGTAATATCGATGCAGATTTGTTTGAAAATGAACTTACTCGCAAAATTGATGATTATGCTCCATATATATCGGTAATTTATTTTTCAGATAAAACAAATAATTGAAAAGGACATTTAATTCCTGGTGCATGAACATTAGATTTATGATTATTCTTAAAAAGACTCAAGAAAAGCTGATACAATCGTCCGGTTAGTATTAAACTAGATTTTAAACCAACTGAGTTAGCTAGTAAAGATAAATTAAAAAAACAATTAAAAAAGGTCAGAGCATATTACGATAGATATTTTATTAACTTAGATACTCAGTGAGATGATGACGATATTGATCAAAATATAGCAGAAACTGATGAATAGAACAATAATTTCTAAAAAATACATTTAGAATAAAGTGAGGATTACATGTATAAGTAATCCTTTTTTATAAATCAAAAATTTTTCTCTATTTACATTTGAAAATCATATAAAAAAAATTAAAAGTGGTTAAGGGAAAATTTTTTTGATTTTGCTTTATATTTTCTATCATAATATCACATGAAAATCGTTATTGATCGTGAAAAACTTGTTGAAGTATGCGATATCGCATCTAGGTTTGTATCCAAAAATTCTACATTGCCAATTTTGCAGAATATTTACATGAAGGCGAGTATTGACACTCTAAATATTAGAGCTACTGATATGGAAAAATACGTAGATATCGAAATTCCATGTGAAATAAAATTAGAATGAGCAATCACTGTAAATGCTAAAATGTTTTCAGATTTGTTAAAAACAATCGAAGAAAAAGCAATAGAAATTTCTGTAAATATGCAAAATAATGTAATGCAAATCACTTCTGCAGATGATGATTTCACAATTAACTGAATTTCCGCAAGTGAATATGTAGCGTTGCCAGAACTAATGAATACTACAAATATAAACTTAGAAACTCAGACATTCATAAACTGAGTAAATATGGTAGAATACACAATCACAGAAAAGAATTTTTCACCAGTCCTTACTTGAGTTTTAATTAAAACTAAATCTGAATGAGATACTAAAAAATTAGTTTTTGTTGGAACAGATTCTTTCAGAATCGCTGAATTTAAAATTCCTGCAGATATTGAATCAGATTTTTCTCTTCTTATTCCAAAATCAGCAATAAATGATGTCACATCTATCGCTGAATATGCAGTGAAGGGTGAGTCTCCTGATATGCAAATGAAATATTCGGATAATTTAATCTGATTTGAATTTTCAATCTGAGATATTAAGATTTCTGCAACTTCATTATTGATTCAATGAAATTTCCCTGATTACGAAAGAGAAGAAATTATGCCGACTCAATTTAATCACACAATTTTGGTAGATAAAACATTATGTGAAAAAGCTATCAGAAAAATTTGAATTCTTACTAGAGACATGAACAACTTCATTCAAATCGAAACTCAGTGAGACAGTTCAATAATTATTTCATCGTGAAAAACTGATAAATGAGCGTGAAAGACCAAGATCAACGCAATTATTTCATGAGAGCCAATTGTATTTGCAGTCAATTGAAGATATATTACTGATTTCATCAAAATGATGGAATCTGATGAAATCCAATTCAATCTTGTTACTGATCAAAAGCCTATGATAATTACTGATAAATGAAATGAGGTTTATAGATATGTAGTTAGACCTTTGATAACGAATTAAAAGAAAAAATATAAAGAAAAGTGTGTTTAAACTTATGGTTTCTTAGTTATAAATAATAAAAATATTTAGTATAGCAAAAAAGCTGATGTAGGTTCAGCTTTTTGTGATGGTGAAAAGTTATGTATTATGATAATTTGTTTTTAAGAATATCCAATCATTTAGTAGATAGTACTTGAGATTCCATTTCTATTTGTTTAATATTAGAGTTTGCTAAAATTTCTGCTTGGTTATCTGGCATTCTTTCTAATCATAACAATGTTAGATGTTCAATATTTCATTTTCATAAATCTTTTAACACATCATCTGAAATCTCTTTCATTCAGCGTAAATCAAGATTTTTAATATTAGATAATAAGTTTGCTTGATTAGCTGTTAAATGATTTAAGCTAGGCATAAAAAGTGTTTTGAGCTTATTTGAATTTTCATTTATCATTCTTGCTTGCTCGTCTGTCAAAGATTCAATATTGTACAAGTAAAGCGAATCGCTACCTTTACTAATCTCGTGATCAATTAGTTTCTTCATTTCTTCATCTGAAAGAGTTTCCTTATAAACTAGATCAGGAATAATTTCTTTTTTAAGATTGTTTAAA
The DNA here is from genome assembly GCA_947168725.1 of uncultured bacterium. Taxonomy (GTDB): domain Bacteria; phylum Patescibacteriota; class Gracilibacteria; order Absconditabacterales; family Absconditicoccaceae; genus UBA3291. Next base: position 65,565 of record CAMVNA010000004.1, on the reverse strand, counting down.
TCTTCTCTACCAGATTCCAAACTATTTTCATATGCTTCTACTGCTTTTTCGTAATTTGGTGCCATTTTAGTAAAATTAAAGGATAAAAATTTTTATGTTCACTATATTATATACAAAATTTTTTATTTGTCAAATTTTTGAAGACTTTTTATATATGTAATATTTTCCTGAATAAACGTGGAAAATAGTCTAAAAAGATTACTAAATTATTTCTTTTGTGTATTTACCTTCGTATTCTCAAGGGGTAATTATCTTAAGTCATTTTTCATCTTCTGTTACATCAAATATGCGATTTCATGGATTTAGTGTAATTTTTCAGGAAACGCATTTACCATTTTTCCATTCTCATTTTAAAATTTCTCAACTATTTTCCCAAGTTAATGTTCATTCTCAATTATAAGTACCATTTTTAAAATCTCATTCATATTTGTCTCAATTCACAAAAGTATATTTTCATTTTCATTCAAAACCATTATTTACAAAATCTCACTCATATTTATCTCAATTTAAGTACGTATATATTCACCTTCAACAAATATAATGATTTTTAAAATCTCACTCATATTTATCTCAATCAGCATATGTAAGTATTCATTTTACAGGCTCTCCATTTTTCCAAATTCATTCAAATTTGTTTCAATTATCCATAAATTGTATTCATTTTCATTCCATTTCCCCTTCCACAAAATCTCAAATATATAAGCAAGCTATATTATCTTCCGAAATATAATATTGATATCATTTATCGTTTATTCATTCTTCATATTTATAATATTTTTCTCAATCAATAGTTATATATTTTCATTTTTCATCCTTTCATTCTACACCATTATCAAAAATAAAAGATCGGTTATTAAATTTTCATATTCCTTCTACTTGATAAAAATTATCTACTATACTATCTTTTAATATATTAATTTCTTTTTTTGTTGATTTTTCATTATCAGTGATTTCACCTAAATGCATATCTTCTATTCATCATATTTCTTCTATAATTGCAGGATTTTTCATTATTTACTAATAAAAAAATAAATAATATAAAATATTATATACAAAATATTAAACTTTGTCAAATTTTAGGATTTTATTCTTTTTTCACTTTTTCATAACCAAGCTGACCACAAGCTCATTTGGCTTCTCTTCACATAGATTCACGAACTGTAACCGTAATTCAGCCTTTTTCTAAAATTTTTTTAAAATTCTGAATACTTTTTTGACTTGATTCTTTCAAATCTATAACTGGATTAGCATTATATGGAATCAAATTTACATGCGCCAATCTATTTCATAAAAGTTTAACCAGTTCCTCGGCTAATTCAGGTTTGTCTGTAATTCAAGCTATCATAATGTATTCATAAAAAATTCTATTATCAGTAACTTTTACATATCTATCAATTACCTCCATCAATTCATCTAATTTATATCTTCTTGCAATTGGCATAATTTTTTCTCTCAAAGTTTGGTTAGGAGCATGGAGACTAACCGCCAACTTTACATCTAATTTATCCTCAATCAAACGTTCAATTCACGGAATAATTCCAGCCGTTGAGATTGTTACATGCCTACGTCATAAAGATAGTCTATCTTGCTGAAGCATAACTTCAATAGCCTTCTTAACTTCATCATAATTCAAAAGAGGTTCTCCCATTCACATAAAAACCACATTCCTTATTCATCGACGAGTTCAGTCTTCTTTTTTTCCAAAACGCTTAAATATATAAGCATTAGCGTATAAAATCTGACTTATAATCTCATCCCAAGTCAAATTTCTAGTAAATCATAATTTTCATGTTACACAGAATAAACAATTAACAGGACACCCAATCTGTGAAGAGATACAAAGTGTGATACGATTCAGCTTTCTTTTATTATTTTTTATATATTTCTCATCTTGCCAATGATACATCAAAATCGCCTCAACAGTATATCCATCTTTCGTTTGGAATGCAAATTTTGTAGTAGTCTCAGCTTCCACAGTTTCTATACATTTTAGAGATATAGGAGAGAAATCTGATTTTAATTCATCTTTTAGCTGCTTCGAAAGGGTAGTCATTTCATCCCACTCAATATGCTGATTTTTAAATAATTCGAAAAAAATCTGTTTCACTTTGAACTGTGGAATTTTATGCTCTTTTGTTCGATTTTCTAAGTTTTCTTGGTCAAACAATACAGTCATCGGAAATTAATTTCAATTAAATTTAGTTTTAAAAGTTTCCGTTTCTTTGGATAGCTGATGATCAGTATATATTTCTCTATTTCATCATGAATTAGTAGAATAAATCGGGATCTCAGGAATTATATGAAAATGCAAATGATCAATACTCTTCCCAACTTTTCAATTTGCTATTCAATCCCTAAGTAAAAGATTTACTTCACTATGAATTGTTTCCATTTTTCTCATCCATTTCTCTATCATCAATATTAAATCTCACCACTCTTTCGGAGCAATTTCTGACAAACGAACTAAATGTCTATTTGGGACAATTAAAATATGATCATGAACATAAGGTGCTCTCGCAAGCAAAACTGTAAAATGTTTTCATTTTTCAATAATATATTCTTTTTTTATATCACAAAAAGGACATTCTTCTTTTAATATTTTTAATAAATAATCATCGTATTTCATACATAATTTTTACGAATTAAAACCAGATTTACTTATTTCAATCACGTCATCCCAAATCTGCATATCTTGAATTTCCTTATTATGCGTAACTGTATAAAATTTCATAGTTCTCTGCTTCACAAAATTATTAATCATTTCTGAAACTTTTCAAACCGTATCTACATCTAAATTATTAATCGTTTCATCCAAAAATAAAAGGGGAGTATGTAAATATGATGAGACAGCGAGCATCCATACCAATTTCAAAATAGTTCTCTGTCCTCCACTCAGACTTTTTACTTCTCTTTCTCATTTTGAGTCAATTACTTTAACATTCAGTTCAAGTTTATCTCCATTTTCATCTATCTGCATTTTCAAAGTATAATCTACACACTGAGAAAGATAATTATTTATCACATCACTCAGAACCGGTAAATAATCATCCAAGGCCAAAAATACTATTTCCTTGGAGAGAATGGAATACAAACGTCCTAATTTCTTTTCATCTTCCTGTAATTGTTTAGCTAGATTCTTATTATTCACACTATCCTGAACTAACTGCTCAATCTGAGAAATAGTCTGAAAAATCTGCTTAATTTCAGTTTGCTGTTGCTGTAATTTTGGTCAGTTTGATTTTTCCTTTTCAGATTTTGCTCACTGGATTTTTACACTCAAGTTTTCGATCTGTTTATCTTGCTCCTGTAAAGATTTTTCTAAATGTTGCAATGAAGTTTCAGCAGCTACTTTATCTTGCTGATATTTATCTAGATTTTTACTTTCTTCCTCTCGCTGAAATAATTGTTTATCAATTACCTGAATCTCAGTTTGAATAGATTCCCATTCACGATAAGATTTTTCCCATTCAGCGAATCAAATCTTTATTAAATATTCTCTCAAAGAATCAGAAAATTCTGTTTGCTCTTTGATTTTTTTCTCCAAATCTTTTTTCAAATCACCTCATTCAGGATTCTTCTGATTTTCAAGTTCCTTAATTTTATTATCAAAATCCTGCTTCTCATATTCAGTTTTCATAGCTTCCAAAGTTTGATTTAATTTCTCCTTTTGCTGAGAATACTGCTCATATTGCTGTTTGTTTATTGCATTAATATGAGGACATTTTTTGCACAGATCAGGACAATCAAAATCAGAATTTTCTGTCCACATTTTATCTAACTCCTCAATTCTAGTTTGCTGTAATTTGATTTCATCTTCCTTTCTAGATTTCAATTCTTTCAATTTTTCTACTTCTCTATCATGATTTTCTTTCCGATTTTTTGCCTGTAAATCAATATTTTCTAATTTAACGTTTCCAGATTCTATCAAGGCTCTTAATGATATTCACGCATTTTTTACAATTTGCAAAATATCAAAAGCTGATTTCAAATTTTTTGGCATATCTAGTTTTTCAAAACTGTCATCATTTTCAGCAGACTTATTCCAAAATTCAATCAATTCAGAAAAATCTGAATATTTAGCATTCAAGCTCAATGACTCTCATTTTTTATAAAGCTCCATTTTCTTTTCTTTGAGTTCATTTCATTTTTTAGTATCAATATTTTCTATTTTTTTCTGTAAATCTGCAATACTCAGTTTGGTACTAGAAATATCATTTCAGATTTTCTGTTTTTGAGTATTGAGATTCGAAAGTTGTTGCTGCAATTCATTCAACTGAGTATCTAATTTTATCACAGCATCCATTTTTGTTTGAATCAGATTTTGAGCTTTTTCAAAAGGGGAGTTGTCGAGTCAATTTAAACTAAAATCACTGAGAGAAATTTGATCAAAAAATCATTCAATATTCTCAAAAAACTCATCATTTGCAGACAAAATGCTTTTCAATTCCTCATCTTCTTCGAGAGTTTTCAAATTACTCCATAATGATTTCAGGGTTGCTCTGAGTTTATTATCCTGCAATGAATGGTCTTGTAATGCCTTCAATTTATATCAGACTTCTTTTTTCTTTTCTTGAACTTTTTCTTTCGCATCATCGATTCAAAGAAGATTGAATACATTTTTGAGCACAATCAGCCTATCAGCAGGTCTCATTTCAAAGATATTATCAGCATCTTGCAAAAGAAAGACGGTACTTAGAAATACCTCTTTCGGAGGTAACAAAGATTCCAAAGTAGATTGACAATCTGTTTCATTTTTGAAAGGAATCTCTTCCAAATTCCAAAGTTTTCCACTTTCAGATTCAAACTTTTCAATTACATTTTCTCACCACTGCAAAATCTCTGTATTTCAGGTCAGATTTTTGATATCTTTTAATAAATTTTCTCAATTATAACTTACCGTGAATAACTGAGAACTACAGCTATCATTTCACATCTTAGTGGATTTTAGGATTCTTTTTATCAAGTAATAAGCTCAATCTACCTCAAAAATCAGAGTAATCTCTCCATTTTTACTCTGTAGATTCAGCATATTTCTAGAGCTATCCTTATATAGTGCATATCTCGGAGCATCAAAAAATAAGAAACTCTTTCAGCTTCATATCGGTGCTTTAATTAAATATTTTCATTCATCAAAAAATAAAGAACAACAAGTATCCCTGAATGGTCAAATATTTTCGTAATATGCAACTAATAAATTTATCATAAAAAATTACATCCAGTATAAACCGGATGTAATTATATAGATATGTGATTAGATTTCTAGATTATAATTGATCTGGAGCTATTACTCTCTTCTTCTTGAAGAAGCTTGGTTTGTAGCTGGCATCTGACCTTCTCGTCTATAAACGTAGTTACCTTGATCATCCTTTAATCAAACTTCATCTGATTCTACATGTACCCCTTGATCATTTTGATCTTTTTTGAAAGTTCCTGTATCAGGAGTCCAAGTCTCATTAAATGCTCAGTTGAATGTTTGTCAATCCTTAAAGGTAAGAGTTCATGTTGTAAGCTTTCCTTTTTCAAATTTTCAAACAATTGTTCATTCGATTGTTGTACCGTTCTGGAAAGTATAAGTTCAATCTCAGTCCATTCTTCCATCCTTCCATTCTCATGTATATTTGTCTCAGTTTTTCCAAGTCATAGTTCAATCTTTTCAAGAAGGTACTCTGTTTTGTATTTCTCATTCATATTTTTCCCATTTTCCAAGTTCATCTTTCCAGTCCTCTGAACTTCAATATTCAATAGTACATTTTCATGTAGGAAGACCCTTTACAAACGTGTCACATGACAAAGTTGTTCAGTCAAACATCGTTGCCTTTCATTTTCAAGAACGTTCACCATCTTTGAATTCTCATTCATATTTATTTCCCTCTGCATCATGTACAGTTCAATTCATGATTACTCCATTTTCGTAATGTCAATATAATACATATGCAGAATGCTCGTTTGTCTTTGGGACTACCATATATCAGTCACCGTTCATACCATTTCTGTATTCATAGTAATTTTTTCATCATATATTCACATACTTGTTTCCATTTAATTCATTTACATTATCAAATTTGAATGTATCACCTTCAAACTTTCAAATTCATTCAACGACGGCAGGATTCTTCTCTGGTGCCTCAGGAGTTGTGTTAGTAGCATCGACAAATTCTCATGTTTCGACATAAATTAATTTATCTTTAAATGCTGGTAAGTCAGATGTTACTTTTAATTTATCTCCATCTAAAACTACTTTTAGATCAGGTATGTCAGTATTAGGGAATGAAACTGTACCTTCTCCCTCAAGATGATCCCTCTCCCAAGTTCAATTGAGGATATTTCAATTAGCCCAAGTATATGTTCACTTTCACTGCTTTTCATTTTTTTCATTAAATGCTCACTTATATTTATCGTTATCTTCATAGGTCATCGTTCAATCAGTCATTACATATTTATCATTTTTATAATCAAATTTTCATACATATTCACGGAAATTATCGGGAGTACCGGCAGGCCAAGTATATGTTCACTCTGTTCTACAATCTTTCTCTCGTTTTCATACATATTTCTCTCAATTATTTCGAGTACAAGTTCATTCTCATTGTGATTTCCCATTTTTAAAATTTCAAACATAAAGTCGACTGTCATGATCATCATTCTTTCAAAATCGATATCCCGGTCCCTCCATTCCTTCTGTGTATTCATAATAGTCTTGTCCATCTATTGTAATATACTTTTTACCATCTTTTTCTTTGATTTCTGTTCAGTCTAAAAATTCTCATGTTCAATCTGGATTTACTTTCCATTGTCCGTCGAGTCCGGCATCTCCATATTGACCATCAAGTAGAGCTTCTAATGTTATCTTTCATGGGAGTCCATCTACTTTTTCTATTTTTACTCAATCTGTTGGCAAATTGTTATTATAATTTTCTTGGAATTTTCTTACTGCTTCTTGGGTTTGTCCACTATATTTCCATATTCCATCTACGTTTATATTTGCGTCATGATCAACATTCAATAAAATTTGTAAGGCTGCGACATAAGCCATTCAGTTTGGTGTGTTAAAGTCTTTTTTGATATCTTGCCATTCTTTATTTCTATATTCTGATAGGTAAGCTTTGGCTTTTTGAGGAATATAGGTTACCTTATCTTCAGCATCCATATTAATAAACATTCTGTCTCATAGGGTACTTTTTATTTTGTCAAAGTTTTCAGGTTTCATAGTCCATTTTTCTTTATTTACCTCTTGATCTGAATTCTGAAGTTTATCCTTTATCTCATTTGTTATTTTGTCACAGATTTTTGATTCAATAGCTGCTTTTTCATCTCAAAAGAAAATTCATTCTTTTAATGCTGGATTGATTTTTGTCTCTCAAAAAACTGCCTTGATATCCTCGTTTCTACATGGTTGTCAGTTATAGAGCAATTTATTATCTTTAACTCTAAAATTTTTCAATGTATCTTGTGTTATATCTCATAGACGGAAATCAGTAGCTATTGCTTCGTTAGCTTGTTTTCTGGATTCATTAGCTCCATTAAAATATGCAACAAATTCACCTTCAGTAAAATTTTTTCAATTATTTTTAAATCCAATCTGTCCTTCGAGGGGAGTACCTTTCCAATCAGTAAGGTTCGTATATTCTGTTATTATTGAATTAAATTTTTCAACGCTTAAATCTGTAAAAATTTCAGCTAATTGTTTATGAGATAGTTCTATTTCAACTGCAACAGTAGAATTTCATCAAGAATCTAATAGTGATTTTTGAATATTTAGAAAATTTTCTTTTGCTTTTTTGTCGGTTATGCTTTGTTCCATGGATTTATATGTAACAAACAGTTTATGTAAGTTTGCACATTCAGGAGATACAATATTATCCTTTATATAATCACAAACCAACTTTATTTCTTGATCATTAAATTTTCATAAATCATCTAGTTTTATTCCTCCTGCTTCTTTTGGATTTGTCATAATTTTATTGAGTCTATTAAATTCAGCTTTTTTTTGTACTCAAGTTAATAAATTTAATAAATCTGCACCGTTTGTGTCATAGTTTTTTTTCTCAAGGATTTTAGAAAGCTCTTTTACTAGGTTATTGAGAGTTTTTTTATTTTCAGGTTTTAATAATTCAGTACTTAATGAGCCATTAAGTTGGTTGTCGACGATGATCTTACTTTCGAATCCATCATTTTTAGCATCATTATCACTTAATTCCTTGATTTCTCTTTTGAGATCCTGGATTTTTACTTCAGGTGTGGGTTCCTGAGATTGTTGTTCAGGTCATCCATTTGGTGCAAAGTTAGCTCTTTTGTAAATTAACATTTTAATACATTATAAATATAAAAGTACAATTTTGATAAATAATTATTTTTAGTCTCCCATGTCGTCTACTGTGCTATTGTTGGTGACACTGGAGTCATTATCTTGTATAATGGTTCAATTGTTATCTCATCAAACAGTTACACTGTTATTGTTGTCCACTGTAGTTGTAGTCTGTACAGAAGTCTCAGTTGAAGTCTCAGTTGCGGTTGGAGTCTCAGTTGAAATCTCTGTTGCGGTTGGAGTCTCGGTTGAAGTCCCAGTTGCGGTTGGAGTTTCAGTTGAAGTCTCAGTTGCGGTTGGAGTCTCAGTTGGAGTCTCAGGTTGAGTTGTCTCTATTAGCTTGAGTTCAAATCATTTATCTTTCAATTTATCGAAAGTATCCTTATCTGAAGTCTCGATAATAGCTTTACCACCTTTAGGTGCTAGCTTGCTTAATACTGTTATGGTTTGTTCACCTTTTTCACCAGCTGCATCTGTTAATAGTTTATTAACTTGTATATTTCATTCCCATGCAGATAGAGCAGTAGCATTTTCTTCTGTTAGGCTAGTAAGCCCATTTAATTTGAGCACACGTACGTTATTATCATTTTTTCATTCATCAGATTCATCATATTTTTTACGAGCATCCAAAATTTCTTGAACCTTTGTATTATCTAATGATGTAGCACTATCATAGTCAAAAACTTTTTCATTTGGTTTGTTCGTTGTAGATTCATTACTACTTCTGATTCATCCAAGTGTTTCTAAAATTTTGGTAAGAGTTTTTGGTCATGGTTTACCATCTACTCCCAATTCGTTATCTTTTTGGAATGCTCTGATGACCCTCCTTGTTTCTTTACCACGTATTCAGTCAATTGTTTTTACTTTGTATTCACTTTTCTCATTTTTTACGCCTATAAAATTTAATGCTATTTGTACTGTGGCAATCCATGCTCTCTTGTCTACATGTCCTTGACCTTGTAATTCACTCCATGGTTTATCTTTTATGGTATCGATAAAAGATTTCATAGCTGGTTCTTTTACTGTATGGCTTTCAGCGTTTTCGAAAATTCATAATTCTACAAGTTTATTTTTTACACTACTCTTAAGATTCAACCTTGCATCAAGTTCAACATTTTCTCATCATGTTTCATTAGTTTGATCAGGATTAGTGTTTTGATCAGGATTAGTGTTTTGTTCAGGATTAGTGTTTTGATCAGGGTTAGTGTTTTGTTCGGGATTAGTGTTCTGACCAGGGTTAGTGTTTTGTTCAGGATTAGTGTTTTGACTAGGGTTGTTTGTTGAACCTTCTTGTGCTACTGAAGGATCAGCTAATAATTTTGCTTTAATTTTTTCATATAATGAATTTCTACATTCATTTATAGTTCTCCATTTTTCTTTATCATTTACAAAATCTCCACCATTAACTGCCGCACTTATTTCATCACTATACATCATCACATCATTTGCTGAGAATTCAGTTCATTTAAACTTTAACCCTCATTCTGCTGTTTTAGTAAAGTCTGCAGTTGGTATGTTGATGTCCACAGCTTCTACTAAACTTTTATTTTTAGCGACTCTTTGGTTGTTGAGTTCGTTAAGTTTAGTAACAATTGCTTCTCTGCTTACTATAGAGTTAGGTTTGTTCTCTAGATGTGCTACTGTTATCTCATCTCATTCCCATTCTAGTCATGGTCAAGATATTATTCATTTATTTGCCATAAGAAATGCTTGAATACTGATCGCTCTATCAGATAATGCTGAATATCCAGGGTATTCTGCTTCAATGAATGTTTCATTATTTTGGTAATTATTCTTTAATGAATTCCAAACAGCTTGAAAAACATTTACATCATCCAATTTCATACCTGTACCAAAAAAGTTTTGATGGTTGTCAAGAATGGCTTTCATACTTTTATATGCAAGCATTGCATCGTTTTGATTCAATGATAGGTGCATGGTGATAGCACTAAGTTCTTTTTCTTTAACTTTATGTAAATCTTTTGGTTTCTGTAATTTATCCATAAATTTTTTGAAATCCTTTTCCATCTTCTCATTATTTCAGATGTTGTTTAGGAAGTCTTCTAATTTTTTTAAATCATTTCAAGCTTTGTTTTTAAGTCAATCTTTTTTTATCGTATTAACAAATCATTTCAGCGCGTTCAGAGATGTTTCGTTTTTTAGTAAATATTCGGCAAATTTTCAATCTAGAAGTCAATCAGCGATTTCGATATTATCGTCACTTGTATCAACTCCACCGACTTGAAGTAGTTCTTGTCTAACAGTTTCATATCTTTGATTTAAATCAGCATCAGGCCCTTGTTCAACAGTTGTTGTTTGTGTCTCGCCAGTATTTGTGGTTGTAGTTGCGTTACCATCGGGCGTAATTGGTTCACCATTTGTTGTTACTAATGGAGTAGTTGCCGCAGTAGATTCACCAAATTGTTCAAAAGTCATATTAATTACAAATAAGGATTAAAAATCGTCTGATAAACCGTCTATTAGTTTATCTAATTCTATTAACTCTTTTTCATCTTGCATAGCGCTTTGTTTTTCTATTTGTTTCATCTTATCCAATGCGTCTAATCATTTTTTCATTTTTAATTTTGCAACCTCAGATCTTGCGGAATGAATCCCAGATTCTACAGCACTAATGAGAGTGTCTAGTGTATCATCTCATAGGGCTCATTGTTCAACAAGTATTTTTAGACCTGGAGCCAAGTCCCAGATTGATTCGAGGTTTTCTAGAATTTTTATTAAATAATCTTTTTTTGTCATTTTGTTTTTTGATATTATAAATGATTAAATTTATCTACTAAATTATAGCCAAATTTATAAAATTTGTCAAATTTTTGGGGACTTTTTTATATCTTGAAATAAAAAAATAAAAATATACCCATATAGAATGTAAAAGAATCTTTAAATTTTGGTCTATTTTATGCAAATTATTCCATTTTTGCAAAATTCTAAATGACGATCACGTCGTAAAATTGTGTCACTCATTCAAAATGGTCAGATTTTTTTAAATAATGAAAAAATGGAATCATTTAAATCTGAACTTGAAAACGGAGATGTTCTTATTTTTATAAATGAAAATTGAAGTAAAGAAAATATTATAATTTCAGAAGATGGTAGCAAACTGAAATGAAAATTGGTTATTTTCAATAAACCAAAATGATATGTAGTTTCCAAATCAGATCCCCATAATGCTACAATTTATGAATTACTTCCAGAACAGTTTAAAAATTGGTACTACATTGGACGTCTGGATAAGGATAGTCGTGGATTGGTGTTGCTTACAGACACTCCATCATTAGTCCACCAATTTGAACATCCAAAATTTGAAGTCGAAAAAGAGTATCTCATCCAGCTTTCTTCCCCATTCAAAGCTGAAGATAAGCAAAAAGTAAAAAGCTGAATCATCGATGAATGAGAACAGTTAAAATTCCTGGATATTCAGCCAACAAAACAGCTACTTATATATAAAGTGATTTTAAATGAATGAAAAAAACGCCATATAAGGAGAGTTATTAAAAACTTATGATATCATTTGATAGATTTACAGCGTATTAAAGAAGCTCAATACACTTTACCAAACGATTTATCAGAAGGAGAGTGGAGATATGTTTAAAAAGCTCTCCCCACCCCCTCTCTTAATAGGAGAGAGAAAATACGTAGTGGTGGGTGAGGTTACCTCATAAATTTTATCAAGTATAACCATGCCATGAAAAAATCATTAAGAATCATAATCTGAATAACGATATTCATCTTACTTTTAATCACATCTTTTCTCGTATTCAAATATGAAGCATGAAAAACAGAAAATCAAACTCCAAAGATTTGTTGTAATGAAAGTTGTTTCAATATTGAAATAGCAGATGATAATGAATCTCGCCAATTATGACTCATGTATAGAGAATCACTGCCTGATGAAAATTGAATGTTTTTTATTTTCGATAAAATGTGAACTTATTCGTTTTGGATGAAAAATACACTTATTCCACTTGCGTGAATTCGATTAGATTCAGATTTGAAAATCGTAGATATTATCCAAATGGATCCTTGTAAAACTGATGAATGTCCATCATATAAACCAAAAACAGAAGCTCAATATGTTCTAGAAATTAATCAATGATTAATTAGTGAAAAATGATTACTCCATATTTGAGATAAATGTGAATTAGCTAGCTTAAATCTATAATAATTAAGATTTTCTCATTAGCATCTTCATATAAATTTTGTCCATTATAACAAAAGATAGCACACATAATTTTTGAAAATATTATGTTCTGAGTTTTTTGTTTCGATGATTTACTATTCACGCAACAGTCGATGGTCAACTAGGATTTGTCATATAAACTCCAAAAAATCTAGTTCAACCTTTAGCTTTTCAAGTTGCTAATTCTTCTGGAGTTGGAAAATCGTTGAATCATTTTCAATTATGTTCTTTTTTTACTTTAGAATAAGCATCAATACGTTTTTTTAAATTTTCTGCGCAAGCATTAACTCAATCTGCCCGTGTTTCAAAATACCTATTTTTTCAGTCATCAGTATTTCATACATTTCATGGATTATGATTATTTATTGCTCTTTTTCAGGCAGTTCATAATCTACTATCGTTTTGCATAAATCACAAAAGATATTCGGCAGGTAGATAAGGAAAATTTAAACAAGAATCTTTTATCATTTGTGGTTCCAATGGAGAGTTTAGCTTTTTAAACGTATTTGATATCTTATTTAGATGATTTTCTGTTAAATTATATCAATATATATACTTATCAGGTCACTTAATAAGGTTTTCTTGTTGTCTCTCATTTTCACCTATTCATTGATTCAAAGATAACGAAGCAGATTTAAGGAAATCTTCAAGTTGTTGTAATCATTCAGGTTTGTCTTCCATATTACTAATGGAATCAAGGATTTTTTTTGCTTTTTCTGCTCAGAGATATTCCGCAAATCACTGTGTGAGTAGTCAGTCTAATTCAATCTTGTCATTATCTACATTGTCATCATTTAATTCAGCAATCTCTGTCTCAACTTTTTTGAGAGTGTTTTCATAACTTTCTTTTTCTTGATTATTGTTTTGCTCGACTTCTATCATTTTAAATGAATGATAAATAATAAATAATTATGAATTAATGCAATATTAAGCAGTCTGTTCTCATGTATAGCGATATATTTTAACATTTGGTTCATTTTTTGCGTTATAACAAGACATTTTCTTCTGTATGGTGTCTGATACCCAATGTCAATTTATAAATGTAGCTTGATGTTGAGTACCATTGAATCTTGGCCGTACTGCTGTGTCTCAATTCTGTGGTTTATATCAATCTTTTTCCGGATTGTCTGGATCTACTTCTCAAATATATTTTAACCCCATTTTTGGTAATATTTTTCATTTTAAATCACATTCAGTAGAATTGGATACTTTTGGTAATCCTAATTTCCATAATACATTAAATGATCAAGTTGAACAAACATGCTTATAATCACTTCGACCCCACTTAATAGTTCATTTACTAGGGGAATGAAATGTTCATCAGTTTGCAATATAATCTCGAGCTTCTTTTACTTTTTCTTCAGGTATATATTCATTTGTATAAGCATTTAAGTTGTTTTCAGATTCTGAGGAATTATTTGTTTCAGAGGATTCATTATTTGATTCTGAAGAATTGTCCGTTGAATCGGAAGATCCTCCACTTGAACTTGGAGAGTTGTCTGTTGATTCAGAAGAAGATCATCCACTTGAACTTGAAGAGTTATCTGTTGATTTATTCGAATGTTTTCTATGCTTATGTGAGCTTTTTTTCTCCTTCTTTTCTTTTTTCTTTTCTTTTTTGTCTTCTTTTGAAAATTGTTCTAATAAACCATCAAAACCTTTATTTTTCCATTTTTTTAAAAATTTATCTATTTCATCTTTTTTTATTGCTTTTTTTAAGTCTTTATAAAAATGTTTAAATTCTTTTTTATCATGTTTTTTAATTATATTTTCTCGCTCTTTGTTTGTTAATAATATTCCTTTTTCTTTTAACGCTTTTTTGTATTTTTCTCTCCATTTTCTATGTTTTTTCTTTGGTTCTTCTTCGTTTTCCTTTTTTACTTTATTTTCTGTTTCTGTATCCTTTTTTACTTCATTTTTAATATTATTTCATTTTTTCTTAAAATATATTAATATTTCTTCTTCTAATTCTTTTTTCCTTTTTTCTATTTTTTTATATTCTTTTAACCATTTTTCTAAACCTGTAAGTTGCTGTTTTGATTTATTTACTTCTTGTTCTGATGATTCTTTCTTTTGCTTTTTGTTCTCTTTATATTCTTTTTTTTCGACTTCAGTTGAACGTCACTCGGTTTTACGGTGTTCTGTTACTTCTTTTTTTCCCTCTCATTTGTATGTATCTTTGGACATCCTATAGATTTTTAAAAATAAAACCTAGTGAATTAAATTTTTTTATATTCAATTAAAATTATAATTAAAATTTTTAATTTGTCAAATTTTTCAGAGGAAAATTTGATTTTAGATATTAATTGTTTTTTTGTATGATAGAATATGTTTTTTCTTTTTTAGTAAAATTTTTTCAATGTAAGTTTTTATTGCGAAAAACTTTCTTGCATATTTTGTTAAAAATAGTATTATGAATTAATCGTTTTTATTTTCTTTGATTCTTTTATGGTCAAAAAAACAAAAAAATCAGAATTAAAAAATAGTGTTAAGAGTGGAAATTTTGAGGATGTACACAAAAAAATGGAATCAAAATTAGAAATGAAAAAAAATACGACAAAGAAAGTGGTAGTTAAGAGGAGGAAAGTGGATTTAAAACCAAGTAGAGCAAGTGCGGTAGCGATAGCATCTCAGGCAAATCGTGCAAAAAAACAAGCATTGATCGAAAAAGTTGCAAATTCTGATATTAATCAAAATAAACAAAATGTAGCCTCAAATGCCAAAATTCCTCTTTGGGCGTGGATATTTTTTGGGTGTTCTTTGATGTTCTTTTGCATATCTTTTTATCAGGCTGTAATACTCCGTCCACAGGTGGAAATTAAAATGGCAGAGGATGCTGTAGAGAATAGTGTTTCTTTGGGAAATTTATCTGAAATTGATGGAGAAAAATTAGATGTTGAATTATCTGATGATATAGAGGAAAATAATGTTGTAAAAAAGCCAGATGAAAATCAAAATATTGTATCTAATCCACAAACTCCAGAAGAATTGATTCAGAGTTTCTTTGCATATATGTCTGATTGAAAATTTGATGAGTCGTTTGAGTTGTTTGATAGTTCAGCACAAAATGATCAGAAGATAAGATGATATTTTGGGGCTTTTAAAATGCAACCATTTTTTGAGTGAATTGAATGAAAATCGATAGAGCCTCAGAATATACAGAAAACGGCAGGAGTATATAAATGAAAAAATATTTATAAATTTGATATCTCGTATATATTGGAGTCAACTCATGAACAATATGATGAAACATGGGAATTTGTACCAAGTAATTATGCTTGAAAGTGGAAAATTTCGAGAATTTATTGTGTTTCAAGTAAATGTTGAGGTCATCCAATTTTTTGACCAGAAGAGTTTGGATTGATGAGATAGTTTATCTGTGAAGGGTATAGTTTATGGAGATAGTTGATATATTGCCTAAAATCAAGTATTGTTGTCAAAGTTTTTTGAATCAGTTTTCAGATTGAACGATAATTATTTGGTGAGCTACGGCTACATGAAAAAGTAAACTATCGTTATTACTTTCAGATTTTTTTGATATAGAAATAATATCGGCGGATAGTAGACAGATTTTTTGTGGAATGGATATTTGAACGGATAAAGTTCCATTGGAATGGCGTAAAAAAATTCCACATTATCAGATTGATATAGTAAATCCGGATGAAACATACACTGCATGACAGTGGAAGTTTGATGTAGAAAGTGAAGTTGAAGATATTCTTTGACGTAAAAAAACTCCTGTTATAGTTGGATGAACTGGACTTTATATAGATACGATTTATAAAAATTTTCAAATGCCAGAATGTCCACCAAATTATGAATATCGTGAAAAATTACAAAAAAAAGAAGATTCTGAACCTTGATATGTATATAATCTTCTTAAGCAAGTAGATCCAGAAGAGGCGAGTAAATTACATCCGAATGCAACCAGGTATATTATTCGTGCGTTGGAAATTTATTATGAAACTTGAAAAACAAAAACAGAACTTTTCCTTCATCAGCCAGTTAAGCATCCTTTATTAATGTTGTGACTTTGGCGTGAAAAAGAGGAAACAAATATGCGTATAAATGCTAGAATTAAAGAGATGCTGAAAAGTTGACTGATAGATGAGGTAAAATGACTTTTGGATAAATGATATTCACCGAGTTTACAATCTATGCAATGAATTGGTTATAAGGAAGTTGTTTGATATATTTACTGAGAATATGATTATGATACTATGGAAGAATCTTTGAGAAAAAACACGCATTATTTAGCAAAAAAACAGAGAACACGGTTCCGTAGGTATATTGCAGAAGGAAAGTGTTCTCTGAGGGATAATGTGGAATATGAAGTATATTATTTATAGATATTACTTTCCTGTGGGAGTAAACAATGTAGCTTCCTTTATACTAACAAAAGCTTTATCTAGAGGCATCCATCCTCCTCATTTACCATTATCTGTGTTCGCTATAAAAACTTCTTCTTTCCCATTGTTGTTTCTATAATCGACAATTGCTAAATATTGTTGTCATCTAATTAGTTTGTTTTGTCCTCAGCCCATTCTACATTTTACCATTATAATTGCAGGGTATCATTTCTCTAAATATTTTTTTATTCTATTGTTTGTGTTATCATCTATTGTTAAGCGATCTGATTTTATTTTATCATTTGTTATTTTGGGGATGGCACGATCAGGGAATCGTCAACGATATTCCGCAGTATCCTTAGGAGTTATTAAAGGGTTAGCTGGTGAAGCGATGCAAGCAATTGCTGTTACAGTTCATCCAATCTTTCCTATTGTAGTACCTCTCTATAAGATTGATGTCTTTCCAACGAGGGTCATCTTGATCATATTGATTATAAGTTAGATCACTTTTGGGATTTGTGTGAGTCTTTTCTGGTTTATTTTTCTTTTCTATTGTTTTGGATATACCATTTATCTAAATTATTGATTTTACTTATTTCGTCTCATAAAGTCCTCAATTCATGAGAAAAGTTTGAAGAAGGAGTTTCTGGATTTTCTATAGTATTAGAGGTGTTTGTCTTAATCATATGTTAATGTGGTTAATATGATAAAATATTATAGTTTTATTATATTCATTTTGAATAAATTTTGTCAAATTTTTAGGTTTTTTTATTTTGATAATAGAAATCATTATTGAATAAAATAAATAATGATTCAATTTATGATAAAGAGTCAGCTCGAGAATTTATTATTTTTGTAACATTAGTTGGTCAAGTTTTACTTGTCATGTAAACTCCAAAAAATTTGGTTCATCCCTCGCTTTTTCATGTGGCTAATTCTTTAGGAGTAGGGAAGTCATTAAATCACTTTCAATTATGTTCTTTTTTTGCTTTGGAGTAGGCGACGATACGTTTCTCTAGATTTTCTGCACAAGCATCCACTCATTTTTCTCGTGTTCAAAAATCTTTGGTACCTCAACTATCGGTGTTTCATACATTTCATGGATTATGGGTTTTTGCTCATTTTCATTTTGTTCATAAACTGCTATCATTTTGCATAAAACCTAATAAGTATTCAACTGGTACATTATGAGTACTACAAGAATCCTGTACCATTTTTACTGTAATTGGAGAATTTATTTTGTTAAGCTTTTGTCCCATAATGTTTTGTTGTTTTTTAGTTAAGTCTTCTCAAGTTGTATATCATGAATTACTGACTTGTAAGTTTTCTTTTTGATTATTATTCTTTTGTTCTGCAGTCTTTTGCTCTCATGTGGTTGGTTTTTCTGATGTTTTATCAGTTTGTGGCTTTTCTTCCTGGTTATTATTTTTATTCTCTGAAGTAGGTTCAATCTGGGTTTCTGTCGAAGATTCTGGTTTTTGTGATTCGATAGATGTGTCATTTCACCATAAGTTAAAATGTTTACCTAGAAAATAAATTCATCCTCATGCTGCTGTTGTGATTCCAGCCCATTTTAACAATTTACTATACCGTTTATCACCAGATTTCTTTTTTTTAGATTCTGTTTTTTCTTCATGTTCTTCCTCGTCATCTCAAAAAGCCCAATTCCACAGACTTTTCGCTCATTCATATATAAAACCAGCTGCTCATAAAAATCATGCTGTACGTAATCAATTCTTCAGTCAATCTTCTTTTCGTTTATCTGTATTCCATATATCTGACCATTGGTTTCATATCCATTCTTTTGCACTTCAGAACCAGTTTCCAATTGTTCATAAAATTGATTTGTCTTCATCCTGAACTTCAGAAGTTGGAGTATTCGTTGTTTGATCTTTATCCTCTATTTGATTTGTATTGTTTTGATTTAGATTTTGATTCCTAGTTTCTTCTCACATTATATCGTTATATAATGTCTTTACTTCTTCAAAATTTTTTAGTAGTAATTTTGCTCTGTCTGTGTCTCTTTGTGATCCTTCTCATGTTTGAGATTCCAGTTCGTTAATTTTCAGTTCAATATCTTTTGCACCAGTAAAGATTTCTTGAGCCTTTTCTCTCTTTTGTTCTTCTGAAAGATTAACATCGTTTTTTAATTTGTTCAAATCATCTTTGATTTGAGATGTCTTACTTTCCAATTGTTCGATTTTTGTCATAATATTTTTTATTAAAAATTAAAATAAATTATTTATTATGCTTGATTTGGAGTAAATATAGAAGCGTGTATCATGTTTTTAAATATTTTATCTTCATCCATCCATCCTCATGATCCATTTTTATAAGTATTTCAAACGAAGAATTCATTCTTCCCATTTTCAGTTCTTATACCTAAAATAGCACGGTAATGTTGTGATACTATACTGTTAT
This sequence comes from uncultured bacterium, assembly GCA_947168725.1. GTDB lineage: Bacteria > Patescibacteriota > Gracilibacteria > Absconditabacterales > Absconditicoccaceae > UBA3291. Next base: position 46,292 of record CAMVNA010000004.1, on the reverse strand, counting down.
TTATTCCATCAATACCTGAATGTCTGGCACCGATGACAGCAGGATATCATTTTTTTAAGTTTTCTATTATTTTTTCTTTTGCTTTTTGTTCTTGTGTCTTTGTTCTGTTTCCATGTTCTCATGATAAAAGAGCTTCCGATTTCCATTTATTGTTCGACATTTTTGCAACAGCTTTATCGGCGGTCCAATGTCTAACATTATTAAAACAATCTGTTAAGGTTACTTCTGGGCAGAGAGCAGAGGTTACAGTACATCCAGAAGCTAGTAAACATCAAATATTGGCTACAGTTTTACCACTTCTTTTTCATGAGTATCTCAATTTTCCTGCTGGGTCTGTAACTTGATCAATACGTTTATAAGTTAATCCACTTATGGGATTAGTATAAGTATTTTTTCCTTTATCTACTTCTTTAGATTCATTAGAATTAGTTGAATTTTTTGTATCTTTTTTTGTGGTGTTCTCGTTGGATTCTTTTTTATCGGGACTATTTTCAGGTTCATTTGTATTAGTAGAAGGATCAGAACTATTTTCTTTATCAGGTTCATTAGATGTACTTTCATCTTTTCCCACATCTTCGCTTGTTCATGAATCTGATTCTTTATCAGTAGCTCAGGCGGTAGCAGCTCAGGCGGCAGCAGCGGTTCAAGCAGCAGGTGCAATTCATAACCAAGCTAAAGCTTTTCACCACAGTTTACTCCAGATGCTTTCTTTCTTTTCTTCTTTAGTATTGCCTTCAGTTGTTTCCGCATAATTGTCATTATTGTTATTTTCTTCTTCATTTGTTTCTTCATTTGTTCTTACTTCTGTTTTTTCTTCATCGTTTTCACTCGTGTTTTCTTTACTTTCGTAATTTTCGTTGTTATCTTCTTTCTCATTGTCTCAAAATGCCCAATTCCATAATTTCTTAGCTCATTTATATAACAGAACAAGTGAAGTTGCACCTCATGCTGCACGTAATAAATTTTTTCATCATTCTGTTTTCCACTTTCCCCTGTCTAGGATGCTGTTTCGTTGGTTTTTTATCCAATCTTTTGCTTTTGTAAATATGTTTGTGCTCTCAGTGGGTGATTGACTGGGACTTTGAGTTGTTGAGCTTGTAGAAGGATTTATGATAGAATTATATAGGGCGGTGATATCATTACAACTAATTAAAAGAGCTTCAGCTTCTTCCTTTTTTCTTTTTGATTCTTCATCCGTTTTGTTCGCTAAAAAATCTATTTCTTTCTGAATTTTTTGTTTTGTTACTTCTGCTTGTTTGTTTAGAATTTCAGCTTGGTCTTTTTTTTCTGTTTCAGAAAAAGTGATATTATCTTTTAGTTCATTTAATGATTTTTTGATTTTATCTACCTCTGTTTTTAAGAGGTCAATATTATCGTTCATATCATTTTTATGAAATTAAACAATTCAAATCAATTATATCCATAATTAAAAAAAATGCAAAAATAGGGGGTACTTTTTTTGAAAGTTCTTTTATTGGAAGAGAATTAAATCATTTATTGGTGTAAATACTATTCTTGAATAAATAATCTGATTTGATATATTTTCTTTGTTTTATATTAGTTTTTTTGAATGCAATATCCAAAACATGTAGCGTTAATTCCTGATGGAAATAGAACTTGGGCAAAAGAATTATGAAAGGCTAGTTTGGAATGACATTTAGAAGGTTTTCAGAGATGTATTGAACTTGCTGTTCATATTTTTGAAAATACTACTATTGAAGTGTTTACTTTATGGTGATTAAGTACGGAAAATTTAAAAAATAGAACTAAAATGGAATTAAATTATCTTTTTAATTTGTATAAAAGGATTACTGAAAATTTGTATGATATGATGCGTAAAAATCATGTTAATTTTCGTGTAGCATGAGATAAATCTGGTTTGCCGACTCATTTGGTAAACTTTTTAGAGGAAAAAGAATCTGAATTTAAATTTTTAGAAAGTTCGAGAATATTTGTTTTAGCTGTGAATTATGGATGACAGGATGAAATCTTGAGAGCAATGAAAAAATTAAACGATTCTTGAGAAAAAATTAATAAAGAAAATTTAGAGAAGTATATGGATTTTTGATGATTGCCAACGGTTGATTTGGTTATTAGGACAAAGCAAAAATTGGCCAAAAGGTTGTCAGGTTTTATGCTTTGGCGAATTTGATATGCTCAGCTTTATTTTACAGATTTGTATTGTCCTCAGTTTACGGTTCAGGAGTTTGAAAAAGCTATTGAGCGGTGGAATGATAGTTTAGAGAGTCAGAATTTTTGAAAATAATTATTGTAAATATTTTGATATTAGTTGTATGGATTGATTTATTTATGCTAAATGACTGTAATTAGGATTTGTGTTTTTTCATTTTTTTTGCATTGATCTATGTTCTGCAAAAGTCATTTTGTTTCATACGAACCAGTCAGCTTCGAATTTTCTACGGTAAACTAGTCCAGGCTGAACTTGATGATTTCATGCTGCAGTAGTGGAATGAGTACTGATGTAGTCAACGACTTTTTTTTGATTGTTCCAATTTTCCAGGACAAAATTTAAACAATTTTTTCTTGATTTAGATGTTCCTCCGCATGTAGATGTAAGAGCATCAAGTTGATCTTGTGATAACTTGTATCATTTATTATCGAATGCCTCCTTTATTTCTTTGGCTCTTTTGTCATAGCAGGCTTTTGCATTTTTTCTTCCCCATTCTTCTGTTACCTCTTCTCATTCTTTGAAAGGAATAGCTTTTTTAAGTAAGTTTCCTTCGTTGTCTATATGTTTATAGACCATACCAAAAGGTCATGTAGGAAATTTTTCTCAAAATTGTTTACCAGTTTTTGCGACGAGGGTGTTGTTGCCTTGTTTGTGTTTTCCTTCCATTTTTAATAGTTGCTCAAACATTTCATTTGATATTTTGTCTGATGTTGGTTGAAAACTCTCTTTTGAGTCTTTTGTTTCATTCGATTTTTCTTCAGAGTTTTCTGTAGTTTTATCTTGTTGTTGTGCTGGTTGGTTTTCTGTATTATTGTCTGTATTATTGTCTGTACTTCACCATAAATTAAAATGCTTACCTAAAAAATAAATTCATCCTCATGCTGCTGTTGTGATTCCAGCCCATTTTAGTAACTTACCATACCATTTGTCACCAAATTTCTTTTTCTTTTTTTTAGATTCTGTTTTTTCTTTTTTCTTATCACTTCAAAAAGCCCAATTCCGTAAGCTTTTTGCTCATTTATATGCTAGACCAAGTGCTCATATTCATGTTGCTGCAAATCATGCTAAACGAAATCAATTCTCTCGTCACTCTTCTTTTCGTTTTTTTGTATCTAATATATTGTTTCGTTGGGTCTTTATCCAATCTGTAGCTGTTGTAAATATGTTTTTATTTTCAGTTGGTGTTTGCTCAGAACTTTGAGTTCTTGAATCATGAGTTCATGGGTTTGAGGAAGGATTTATGATAGAATTATATAAGGCAGTGATATCATTAAAACTATTTAAAAGAGCTTCAGCTTCTTCTTTTTTCTTCTTCGATTCTTCATCTGTTTTGTCAGTTAAAGAATCTATTTCTTTTTGAATTTTTTGTTTTGTTTTTTCCGCTCGTCTATTTAGTAGATTTGCTTTATTTCTTTTATCATCTTCAGAAATAGAAATATTATTTTTTAATTCATTTAATGACTTTTTGATTTCATCTGCTTCTAATTTGAGTAGTTCTATATTATCCATTAATAAAAATTTGATATTAATTAAAAAACTATAATGATTATACATATAATTATCAAAAAAATCAAAAAAAATCAGACTTTTTGAAATTTTAATGGTTATAGGTTAGATAATTTTATCTAGGATATTGAAAAATTTTTCAATATCCTTTTTTGTATTGTATATGTATGTACTAACCCTAGCACTTCATCAAATATTTAGTGATTTATGTAAAGGATATGCACAATGTCATCATGTACGGATACATATATTATTTTTGCCAAAAATATCTCATATCTTATTAAAATTTTTTTCGTTACTTACAGTGAACGAAAATGTTCATATACGATTATCACTTTCGTAGCTTCATATCAAATTTATTTCATTTTTTCTTTTTTGGAATCACTCGCATAATTGTTTAATAAGTATTTTTTCATGTTCTTGAATTTTCTCTATTCATCATAGTTGTTCGATGGTTTCTAATGCTTTTAAAAGACTAACTGCTCAAACTATGTTAGGGGTTCAGGCTTCTCGTTTATCTGCATTGTTTTGTAGTGAAAAATCATCAATACTTACATCTTTTACGGTTCATCATCACAGGATGAGAGGATTCAAATTCTTAATCCATTCGTATTTTAGATACATCATTCAGAGTCATGTGCAGGCCATCATTTTATGTCCAGTCATGATTAGAGAATCACATTGAATTTGTTCAATATCAACTGGTATATGAGGAACTGATTGAGATCCATCAACAATGAAAAATACATCTTCTCAGATTTTGTTTCTAATTTTTTCTATTTCCATTATCTGTCATGTAACATTTGATACGTGAGATAATGATATGATTTTAACTTTTTTATCAAACTTTTTGTCAAAGTCTTTTCGGTCGATATTATAATTTTTATCTTCATTTATAAATTCTATTTTAAATCAAAATATTTTGGACAAAGTTTGCCATGGTAATATATTTGAATGATGTTCTCGATTTCATAGCAAAACTTTATCTCATTTTCAGAGTCTTCAACTATTTACTAGTGCTTGTGCAAGTAAATTTATGCAATATGTGGAATTATAAGAATATATTATTTCACTTGGTTTACAGTTAATCAATTCAGCAAGTTTGTATTTTGACTGGTAGTATAATTCTTCAGATTTTTCGGATAGTGAGTACAATCCGCGATGAATATTTGCATAATCATTTTCTAAGAAATCTGAAATTCAATCTATTACAGTTTTGGGTTTTTGGGTCGATGCAGCATTATCTAGATAAACTAATTCTGGACGTCTGCTAAAAACAGGAAATAATTTTTTCCATTGATTGTCTTTTTTTCAAATTAGTTTTATCATTATTTTTGAGTTAGGTTATAGTATGTTGTAGTGTTTGGATCTTTTTCTAGGTAGTAAGAAACTTTATTAGCGCGTATAGATCATTCAACTAAAGTTCAATTAGTGAGTATAAATGAAATACTTCAGATTTGTTCATCAGTTTCTATATTATATAGTTTTCCATATCGTACAAAACTGTTTGTACCTACATTATAACTATTTAGTTCTGATCTAGTTACTTTATATCTTTCGTCAAGAAGTTCTATGTAACCGTCTGTAAATGCAGAATTATTTAATGCGAGTATATCTACATAAACTTTTACATTTATTTTTCAGTCATCTCAAGTTGTTACTGTTTCTGAAAGTGTTTTTACTATTTCATCAGAGAGCTGAGTTGAATTCAAGTTGTTGTACATTGTAAGTCTAACTTTTAACCTGTATAAGTATGTGGCTACATCATATCTGGCGATTTCATCAGTAAATGAAACTGTATCTTGTGCTGATATAAGTCAGATTTCAATCGCTCTTTTGTAGTATTCAGTTCGTCGAGGATTTACGCTTTCGTTTAATTTAACTCAATCAAAGAGTCTGATTAGCATTGCTATAAATTCAGCTTTTGTTACTACTTGATCAGGAGAGAATTTATCATTAGATCCAGCCATTACTCCGTATTGACAAACTCTAGTGATGGAATCTTTAAATTCAGATTGAGGATCGACATCGCTAAATTCGCAATTTCATTGATTTCTTACAGTTGTTAAGTTTGTTGCTGTGGCAAATTTATCAAGCATTTTTGCAACTTGTGCACGTGTTATAGTTTGGTATGGCATGAATGATTCAGTTGTATTATAGGAAGTCATACCGTTATCATACATCCAATTTAATGATTCCATGAATTCAGAACTGTCAGTTAATGTTTCATTTCATGCAATTATGGCTAAGCTTACATTATTTCAGCTTGTTCATGTATTATCTCATGTACCAGAAATGATTTCATTAGAATCAGGATTGGAATTGTCTGAATTTGAATCAGATTCGTTTGAAATTTTTGATTCTTCCCATTTAGATTTTAGTTCTTCTATTTGTTTTAAATAACTTTCGTTATCTCATTCTAAGTTGTTCAAACGAGCTAAATATAACTTGTATTGTTCCTCGTCAATAACCATGCTTTTAAACCTGAATATCAATAGGGATGCTTCCCGTCTAGAAACAGGTTGATCAAATTTTGCTAAATTGATTTCGTTTGTCATTGACAGTGCGAGTGCTTTAACATAATATTCAATCCATCGAGGTTGCCCGGATTCATTAGACATTTTTCATTCAAAAATTCTCAAGAGAACAGCTAAAAGCTGACCTTTCGTTAAATTATCATGAGGCATATATTGATGAGTTTTATCGTTTCATCTGAATATTCATCGCCTACAAACGTTATAAATATGTTCAGATAGAGTTGGATCAAACATGTTTGTATCTACAAAACTACAATTGAATCATTTGTCTTCTTTAGGGAATCATAGAACACTGTAAAGTTGACCAATCATTTTTGCAGATTCTTCTCTTGTAAGCTTGTCATATGGACGGAATTCTTCAGCGTTATCATATTTTGTTAGTCAATTTTTGTACATCCAGTATAAGGCTTTATCGAATTCATCTCATGTTAACAATTCTGCATTTATATTTTCTCATAATGTGCGGGTCGTTTCAGTTCATGTTGAAGTGGTTGATCAAGTATTTGTTTCAGTTCATGTTCAGACTACTGTTCATGTGTTTATTTCTCATGTTCATGTTGTATCTCACGAGTTAATTTCGCTTCATGTGTTAGTTTGACTGTTAGGAGATGTTATAGAAATAGTTAAAGTAGATCCAGAATTTACATCTCAGGATAAAGCTTTTTCAGCGTTTTCTAATGTTATTTTGTTATCTCATGATGTGAGATAAACTTCATTATCTTTTTCATCTATTTGAAGTTGATATTCAGCATTAATAAAATTTCATAATAAAATGATGCTGAGCAGGGATATCGCTCCTAAAAAAATTGAAGATTTTTTCATGAAATTTTGAGAAATAAATAAAATTTAAATTTACCTGTTTATAGTAGAAATATTATTGTTTTTTTCAAAAGATTTTTATGTTTATTTTGTATACATATTTGATATTATTATATATAATGTTGACTTTTGTTGATATAAACTATTTGTTGTGAGAGAATCTTTTGTTTTTAGTTGTTTTTTTTGTTTATAATGTTATATATAAATTCATGAAAATTGTTTAGTAAATGAGACTTTTTGCATATTGATGGGGGATAAAACAGTGAAAAAAAAACATTTTTTGACGTGATTATTGTTGATTTTACCGACAGTTTTGTTTTTTGTGATTCTTTGGTGGTTGATTTCGTTGATATTAAAACGGGTTTGAAAAATTGTAGAATTGTTCCCTAATGTTATGATGGATAAATTATGATTACCTGAAATTGTGGTACATTTTTTATGATTTTTGGTTTTATGTGGTTTAATCTGGTTGTTATGATTTGTTATGAATCAGTGACGTGTTTGAGAGAGGGTGAAGGCTTTTTTAGATCCGTTGATTGAAAAAGTTCCTTTGTTAAGTTCTTTAACTAAGATTACAAATCAAGCTGCGAATACTTTACAAAATACAAATTCATTTAAAAAAGTTGTTCTCACAAGGTTCCCAACAGAAAAAACATGGTCTGTTTGATTTTTGACATGAGAAGAATTAGACAGTTTTGAAAGTGCTATATGAGAAACAAATTTGGTTTCTGTATTTATACCAACGACACCAAATCCAGCAAATGGGTATTTAGTTATGTTGAATCCTAGAGATTTTGTGGAGACTGATGTTCCTGTTTCTGATGCGATATCTTTTGTAATTTCTATGGGTACGGTGTGAGCTACAAGTAAAATATTGAAAAAATCTCACTCAGAAGTTGAGTAAGACTTTTTTTAGAAGGTGGCTTGTATTTAACTCATATTATGAGTTGTATTTTGAATCGTCAAATGCTAAAATTCCATAAAAAATAGGGTTTAGAAATAATAATCATAAGCAAAATGCCCAATGTTTACCGAATTTTTTTGATAATCATAAGCAAAGAAGTATAGTGGCAATTAGTGGTAATAATATAGCGCACATACCTAAAATCCAGTTTATAGCATTTTTGATTACGATTAACGATTCTCAAGTTCATGTAGTTCATAATAATCGGAAAATTATAGAAACAATAATCCATGCTAATGGTACTATAAACAATCATCGAAACCATTTTTTATGATCTGAAATTTTGAATAATACCCAAATGTTTCGGATTGGGATGAGGGATTCTCGTCATTTTCTTCCAGCTTTTTTGAAAATCTTCCACATGCATACAATTGCTCGTATGAATAGTGCTAATCAGATGATTCATCCATAGCTAGATGTACCGTAGTCATAATAATATTCCATTTTTGGTTTTTGTAAGAAATAAATACTTTTTATATAATTCAGGTTATAAATAATTCTTTATATTGCAAGAGAACTTTGGTGTAAAGTTTTCTTGTTAAAACGTAGGAAAAAAATATCAATAAGTCAGATTTTTAAATTTTGATGTGATGTTTAATGTTGATAATTGTTGATAAACCCAAATGAATAAGTAGTTTTGATGTAATTCGTGTACTCAAAAGAGAATTATGAGAGAAAAAAATCTGACATAGTTGAACATTAGATCCATTAGCAAGTGGGTTAATGTTAATATGAACTTGAAATGATACAAAAAGATTAAATGGTTTAATATGACTTGATAAAAGCTATGAAACCGTAATAGATTTTTCCAAAAATTCTGATACGTGGGATATGTGATATCGAGATTATTATGAGGAGATAAATGTGGAATGAAAAGAAATTCCATTAGAAGAAATTAAATCAAAATTAGATTTGATTATCCCAGAATATGAATTACCTCTCACTCCGTTTAGTGCAAAGAAAAAAGATTGAAAAAAACTTTACGATTTGGCTAGAAAATGAGAACAAATAGTTGAGAATAGATTGATGAAAACGTATTGATATGAAGTTTTGGATTATAACTTTCTTGAGTTGAGATTAAGATTAGATGTAGGGTCATGAACTTATATTAGATCAATTTGACATCGACTTTGAGAACAGTTTTGACTTGGATGAATTCTTACAATGCTTAGGAGAATTAGAGTAGGAGAGTATGAATTATCAAAAATTGATTTAGATAAAGAATGAACATTTTTCAGAAAGGAGTGAGATGATATAAGTTTTAAATATTGAATTATTTGATAATCAGATTTTTTATCGTTTTGAAATGTGAAAATGCAGCAAGTATTGTTTATATGATGATGAAATGCTTATCCTAGTCGTGAAGCTTTTCAAGAAGAATTAAAAAAGTGGGATTATGATCCATTTGAAGTAAAGAAAAAATGGAAAGATAGTTTACAAAAAGAACTATGAGAAGATTATCAAGTGGCTTTACTTGATATGCCAAATAAAAACATTGCATTGTATAAAGAATGGAAAATACAGTTTGAAAAGACTTTCGAATATTTAAATGGTAGTCAGATTATTATTGCACATTCTTTATGAACTATATTTATTTTGAAATATCTGGTTGAAAACTGATTTCCAAAAAAGATTAAACAATTACATTTAGTATCAGCTTTAATTGATAATAAGGATTTACCACCAGAAGAATCATGTATTTGAGATTTTGCTTTTGATATTCAAAAGATTTCAGAAATTGAAAAAATCTGTGATAAAATATTTTTGTATCATTCAAAAGATGATTTTTGTGTACCATTTTCTCAGTGAGAAAGATTGCACGAATTTTTACCTAATGCAAAATTTGAAGTTTTTGAGGATAGAGGTCATATGATTATGGAAGAATTTTCTGAATTAATTGAGAATATAAAAAGTTTTAATTAAAACAAAGTTATGCTATTTCAGATTAAATCTAAACCAAAAGATTTCGTTGTAGAAGAAGTTTTGTGAGAATGAGTTCCATCGTGAAAATGAGATTTCTTATATGTTTTTTTTGAAAAAGAAAATTTGACTACGATGGATATTGTGGATGATTTGACTAAGAATTTTCATCTGCAGCGTGATGAAATTGGAATAGCATGACTTAAAGATAAAGCGTGAATTACAAGACAATGGATTTCTATTTCACAGCGTTCTTTAAATAAGATATGATGAGAAGAGCTATTTATCCAAACTCTATGAAAAAAAGTCAGAATTTTAGAAAAGACTTATAATGAATTTTGACTAAAAGTGGCTAGTAATCTGTGAAATAAATTTGAAATTCGTTTGCGTGCTAGGCAAAATATTTCAAAAGAAATAAAAAGTCAGATTGAAAATAATGTGCAAAAAATAATTGATAAATGATTTCCAAATTGCTTTGGAATGCAAAGATTTGGAAAATGAAAGAAGAACTTTTATGAAGCAAAAGACCGTTTGAAACAGTTGGCAGAAGAATTTAATGAAAAATGAAAATTAAAAGAATCAGATTTACCATATCATTTGAGGTTCCTTCTGCAGGCATATCCGAGTATGTATTTTAATGAATATGTACTAAACCGCTGGGAGAAGTGACTATTTCTCTTGCAATGAGATATTTTGGTGGATAGATTTAATTCAAATTGAGTGAAAACTGCGGTTTATGATTCTCAGAAAATTTATCCATTTGATTACCAAAAATTAAAAAAAGAAAAATCTGATTTGAATTTTTTTGAACCTGAACCTCACCCTAACCCTCTCCTAATAGGAGAGGGAATCTCGACTAGTTGGGAGGGAGAGGTTAATGCACAAGATTTTTACCCCGTTGGCGGGGCTTCGGCTAAAGCCTCAGAATGACAGTTTGATGTTGAACAATATGATGAGAATAAACGATTCCCAACCTGACCAATGTTATGATGGAATTTGTTGTTACCATTTGAGTGAACCAAAGCTCGTATTCGTGATAATCAGTTACTTAATTTAGCTGAATTTGATGAATGAATGCAACAGGTTTGTAAAATATATAATTTGTGGTGAGTGAGAAGAGTGCTGTTTATCAAAGTCCCAGATTTGAAATTTGAATGGGATAATGATGATATCAAATTGCAGTTCTTTTTACCTACTGGAAGTTATGCCACAACATTAGTATCGTTTATTTTACAGTGAATTGACCACTTAACTTTGAAAGATAATTCTCTACTAATTCCAAGATTTTCTGATAAATAAATTTTCAGATTTTTTATTTATAATTCAATAATATGAAATTCCCTATTCCGAATCAATATACATATAGTGAAGTATCCAATCCTAAATGATTGATTATTTTCGTTCATTGATTAACAAGTAGTCAGGATGAAGAAATGTTCATACAATGAGAAAAATTTTTTAATAAAAACTGATTTTCCACGTTAAGATTTAATCTTTATGGAGATTGACCTGAAGAGAGAAAATTAAATAATGTCTCTCTACAAGACAATATAGATGATGTAAATTCTGTCTTAAAATTCTGAAAAGAACTGTGATATAAATCAATATTTTTGGCATGACATAGTTATGGATGAATTGCTAATTTATATGCAGATTTGTTTAATGTAACATGATTATTAATGCGAGATTCATCTATATGATGAAAATGATTATTAGATGATATTTATGAGGATTGAAATGGATGACATTATATCAATTGGTGAGACGGATATAAACACCATATAAGCGAAAAATTATATAAGGATTTCCAGATTCCATCAGAAAAATTTTTAGAAAAGATATCTGAAATAAATATTCCGATAAAGATAATTTGAGCCGAAGATTGACTTGCTGAAGTTGCTAAAAAATACTATGAATATGCTAATAAACCAAAGGAATTGGATATTATTCAGGGAGCTGATCACCGCTTTCTTGATTGATGAATGGATGAATTATTATCAATCAGTTTAAAATGGATGAATAAATTTTCATAAAAGAAAAAACGGAAGGCAATCCTTCCGTTCATGACCAACCCGAAAGGCGATCCATTATATGGATCGGTATCTTTATCTTAAAACTATCAAGGTAAAGATACTGACCCATAATAAGACCCATAATAAAATCAATTCGGGTTGATCTAAACTCATCCCAGTCTAATGGGTAGTATACTGAGATGAAAATAGGATGAATACATCCTTGAGGTAAGCAACCTAGTATAAGGGAATACTGTGTGGGTAGAACCTTACGGTAAGTAACTTATCTCGTGTATATTATAGACTAAAATGTGAAAATTTGCAAATTTTTGGAACATTTTATCTTATAAATGGATTGACATTTTTATTTAAACATATCTAAATTGTGTAAAAACATAAAAAGTCAGTAATTTTTTGCTTTTTATGTAGTATTTAGGTATAATGTAGTATCTACTTTAATTGTTAAAAAGTAGGGCATAATGTCTTGAAATACTGAAAAATATATACAATCAGATCTTAAGTTTTCTTCGTCAAAGCTATATTTTCAGCATCAGAATCAGATTCTTCAAAAAATTTGATTTATTTCTCCTATGACGATAGATATACACTTTAGATATACATTTCAGGAAGTTCATGAGAGTTATTTTATTGAGGGGTGAGAATTTGAATGAATAACTGTCGATCATGATGTGCATGAAAAATGAATAATTTATAAAATCTGATTCTTAAACCCTAAATATCAGAATATTGGATATATTTCGTTGGATTTGAAGAAAAATTTACTGGATAATCCATCTGTTCGACCACTAGTAGGATGATTTTTTTGACGATTTTTTGTTTTTGGTTTGTTGTTTCGGCTTTATGATAAATGACAAATTTTGCATGTTTTATTTTGGTTGAATGTAATTGGAGGGGGGATATTATTTTCTTTTTTGTGTCGAAGAATATTTAAGGTATTTTATAATAAATATTTGAAGACTAAGAGAGTAGATTATGGATGATTTGCTGTTAATTATGCTAATCATTCTGATGCTTTAATGCTCTCGAATGATATTGTAAATATTTTGAAAAAACTGGGTACAGATTTTTGGATTGTAAAATGTTGTTATTCATGAAATTGTCTGTATTTATTACAGGATGTGCATGATCGTGATTGAAGTAGACTATCATCATCTTCAAAATTATATTCGGAACAAGAAAAAGCAGCACTTCAACAAAGAACATTGGATTATCTTCGTCAATCAGAGTTTTTATCTTTGTTTACTTTAACTTAAATGGTGGAGTCTCTTATTAAAAATAAGAAAAGTATTAATTGAGATTCTAGTTTTGCAACGCAGAGGATTGCAGAACGATTTGCTAAAATTTTATGAAAGAAAAAATTTAAAAGATCAGCGATACAGGAGCATGATGATCAAATAGTTGAAGTTGTAAAAGAAGTGTATATTTCTCCAGAACAGCGTAAAAATAAAGTCTGAGATTGGATTCTCGATAAAGATGCAAATTTTTTAGTACATGCAGCATATAAACATTGCATAGAAAATATTGTATTAATATGTTATAGATGAACTGATTTTAAGGATGTGAAGGATATATTTAGCGATATACAAATTGTGCTTTGAGTGAATTGAATAGATGGGCGTGTGCAACAGTCATTAGATTTTTTTGATGAAGTTCAAATGAAATATCCTGATGCTAAGAAATGGGTTTGTGGTCATTCACTTTGATGAACTATATCTTATATTGTGACAAAACATAGGAATCCAGAACGTTGTATAGTATTTAATCCATGATCTAGTCCAACTAAAAGTTTTATTTGAATGATGAAGGATACATTATTCAAAAAGGAATGGACTAAGTGTATAACAACATATAAAATATGGTGAGATGTAGTATCTACTTTGAGCTTTATATGAAATGTAGAAAACTTTACCATCAAATCGGCAAGTCCTTTAACGTTACATACAATAGATAGTTTTCCAGGATTATTTGAAGAAATGAAAAAGAAGTGCTAATAATCTGTATTAAATCTATTTAAGAAGGTTTATTTTATTGAAAATTAAGATATTCCGATTATGGAAGTGAGAGTTTTCATTATTGCATAAGAAAATATAACGATTATAATTCAAATAATAGCGTTTTTAATCGCAGAACTTGGTGTTTTTCATCAACTAAAAACACTCAACATGTATTTGTATCAAGCATACATTATAAATCCGAATCAAACAACTAGTCATAGTTGGCTTAAAAATTGTACTATAAATACTAAATAATTCATAATTGTGTCTCGATTCATAATTCAAGATGCAATTTGTTGTGATGTGCTTAGTCATGATGCAACTCTGTTGTATTCATTCCAGACATTTTTTCCTGTCCTTCAAATGGCATCAATTGATTCATTGACTTTTGAAATTCCGGTTTCTGTTAATTCAGGTAGAATGTTGAATCAATCAACAGCTAAATTATTATTTTGAGCATATGTATTGGGAATAAAGCATATGCATAAAATCATAAATGCGGAAGATGTTCAGATCTTTATGAAATTTTTTAGTAAATTTTTTGGCTTCATTTTTCATTAAGGTTTATATAAAATTTGTTATTTAGTGCATTGGCGTTGTAATCCAGGTACGGCTCTGATTACATCGAGTCGCCTGTTTTTTGAATCTTTGAGCAGATTTTGTAATTTTTCTTGCCTTTCGTATAAATATGATTTGTATCATTCAATATAGTTTGATAAAAATTTATTTGCAGATCTTTGTTCAATTAATGAGACATATGAACTTTCTCCATTTATTTGTTTTTTAACTATTTCATCACAGGATCCATTTGATAATTTATTGACGATAGTGTTTTTATCAATAGACAGTCATAAATCGAGTAGAGCATAAAAATATTCAGTTAATGCACATGCATTGATATATCTCTCATAAAGAGTCCATTGATTATAATTTTTCATAGCGTTAGCTACTATCTTTTCTGATTCTTCACTATCTCAACTTCAACTAACATAGATTAAAAAATTATTATTATTTAATTCTCTGAACGTATTATTAATGTAAAGTGAGATATCATAAATAGAACTACTTGTTCGAAACTTTTTGGCTTCATCTATAATGATTTGAGGATCTGATCATCCAGTGGATGTGGCTTGTTTAGTGATAAAACTTCTTCGTTCAGCTCATTTATCATCTAATGTCATATTTGTTTTTGTATAAATGTTTGTATCGCCACTTAGTCAATTTAGTCTTCTCATGATCACATCGAATATATGATCAAATAGGTATGGACTATCTAAAGCATTATCATTAAAAAAGACTTTATCATTTTCGCATGTAGATTGCGTTTGTTCTAATCATCATCTTTCATTTTCGCAACAATATTTCTTTAAATTTAATATAGCAGTATTTAGATCGTTTTTTGTTAAAATAGCTTTTTGTTGATCGATGGATAAAAAATTTGTAAAACTATAAGAGTTAGTTTCTCGAGAAGTGTTTACAATATTAAATCAATTATCATACAATAAATTTCCAAAAATTCAGCAGTCTGAATTATCGGCAAATGATACGCCAAAAATAGAACAAGCTAATATAATTGGAATAATTAATATTTTGTTTAAATTTTTCATTAAAAATGAAATTGTATAAATCTTTGTTCCTAATTATAATACATTTTGTAAAATTTTGCAACTTTTTTTGTACGAAAATTTATTTTTGAGAATTATTTTATAAAAACTTGAAATTGTGCGTTCAAACAGTATCATTCTTTTCAGATTTTTATTTTGTTTATTGAATTAATGAAATATCATTCACAATTGATTAGGAAGTATATTGATATTAATGATACTCCAGAAAATATCGCTAACAACTTGATTCTCAAGACAGTAGAAATCGAGGAAGTGATTCAGCGTAAGATAGATAAGCGTATAGTGATTTGAAAAGTTATTTCTGCGGTAGATCATCCTGATTCTGACCATATGAGTGTTTGTCAGGTGGATTTAGGGCCTAAATGACAATTCCAAATCGTGTGTGGAGCAGCAAATGTTCAAGGAGCGAAGTATGTTGCTGTAGCTATGGAGTGAGCATATTTTCCACAAGCATGAATCACTATCGCGCCTAGAAAATTACGTGGAGTAGATTCAAATGGAATGATATGTTCAAAAAATGAATTATGAATTAATGAAGATACAGACAAACCTCGAATCTGGGAATTGGAGAAGGATTTGGAAGTTTCAGACGAAGATTTAGGAACTCCATTGACTGATAAATTCGAGTGGCTAGATAGCTACGTTCTCGATATAGATAATAAATGACTGACAAATCGTCCTGATTTGACTGGACATTTCGGAGTAGCTTGGGAATTCAATTCAATGTATAAACCACAATGAAAAATCTGATTTAGTGCATTGCCAAAATATCAACAAGATTTTGAAACGACAAATATGTTAGATTTACTTGAGCATGGAGAGAAGAAAGGAAAGAAGTCTGTAATTTGTGAAACTGAATGACTTAATAACTATATATTACTTGAACTCAATAATGTACAGGTGAAAGATTCAGATTTTTATATGCGTTTGCAAAATGCAGATTTAGGAAATGGAAGTGTGAATAACTGGGTAGATTTCTCTAATATTTTTATGAATATTTCATGAAATCCAGTTCATTTCTTTGATGCAGACAAAATTGAGTGAAATATCCATGTGCGTGATGCCCATGAATGAGAAAAATTTGTAGATTTATTTGAAAAAGAACATACTCTTACACCACAGGATATCGTAATTGCTGATGATAAAAAGGCTCTTTGTCTATGATGAGTAATGTGAGGACTTAATAGCTGAGTAACAGCTGAGACTAAAAATATTTTGGTAGAAATCGCAAATTTTGATCCTGTAAGAGTTCGTAAAACTGGAGTTAGACTTGGATTACGTTCAGATTCTGAACTTAGAAATGAGAAACATATTGCTCCAACATATTCATTATATGCATTGTTATTATTCCTTGATGAATTGAAATTTTATGCGAAAGATTTGGGAAATTATGAAATTGGAGGAGTAAGTTCATATGTTAAACCTGGACTTCATCCTGTTCAGCCAACTACAATTACTGTAAATTGGGATGAAATGAATCAATTTATCTTCTGAAAAGACGACAAAAAACCTGACTTTCAAGAGAAAGCTACAGAAATTCTTACGAACTTGGGATTCAAGGTAGAATGAAATCAAGTGACGGTTCCTTTATGGAGAGGCCCAGATGACATCACTATTCCAGCAGATATAGCTGAAGAAGTAGCTAGAATACGGGGTTATGAACAAATTAAATTGACAGCACCACTTACTCAAATTCAAAGTCAGAGTTTTATTTGAAATACTGAAGTAATTCGTATAATAGAGGAAACTTTGGTGGAAAAATGTCGCTTCGACCAATGAGAAAATTACCCATGGGTAAGCGAAAAAATGGTGCAACCATTTGGAAAAACGAGAGAAGATTTTATCACATTGACTAATCCAGTAAATCCTGAATGTCCATTGCTTCGTGATACATTCTTGTATCAATTCTTACAGGTGGCTTCAAAAAATTCAAAATTTTTTGATACAATCCGTTATTTTGATACAGGAAAAGTTTGGACAAAGGATGAACCAAATAATGAAGTTTCTCCAGAATTTGCTGCTGCACATTTGGATGAGCAATTACATGCTGCATTCTTTATGTACAAAAAATCTATCAATTCATGGAATGAAGATACATTATTGGAGGCTAAATCAGTAATTGATGAGATTATGCACGATTATGAGCTGAATGGAAAGATTACTTATGAAGCTACAGATTTACCATATTTTCATCCAAAAAAGCAAGGTAAAATCTTATTCAATAAACAAGAAATCTGAGTAATCTGAACTATCCATCCAACGATTTTGAAAGTTAGTAAATTGCCAGAAAATGCAAACTTAACATTTGTAGAAATATCACTAGAAAAAATTAAAGAGCTTAGAAGTCAGGCTACAGAAAAAACATATATTTATGAAACTATGCAGGATCAGATTTTGTGGAGAGATTTGAGTTTCGTAATAGATGAAAAATCAGATTTTTCTAAAGTTTTGTCAGCACTTCGTAAGATAGAGGAGGTGAAAGATATTCGTGTATTTGATGTTTATCAGTGAGAGAATTTGCCTGCAGGTAAGAAGTCGATTTCGTTACAGATAAAGATTATGGGAGATGGAAATATGACAAGTGAGCAGATTGGAGCTATAATGCAGAAAGCGATTGATGCGGTAAGTAAGGTTGGAGGTGAATTGAGAGGATAATTAAGTTTAAAAAATATAAAAAGCTGTCCGCGATTGGACGGCTCTTTTTATAAATAAACTGAAGTAAACTTTATAGACTATTAATTTTTTCTCTCCAATTATATTTATCCCATAATTCAATTGCTAACATTTTAGCGGTTTCTCTTGCTTTTGAAGTAGTTTTTCATGATGTAATAAAAATTCACCTTACAGTCATATTGTTTTTCTTTTCGTACAGATCGATAGCTCATTGAAAATCTCTTATTTGATTAGGTCATACAAACCAAGTTCAGTAATAATGTTTACATTGAATTAGATAAATTTCTAATCATCTCCTAACAACGATATCTTTTCAACCATCATCATATCAAGGTCATAAAACAACTTCCCATCAATTTTGTTCAAATAAATTAGCTACTTCTTTTTCAAACTGCCTTCGTTTTGGTTCTTCAACTTTATAATCATTAATAATATGATTTTTATTAGTTTGAAACTTCTTTTTCTTTCTTCTATTTTCAATTATTTTTATAACTATTGCGGCTATTACCAAAAGATACATCCATAGTGGCAATTTACTGTATACTTCATATAATCATTTAAGAGCTT
Organism: uncultured bacterium; assembly: GCA_947168725.1. Lineage (GTDB taxonomy): Bacteria > Patescibacteriota > Gracilibacteria > Absconditabacterales > Absconditicoccaceae > UBA3291. The sequence goes on along the minus strand of CAMVNA010000004.1, from coordinate 27,463 downwards.
CTTGCATTTTGAATTTTTAATTACAATAAAAATTACATTACTCAAAGTGTTTATATTAAATATTTTTAAATGATATAATTTCAATAGAATTCTGTATTATATATAGCTTTGATTTATTATTTATCCAGTTTATTGTAAAAATTTTCAGTTTTTTCTCTTTCATCTCTATCCCAAAAAAAATAATTTGTTTTTTTGAAATAATTTTATAATTATTAAATCAGATTTATTTTTTAATTATCAGTAATTATGGAATTTGAACAAGTGATTAAAGGTAGATTTTCTGCTAGAAAATACACAACAGAATCTATCGAACCAGAGAAATTAAATGCAGTTTTGGAAGCATGAAGACTCGCTCCAACCGCTAAAAATATTCAACCTATCAAAATTTATGTAGTAAAATCAGAGGAATGATTGGCTAAAGTTGATAAAGCTAGTCGCTGTAGATATTGAGCTCCTACAGTTTTGATAGTATGTGGAGATAAAGAGTCAGCTTTTGAGAGAAATGGTCATTCAACATATGAAGTAGATGCAAGTATAGTTGCTACTCATATGCTGCTCGAAGCTACGAATCAGTGATTGGGAAATATTTGGATAGATCTTTTTGATAGAGATGTGATTAGAGAGGAATTTGATATCCCTGAGAATTTAGTGCCAGTTTGTCTTTTGCCTATGGGTTATCAAGCTGAAAATTGTCCAGTAAGTCCTTTGCATTATGAAAGAAAAAATCTGAATGAAATCGTGGAAGAGAGGTAATTGGGGAAAAAATCTTATTTTTAATTTATTAATCAATAAAATATGGAAGAAGTATTAACTTTTTTGAGAGATTGTGGAACTTATTATCTAGCTACGGTTGAATGAGATCAACCTAGAGTTAGACCATTTGGAACTATAAATGTTTTTGAAGGGAAACTGTATATTCAAACGGGTAAATCGAAAAATGTTTCTAGACAGATTCAGGCGAATAATAAGGTAGAAATATGTTGATTTTACGATTGAAAATGGATTAGAGTATCAGGGAAACTAGTTAGAGATGAACGTGTAGAAGCAAAAAAATCAATGTTGGATAGATATCCTGAACTTAGAGGTATGTATGATGAAAATGATCATAATACAGAGGTTTTGTATTTCCAGAATGCTACAGCAACTATCTATTCATTTACTGATGAGCCTAGAGAAATTAAATTGGATTAGAAATTAAAAAATATTAAAAAACTGGTCTTTACGACCAGTTTTTTATGATTTAATAAACTATTTTACAAGTCCTTTGAATTCAGAACCAGCTTTGAAAGTTACAACGTTCATAGCAGGAATCTTAATCTTCTCTTTTGGATTTTGAGGATTAACTCCAGTTCTAGCAGCTCTCTTAGATTTCTTGAAAGTTCCGAATCCTTGGATTCTAACTTCTCCTTCTTTTTTAACTCCTTTCATTACAGTTTCGATGAAAGCGTTAACTAATTCACCAGCCATTCTCTTAGATACTCCTAATTCTGCAGCTAGTTTTTCGATTAATGCAGTTTTTGTCATTTTTAATAAATTGTTATAAGATAAAAAATTATAACGATGTTATGCTACAATTATTAGAACAAAATGCAAGAGAAAATAAATTTGATTTTATTCACTGTATAAGAGCTTTTTAAGTCTTTTTGGAGTTCTGAAATATATGATATGTAATATTCACATAAATATTGTGGCTATTACACTTGTTCGTATTCATAGTTTCATTAATTTTATATCATAATTATGTCATCAAATCACTCATATAACTATTCATGCAACAAAACATACTAGAACAATTACACATATAATTGCTCAAATAATTCTGATTTTTTTGTTGTTAACGTGGAGTATTTTATGTTTTTTCTTCATGTGGATTGTTGTATAGATAAATTAATTTATATATTTTTATAAGTATTGTAATTTCAAGAGAAAATACTATGAATGAGTTATGTGTTTATATATTAATATGTTATTATGAGTGTTGTAAACTTTATTATGGAATTTATTGTTGAATATTTGATTGTGCTGTTCGTGTATACAATAGTATCATATTTACAGAAAAAGTTCTCAAAGAAAAGTAAGTGAAAGTTCTCTATTTGAGGGACTATTAAAGAGGCATGGCCTATATGTTTAGTGATTGCTCTAGTTATTGTTATAACTAATTATGTTATTTAATTCTTAAAATATTATATAAATGAAAAAAACTTTATTAATTTGCTTAACTCCTATTTTATGAGGAGTGTTGTCTGGTTGTGATTTTTTTAAGATTTGGGATTGAGATGGGATGGAAAGAGAAATTAAATATCCAATAGCAGAGCAGGAATGTATAGATAATGATGGACAGATTTCCACAGATGATGACTGAAATCAAATTTGTATTTTATCTGATGATGAATTTTGTTATTTAGAAGATATGGAAGATTGATGATGTGATTTATTATATCCTGGATGATGAGAACGAATTACGGTAGTGAGGGATATGTGTGAAGAAGAGTGATGAAGCGTACAACAGTGGAATGAATGATGAGATATACAGGATGTTTGTTTCTATCCAGATGAGTCATTTTGTTATCTTGGAAATCTAGCAGCAGGGGATTGTCATAAATGAGATATGAAATATGAAGATGATATAGTTGAAGAATTAGCAAGATGTGATACACAGTGAGAAAATATAGTTTGCTGAAAAGATGGAAATACATATTTCAATAAATGTTATTTAGATTTTGCTTGAGTAGAAGAGGAAACTGAACTAGCTGAAGTTGTTGATGGTCAATGTGTTTTTGGATAGTGATGATGATTTTATAGTTGAAAATTAAGGCTTTTTTACTAAATATAAATCAGTTTTTTATTTTATTATTTTTTTAGATGAAAAAAACATGATTATTGATCACTACTTTGTGATTGTGTGTCTTAACTTTGACATGATGTAACAGTAATTGTAACTGTGAAAATGAAGAAAAAGAAGTAGATGTTAGATTACAGCAAGCTATGGATTTCTGTTTAGAGCATTGAGGAACTCATTCATTAGTTCACTCTCAAACTGCTGTTTATGGAGAATGTACATTTCCTAGTGGAGTAGGATGTGAAGATGATATGGTTTTGAATGGAGAGTGTAATTATGAAGCAGATACTTCAAGTATTGATACAGAAGAAAAACGTTTAGCTGGTTGTGAAGAAAGTGCACAGTGATGGATAAAAGATTATGTAGAATGAGCAGAAAATGTGACAATTAAATGGGGAGAAGAGTCTGAAGGATGAGCTAGTTTCGTTAGAAATGGAGTTATTACATATAGAAAAAATAGAATTTGATATGCAATTAGTGCTGAATGTGTTGCGGATTTTGTTGATTGAAGTCTGTGAGTGACTTATGGAGATGAAGTAGCTGAAGATGAGTTTAGAGAATAAAATGTATAAGGATCTACTGAAAAAATAGTAAAAAAAGAGATAGGTAGAGAAGCTATAGAATACTTTAGTAAAATTTCTTAAAAGGAGCCGTTAGGTTCCTTTTTTAATGATTTTTAAAGTCAAAATTTTCTTCTAGACTTGAATAAGTATATTTATATAATTAATTGTTTTTTAATAAAAATTATGTTATGAAACTAGTAGTTTGACTTGGGAACCCATGACAATCATATAAGGCTACTCGCCACAATATTTGAGCAGAAATGCTTGAAAAATTTTTGGATTGGGAAAAACTCTGAAAATTAAAATATGATAATAAATGGAAAGCTGAAATCTTAGTTTCAGATGATTTTGAAGACAAAGTAATTTTTTGTTTCCCTCAAACATTTATGAATCTTAGCTGAGAATCAGTATGACCATTAGCTAAATTTTACAGGATTAAACCTGAAAATATTTTAGTTCTTCATGATGAGATAGATTTCGTAGTATGAAGAGTGGCTTTGAAAAAATGATGAAGTTCTGCATGACATAATGGATTAAAAAACATAATAGAAAAATTATGAACAAAAGATTTTAATCGTATTAGAATTGGAGTAGGTAGACCTGCTACTTCAAATATGGTTGTGGATTATGTTCTTTCAAAATTCAAACCAAATGAAAAGGATTTAATAAATGAAGTAGAAGATCAGATTTTTGATTTAATTTCTGAGTTTATAAATGAAAAGTAATTTGAAAAATTTTTTATTAATTAATTATAAAAAGAAATGCATGAATCTTGTGATGTTCCTAGAGAAGAGGAATTAAAAAAAGATGAAAGTGAGGCTGAATCAAAAGCGTCTATAGATTCAACAACATCAAAGCATTATTCTCATGATGATTGGTTAAAAGCACTTCATGATGTTATGAAAGACCCTAGGTGAATGTCTAGAATTATGATAGAAAATATAAGAAGCTCTTTGGATGATGAATAGTTGCAGTTTTTATTTTGGATTTTTGAGAAGAGAATGGGTGATAAATTGGAGATAGTATTGGTAGATGAAGATGATAAAGAAATCTGACTTTGAGAAAAAATGGATGTGCATAAGAAGTGAGTATTGCATAGGGCAATTTCTGTTTTAATCTTAAATCAGAAATGAGAAATGCTTTTGCAGCAGAGAGCTTTAAACAAATATCATTGTGGATGATTGTGGAGTAATGCAACTTGTACACATCCTTTTCCTGGCGAAGGTAATATTGATGCAGCTCATAGAAGATTGCAAGAAGAGATGTGATTCGATACAGATTTAGAAGAAATATTTGAGTTTCGTTATACCGCTCATTTTGATAATTGATTAATTGAAAATGAGTATGATCATGTGTTTTTATGATATTATGATGGAGAAATGGATTTGAATCCAGGTGAAGTAGCCGATTATAAGTGGATTAGTATTGAAAAATTGAAAAAAAATATAGTAGAGAATTCTGAAAGCTATACTCAGCGGTTTAAGATTATTTTAGAGAAGTATTTTCAGTTGAAGTAAATATATTATTTTGAATCCAATCGTTCTTGTTTAGTTATACATGATATAATCTCTGTTCTTATTTCATTTAACATAGAGCATTTAGTATTTTCATTCGAATATTGGTATTTAAATCCACATTTTTCTTGTACTCTTTTTGATTTATTGTTTCATTCATAATAACCACACCAGATTTTTTTAAGATTTAAATCTTCAAAACCATGGCGAAGTATTTCATGTACAGCTTCTGTAACTAATCATTTTCCTTGGTAAGGGACTCCAATCCAATATCATACTTCAGCCTCATTTTCTTGAACTCATATATTACTGTTATTTCCAATCATTAATCCAACACTACCTACTGGGTGATTATCATTGTCTTTTGGTATGATGGCATAAGTTTCAGGTTTAGATAAAACATTATGGATTATTTCAAGACTATTTTCGACACTCGTATGAATTGGCCATCATGCAGCTGGTCAAACTTCAGGAGAACTAGCATATTTATATAAATCTTCAGCATCTGAATCTTGCCGTGGACGAAGGATTAATCTTTGAGTTTCTAAAGACATAATCTATTTATATAAAGATAAAATGTATTACCTTAAATATCCATTACAGAAACTTTTCCAATCCATAGCTTTTTTTCATTCTGGTTTGATTGCAATATTTATTACTGCAGGACTGAGATTTTTTCACTCAATTAATGGCTTATTTTTATTTTCATTATATTTACTCTCATCAAGCTGTAGTTCTTCTATAATCACGGTCTTTTCATTCAATTTAAACCAGATTTTTGGCCAAATTGCATAAGCTCTATATTTAGCATAAATATCTTCCAATTTATCGTTATGAACATCAATTTCTCAGTCAGATTTTTCTATTTTTTGACAAATTGTAGCCTTTTTCTCATCTTGTTTTTCAGCTTTAATCTGTTTTTTACCATAATTCCATAAGGTGTTACACAAAAATTTTGGTCACTCTTTTTCCAAAGCAGTTATCAAATCTTTCACAGTTCGCTCAAATTTTAAAGGAAAAGAAAGCTGATCGATAATATCTCATGTATCCATTCATGCATTCATATGCATAATAGTGATTCAGCTTTTTTCTTCTTTATTTAGGAAAATAGATTGGAGAGGAGACGCTCCACGGTATTTGGGTAATAATGATCAATGAACATTGATTGGTCCAAATGTTGGGATATCTAGAATAGATTGTGGTAAAATCTTTCAATATGAAATAACTACTAGAAAATCTGGATTTCTAGCTTTTAACCAATCGTAAAAATTCTGTCATTCTACGCTTTTTTCTGGATTGATTTTCAATGGAGTTTGAATGAAATCTTCAGCTTCATCTGGAAATAATTCCTTGGCTTTAGTTTTGATTGGATTCTCCTTGAGTTGCATTCATCTTCATGCTGGTTTATCTGCTTGTGTAACTACTCAGCAAATTTCAAATCTATTATCAGAATCTAGCTCTTCTAGAAAAGGAATTCAAATATTAGCACTACAGAAGAAAACTATACGATAAAAAGCTGGATCATACATTTTTTTATTACTTGGTTTACAGGATAAAACTCTATCGGTGATTGGAGCTAATCATTTGCAGAATCAGTATCTTTTCAATATTTGAGTGGCATATTCACTGCAATGTGGTTTATGTGAGCAGACTCTATCTTTCAGTATTGATGAAAATATTCATTTGTCAGGGGAGATGGTTAATTGGTATAGTTTTATCAAAATCAGAGTTATTGTAGTCAGAATTTTGTCTATGAAATGATATATGAATTTAATTGTTTTTCGTAGGATAGACATGATTCAAATATAATTAAATTCTGATTATACTCTATTAATGTTTAGCATTTTTTCAATGGATAAACCTAGTATTGACTTTTTAAGTTAAATACTTATTATAATCTTGTCCGTAAAAAGGCATAAATATATTTTTATTTTTTTATGACTGATCATTTTAAAAAGCTGGTCGCTGAGTATAATTCAGCAAAGAGTGAGTTCTTAAAAAGTATCATTTATGATGCTATGCTGGGCTATGTCGAAGAATATCATGAAGGCTACGTATGCTATGATATGGATATGTATGTTGCCCTTTATAAGTGTTCAACGACTCCAGGTCAGCGAGCCTTTGCTTTAAAGCAGATTGGTGAGATTATCGTGGATGATTATATTTCCACAGATGAGCTCATTGAGAATTTTAAGACGTTTGTTTCTTTAAAAGATTTCTTGAACGTAGACGATGTAGGTGAATTTGACATTCTTTGTATGAAAGAGCTTAACTTCTTCAAGGCAAGATTTGATGCTACTGTTTCAGGAGAAAAAAATTATGTTTCTGTTGGTGAGGCAAAAGAAGAGCTTAAGGATGTTGCACAACTTATCGTTTCAACTGGTATGTTTGATATGGGAAGTTATCAGCTGGCGTCAAGAATTCTTGAAATCTAATGATTAGCCGTGAGTGTTTCTCGCGGCTTTTTTGAATGAAAAGTATTGGTATAATAATGATTCTCTCGATAAATGTAGCACCTAAATAAAAAAAGTGATAAAAAACTTGCAAAAGAAAAAAAAATAATTATATTTGTAGCACCTGTGATGATTGAGTGATATTTTATATCTAATATTGAATATGTAAACTTTAGTGAAAGTTAAGTTCACAACTCAAAAATTACATCAGTATTTTATTCCTTTATTAATATAAAACAATGGCAAAAGTTATTTGAATCGATCTTTGAACTACAAATTCATGTGTATCATATATGCTCGGAGACAAGTCCGAAGTAATTGCAAATGCAGAATGAAATAGAACTACTCCTTCAGTAGTTTATATCAAAGGTGATGAATTGTTAGTTTGAGATTTAGCAAAAAGAAAGGCTGTTTTAGAGCCAAAAAATGTTATTTATGAAGTTAAGAGATGGATTGGTCGTAAGTATAGTGAAGTCAGAGATGAACTTGCTAAAATGCCTTATGAAACTAAAGAATGATCTGATGGGGGAGTCGTTATCGTGGTAGATGGTAAAGAATACAAACCTGAACAAATCTCAGCTTTCGTCCTTACGAAACTAAAAGATGATGCTGAGAAATTTCTCGGAGAAAAGGTTACACAAGCTGTAATTACAGTTCCTGCATATTTTAACGATTCTCAAAGAAATGCTACTAAAGCGGCTGGAGAAATTGCAGGACTAAAAGTTGAAAGAATTATCAACGAACCAACTGCAGCTTCACTTGCTTATGGAGAAGGAAAATCAAAAGATGAAAAGATTATGGTATTTGATCTATGATGAGGAACTTTCGATGTTACAGTTCTTGAAATCTCATCTGAATGAACTTTCCAAGTTCTTTCAACTTCTGGAGATACAGCTCTTGGATGAGCTAACTGGGATCAAAAAATTGTTGATTACTTATTGGAAGAGTTCAAGAATAAAGAATGAATTGATCTTCATGGAAATGCTGGAGCAATGCAAAGAGTGAAAGATGAAGCTGAAAAAGCTAAAATGCAGCTTTCAAATGTAGATAGAGTAGATGTAACTATTCCATTCATCGCTCAATGACCTGATGGATCTCCAAAGAATTTGGATGTAGTACTTACTAGAGCTAAATTTGAATCATTGTGTTCAGATTTATTCAAAAAATGTGAAGGTCCAGTATCTGTAGCTATGAAAGATAGTGGATTATCAAATAGTGATATCAATGAAATTATCCTTGTTTGAGGATCTACAAGAATGCCTCAGATTCCTGGAATAGTTCAAAAAGCTTTAGGAAAAGCTCCAAAGGCTACTGTAAATCCAGATGAAGCCGTTTCTCAATGAGCCGCTATTCAATGAGGAATTATTCAAGGAGATGTAACTGATATCTTATTGCTTGATGTTACTCCATTAAGTTTGGCAGTAGAAGTTGAAGGAGGATTGGCTCATGTTATGATCCCTAAAAACACTACAATCCCTGCTAAAAAATCAAATATCTATACTACAGCTGCTGATAATCAGACTGCAGTTACTGTTCATGTAACACAGTGAGAAAGGCAGTTTGCTAGAGATAATAAGTCACTCTGAATGTTCAATCTTGAATGAATTCCTCCAATGAGAAGATGAATGCCACAGATTGAGGTAACATTCGATATCGATGCAAATGGAATTCTTAATGTAACAGCACAAGAAAAATCTACATGAAAACAGCAATCTGTTACTATTGCTGGATCTACTAATATTTCAGATGAGGAAATAGAGAAAGCAAAAGCTGAAGCAGAAAAATTTGCTGAAGAAGATCGTAAGAGAAAAGAAGTAATCGAAGCTAAAAACTGACTTGAATCAATGGTTTATGCTATTGAAGGATTAGGACAGGAATATAAAGAAAAGATTTCAGATGAGGATAAAGAAACTATCAATAAATTGGTAGCTGATGGTAAAGCCATGAAAGACAAAGAAGATGCTACAGTTCAAGAAGTGAAAGATGAAACTGATAGACTTCAGAGAGAATCTCAACCATTATTCCAGAAATATGCTCAAACTGCACAGCAAAATGCTGACGCTAATGGTAGTGCAGCTCCAGCAGGAGAGTCTGGACCGGTTGAATGAGAAGTGGTTGAAGCTTAATTAATAAAAGAATAAAGAAAATCTGATTAGACTTAATTGTCCGGTCAGATTTTTTGTATATATGATAGACTTAGTAGATGATAACTATAAAAATTAATTTATTTTCTCTTGAAATTAACTTTCATTTTCTTATGCATATCCATGCACGAATTTTGAGTCTTATGAGTGTACACCAATATGTTGTGCTAGCGTATATCTCTCTACGGGGTTAATTCTTGTGCCCTACTTGGTCGTAGATTTGGTAGCATCAGTCTTAAGGCTGTTTGTATAATCCTGCTCGTTTGGGTCCAAGCTTTTTGCGCGCACTTCCAAGACGCTAGCACCAGTCCTCGGCATGTTTCCATCCGAGGACTTTTTTTATTTAAAATTATGTGTAATATGTGGTGTTTCGTAGTATTTTATATGGTTTTTGTGTTTTCTTTTCTTCGCATTTCAATTTCTTCAGAATTTCAAGTTAAAAGTATTTCGGGCACAGAGAATCATTCTACGATTTCTGGTCTAGTGTAATTAGGCTCTTCAAGGTTTTGCATATTTTCTTTTAAAGAATAACTTTCGTTTTGCCAACTTTCAGATTCTTTAATTACTCAAGGAATAAGTCTAGAAATTGATTCAATCATTGTCATAGTTGCAACTTCTCATCAGAGTAGGATGAATTGTCATAATGAAATTTTTTCGAATTGTTCTGGATAATGTTTTTGTATATATAATTCTCGACGATAATCTATTCATTCATATCTTCAGCATACAAAAATTAAGTGTTCTTGTTTGGAAAATGTGTAAGAGAGTTTTTGATTAAAAACTTCTTTAGCAGGGGAAGGGAAGATAATTTTAAAATCTGAATTTTTGAGATTGTTATTCTTGATAATAGATTCAACGGCATCGATTATTGGTTGAGCTTTTATTAGCATTCACACTCATCATCAGTATATTTCGTCATCGATTTGTTGATGCTTATCTGTGCAGAATTGTCTAGGATTACAAAAATCCACTTTCAGAATTCATTTTTCTTGTGCTTTTGCTAGTAATGATGTAGAAAAAAATGAATCAAATAATTCTGGGAAAATAGTGATTATGTGAATATACATTTTGGACCTCAAAAAATAAAGTCAGATTTATTTTAGGTTATTGCGTCTTTCTGCTTCCAAAAATATTTTGTGTCGATAAGTATAATCAAAAGCTTTAAAGACAGCTTCTAAATAAATGAATATGATTATTCAAAAAGATATAAGTATTCGAGATATGATTTCAATTGCTGAGTTGTTGATTAGATTCATTTGTATGAAAAAAATCATTATAAGTAGAGGAATTCAGATAGCAATGCAAGAATTGAACAAAAATCTACATCTGATGGTAGCTTGTCTTAGGAGGCCTTTAAAAGTTAATCATAAATTAGAAAGTGTTAAATTCATGCTTTTTATTACAGCATCTCGTGCAGAGAAGTCTCTTAATACTATGTAATAGTTTACATAAGGCCAAAGCACAATTTTCCCTAACACACAGGTTATCCATATAATGAATACAGTTATAATTACAGGATTATTTAAGTATCAAAGCATCCGAAATCTGACTACAAAAATGAAGACGGATCGCATACTTAGTCACCACATATTTACTCATCCAAATTCTGCCATAATTCACCATTTTTTCCATCATTTGATGAATGCTGTACCTGTTTTCATACTTTCGTCATCAATACTATAAAGTACGGCTTGTCTTCATATTGGTCAGAATATGGATATTCATATAAGAAATATTATAGCGATGGTTATAATTAACCATAGTATATTAAATCTTTGTACGGCATTTACGAAATATATTAAGGCATTTGAAACATCTATTCCAGAATTGTATTTCATATTTGCTAGTCAATTTATGAAATAGATAATTCAATAAATCTGATAGAATGTATATGAATATGATGTCAAAAGAGCGAGCCTTATGATTCTAGGCCTGTTTATAAGTATCTTAACTGTATCTTTAACGATTTCTTTTAACATATAATTAAGTGTTTTTACCAAAATATTCTTATTTTACTTCATTAGCACCATGACATTTTTTATATTTTTTACCACTTCCACATGGACATGGATCATTTGGTCTAACTTTTTTTCTTGTTGGCAATACTACTCATTCACTTGGTGAAGATTTTCAGATATCATCAGCGTCGAAAACTTCAACTCAATCTTCATCCTCGAATATCATTTTTCTTGGATCGCTACTTGTTTGTGCGATAGGTTTGTTTCAAGCTTGGATAACTACTTTACCGTCTTTTTTGGAAATTTGAACAGGGACTTTTCATCAGAATTGTTTGCTTGCTTGTTTTAGTTTTTCCATAATCTCTGGATTATCTTGTACCATCTCAAATAATTGATTTTGCATCTCTTGCTGTTCAGCTACAGCACGGTAATCGATTCTCATTAATTTAGTTGTTGTATCAGCTTTGATATTTTGCTGTAATAACTCAAATTTTTCAAAAGATTCTTGTTTATAAACGATAAGTGGATCCATTTGTGCATATCCCATAAATCCAACTTTATCCTTTAAATATTGCATATCATCAATGTGAGCTACTCGTAATTTATCAATTACCTGTAAATTTACATCTCTTAAAATATTAAAAAGCAGATTTTGGTCATATTTTTCTCGCATTGTAGTAAAATATTCTATTAATCTACGATCAAGACTATTTGCTAAAGTTTTATAATCCATTTTTTCGTATTCAGATTTTTGTTTTTCATCGATTTCTAGTCAAAACTCTTTGTTTAGAACTAACAATAAATCTGAAGTACTTTGTCATGTAGCTTCTGCAGTAGAAATTTGAGTATTCAATATTTCCTGTGAATCTAGCATAAATTGCTGTTTAGCTGTTTTTAACCATTCAGCTTTCTTTTCTTCATCTTCATCGGCTTCAATAATACTATCTCTCGTGAAATAGATTCTCTTTCTTTGTTTATCGATTACAGAATCGTAGTCGAATAAGTGTTTTCTGGTACTGAAATGTCGAGCTTCTATTTCTTTTTGAGATCTAGTTATGGCTGATGTAAATTGTTTTTGAGTTAGTTCGAGCTCAGCTAAATCTTCCTTTGAAAGTAACATTCACGCCATAGCCTGAATTCTTTCTCATCACATTTTTCTCATTAATGTGTCATCCAAAGCTACGAAGAAAACGGAAACTCCTGGATCTCATTGTCTACCAGCACGTCCACGGAGCTGATTATCGATTCTTCTAGATTCATGTTTTTCAGTTCAGAGAATGAATAATCCATAATGGAAATCTTTTTCGATACTTTCCTTGTTTCATTCGGTGGATTCTATTGTAATTCTTGCAAAAACGTCAGTTTGCTCTTTCTTTTTATTGTTTGTTTGAATGTTGATTTTTATTCCATTTTTAGAAAAGCTAGATTTTTCTGCTTTTGTGATATCTTCATCATCTAATTCAAATTGATTTTTTAGAGCATCAATAGTTAATTCGTATTCTTTTCTTGAATAAATATTTACTTTTACGGAAGTTTGATTTTTCAATTGTTTCCCACACCATTTAGCATAATTAGTTGCCATTTTTTCGTTTAATCAGTCTTCCAATTTAATATCGGTTCCACGTCATGCCATATTTGTAGCTACTACAACTGATTGATATTTACCAGCATTCGCAACAATGTGCGCTTCTTGTTCGTGGAACTTAGCATTCAAAACGTAGTGAGTAATTGCATCTTTTTCGAGGATACGAGAAACATATTCAGATGTAGCGATATCTGCAGTTCAGATTAGGATTGGTTGTCAGATTTCATGGTAAAATTTAATATAATCTTTTACGAATTTTCGTTTGATTTGTTGATTATAGTAAACTTTATCATGTTTATCTACTCTGAGAATTGGTTTATTTGTAGGTACAATTACTACTTCGAGTTCATAAATCTTTTGGAATTCCTCAGCTTCAGTGGCAGCAGTACCTGTCATACCAGCCAATTTTTTATATTGCTTGAAAAAATTCTGATAAGTAATTGTAGCCATGGTTTGAGATTCACGTTGAATTTGTACTCATTCTTTAGCTTCAATGGCTTGATGTAGTCATTCACTAAATCTTCTTCATGGCATAGTTCTACCTGTATGTTCGTCCACGATAAGAACTTCTCCGTTTGAAACGATATAATCTACATCTCTGATATAAACAGCTTTTGCTCTAAGTGCGTTCTCGATATGATGAATCTCTTCAAATCCGAAGTCTTTATAAAGATTTTCTACATTCAAAAGTTGTTCAAGTTTTGCGATTCATTTTCAGCTTAATGAAGCAGTTTTTGTTTTTTCGTCGATATAATAATCTCCATCTTCTTCCTGATCTTTTGGCTCGTCGTTTATGAGTTCGTTCAAAAGTCATTTACTTACTTTTTTCTTTCCACTACATGGAGTAAGCATATTTACGATATTTGCATAATATGTGTATTTTTCTGTAGGTTCTTCTCTAGCTTCAGAAATGATCAATGGAGTTCTAGCTTCATCAATCAAGATAGAATCTATTTCGTCGACAATAGCAAAATTCAAAGGTCTCCAAATCAGATTTCTTCTTTCCATTGTCTGAACTAAATTATCTCTCAAGTAATCAAATCATAATTCAGAATTTTCAACATATGTAATATCTTTAGAGTATTCTTCTCTTCTTTTTTGTAGGGGAGTTCATTTTACTACGCTTCCAACAGTCAGTCCTAACCATTGATACAAATATCCAATCCATTGAGCATCACGAGATGCTAGATAATCATTCACTGTTACTACATGTACTCAGTTTCATGATAAGGCATTTAAGTATACAGGAGCTGCAGCAACGAGAGTTTTTCATTCTCATGTTTTCATCTCGGCGATTTTACCTTGATGAAGAATGATTCATCAAAGAAGCTGAACATCATAAGGAATCATGTTCCAAGTTTGCTTCTCTCATTTTACATCATATGTATCTCAAACCATTCTCTTACAAGCTTGCTTTACTACAGCAAAAGCTTCTGGAAGAATATCGTCAAGAGTTTCTCAATTATTTAATCTTTCTTTAAATTCTGGAGTCTTTGCTTTGATTTCATCGTCTGTTAGGGTTTCAAATTTGTCGTATCGTTCATTGATTTTATTTACAATAGGTCGTATAGTGTTAATTTGTTTTTGATTGTAATCTCATCAAATTAAGTTAGTTAATCGATCAAACATAATTTTGCGAATAAATTGAATATAAAGTACTTATCTTGCTAAACTTTAACAAGTTTTTTGATTATATAAATCCCAGAGAATAAAACAATCTGATTTTTATTATTTTGCTATGTTAAATGTCCCATATAAAATTGAATTAAAGTCAAATTGAAATCTTTAATTTAATGCTATCTTTTTTGCTTTTTTTGAAGATAGTGAGTATAATTGTGAGTGTTTATTTGAGTACTTCGTTTTATGAGAAGAAAATATTTGTTAATTGTTGTATCGGTTATGTTATTTCGGGCTTTCTCCCCATCTTTTCTTTATGTGGAGGCAAGTGTTACTACTACAAGTCAGCCTGAAGTATGTTCATGACCATCTGAAATGATGTCTAATTATTTTAATTTTCAAAAAGAAGCTATAAATTTACTTTTGGAAACTAAAGTAAATGAAAGGCTTTTAAAAGTTACATTTACATCAAAAGGTTTGTTTTCAAAAGAAGTATTGGGGTTATCTGCACTAGATTTGATTGCGAATGGTATTATTTGAAATATTAGATCTTCAGTTTCTAATTTACTTACTTCAGCGGTATTGCTTCTTTTGGTTTCGTCTTCGGTTGTTCAATCTAATATAGAATGATTGGCAATATTATTTAAGGATAGCCCAGCTGTAAGAGATTATAAAGAAATGTTAGATATAGAGAGCCAGTTATTTGATGTTGCATATTTTCGTTCAAAACAAATAAATCTGACACGTCCACTTGAGTGAAATTTAATGGGTGAATTTTGGGAATTGGTTAATAAATATGAAGAAATGTGATTATTGGAAAAGAGAACTTTTTCAGTACCAGATGTTAGTATGGTAGATGTTTTGTCTGATTTATTAAAGATGAATGCGGCAATGAAACATTTTATTATGGTTGGTGGAAAACTGTGAAAGTCTGGTTTGACTGCTTATTATTGATGTCTTTGAGCTTGAGGTAATGTCTGTAATGGACAGAATTTTGCTTTGAAATTTAGTCAGAAAGCGATTGATCAATTGACAGGTGATTATAGGGATGTAATGGGATTCTCAGTATGTAATCCATCTGTAAATTTGTTTGTGAGTAGTATTGATGGTGCGGTAAGTAATGGTAAGGATTCAGTAAAAAATTCGATTCAAGATGTAAAAAATTCTATGAATACTTTGTGGGGGGCTCTTGTTGGTAAAGGAAGGTGGGACTTTAAAAATAATAGAAGTAATATGTGTGAGTGAATAAGTGACTATGAGATGGCTCAATTGAGGGCTTATTGGGGTCCAAATCGAACATGTTGAAAGTGGGTTAATGCTTCTTTAGATTTATGAGATTTTTCTTCAGTTTGGTCTGAGGTAAAATGATATTCTAAAGAAAAAAAATCAAAAAATGAACAAAAAGATAATTTATCTAAAAATATAACTTCTCAAAATAAAAATCTTGCATGATTGTCATCCTATATGTCCACTCAAGATAGAAAATTATGGTGGAGTAAGATGTTTTGAGATAAAATTGGGTATAATTCTAATTTTTCTTTTGAATTGAATGCTGATTTTGAGAATATCTTTGAGGAAGTTATGGGTCAATATTGACAGTCTTTGGAGAATGCTATTTCATCGGATGTTTCTGATTTAGTTTCGCAAGGTGATTGACTTTTGAGGCAAGTTAATACGACCATGAATAATACGTCTAAGTTAAAGGATGTTTTACAAAAAATTGTTGATAAACAATGTTCAGGTTAGTTATTGGATACCTTTTATTTGATTGTTTTTACTATGAGAGTTTATAATAAGTGTATTAAACGTTTATTTGTGTGTGTGATTGTGTGTTTACCTTGTTTTTCTGTTGCTTCATGGAAAGATGAGGCCTGTATTAATATTGAACAAGATGGATGATGTGTATCCGTCTCCGAGAATTATGAGCAGCCTTATTGTGTTACAAGCGTTCTACCTAATCGTGGAAATGAGGATATAGATAATGCAAAAATTTGTGTTCCGCCGGTTTTTACAAATAAAATTTCAGATATTGGTTCTGATATACAAACAATAGATTTGATTAAAACATATTGTAATTCTTTGTTTTGAGGTTCGTGAACGGGAAGAGTTTATTTTGCAGTATCTAGTAGTAAGACGGATAATGTGTCATGGGAACAAACTTTTGATTCTCATCAATCATTGTTTCTATATGCTTTGTGTTCATCTTTTGATGAAAAACTATGAAATAATAGTTCGCTGAAGGGTGTTTATAAATGAGATATATCTAAATTATTACATTTACAACAAAAATCTAAATGAAAAGATTTATGTTCATTAAATGAAAATAATGGGTTGGAGGGGTGTGATTTGTCTGTTTATGTTACAAAAATTTTTGAATGAATAATGTCAGATTTGTTTAAAATTAAGTATGCACAAGTACTACATGTGAGTACGATAGAGAATTTTGATCCAAAGAAAAAAGTTGAAGAATTTATGGGTATATATTCTTTGATGGAGACATGATATGATAATTTAAAAAAGAGTTATAGTAGGACTGTTTCTGTTTTAGAATGAAATCAGAAATTTTATAAAGATGTGTTAAATTCCGTAAAAATAATAGATAATTCAAAAATATCTAATTTGGCAGAAAATTTAAGTTGTTCGTGAAATATGACTTGAATGAATTTTGTAGCATGTGCGTTACATTCGTATCATAAATGACTTTCTCTGACTCCATCTTTTGTAACATTAGTTTATAATGAGTTGCTACATTATCGTCATTTTATTTTGTATTATTCATATGTAATGCAATCTAAAGAAAAGGAAACGAAGAATTTAGAATATGAAATGAATAGACAGGATTTGAAAAATTATTCTGATATGCAAATAGAGGCATTTAAAATGGTACAGAATAATTTTGAGGAGTTTAGTATGACTTATCCTTTGCATATTTGGGTCTTATTGTATGCAGAAAAAGTGGAGAAATTTAGGAATAATAATTTGTCGAAAGTTATTCCATTATTTTATTCTTTATCTGAAAAATTACAAAATGTACAGGAATCATCTTCATAGAATATTATGAGTGTTGCTTATTATTTTTATTGCATTTTTTTGTAGTCAAAATCAAGTTATATGACTTGATTTAGCGGAACAAATCGCTTTAAAAACTCAAACTTATTATAATCAAAATTTTTCTGATGAATATTTTTCAACTGTATACTCTTCGAAATTTTCAAAAGATCCGTTTGGTGATGCTATGTCAAGTGTAGAGGGAATGTCAAAACAGTTACAAATGGCATGAGTTCAGTATGTAGAACAGGTTTTGAAAGAAAAGTGATGTTATATGTCTCAAAAAAAGATTTTAGGAATATTATATGCTTATGTGCCCGAGTTTAGAGTTGAAATTACAAGAAGCTTGAAACAAGAAATTTGAGATTATGATATTAATAAATATAAATTCGATGAAGCAACGTTAAATAAATATTGTAGTGAATTTTATGAGTGTGAAAATTCAGAGTGAAATTTTAAACGATTAAGGAGGATTTCAGCAAGTTCGTCAGCAGACGTAAAAACTCATTGTAAGGAATTTTTTACAAAAAATTATAAAGATGGAGAAAATAATAAAGAAATTTTACAAAAAATAGAAGTTGCTCAAATTTGAGCAGATAAGTATTGGAATAATACTACGGATGATTCGCCTTATGATATTATGCATGATTTAGAAATTCTTGCAAAAGTATTATATTATGGTGTAGAAGGACCGATAACACCAGTTCTTTATAAGATACCAACATTTTCAAACTCTGCTAAAAATTTGGTTAGTAAAAAAAATGGTAATAAGTGATCTAATTATAATTCTTCAGATTGATGAAGGAAGGAATTAAATTCAAAGAGAAATGATGATATAGTGGATAATGGTTGATTATTGGAGCCAAATGGCTGATGAGGGTGAGTATCGTTGGTTTGATGAAACATGTTAGATAAAGATATAAAACTAGAAGAAGATTGATGATATTCGAATGATGTTAAGGCCTTACCATTTGTATATGAAAAAAATTGATGATTTGATGATTTGGTAGAGTGATTGAATCCATTAATGTTACAAGATAATGATGCAGAACTTTATTCTAGTTTATGTAAAGAGCAGGATGATTGAGAGGTTGAACAAGAAGATTTAGGGAAAGAAAATAAAGAGATTGTATGAGATGTTCCTAATTTTTCAGATTTATCTGACGAAGAATATCAAGAAGTTATTGATTATATGCTTGGGGCAGTTGATGATTATTTAGTGTTACCAGAAGATAAAGAGGAAGAAATACAACAAAATGTGTGAAATATAAATAATATGATAGACGCAACAACACCATCAGACCTAGAGAAAACTGCAGAGCAAATAAAAAACTGTTGGAAATCTTGTGAATGATTGCGTATAGACCAAAAAGCTTCGTGTATGTTAAAATGTGCGTGTTGAGAAATAAAATCTCCTGTTTTTAATCCGGAAAAGACTCCATGATTGTGACCTATATTTTTAATTAGGTTTTGTGCAGTGCCAGCTGTTAATACAAACTTTTCTATTGGCTGAAAGAGAATATCATCAATTGAAGAGTGATTGAATGAAATATATTGAGTGGTAGATAAGCTTTCAAGGGAATGAAGATTATGAAAATGGACTCAACAATATGAATTTTTGGATTCCTCAACCAAAAAGATTAATATAGCAGATACTTTGGCTTTTAGTATTGATGTGGAGTTTGTGGATGTAATGAATAAGACATCAAAACATTCTGATCAATATTGAAAAAAAATATTGGAAAATTTTAATAAGGAAGCTTTAATGGTTTATGGAATATCTAATCCATTAGATGATTCGTTGGCAAGGAATGTTTATCGTATTGTTTGAGATTGATGAGATGAACGAGGTTTGAGACCAATGGTTGATTTGATCGAAGATTCGAAAGCCAATCGTTATAGTATGGTAGAAGAATCTTTTTCTAACTGGATGGATCAACAAGCAAATTTACGAAAAAAAATGTCTGAAGATTTCTCTGATTGGACCGAGTATGCTAATACTTTGAAAATGAAAAAGAGTTAAAATAGAGCAATATGCGATATTTAATAATTTAATGTTAAAAATTATTTTAACAAAAAAGTGGGGAAAAGTTCTCCACTTTCGCATCGGTATGTTTGAAGATATTTTAAACAAAAATATTATCTTTTTATAGTAAGCATTTTTCTGAGCCTACCCCTAGTCCATCCATTTGCGGGCACATAAACCATTTCTGAACCTCATGAAGGAGTTTTGATGAATCTATATCCATCTGGATCTACTCTAAGTCTAGTTTCCCAGCAAACTTTTCTACCTCTAAGAAACCAGTGATAAGTATTTCATTTTGGGTTAGTCATTACTCCAATAGCTCCCCAATCTTTTCCATCATTTAAGTCGAGTCTTCTCTTTGGATATTCAAATCTTTTTGCTCATTTAGTTCTACTAGCTTGTTTTTGAAGCTGAGCTTTTTTCTTTGCAATACCTTGCTTATTTGTTCTTGAAGCCATTTTTTACTTTAAATGTAATAAAATCTGAATGGTCAGCTGGCAACGAGGATCGAACTCGTGACCTCACCCTTACGAGGGGTGCGCTCTACCGACTGAGCCATGCCAGCCTTTCTCTGACAAAGAACTTATATAAAATGAATAGGCTTTTTCAAGTGAATTTTCTTTCCCTTGCAACGAATTATAAATTTTCTATACTTAATTTTTGTAGAAAATTCTTATTTTTGAAAAAATCGTGAATAATGAGCAAAACTAAATATTCAAGTCAGATTTCTAAATTTTTGCAGAAAACACCGACAGAGCTTTCAGAATTATCCAATTCTGAGCCTGGTGATGCATTTTTGGATCATATGCTAAAAAAGTTTGATCAGCATATTGCGAAATGATGAAAGATTTTACTTATCACTCTAACCAAAAAATCCTCAGAAGAAATTACGAATTTTTTAATCTCAAAATGATATAGAGCTTTCTATCTACATTCAGAGGTTCAGACTATGGATAGATGGGAAATAATCAAAAAGCTGAAAACCTGAGTGATAGATATAATAGTTTGAGTAAATTTGCTCCGTGAGTGAATAGACTTGCCTGAAGTGACATTAATTGCGGTTCTGGATGCAGATAAAGAATGATTTCTCCGTTCTACAACATCGCTTACTCAGATAATTTGACGTGCAGCCAGAAATCCAGATAGTGAAGTAGTATTGTATGCGGATAATTTCACTGAATCTATGGTAAAATCACTCCGAGAGACATATCGTCGTCGCACGATTCAGAATAATTTTAATATTGAGCATCATATTACTCCAAAAGCTGCCCATTCAAATGTAAAAAATTTGGAATCAGTGAAAACAGATGAAGAACTAGTTCAGCAGCAAAATTCTACATTTACTCGCTGAAAGGTTAAACGTTTAAAAAGGATGACAAAAGCAGAAAAAAATCTGATTATGAAAGATTTAAAATCTCAGATGGATGAAGCTATTAAAGAATGGAGATTTGAGGATGCTGCGGTTATTCGTGATCAAATTAAAGAATTGGAGGAAGGTGTATAATTTGGCTGTTTTTGTTTGTTAAATTTTGGTTTTCTGAAAATTTCAATGTAAAAAGCACAATAGTCAGAAATACCATTGTGCTTTTTTAGTTAAGAAGATAAACAGTCGAATAACTCTTTTTTTATCTCTTTTTGGATGGAACATAATTTTTTTGTAATTTGTTCCTTTTCTTTTTGGGTGTGTCTGGATTCTGAAAGAGTATCATCTATAATTTGAATGATTTCTTCCAAAACACACTCTCCATCATTCATG
This sequence comes from uncultured bacterium, assembly GCA_947168725.1. GTDB lineage: Bacteria > Patescibacteriota > Gracilibacteria > Absconditabacterales > Absconditicoccaceae > UBA3291. Next base: position 5,960 of record CAMVNA010000004.1, on the reverse strand, counting down.
AATCGTGCATACCGTCTTACTTCCATTAACTTTTTGTCAAAAGTTTTATCGGAATCGTATGCATTTACGCATGTGATTGCACGATTTAATCTGGATAGTAGTCTTTTGTGCATGTTTTTTTAATTTTTGTGTTTTCATGAAGAGTAATGATTTTTTCATGAAAGTCAACATTAATTGCCTAATCATAAAAAAGGTATCATTTTGTTTGACAAATATATATATTTATATATAATAAAACGGGTGATACAATTATTGTATGTTGATGTATCATATAAATGGTTTTATTTATTTTATGTTTGTGCTGATGAATAACATTAATATCAACAAAGAAAATTGAATAAAAACTGTTCGTAGATTATATTCGGCGGTTAACGAATTAATTGATATTTTAAGTAGAGATATAAGTGAAAGAGGTTTTAATAAAAAGGAATTGGAGGAAAAAATTCAGGCTTATGTTAATTATTTTGATGATAATAAAGAATTTACTAAATTAAAAAATAGTGATAAGGATAAGAACTTTTTAGCTAGTAAAGTGAAGAATGATTTAATTAATCTTACGATTTTGTCCTCTTCTAAGGAAGATGCAGTTAATGCGAAAGATGCATTAGAGCAGTTATCAGATGTAACTTCTACAGATGTAATGGATGTCTTGAAAAGTTGTATTGATGACGGTTGAAAAGTAGGTAAATATACAAAATATGCAAAAAAGAAGTTGATTATGAATAATGTACCATCGATATATGAAAAGGAAGAAACAAATAATTGAACAGATCTATATTATAATGTTGTACATTGAAAATATCAGATTTTACAAGGAGATAAGATATATACAACAAAAAGAGGTAGCGTTGAAAAAAAACAAGATGTTGATTTACAGGAGATCTGAGAAACAGGAAAAGTAGTGGATACTACAAAGGAACAAATAGAAGAAACTACTGGGGTAAATCATATAGAATTTGAGGATGTAGAAAAGAAATCAAGTGATACAGAAGATGTTGAAAAAATTGCAGAGCAACCTAAAAAAATAGATGCGATGAGTGAATCGCAAAAAGAAGAAAATAAACAGTTAGAAGATGGAGTTGAATGGTCTGAAGAAAGAATTATTGATGAATTGAAGAAAATTCAGGATATGGAATGATATGAAGATTTAAAAAGATGTAATGATGTTGAGTTTTCCTTTTTGGCGCAACAATTAAACTCTTCTAAAGCAATAGAATTATTGAAAAATATATCTATATCTAAAAACAGTGAGTGAAATGAAGAAGAATTAAAATTAGAGTTTAAGAGTATGCTTGATAAATTATTGGCAAGTTTTATGGTAAACCCTGATTATCTTAAAAATAAAGCTATAAATAAAGAGTTAACAGGAAAATGATGATTTAGAGTTATAAGAACAAATTTTTGCAAAGCATTATGATTATGAAAAGGTTGTGGAGCTGCTGTGGCTGAGCTTAAAAACATATCTGAATATATTATGTTTATTTCTTGTATTAATAATATTAAAAATTCTGTTATTGAAACTAATAACAAAATTACATGAAGATGACCAAGACCAGGGACGTTGAAGTCTTTATTATGATGAGAAAAAGATGACCTTGGTATTTTTAAAGATATTGAAGAATATTTGATTAAATTGTTGTGTAATAAAATAAAAGAATTTGAAAAATTAAAAGAGAAAGAAGAATCTTCAGAAAAAATGAAGGAATTGATGAATGAAATTGAATCAGACTTTAATCTACTGATTTCTAAAGATGAAAAAGGGAAGTATTCATTAACTAAAATTGTTAGCGAAGAGATTGGTCGTTTAGTTACGAATAAAGAAAAATTAAGTGGTAATTGGGTTGATTGATTATTATGTCTATTTTTGCCAGTTTTTATAAAGATATGAATACTAGCTAAAAATAATAGTATTTTCGCTCATCATTGGCTTGATTATATTGATACTAGCAAATTTACCTTTGAAGAGAAAGAATCCTGATGAAATATAACAGATTCTATTATAAAATATGAGATTAATTGAAAACCTATTGAGTTAAAAGTTTCTAAATTAAAAGATTTTAAATTTAAAGATACTTTGACGTATAGTTACTACCATTTTAAAAATGTAGTTTTATATGCGATATATAAGACAATAAAGGAAAATAATGACTGTGTATATGGGGTTGAGCTGGAAGAAAATGAATGAGATAAGCCTAGTCTTGTTGTTTATGATATAGATAATAATAAAAAGAATCGTGGGAATAAATTTTTTGAAGATTCTCATTATGATGAGGTTTTGCATGAAGTTTTCAAAAATGATGGTGCAAATATCGATACTCAAATTGGTCCCTGAAATATTAGTGAACCTATTAATACACAAGAAATAGATGGGACGTCGGGTGGTGAAGAGGTAAAAGAAATGCAGATGGATGAATGAAAGAGTACGAATAGCGCCGAAACACTTCTTAAAAATTGTACTGACTCTACTGAAAAGAAAAGTATCGAAAAAGAAGGGGAAAAAGATAAAGTAAAAGGTAGAGGAAGAAAAGGAGAAAGTCAAAAAAAATGAAAGGGGAAAGAAAAGAAAGATAAGGTATCTGAGTGAAAAGAAAATGCTGAAAATCTTACGATTGAAGATATAGTAGATTTCTATGTAAATAATAAAGATGAGCGAGAAAAATTAAAAGATTTTAAGAAAAAAGGTAGAAGAGATCAGAGGGATTGTTCTACGATGAGAAGGGATTATAAAGTTAAAATTAAGGATAAAAAGGGAATTGGACTTTGAGATATGGAAAAAATAGTAATTGGTACAGTGAGTTCAAAGCCATATATAGATAAAAATTTTGATAAATTTCTTGAAGAATTAAATAGATTAATTTCAAAAGAATAGAATTTTCCATCTAATGATGGTACAACTGAAAAGTAGCAGTTGTTCGTAATCAGATTGAGAATTTATAGGGGAAAAAGTATAGAAATATTCTTTTATTATTGCAATTATACTTTGAAAATCTATTCTCAAAGAAAGTTTTAATTTTTTTTATAAAAATCTGATGCAAATCAATTGGTCTGAAATGGAAAAGAAATGGCAGAAAAGATGGAAAGATGAATGAGTTTATTCCACACATGAAGATCCAAATAAAGAAAAGTTCTATATATTAGATATGTTTCCATATCCAAGTGGAGCAGGACTTCACGTTTGACATCCTAAGTGATATGTAGCTTCTGATGTACTGTCTCGTAAAAAAATGCTGGAATGATATTCAGTTTTGCATCCAATGGGATTTGATACTTTTTGACTCTGAACTGAACTATATGCAATAGAGAAAAAGATGAAACCACAAGTAGTTTCACAGCAAAATATTGATTATTACAAACAGCAATTAGAAAAAATCTGATTTAGTTATGATTGGGATAGATCTTTTTCTACAGCAGAGCCTGAATATTTTAAATGGACACAATGGATATTCTTACAGTTATTTACTCATTATTACGATGAAGAGCTTGATAAAGCTATGCCAATTGAAAATCTTGAAAAGAAACTCAGAGAGAAATGATTAGATGGAGAAGAATTAAAGAAAGAATTGGATAATCAAAGATTAGCATACGTAGATTTTAAACCTATTAATCGATGTCCTCATTGTCAGACTTGATTAGCTAATGAGGATTTAGTAGACTGAAAATGTGAAAGATGTGGATCTGCTGTTGAGCAGAAGCCTATGCGTCAGCGAGTTTTGCGTATTACTAAATATGCAGAAAGATTGATAAAAGATTTGGATGGACTTGACTGGGATGAAAGTATGAAAGAACTTGAGAGAAATTGGATTGGAAGATCAGAATGAACTCAATTCAAAATGTTCTTGGAAAATTCTGAAGACTATTTTGAAGTATTTACTACCAGGGTAGATACAGTTTTCTGAATGACTTTTGTGGTAATGGCTCCAGAGCATCCATTAGTAGATAAAATTACAACTGATGAATATAAATGAGCCGTTGAAAAATACAAGGAACAGGCAAAATTTAAAACTCAATTAGAAAGAACTGAACTTCAAAAAGAAAAAACAGGGCAGTTTACTTGAGCTTATGCAATCAATCCATTTAATGGAGATAAAATCCCTGTTTATATTTGAGATTATGTATTGGCAAATTATGGAACTGGAGTAGTTATGGCAGTTCCTGCACATGATGAAAGAGATTTTGATTTTGCTCATGTTCACAATATTCCTATTATTCAGAGTATTGCACCTGCAGATAAAAATCATCCAGAATATGATGCTATTGCAAAATGTGAAGTTTGCTATCCTGATAAATGAATAGTTGTAAATTCTTGAGAATTTACATGACTAACTTCTGATGAAGCTATCAAAAAGATGCAAATCTGGTTGTCAGAAAAAGGTTTATGATGAGTAAAGAGAAATTATAAAATTCAAGATTGGGTATTCTCTCGTCAAAGATATTGGGGAGAACCATTCCCTGTTGTGCTATGTCCTGATTGTGGAGTAGTACCAATGGATGAGTCAGAATTACCTCTTCTTTTGCCTGATGTAGAAAATTATGAACCAACAGGAACAGAGGAATGACCATTAGCAAATATTGATGAATGGATTAATGTGAAATGTCCTCATTGCTGAAAAGATGCAAAAAGAGAATCAAATACTATGCCTGGATGGGCTTGATCAAGCTGGTATTGGCTTAGATACATGGATGCTCATAATGATAAAGAGTTCGTCTCTCCAGAAAAGGAGCAGTATTGGAAGAATGTGGATGTTTATGTATGATGAGCAGAACATGTGACTAGACACATGATTTATGCGAGATTTTGGCAGAAATTCTTATATGATTTATGAGTAGTAACACAGACAGAACCATTCCAAAGATATGAAAAAGTCTGACTTATTATGGCTGAAGATGGTCGTAAAATGTCTAAGAGGCGATGAAATGTAGTTAATCCTGATGATGTAATTGCTGAATTCTGAGCTGATGCATTCCGTACATATGAAATGTTTATGTGACCATTTGATCAATATATTTCATGGAATACTAACTGACTTAGATGAACTAAAAAATTCTTGGATAAAGTAGTTGCATTACGGGATAAAGTTTCTCCAGATGCTAAATTACCATCTGACGTAGAAATATTGTTTAACCAGACAATTAAAAAGACAACAGAGGATATCGATGCATTCCGTTTCAATACTTCAATAGCTCAGTTTATGATATTGGTTAATTCATTCACTGAATGTGAAGCTATTCCAACTGAAGTATTCGAGAAATTCGTTATTTTGTTAGCTCCATTTGCTCCACATTTAGCTGAAGAATTTTGGTCTTTATTATGACATGAATTCTCAATATTCAAGAATGCTAAGTGGCCTAAATATGACGAGAGTAAACTTAGCTCAGATTTGGTAAAAATGGCAGTTCAATTTAATGGAAAGGTTAGGTGAACTATCGAAGTTTCAAGAGGTGCAACTCAAGATGACGTAATGAATGCAGTTAAATCTGACTGAAAATTGAATGGATATTTGACATCATGAGAACCTAAGAAAATAATTTATATTTCAGGAAAGATTTTGAATATAGTATTATAATCAAATATTTTAATATGAAAAAAGTCTCCAATTTGGAGACTTTTTTGGAAGCCCTTAAAGTTTTAGATTATTCAAATTCAACATAAACTAATTCTGAAGGATCTTTATATTTACATACTCAGTTTTTTCCGATACGGTTAGAATTTTCATCAAGATTTTCTGATAATCTGAATGTTGTACAAGGTGCAAATTCTTTATCCTCACCATAACATGTTAAATCTGAACAGTGGGCAGGAAGTACCCAGTTGGCTTCTTGCTCAGATAATACACGTTTAATGTTATATCATTTTCTTTCTTCAGTTTCATCAATTAAGTTTTCATCAAGTTCAGTGTTTTCAGTTTCATCAATTAAGTTTTCATCAAGTTCAGTATTTTCAGTATCATCAATTAAGTTTT